>NZ_JBIVXY010000004.1:154878-594689 GCF_044769485.1 Kitasatospora sp. NPDC090308 | reverse complement strand
GGGACGGGACGTCGAGTTTGCGGTAGACGCGGGACAGGTGGGTCTCCACCGTGCGGGGGCTGAGGAAGAGCCGCTCGGCGATCTCGCGGGTGCGCAGCCCCGTCGCGGCCAGCTCGGCGATCTCCAGTTCGCGGTCGCTGAGCAGGCCGCGCGGGTGCGCGGTGCGGCAGTCCGTCGACAGTTCGGCGCGGGCGCGGGTCACCTGCTCCGTCACGAGCAGCGCCGGGTGCGTCCGGGTGACCGCCTCGGCCGTGCCCAGGCGGTCGAGGGCCGCGGCCGGTCCGTGCGCCTCGTGGAAGGCGCGGGCGCCGGTCGCCAGGGTCCAGGCGTACTGCACCGGCATCCCGGCGGACCGGAACGCCTCCGCGGCCCGGGCGAAGTGCCCGGCCGCCGCGCCGTGGTCGCCGTCGGCCAGCTGGAGCCGGGCCCGGGCGCACCGCGCGTGGGCCTCCTGGACGGGCAGCCCGAGCCGCCGGGCCTCCGCCTCGGCGGTCCGGACCAGCCGCTCCGCCTCCGCCCGGTCCCCGCACTCCAGGGTGGCGGTCGCCAGCACGGCCAGCAGGAACGGCCGGGAGAAGGGCCGGACCAGGGGCAGCCGCTCGTCGGGCCCGCCGTCCAGCAGGGTCCGCCGGCACCCGGCCGGGTCACCGCCGAGCAGCCGGGCCTGGGCGAGCAGGCCGGTCGCCGAGGCCGCCCACCAGCTGTGGCCGGACGGGACCGCCTCCGTCGCCTCCTCGACCAGCGCCACGGCGTCGGCGGCGCCCTCCCGACCGCGGGCCCAGACGAGCGCCGTCGCGCGGATCGCCCGTGCCAGGGCCAGCGCGGGCCGCACGCCCAGGCAGCGGGCGAGGTCCTCGGCCTCCGCGGCGTGCTGCCGGGAGGACTCCAGGCGGCCGGTCCACTGCTCGGCCACCGCGAGCCCGAGCAGGCGGTGGAGCAGGACGGGCCGCTGGGGCCTCCGGCGGTCGGCGGCCGGTCCGCGGTGGTCGGCCGTCGGTCCGCGGCGGTCGGTGGTCAGCCCGTGGCGGTCGGCGGTCAGCTCCTGGCGGTCGGCCGTCAGCCCGCGGCTCAGGTGGCGGGCCGCGTCGGCGAACCGCTCCAGGTAGAGCTCGGCGCTGCCGAGCAGGGCCAGGGTCTCCGGGGTGCGGCCGGCCATCGGGTCCGGCAGGGCGTCGACCAGCCGGGCGCAGTGGGTGACCTCGTCCAGGGCCTCGGCCAGGTCGCCCGCGTGGGTGACGCAGAGCGCGTCGAGCACCCGTAACACGATGCGGTCCGGCTCGCCGGCGCCGGCGCCATCCGCGTCCGCGTCTCCGTCGCTGGAGGCGGGGCCGGGGCCGCCGCCGTGCCCGTCGGCCCCGGCCGGGACCCGGACGGCTTCCCGGAGCAGGGCCCGGGCCTGGTCGTGGGTGCCGCGCAGGACGTGGACCAGCCCGTGCTCGATGACCAGTTCGGCGGCCTCGGCCGGCAGCGGCGACGGCAGCGGCCGGGGCAGCAGGCGGAGGGCCGCGTCGGCCAGGGCCGCCGCCTCCGCGTAGCGGCCGAGCTGCCGCTCGGCGCCGACGCAGACCGCGTACGCCTGGCACAGCTGCCGCTCGTCGAGCGTCGCGGCCCGGCGGCCCAGCAGTTCGTGCGCCCGGGTGCGGGCCTCGCCCGGGTGGCCCGAGGCGATCAGGGCGCGGCAGCGGGCGAGTTCCATCGCGTTCCGGGCGGCGGCGTCGGCTGCTCTGTCCCCTCCGTCGGGCAGGGCCTCCAGGGCCAGTCCGAGCCAGCGGGCGGCGGTGGCCGGTTCCAGCGCCGCGATCTCCGCGGCCCCGTCCGCCAGGGTGCGCGCGGCGAGGGCCGCGTCGCTGCCCAGCAGGTGCTCGGCGTGCCGGGCCCGGTCGCGGGCGCGCCCGTCCCGGCCGGTGATGAGTTCCAGGGCGCGGCGGTGGGCGCGCAGCCGGAAGGACAGCCCGGCCCGCTCGTGCGCGACGTGGCCGACCACCGGGTGGCGGAAGGCGAGCCGGCCCTGCCAGTCGGCCTGCCGCAGCAGGCCGGCCTCCTCCAGTTCGGCGAGCGCGTCGAGGGTGCGGTCCGCCCCCAGGCCGGAGAGCCGGGCGACGTCCTCCGGCCGGAACGGGCTGCCGGCCACGGCCGCCGCGGACGCGGTGAGCGCCGCGGGCGGCGTCAGCGCGTCGAGTTCGGCGACCAGCGGTTTCGCCGCGCGCAGCAGCCCGACCAGGTCGGTGCCCGCCCGCTCGGGCCAGTGCTCGGGCTGCCAGCGCGCCGCGACGAGCAGGCGCAGGTAGCGCGGATTGCCCTCGGCCGCGGCGCACAACCGGGCGGCGAACGCGCGGAGTTCGGCCGGGGTGCGGGCTCCGGGCTCCCCGTCGGCGGGCCGGTCGGCCAGCAGGACGGCCACCTCCTCGGCGGTGAGGGCGCGGGGTTCGACCCGGGTCACCGTCCCGGCCCGCACCCCGTCCTGCAGCGCGGCCCGGAGGGCGGGCGCGGTCTGCCCGGGCCGGTGGGCGACCGCGAGCAGGAACGGGGCGGGCGTCACCGACCGCACCAGCCGGACCAGCAGCGCCGTCGACGCCGGATCGCACAGGTGGACGTCGTCCAGCACCACGAGGTGCCCCGCCGCCCAGGCGAGCGGCCGGCCGTCCGGGCCGTCGAGCCGCTGCTCGGGCCCGGCTAGTTGCTGCCCCGACCTGTCGAGCCGCTGCTCCGGCCCGTCGAACCGCTGCTCCGGCCCGTCGAGCCGCTGCTCCGGCCCGTCGAGCCGCTGCTCCGTCTCGCCGTCGTCGCCCGCCGACTCCCGGGCGTCGCGGAAGACCTGCCACGGGCCGGTGCCGCCGCGCCGGGCGTGGGCCCGGGCCACCGGGACCCCGCGCCGTGCGGCCAGCTCCAGGAGCGCCCCGGCCAGGCGGGTCTTCCCGATCCCCGGCTCCCCGGGCAGCTCGACGACCGAGCCCCGGCCGCGTTCCAGCGCGAGCACGGCCCGGGTGAGCACGGAGAGTTCGGCCTCCCGCCCCACGAGCCGGCCCCCGGCGGGCCGTTGCTCCCCGACGAGCTGCTCCGCGGCGAGGTGCCCGGCCGGAGAACTGTTGTGCTGCAAGGCGCTTGCCCACTTCCGTTGTCGACGCGAGGTGCCCCACCCGGCCCGCCCCGGACGCCCCGCCGCCGCCGCGCCCCTCGGCGGACCTCCCCGGCGGGGCCGGGCGGTCCTGACGACTCGGCGGCGTCGACCGGGTGCGCCCTGACACGGGCGGCCCGGGAGATACGTACGGAGATTACGTGCTCCCCCTGACGCTTCCGCGGGCGTGCTCGATGAAGCTGGCCTCTCCCGACCTTCCGATCCGGAGGACAACGTGAAACTCAGGAGCATGGCGGTGGCCGCCGCACTCGGCGCCACCGTCCTCACCACGGTGCCGGTGGTCACCGCCCCGTTCACCGCCTACGCGTCCTGCGTGGACGACCACTCCACCTGCGGCAACGAGGACCCGCCGCCGCCGGAGGACCCGGACGACCAGGACCCGCCGATCATCGACTTCCCCGACCCCGGCTACCCCGACTACCCGGGCGACGACCCGGGGCCGGCGACGGGCAGCCTGCCGACCGTCATCACCAACGGGTCCAACGTCAGCGAGGCGCCCGTGCCCGTGGCGGACGCCACCCTGCCCACCGTCGTGGTCACCGGCACCGCCACGCCAGCCCCCGCACCGGCCGACCCGGCCATCCCCGGCAACACCGGAGCCGTCGGCGGGGGCGGCGAGGACAGCACCCCGGGCGCGGTGCTGTACCGGCTCGGGAAGCTCTGGGAGAAGCACGAGAACTGCTACCGCAACGGCAACTCCATGCCGTACAAGGTGTCGGAGACCGTCAAGTACGACGTCACCTACCAGGTCAGCACCAACATCTCGGCGAAGGCGGTCGACGTGCTCACCGCCACGATCGGCACCCAGCTCAACACCACGATCAGCCGCAGCCAGACCGTCGACTTCACCCTCAACCCGGGCGAGAGCTGGTCGCTGTTCGTCGAGTACCAGACCAACGTCTACCGGATCACGACCTTCGACTACTGGAGCCTCTCGTACAAGACCGAGTTCGTGAACGTCACGGCCCCGACCGGCGTCGTGACCCCGCGCCCCTGCTGAGGCCGGTCCCGTCCTGATGCCCCGCCACCCCTCCGAACCGGCGGCACGACCGGCCACGCCCGTCGTGCCGGTCGTGCCGCCGCTCGACGCGGAGGTGATCCCCGGACCGGCCCGGGCCGCGGCGCTGGCCGCCCTCGCCGCGCTCACCGCGGCCGTCCGGCGCCACCTCGGCGACCCCGACCTGTTCCACCGCCCCCGCTACCGGATGAAGGCGCACCACCGCCACCTCGCCGGGCTGACGGGCGAACAGGCGACCGCCCGGATCGCCGAGGCCGCCGAGGCCCGGGCCGCGGCCGGGCTGCTGGCCGTTCACTCGGTCCGCGCCGAACGCGCCGAACGGCCCGACCGCCGCCCCTGCTTCACCCCGGACGCCCTCGCCGAACTGCACGGGCTGCTCGTCGCCGCCGACCCCAACATCCCCGGCACCGGCGGCTTCCGGAACGCCACCGCCAGGGTGAACTGGCCCGACGGGCGGCGCTTCGTGATGACCGTCCGCCCCGGCCGCGACCTGCGCGACCACGTCCGGCGCTGGCACGAGTGGGGCACCCGGACCACCTCGCCGCCACTGGACGCCGCGGCGCTCGGCATGGTGCGGCTGCTCACCGTCCACCCCTTCCCCGACGCCAACGGCCGCACCGCCCGGCTCCTCGCGGAGTGCGACCTGGTGGCCGCCGGCCTCCTGCCCGGCCTCCTGCTCGACCTCGAAGGCTGGACCGAACGCCACCGGGCCGAGCACGATCGGGCGGTGGTCGCCGCCGCCCGAGGCCGACTTCCCCGCTGGGGCGAGCTGTTCGCCCGCACCGTCACCGACACCGCCCGCCACCGGACCGCGACCGTCGAGACCTACGGCGCCCTGATCGACGCCGCGATCGCCCGCACCGACGGCGACGCCGCCGAGACAGCCGTCCTCAACTGCCTCCGCACCGCCCCGGCCCTCTCCGCGACCTGGCTCCACGGCCGCATCCCGCACGACCCGGCCCCACCCCTCGACCGCCTCCGCAACGCCGGAATCCTCACCCCCCACCCCCGCCTCCCGGGCGCCCTGATCCACCCTCAGGCCCTGGCCGTCCTGGACACCCCGTACGAAGACCCCCCGCCCTGAGGTCACAGTGAAGCCGCCCCCAACCCCACCCGCCCCAACGGAGGCCAGGGCAAACGGCGGGTGGCGGTGGCTTCGCCCCGGTCGGTGGCAGCTTTGGCACGGACGGTACCGGCACGGTCGCTGGCCCCTTGTTGGAGCAACCCCCGCGAGCGCGGGGCCGAGAGGTCGATGCGGGTGAAGGTGGCGTGGGCGGCGGAGCAACCCCCGCGAGCGCGGGGCCGAGCGCCACCAGCCCCGCGCCCCGCCGTCGCCCAGCGAGCAACCCCCGCGAGCGCGGGGCCGAGGGCGCGTCGTACACGCCGATGAGGGTCAGGTCGGAGCAACCCCCGCGAGCGCGGGGCCGAGAGCAGGATCCCACGGCCGCCGACTTGTCCTCGGGAGCAACCCCCGCGAGCGCGGGGCCGAGAGGGCGTAGGCGGCGGCCTTGAGGGACAGCCCGGAGCAACCCCCGCGAGCGCGGGGCCGAGGAGGTCGGTGTAGTCGCCGCGGTAGGAGTGCGGGAGCAACCCCCGCGAGCGCGGGGCCGAGTGGCGCGGGGCGTTCACCTCGTACTGGTAGCTGGAGCAACCCCCGCGAGCGCGGGGCCGAGGCTTGGTGACCTGGGGTGTTGCGGGTCAAGTGGTGGTGATTTTGTCAGGTGGATTTGTTGGGAGAGCTTGCATCGTCTGGTCGCTGTCCGGAGATTGTCGGTTGGGTCCTCTACGCTGCGGAGCGTAGTGGATCGGAGGCATGAGGTGGGCGGACTTGTGCAGGGGAGAGGGCTTTCAGGGGAAGTGGCGGGGTGGTTGGGGGCGTTGTGGGGGAAATCGGCGGGGAGGGCCGGGGGAGCGACGAACCTGCTGATTTCGCACATGTTGGACACTGCGGCGGTGGCTGAGGTGATGTGGGACGAATACCTTCCGCCGGTCACGCGTCGGCGATTGGACGTGGTGGCGGGTAGGCGGGGTCGGGGGCGGTTGTTGTTCGTGTGGCTTTGTGGTGTGCACGACGTGGGGAAGGCGACTCCGGCTTTTCAGTTCATGGACGCGGCGGGAGCCGCTGCGGTGCGGGCGGCGGGGTTGGGGTGGAATGAGTACGCCGTCGCGGGTGGGAGGAGGTGGCGGCACGACCGGGCGGGTGGCCGGGTGCTGCGGGGGCTGCTTGCCGAGGCCGGTTGGGCGGAGGAGCAGCGGGCTTGGGTGTGGCCGTTGGTGGCGGGGCATCACGGCACGTTCCCGACGGTGGGGGATCTGGCTCCGCCGAAGAAGAACGAGGAGTTCCAGGGGCGTGGGGCCGCCTGGCGCGGTGCCCAGGCCGCGTTGGTCGAGGTCTTCAGCCGGGAGGTCGGCTTCGGCGGTGAGTGTCCGTTGGACGAGGTCCAGCCCTGCGAGGTGCCGTCGCGCACGGTGCAGCTCCAGCTGTCGGGGCTGATCGTGATGGCGGACTGGATCGCCAGCAACGAGCGGTACTTCCCCGGTGTCGCCGATCTCGGGCGCGTCTCGTGGGAGGGCGCGCGCAAGCGGGCCGGTGCGTCGTGGTCCGCGCTGGGGCTGCGCGGTGGGTGGGGGCAACTCGCTCTGCCTGGGGTCGAGTTGTTCCAGGACAGGTTCGGCGAGGAGCCCCGGTCGTCGCAGCGGATGGTGCTGGAGGTGGTTCGCCGGATGGGGGGCCCGGGGCTGGTGGTCATCGAGGCGCCGATGGGGGAGGGGAAGACGAAGGCGGCGCTCGCGGCGGCCGAGGTGCTGGCGGCCCGGAGCGGTGCGGACGGAGTGTTCCTGGGCATGCCGACCCAGGCGACGGCCGACCCGATGTTCACTCAAGTCCGTTCTTGGGTGGGCGAGATCGACAGACCGCTCGCTGACCAGGTGGCGTTGCTGCACGGCAAGCGGATCTTCAACAAGGAGTGGCGCGCGCTCCTCGACGGCGATGGCGCCGACACCTTCGAGGCGGACGACTGCTACGGCTCGGTGGGCGAGGACGAGTACGGGATGGCCTGGTCCTTCGGGGCGGAGGAGCCGCAGCGGCGGGGTCCCTCCGAGTGGTTCCTCGGGCGGCGGCGCGGTCTGCTCAGCCCGTTCGCGGTCGGTACCGTCGACCAGCTCCTCCAGGCCGCGACCCGGACCAAGCACGTGATGCTGCGGATGGCCGGCCTGGTCGGCAAAGTGGTGATCCTGGACGAGGTGCACGCCGCGGACGTCTACATGTCCCAGTTCCTGCTGGAGGGCCTGCGCTGGCTCGGGCAGGCGGGCGTCCCCGTCCTCCTCCTGTCGGCGACGATCCCGCCCGAGCAGCGCCACGACCTGGTGGCGGCGTACCTGGCCGGAGCGCGGTCCGTCGAGACCGTGCCGGAGGTCGAACTCCCGCAGCCGGACGGCTACCCGAACGTGACGGCCGCATGGATGGGAGAGGACGGTCCGCAGGTGCTGGTGGAGAGCGCGGAGACCTGGCGGCCCGACCTGGAGGTCGAGGTGCGCGTCCTCGACGAACCGGTGGCCGATCCGGGGGGCGAGGACCCGTCGGGTCCGACCGCCGAGGCCGTTGCGGAGTACCTGGAGGGTCAACTCGTCGACGGCGGCTGCGCATTGGTCATCCGCAACACCGTCGACCGGGCCCAGCGCACCTTCGAGGCGCTGCGCGCGAAGTTCGCCGACCAAGAGGTGCACCTGCTGCACGGCCGGCTCCACGCCGGGCACCGCGCCGACCGCACCGCGGCGGTGCTGGGGGCGCTCGGTCGGCGTGACGACGGCCGGCCGCGTCCCCGGCGGATGGTGGTCGTCGCCACGCAGCTCGCCGAGCAGTCCTTCGACGTCGACGCGGACCTGCTGGTCACGGACCTCGCGCCGATCGACCTGCTGTTGCAGCGCATCGGCCGTCTCCACCGCCACGACGGCAACCCGCGCCCGCCCCGGCTCGCCCGTCCGACGGTCGTCGTGACGGGGCTGCGCCGGGCAGGCGGCGGAGTCCCGTGGCTGCTCCCGGCCGCGGAGCGGATCTACGGGCGCTGCCCGCTGCTCCGCACGGCGGCCGAGGTGATCGCGGCCAGCGGCGGCGGGTGGGGCATCCCGGGCCGGGTCCCGGAGTTGGTCGCCCGGGTCTACGGCGCCGATCGGATGGTCCCGCAGGAGTGGGCCGACGAGGAGTCGGCGGCGCGGAAGACCTGGATCGAGGACCGGCGCGGGCGCCGGGAGGCGGCCGCGCCGTTCCTGCTCACCCGGGTCGGTGAACACGGGCAGCCGACCTTGGAAGGGCTCCACTACGCGGGCCGGGGCGCACTGCGTGACGGGCAGTTGGAAGCCCTGGTCAGGGACGGCGATCCGAGCACGGAAGTGCTCATGGTCCGCCGGGTCGGTGGTGGCTATCGCACGATGACCGGCCGGGCGCTGGGCCCGAACGGCGAGACCGCGGCCGACCTGCTGGATGACGTACTCATCGGCACCGTCCGGCTCCCGGCCAAGCTCACCGAGGCGGTGGAGCGGCACGGCCTCGGTCCGTTGCCGGGTTGGCGTGACCATCCCTGGCTGCGCTACGGCAGGGCGCTGGAGCTGGACGAACGGGACGAGACACAGCTCGGCGACTGTCGGATCCGGTACGACGACCGGCTCGGCCTGGTTGTGACCGGCCGCCCGTAGCGCCTGGTAGGGGGTGGGCAAGAGAAGTCTTGGCCACCCCCAACCCCGCGAGCGCGGGGCCCACTTGGTGCCGACCCGACCGCGGAAAAACGGCTAGGGGCCATCCCCTTCGGGCGAAGCCCCGGGGCAGGTGGCAATTCAAGCATTCGCCCTTCACCGATCGGTGGCTGGTGCCACTATGAAGGACAAGCCACTTCCAAAAAAGGCTAGTTGAGGGATACGACTGTGCCCGTGTACAACCTGGCGGACGAACCGTGGCTGGCCCCGCGCCTGCTCGACGGAGGCCCGCCCGTCCACCTGGGAATCGCCGAAACGCTGACGCGGGCGGACGAGTTCGACGGACTGTCCGTCGACTTCGCCACGCAACTCCCCGCCGTGCTGCGTCAAGTGCTTCTGCCGGTGGTCGTAGCCGCGCTGGGGGCGCCCGAAACAGCGGCGGCTCAAGGTGAGCGGCTGGCCAGGGGCGGGTTCACCGTGCGGGAGAAGGAGCGTCTGCTCGCCTACCTGGCCGAGCACCGGGCGCGCTTCGACCTGTTCGACGAGGCCGTGCCCTTCGCCCAGGTGGCCGGTCTGCGGACGGCGAAGGGCGAGACGAAGGGTGCCGCCGTGCTGGTGGTCACCGCGGCGAGCGGCAACAACGTGCCGTTGTTCGCCAGCCGTTCGGACGCGGACCAGCTCGACCTGACGCCCGCCCAGGCCGTCCACTGGCTCCTGCACACCCACTGCTGGGACACCGCCGCGATCAAGACCGGCGTCGTCGGGGACGACAAGGCGAAGGCCGGCAAGACCATGGGCAACCCGACCGGGCCCCTCGGCCAGCTCGGTGTGATCGTCCCGATGGGGCGCACCCTGTACGAGACGCTGCAACTGAACATCCCGGTCACCGCGGGCGCGAACCTGGGCAAGCCTCAATGGGAGCGCCCTCCCGGCACGCCCGCCTGGGAACAGCGGTCGGCCACCGGCCTGCTCGACCTGTGGACGTGGCAGGCGCGGCGCGTCCGCCTGATCCCGCACCAGGACGACGGGGGAGCGCTGAAGGTGGCCCGCGTCGTGATCAGCGCCGGCGACCGCCTCTCCACAACGCCGGAGTGGGAGCCGCACACCGCTTGGACGTTCACCGCACCGGCCAAGAAGACGCCGAACCACGCCCCCGAGCGTCGGCCGCGCCGCCACCCGCAGGGCAAGGCCGTCTGGCGCGGGCTGGACGCGCTGCTCGCCCCCGTCCGGCAGAACGACGAGGGCGTCTTCGAGACCAGCGTGCTGCTTGACCGGATCGGCGCCCTCCAGGAGGACGCGCAGCTGCCGGCCGACTATCCGCTTCGGGTCGAGACCTTCGGCATGGTGTACGGCACGCAGTCCTCGGTGGTCGAGGACGTCGTCCACGACACCATCCCCTTGCCCCTGCTCGCCCTCCAGCAGGACTCCGGAACGCGGCTGTTCCTGCTGGACGTCGCCGAGCAGGCCGAGCGGCTCGCCCGGGCTCTCAACGACCTCTCTGCGGATCTGCGCCGCGCGATCGGGGCCGATCCGATCCCCTGGGACAAGGGCCAGCGGCCCGGTGAACCACTGCTGCACGTCCTCGACCGCCTGGTCCGCCGGATGCTGGCCGGAGCCCGGGCGGCCGGCGGGGACGAAGAGCTGCTGGAACGCGGCCGGTTCGCCTGGGAAGAGGCGGCGGCCCGGCGGACCTGGGAACAGGCGGCCGCCCTGCTGGCGGCGGCCCCCGCCGGCGCGTTCACCGGACGGACCGTCAGCCAGACGGGAAAGCAGGGCAAGACCCGCACCTTCTCCCTCGGCAGGGCGGCCGACAAATTCCGCCGCGAGGTCCACGACATCCTCCCGCGCCACGCGCACACCGCTCGTGCCACCGCGCGGGACCGGTCCGGCGCGCTCGACGACACCGAGAACCTCTCTTCCGGAGACCACGTTGACGACTGATCAGCCCGCCGCTCGACGGCGCTACTGGCACGAGTACACCGCTCCCCACCACGGCTGGCGCACCGACCCCCGCACGGGACAGCCGGGTCGGCCGCCCGGCGAGGAGCTGGCCGCCCTGCGCTCCGGGCTCGGGCGACCGGTGATGGACAGCTCGAAGATGTGGCCGTACTACAGCACCGAGGTCGACGACGTACTGGCCCTCCAGAACCGGGTCTCCGACGAGCAACAGGCCGAACACGCCGCGCTCGCCCTCTACGGCCTGCACCAGCAGGGCCAGAGCAGGCCGATGCACCGCTCCGGCGTCAAACTCGGCCGGGCCCTGCGCGAACTGCGCCGCCACGGCAAGTACAGCGAGAACGCGCTGGACGCCAGGGTCGGCCAACTGGCCGCCGCGACCAGCGTCCCGGCCCTCCTGGTCCACCTGCGGGGCCTGGTCACCCAGCTGCGGACGGTCGGCCAACCCCTCGACTACGACCACCTGATGGCCGACATCCGTGCCTGGCACCAGCCCGAGCGCCGACCCCAGGTCCGGCTCAAGTGGGCCCTGGGCTACCAGGCGTGGCAGAACAAGACCTCCGTCGGCGACGAGTGACCACCGCCCACAACCGAACCCCGTCCCCGCCTCGTCAGGAGAAGCGCGTGCCTTCCCGTTCCCGGCTCTACGTCGACGTCCACATCCTGCAGACCGTCCCGCCGGCCAACCTCAACCGCGACGACAACGGCAGCCCCAAGGAGGCGTACTTCGGCGGCAAGCGCCGCTCCCGCGTCTCCTCCCAGGCATGGAAGCGTGCCACCCGTGTGCACTTCGCGGAGCGCTACGAGCCGCAGGACCTCGGCACCCGGACCAAGCGCATCGCCGGCAAGCTCGCCGAGCGCCTCGCCGCCCGTGCCGACCTGCGCGCCGAGGACGCGCAGCGCATCGCAGGGGCGCTGCTGAAGCCGATGGGCATCGCCGCGGGCAAGAAGGCGGGCGACACCGCTTACCTGCTGTTCTACGGCCGCCGACAGCTGGAGGGCATCGTCGACCTGGTCGCCGCCGACGCGGCGGAGTTGGCGGCGCTGGACGACCAGCAGTTGGAGGAGCGGGTGAAGAACCTGCCGGTCCGCGAGCAGCTCCAGCAGGGCCACCCCGTCGACGTCGCACTGTTCGGCCGGATGGTCGCCGACATCCCCGGCCTCAACGTCGACGCCGCCACCCAGGTCGCGCACGCCCTCTCCACCCACGCCACCGAGCTCGAGTTCGACTACTACACGGCCGTGGACGACGAGACCGGCGACGAGGAGACCGGCGCCGGAATGATCGGCACCATCGGCTTCAACTCGGCGACCCTGTACCGCTACGCCACCGTCGGCCTGCACCAGCTGACCGAGAACCTCGACGAGGAGAAGACCGCCGTCGAGGCCGTCGACCTGTTCGTCGACTCCTTCGCCCGCTCCATGCCCACCGGCTACGGAAACTCCTTCGCCCACCGCACCCGGCCCAGCCTGGTCGCCGTCGTGGTCCGCACCGACCAGCCCGTCAACCTGGTCTCCGCGTACGAGAACGTCGTCCCGGTCGGCGACGGCATCCTCGCCGAATCGGCCCGCCGCCTCGCCGCCGAGTACCGCACCGCCACCTCCCAGTGGGGCGACGAACCGCTCCACACCGCCATCTGCCACACCCTGGACGCCGCGAGCCCCGAAGCGGCCGCGCTCGCCGAGGCGTTCGGCGCCAACCGCACCTTCGCCGAACTCCGCGAGGGCCTGCGCACCGTCCTCACCGAGCGGACGGCGGCACGCTGATGCCCGCCAACGCCACCTCGCCGGACGACCGGGCAGTCCTCCTGCTGCGGCTCGCCGGACCGCTCCAGTCCTGGGGTGACCGCAGCGCCTTCAACCGCCGCGACACCACCCCGCAGCCCACCAAGTCCGGCGTCCTCGGGCTGCTCGCCGCAGCCGCCGGCCGCCCCCGCGGAGCGGACCTCACCGACCTGGTCGGCCTCCGGCTCGGCGTCCGAGTGGACCAACCGGGAACGCTGCTGCGCGACTACCACACCGTCAGTGACTACCGCGGTCTGCCGCTTCCCCAGGCCGGAGTCAACGCGAAGGGCGTCCAGAAGCCCACGTCGCCCGGCAAATACACTCATGTGACGCACCGCCACTACCTCCAGGACGCGGTGTTCCTCGTCGCCGTCGAGGGGCCGACGGAGCTGATCACCACGCTCGGCGAGGCCGTCACCCGCCCGGCCTTCCCACTCGCCCTCGGTCGCCGCTCCTGCGTGCCCACCCAGCCGCTGAGCCTCGGCGTCCGCCGCGGCACGCCGCTGGAGACGGCCCTCGCCGAGGAGCCCTGGCATGCGAACGAACAGACCAGGAAGACGTACGAACGACAGGGGAAACGCGGCCCGGCCCCGCTCCGTACCGACCGGATCGACCTGGCGGCCAGTTTCGACGACCCGCACGGGGACGACACCTGCCAGGACGTCCCGCTGAGCTTCGACCCGCGTCGGCGCGGCTTCACCAGCCGCACGGTCCGGCACGCCTGGCTCAGCGTCCCCACCGGCCTCCGGGCCGCCGTTCCCACCGAGCCGCCCGCCGACGGCGGCCACGACCCCTTCGCCCTGCTGGGCTGGTGACCCGACCCATGACCTACCTCTCCCGCATCCGCATCAACCCCCTGCGCGCGGCCAGCCGCACCCTGCTCGCCAACCCGCGCGCCCTGCACGGGGCCGTCCAGGCCGGAGTCCCCGACCAGGCACCCGGCGACCGGATCCTCTGGCGCCTCGACACCGACCACCCACGACGGCCCCACCTCCTGGTCCTCACCCCCGGCAAGCCCGACTGGACCCACCTCGTCGAACAGGCCGGATGGCCCGACGCCGGCGGTGAGCACTACGCGGTCCGCGACTACAGCCCGCTGCTCGCCCAACTCGCCCTCGGCCGCGAGTTCGCCTTCCGCCTCACCGCCAGCCCCGTGCAGAACACCGCCAGCCCCGTCGCGGGCAGCACCCACCGCACCAAGACCGCCGCCGAACTCCACCGCCGCTCCTACCGCGTCCCCCACCGCACCGCCGGACACCAACTCGCCTGGTTCCTCGAACGCACCCCGCGCTGGGGCTTCACCGTCCCCGAAGCCCGCACCGACGCGCCCGCCCCCGGGCTGACCACCCCGGACGACGACGGGCCGCCGGCCCGCGAGGTCCGGATCATCGACCGCGACCGGCGCACCTTCGCCAAACCTGGCACTCGCACCCCCGTCACCCTCACCACCGCCACCTTCGAAGGACATCTGCGGATCAGCGACCCCGCCCTCCTGCGGACCGCCCTCCTCGAGGGCATCGGCCCCTCCAAGGCGTACGGCTGCGGGCTGCTCACCCTCGCCCCGCTCCCCGGCGGAGCCCGCTGACCGATGGCCGACATCTGGTGGAAAGCCCATCCCCACGACCTGCACCGCCTCTCCGACCGCATCTCCAGCGTCTACGTCGAGCGCAGCCACATCGACCGCGACGAGAACGCCGTCGTGGTCATCAACAAGCGCGAGACAGTCCGCGTCCCCGCTGCCATGGTCGCCGTCATGCTCCTCGGCCCCGGCACCCGGATCACCCACGGCGCGGTCAACCTCCTCGCCGACTCCGGAACCACCGTGTGCTGGGTCGGCGAGCAAGGTGTCCGCATGTACGCGGCCGGACTCGGGCCGAGCCGCGGCGTTGGGCTCTTGAACCGGCAGGCGTGGCTGGTCAGCCGGACCAAAGAACGGCTCGCCGTCGCCCGCGCGATGTACCGCATGCGCTTCCCCGGCGAAGACGTGGACGGCGCGACGATGCAGCAACTGCGCGGCCGCGAAGGCGCCCGGATCCGCAAGCTCTACCAGGCGCACTCGCGCCGCACCGGTGTCCCCTGGAACGGACGCGTCTACCAGCCAGGAGACGCACACGCCGCCGGCGACGACCTCAACCGCCTCCTCTCCGCCGCCAACGCCGCGCTCTACGGCATCTGCCACGCCGTCATCACCGGCCTCGGCGCCAGCCCCGGCCTCGGCTTCGTCCACACCGGCCTGGCGACGTCCTTCGTCCTCGACATCGCGGACCTCTACAAAGCCGAATACACCGTCCCCCTCGCCTTCGACCTCACCGCCCGCGGCCACACCGAAGAACGCGACGCCCGCCTCGGCCTGCGCGACCGCATCGCGGAGGACCGCCTCCTCGGCCGGATCGTCCGCGACGTCAAAGCCCTCCTCACCCCGGACGGCCTCGACCTGGAGGACCAAGACGTCAACCAGTTGTGGGACGAGAAGGTCGGCGCGGTCCAAGGCGGTGTCAACTGGTCCTCGACTGAAGGCGGTTCCACTCGCCATACCGTCGATCCGGACCTGGGCGATGAGGACGAACACCTGGCGATCGTCGGCCCCGAGTTCGACAACGAGCCGAAGCAGGAACCCCGATGACCGTCATCGTCCTGATCGCCGCCCCCGAGGGCCTACGCGGCCACCTCACCCGCTGGATGGTCGAAGTCCACGCGGGCGTCTTCGTCGGCAACCCCAGCCGACGCATCCGCGACCGCCTCTGGGAACTCCTCGCCACCCGCATCGGCACCGGCCAAGCCATCCTCGTCGAACCCGCCTCCAACGAACAAGGCTGGACCGTCCGCACCGCCGGCACAGACCGCTGGAAGCCCGTCGACTTCGACGGACTGATTCTCTCCGCCCGCCCGACCCGATAACATCGCAGGTCACGAAGCCTCGGCCCCGCGCTCGCGGGGATTGCCCCTTCGCGGTGAGCCCGTATTCCTGGGCGCGCCGCTCGGCCCCGCGCTCGCGGGGATTGCCCCTGGCGGGCCAGCCACAGCAGCTGCTCACGGTGCTCGGCCCCGCGCTCGCGGGGATTGCCCCCCGACGGCCGCCCGGCGCCCCTCCAACCGCCGCTCGGCCCCGCGCTCGCGGGGATTGCCCCAGGACGACACCGCGCGGTTGATCAGCACCCTTCTCGGCCCCGCGCTCGCGGGGATTGCCCCTCCAGGCCCACGGCCAGGACGCCGCGCAGCTCCTCGGCCCCGCGCTCGCGGGGATTGCCCCGCCGCCAGCCGCAGCTGCTCGTGGGTGGGGTGCTCGGCCCCGCGCTCGCGGGGATTGCCCCTGGGAGTCGTCGAAGAAGCGCCCGGGCATCACCTCGGCCCCGCGCTCGCGGGGATTGCCCCTGGGAGTCGTCGAAGAAGCGCCCGGGCATCACCTCGGCCCCGCGCTCGCGGGGATTGCCCCGGCACCAGGGCGGCGGAGCGGCGCTCGGTCCACTCGGCCCCGCGCTCGCGGGGATTGCCCTCAGCCCAACGACAGCTACTCCAAGATTGCCGCCTCGGCTCCGCGCTCGCGGGGATTGCCCCGGACAGGACGTCCGGGACTTCCAGCAGCGGCTCTCGGCCCCGCGCTCGCGGGGATTGCCCGTGCCAGCTGTCGAAGTTCCCCGAGGGCGGCTTCTCGGCCCCGCGCTCGCGGGGATTGCCCCCCGGCCCTGGCGGCCGGCGACTGCATCCGCGCCTCGGCCCCGCGCTCGCGGGGATTGCCCCTCCCGCTACACCGCGGTGGTGGCCGGCCGGTACTCGGCCCCGCGCTCGCGGGGATTGCCCCTCCGGCGCCGTCACCCCGCCCGGCGCGCCGGGCTCGGCCCCGCGCTCGCGGGGATTGCCCGAACGGGTCGCCGATGTTGGCTCCGGTCTTCTGCTCGGCCCCGCGCTCGCGGGGATTGCCCCTCGACCCGGCGGCCGAACTCGTCGCCTGGTGCCTCGGCCCCGCGCTCGCGGGGATTGCCCCTGCGGTGGCGAGCCCCCGGCGGGATTCACCTGCTCGGCCCCGCGCTCGCGGGGATTGCCCTTCTGGGACACCCGCCCGACCGGGCTCACGCGCCTCGGCCCCGCGCTCGCGGGGATTGCCCCGTGGTGTACATGGAGTACAGGCTGGCTCGCGACTCGGCCCCGCGCTCGCGGGGATTGCCCCTGGGAGATCCCCAGCGGCATCGTCGAGGACGGCTCGGCCCCGCGCTCGCGGGGATTGCCCCGTCTGGCCGGGCTCGCGGCGGGGCAGCGGCGTCTCGGCCCCGCGCTCGCGGGGATTGCCCCTGACCGCCGGCCGCCCCACCCCGAGGCGGCCCCTCGGCCCCGCGCTCGCGGGGATTGCCCCCTGATCTTCGAGCTGCGGGACAGCTCCGGCCCCTCGGCCCCGCGCTCGCGGGGATTGCCCGCAGGACCGCGCCGATGACGCCGGCGGCGATGCCTCGGCCCTACGCTCGCGGGGATTGCCCCTCGCCGCCGTCCGAACGCTCACCGCCGACTGGCTCGGCCCCGTGCTCGCGCGGATTGCTCCTCCTCAGCCCCGTGCTCGCGCGAACGTCATGGTGGCGCTGGTTGTACCGGGCACTTGTGGCCGGGGGCTGTCCTGTGGCGCATGTCGGCCCGCTTCCTGGACGCGGTGTAAGTGTCGCTGCGGTGCCTGAGCGGTTGGGCGGGCTCCGGCAGGGATTGGTCGGGGTTGTGTCGGAGCGGTGGCCACGCCGGGATGGCGTGGAGCTGCCGTGAGTCGCTCGTTCGCGAAGTGCGTTCCGAAATTGGCGCGTTGACCGGTCGTGGTCGGCAGCGGTGTGAGGGTGCGTCCGGACGTGCCGAGGCGCCGGTCCTCCCGGGGTGGGGGGACCGGCGCCTGGGGGTGGGTCAGCCGGGCCAGGTGCCGGTGAGGCGGCGGGTGGCGGTGGCTCCGCTGCGGTCGATGGCGGCTTTGACGAGGGCGAAGATCGCGCCCTGGAGGGTGGCGGCGAGCAGGACCTCGCGCCAGGTGCGGTCCTCGTCGGTGGCGTCCGGGGTGTCGTCGTCGTGGCCGATCAGCTTCCAGGTCTGCTTGAAGGCGACGCCCGCGAGCAGGCCGCCGACCACGCCGAGCGTCAGCCCGACCGGCTTGTACAGGATCTTGACCGCGTTCACTTCTGCTTCCGGCCGCGCAGCAGGAGCAGGGTGACCACCAGGACCGCGCCGCCGACCAGCAGCGGGGTGCGGTTGGCCCGGGCCGCCGCGACGGCGGACGCGGCCTTCTGCCGCAGTTGCTCCGGGGTCTTCTCGGCGGCCAGGTGACCGGCGTGGACCGCGGTGTCGCGGATCTGGGTGGCGGCCTGGTCCGCCTTCTCGAGCACCTGGTCCGGGGTCTTCTCCTTGACCAGGTCGGCGGCCTGCCCCGCCTTCTCCCGGAGCTTGCCGGTCAGTTGCGCGGCCTTCTCGGCGGCCTGTCCCTTGAGTTCTGCGGTCTTCTCCACGACCTGCTCCTTGACGTCTGCCTTGGCCGCCAACGCCTCGACCGTGCGGCCGAGGTCCTCGCGGGTGTGCTCGACCTGCTCACGGAGCCGGTCGGTCTCCGCCGATCCGTCGCCCTGGGGCTGCTCGTTCATCGGTGTGCCCTCTCCTTGATCTCGGCCACGTCGGCCTTCACGCTGTCGATGGTCTGCTCGGGCGCGGGAGCGCCGGCCCTGGCCACCTGCTTGCGGCCGGCCTGGACCAGGACCGCGGCGACCAGCGCGAGCAGGGCCGCGACGATCAGCGCCGACGCCCACACCGGCAGGGCCAGTGCGAGGGCGGCGATCGCCGCGACGACCACGGCCTGGGCCGCCAGGACGCCGACCAGGCCGGCCCCGCCGACCAGGCCGCCGCCCAGGCCGTAGCGCTTGCCCTTCTCGGTCAGCTCCGCCCGGGCCAACCGCATCTCCTCCCGGACCAGTTCCGAGAGTTGCTGCGACGCCCGCGTGACGAGGGCGCCCACCGGCTCCTCGCCGCCGTACCGGGTGCCGTCCCCGATGCCGCTGCTCATGGCCTTGCTCCTTCCTGCTGCCGTCCTGCTGCCGTCCTGCTCCCGTGCGCATCGGACCGGGATCCCTCCCGGCCCGCACGCGCCTACCCCTGAACTCGCGGGTCATCCGCCGCAGGTGCCGACGTGGTCGGCGGGGTGCTCTGCGGACCGGGGGAGGGGGAGGGGTTCAGCGGCCGGTGGCGGGGGTGACGACGGCTGTTTCGACGTGGGTGATGCCCAGGCCGGTCAGGTCCCGGGAGAGGAAGCCGTAGAGGGACTCCAGGTCGGGGAAGTAGCCGGCCGCGTGCAGGTTGGAGGGGCCGGAGGTGGCGAAGGCGCCGTGGACGGCCGGGTGGGCGGCCAGGGCGCGGCCGGTGGCGGCCAGGTGGTCCGGGGCCACCCGGAGGAGGAACTTCGCCTCGATGGGCAGCCCGAGCCGGCGGGGGTCGACCAGCACCTGGGTGACCAGTCGGCCCTCCGCGGCCATCCGGGCCAACCGGCGGCGGACCGTGCTCTCCGGGTGGCCGGTCCGGGCCGCCAGGGCCGTCGCGCTCAGCCGGGCGTCCGGGGCGAGGGCGTCCAGCAGGGCCTGTTCCAGCGGGTCGGCCTCCACACCGTACGGGCCGGGGGCGGGCGGTGCCGGTGCGGTCGGTACGGTCGGGGCGGTCGGGGCCGGAGCGAGCGGTGCCGGTGCGGTCGGGACCGGGGCGGCCGGGGCCAGGGCCGTGCGTTCGGCCGCCGTCAGCACCTGGTGGCGCCACTCGGAGGTGAGCCGGAAGACGTGCAGGATGGTGGCGCTCTCCACGGACGTCACCGCCTGGGTGGAGGGCAGTTGACGGAACACCAGCCGGTCGCGCGAACCGGGTTCGGTCCGGGCGACCGCGAAGATCTCGTCCCCGGCCGTGGTGACGTCGACGAACGGGACGTCCTCGCGCGCCGCCAGCGCGGCCACGATGGCGTCGAGCTTGCCGCGCAGCACCCTGATCCGCAGGAACAGCGCCCCGGCCGAGCCCCCGTGGCGCGGCCGGGCCACCGGGGAGACCACCACCCGCACCGTGCCGTCCGCGGTCAGCGCCCGCAGCCGGCGGCGGACGGTCGCCGCCCCCACCCCCAGCACCTCGGCCGCCCGTTCGGCGCCGAGCCGGCCGTCCCACTGCAGGGCGGCGACCAGCCGCTGGTCCAGGGGACTGAGAACGGAATGCGCCGATGCACGGACCATGACAGCGAGTTTCGCTCATCGCACCGCCCCGCGGCGACCGTTCCGGCACCTCCGGGCCGAGGATGGGAAGCACCCCGACCGATCCCCACCGAGGAGGCTCGCCGTGTCCGAGATCCGGCAACGCACCGAAGTACGCTTCGCCAGCGGCACCACCGCGTGCGCCGCCTGGCACTACCCGGGGTCCAACGGCGGCTGCGTGGTCATGGCCGGCGGGACCTCGGTGACCAGGGGACCGGCCACCGACCGGTTCGCCGCCCGCTTCCACCGGGCCGGGTTCAGCGTCCTCGCCCTCGACTTCCGGCACTTCGGCGGCAGCGGGGGCACCCCGCGCCAGGTCGTCCGCTTCGACGAGCAGATCGCCGACTACCGCGCCGCCGTCGACTTCGCGGCCGGCCTGCCCGAGGTCGACCCCGACCGGATCGCCGTCTGGGGCTTCTCGCTCGCCGGCGGCCACGTCCTGCGGGTCGCCGCCGACCACCCGCGGCTGGCCGCCGCCATCGCCCAGACCCCGCTCGCCGACGCCCCCGCCATCACCCCGCACGCGCTGCGCTCGATGACCCCCCGCGCGGCGCTGCGCCTGTTCGGCCGGGCCGCCGCCGACCTGCTCGGCGGCCTCGTCGGCCGCCCTCCGCTGCTGGTCCCGACCGCCGGACCGCGCGGCACCGTCGCCTCGCTCACCACCGCCGACGCGACGGACGGCGACCGCGCCCTCGACCCCGACCGCCGCCACACCGACTGGGACCGGACCGTCGCGGCCCGGATCGCCCTCCAGCTCGGCACCTACCGCCCCGGCCGCCACGCGGCCCGCATCCGCTGCCCGCTCCTGGTGGTCGTCTGCGACGACGACCGCAGCGCCCTGCCCGGACCCGCCCTGCGCGCCGCCGCGACCGCCCCGCGCTCCGAGACGCTCCGCCTGCCCGGCCGCCACTACGCCCCGTTCCTGGAGGCCCACGAACCGGCCGTCACCACCCAACTGGCCTTCCTGCGGACGCACTTGCTTGCCGACCGCCCGGACGCAGCCGGAGACCCGGGTCGGCGCGACCGTGCGCAGCGGGCCGCCGGGTGAGCGGTGTCCGGCCGTTCCTCCCGGGCCTCGGGGCGGCAGCGGATCGGTAGGATCGGGGCCGGGACGAGGGGGCCGAGGTGGGACGAGGCGAGGCGGCGGCCGGGCTGTTCGGGGCGCGGGCGGGATTCGGGTTGGAGTTCCACCTCGGACAGGACCCGGCGCTGCTGTGCGTCGACGTCTTCGTCGGCGGGCTCCGGGTGAACGCGTGGGACAACGCGTTCTACCCGCCGCTGCTGGTCAAGAAGCTCGGGGCGGAACTCGGCCGCTTCCGCACCCCGGCCGCGCCCCCGCCGGGGTTCACCTCGCCGGCCGAGTCCTTCCGCCGGGCCGAGCGGTGCAGGTACGGCGAGGACGCCGGCACCGGCGCCGACGCGGCACTCGCGCGGTGCGCGTTCCTGGAGTGGGGGGAGTGCACCGACGAGGTGACGGCCTTCGCCTTCCCCGACGGGGAACGGGTGCACCTCGCCTGCCGGGTGCGGGCGGACGGCGGCGCGGCCTGGGGCACTGGGGCCCGGCGCGGGCCGACGGTGGCGTCGGTGCGCCGCACGGCGCTCGTCGGGACGCTGGAACGCGCCCTCGCCGTCGCCGAACGGGAGTGGTCCGTCCGCCTCGCCGCCGGCCGTCGCGCCGGGGCGCGGCCGGACAGGGCCTAGCCTCATGGTCGTGGGCACCGACGTGTACGGCTGCATCGAGATCCGGGATCCGAACGCCGACGAGGACTGGTTCGAGTGGGAACCGTGGCAGCGCTGCATGGACCTGGGCCCGCTGTACGGGGGGTTCGGCGACTACCCGGCGTTCGCCCTGCTGTTCGGGGTGCGCAACGACCTGGGGTGGGAGCCGCTCGCCGCGCGCCGCGGACTGCCGGGGGACGTCTCGGCGGCGGTGCGGGCGGAGTTCGAGGAGGCGCGCCGCCTGGACGCGGCGCTGCACGGCCCGACGTGGGTGAGCTGGGCGGAGCTGGCGCGGGCCGACCTGACGGCCTCGCCCGCGGGCCTGCGCGGGTTGGTCCTGCTGCGCGAGCCGACCAGCGAGGGCGGGCACGTGCGGGGCGGGTACGTGCAGCGGCGGTTCTGGGTCGGCGAGCGGTGGGGCTCGGCGGAGCTGGTGCGGCGGACGGGCCCCGGGGTCGGCGGCCGGAGCCCCGCCGAACTGCCGTTCGGTGAATGGTCGGTGGGCGCCACGCGGGTCACGTACCGCCCGTTCACCCTCGGGGACGCCGTCGGGCCGGGCACCGGCTGGGAGCACGTGTTCGCCGTCATGGCGGCACTGGCCGGCCGGTTCGGCGACGACGGCGTCCGGCTCGTCGTGTACTTCGACTGACGGCCGAGGGCCGAGGGCCGGCGGTCGAGGGTCGACGGTCCGGTGCCGGTCCGGTGCCCCGGCTGCGGCGTGCGGCCGTTACATCGGACGAAGGGACAAATGTAGGGTTTGCGGCATGAAGCTGGTCAAGAGGCGGCCCCGGTTCTACCTGCTGCTGGGCGTGGCGGTGCTGGCGGTCGCGGCCCTGGTCACGGTGGCGGTCATCCGCAGCTTCGCCATGGTCACGGTCAGCCCCGGGCAGGCGCGGAAGCAGGCGAAGGGCGCGCCGGTCGCGGGGCGGGTGGACTGCTCGCGGGAGAAGTGCATCGCGCTCACCTTCGACGGCAGCCCCGGGGAGCCCACCGGGAAGGTCATGGACCTGCTGGCGGAGTACCGCGCCCCGGCGACGTTCTTCCTGGAGGGGCGGGACCTCCACAGCCACCCCGACGTGGTGCGGCGCATCGCGGCGGAGGGGCACGCGATCGGCGACCACACCTGGACGCACCCCCGGCTGACCGAGGTCTCCGACGCGCAGGTCCGGGACGAACTCGGCCGCACCGCGGACGCGATCGAGGAACTCACCGGCCGGCGGCCCACCCTGATGCGCCCGCCGGAGGGCCGCACCGACGACCGGGTCTCGGCGATCTCGCGGGAACTCGGCATGGCCCAGGTGCTCTGGACGGTGACCGCGCAGGACTACGCGACCGACGACACCGCGCTGATCACCCGGCGGGTCCTGGACGGCGCCGCCCGCGACGGGATCGTCCTGCTGCACCCGCTGCACGAGGGCACCGTCCCCGCCCTGCCCGCCGTGCTCAAGACGCTCAGCGACCAGGGCTACACCTTCGTCACCGTCGACCAGTTGCTCGCTCCCGGCACGGCGCGGCCCGGCACCATCTACCGGTGACGGGCCGTCGGCCCCGACCCCGTTTTTCGGATGCATGTTCGTCCCGGCCATGGGCAGACGGCGGTTCGACACCGACTACGGAGGTTGCACGTGGTTCCCCTTCTTCTCGTCCTGCTGCTGGCCCTGCTCCTGTTCGGTGCCGGATTCGCACTCAAGGCCCTCTGGTGGGTGGCCATCGTCGTCCTGGTGGTCTGGCTGGTCGGCTTCGTCGCCCGCGGCGCCCACCCCTCCGGCGGCCGTCGCCGCTGGTACCGCTGGTAGGCGCTCCGGTCCGGGCACGCCCGGGAACCGACATCGAGCGGGGTCCGCGCGCAGGCGCGGGCCCCGCTCGTCCGTGTCCGCCACCCGGTTCGGAACGGCGGGGTGTGCGCCACCGCTCACGGGGCAGACCTCCAGCAGCCGTCGGACGGGCCAGCGCGGAGAACGGCGCGGAAACGGCCCGGCCCGGTGCGAACCCGCCCTCCTCGTACCGCGTCCGAGCCGTGCCCGGAACGAGCCCGTCGACGAAAGGGATGGAGACCATGGAAGGACACGACCCCGCACTGCGGGCCGTGGGTTGGGCGCGGACGCTGCCCGTGTCCAGCGGCGTGCGGACCGGGCGCTCCTGGGCCCGCCGGCACCTCGACGAACTCGGCTGGACGGCCCGCGCACCCGAGACCGCCGACGCGGTCATCCTCACCATCTCCGAACTCATCACCAACGCCCACCTGCACGCCCGCAGCGACGCCAACCTCGTCCTCACCTGGGACGGTTCCTGCCTGTACGTCAGCGTGCACGACGACTCGCCGAGGATGCCGCGCCCGCGCGAGGCCGGGTCCGACGCCACCTCCGGCCGCGGGATGGCGCTGGTGGACAGCCTCGCCGACGACTGGCAGGCCCGGCCCGACGGGCGGGGGAAGACCGTCATCGCCTCCTTCCACCCGAACAACTGCACCGAACACCAAGGCGATTGATCCGAGGCCGGTCGGCGGGAGGGCAGGGGCGCGGGGAAGGACCGCGGCCGTGGTCAAGGCCGTCCGGGTCACGGGTGTGTCCCGGCGGGCGGTCACGGCGGCGGTGCTGCTCCGGGGCCGGGTGAGCCGGCGTCAGGGCTGGTCGGGGGGCGGCGGCCGGTGCCGCCGGGGCGGGCCGTTCCCGGCCGTACTGTCACAGCACTGTCCTGGGGGCGGACCGGACGCAACGGTTCGGCCGGGTGGGCAGTCCTGCTCT
Source organism: Kitasatospora sp. NPDC090308 (assembly GCF_044769485.1). Classification (NCBI taxonomy): domain Bacteria; kingdom Bacillati; phylum Actinomycetota; class Actinomycetes; order Kitasatosporales; family Streptomycetaceae; genus Kitasatospora; species Kitasatospora sp. NPDC090308. The sequence goes on along the minus strand of NZ_JBIVXY010000004.1, from coordinate 570,410 downwards.
TCGGAAACCCGCTCGCACCGAACGGTCGGCACCGCCGTCCCGTCCTCGAGGAGAACACCATGCGCGCCCGCACGTCCGTCTTCGCCGCCCTGGCCGTCGCCGCCGCCCTCTCGCTCACCGCCTGCCAGGACGACGAGACGGACACCGCGCAGGGCGCCCCGACCGGGGCCGCGACGCGGACCGCGTCCACCGCGTCCACCGGGTCTCCCGCGGCCTCCACCGGTGGCGGCCAGGCTTCGGGCGGCGCGGGGAAGAGCAGCGCGCCGACCAGCGCGGCACCGACCGGCTCCGACGCGGCCGGGAAGGCGGCCAAGTGCCGGACGGCGGACCTGACCGTCACCGCCGCCGACCGCACCATCACCGGCGACGCCACCCGCACCGTCGTGGTCGAGCTGAAGAACCGCAGCGGCAAGGACTGCGCGATCTCCGGGTACGCGGGCGTCGACCTCCAGACCTCGGCGGGCCCGCTGTCCGCCGAGCGCTCCGGCGAGCCGGTCGTCGCGGGCGTCCTGAAGAGCGGCAAGTCGACCTACTTCGGCATCGGTTACCCGGCCAACACCTCGGGCGGCTCCGGCATCCGGATCACCGGCCTGGTGGTGACCCCGCCGGACGAGACCCAGTCGGTCACCCTGCCCTGGCCGGGCGCCGCCTCGCTGCCCGTCACGGACGGCAGCGGGACCCCGGTGCGGGTCGGCCCGGTGGGAAGCGCCGGCCAGGGCGAGTGACCCCGGGGCCGGGCTGCCGGGGCGCGGTGGGGCCGCCGGGGCGGGATGGCAGACTGGCGCGATGAAGACCATCGGCCTGATCGGCGGCATGAGCTGGGAGTCCACCGCCCAGTACTACCGGCTGCTCAACGAGTTGACGCGCGAGCGGCTCGGCGGGCTGCACTCGGCGAAGTGCGTGCTGCACTCGGTGGACTTCGCCGAGATCGAGGAGTTGCAGACGGCGGGCCGCTGGACCGAGGCCGGGGAGGTGCTGGCCCGGGCGGCGAAGTCGCTGGCGGCGGCCGGGGCCGACCTGCTGCTGATCTGCACCAACACCATGCACAAGGTCGCCGACCAGGTGGCCGCCGCGGTCGACGTCCCGCTGCTGCACCTCGCCGACACCACCGCCGAGGCGGTCCGGACGGCCGGGCTGGACCGGGTCGGGCTGCTCGGCACCGCGTTCACCATGGAGCAGGACTTCTACCGCGGCCGGCTGGCCGGGCACGGACTCGAGGTGCTGGTCCCGGACGCGCCGGGCCGGGCCGTCGTGCACCGGGTGATCTACCAGGAGCTGTGCCTGGGCGTCGTCCGGGAGGAGTCCCGGGCCGCCTACCGGGAGGTGATCGCCGAGCTGGTCTCCCGGGGCGCGCAGGGCGTCGTCCTGGGCTGCACCGAGATCGAGCTACTGGTCGGGGCGGCCGACAGCCCGGTGCCGCTCTTCCCGACCACCGCCCTGCACGCCCGGGCCGCGGTCGACGCCGCCCTCGGCCCGGACGCGCCGTCCGGGCCGCCGCCGCGCACCCCCTGACGGGCCCGCGCTCCCTTTTTCGTCCTTCTGCCCGGCGGGGTTCTTGCGGACCGGCAGAACGGGTATCCGCCCTGCCGGGGCCACCCGGCCCCAGTCCGCGCAGGACGCGCACCGGTCCGCCGACCGGGCGGTGGGAGGAGAGGGAACCCATGGAACCGACCCGTGAGCCGAACCCGTCGGAGCACCCCGACGGCGAGGTGCGGCCGAACGACCCGACCGCGGAGGATCCGACCGCGGAGGAGCTGGCCCGCATCGCCGCCGAGGCGGAGGTCTGGGAGGGGCCCGTCCGGGACGACCCCGTTCCCCCGAGCGAGCGGAAGCGCCGGATGTCCGCACTCGTGGCCCGACTGGGCGGCAACCGGCCGGATCCGGACACCGCCCGGCCGGACAGCGCCCGACCGGGCGGCACCGGGCTGGCCACCCGGCTGGGCGGCGGCCTGCTCCGCGGCGGTCGCCGCCTCGGGACGGGGGCCCGCAGCGGGGCCGGGGTCCTGGCGGACCGCCTGCTCGACGCGGCCCCGCGCATCCCGGTGCGCGACCTGGCCACGCTGCGCGCCCAGCACCCCGGCGCCCGGACTCCCGACGAACTGGCCGACCTGATCGTCTCCGGCGCGGTGAAGGCGTCGGCGGCGGTCGGCGCGAGCACCGGGGCGGTGGCGATGCTGCCGGTGCCGCCGGCCCTGGCGGTGGAGATGGGCGCCGAACTGCTCGCCATCGCCGCGATCGAGCTCAAGCTGATCGCCGAGCTGTACACCATCTACGGTCAGGCCCCGACGGGCTCGGTCCGGCAGCGTTCGCAGTCCTACCTGGCCGCCTGGAGCGAGGGCCGGGGCCTCGACCTGACCCGCCCGGGCACGCTGGTGGTGCTGAGCAAGGGCGCGGGCCTGCGGCGGCAGGTCAGCAAGCGGCTGACCCGGGCGGGGCTGCGCAAGCTCCCGACCCTCACCCCGCTGCTGGTGGGAGCGGTGATCGGAGCCCGGATCAACCGCGCGGACACCTTCCGCCTGGCCCTCGCCGTCCGCCGGGACCTCCAGGAACGCCGACCGATCGACCCCGGCTACTGGGACCGGCCCGGCGACTGAGCCGTCCGGCCGCGTACCGACCCGACCCGGCCCGGCTGCGGTGATGCCCACGGGCGGGGACGGGTGGTGCGGGCTCCGGTCAGGCGCGGCGGGCGGCCAGGTGGGCGGCGGCGGTTCGCCAGGCGGCGGTCACGGCTGCGTGGGCCCGGGCGGTGGCGGTGTCCACGTCGGGGTCCAGGAGCAGGGGTGCCCCGAAGTGGACGTGCACGGCGGGGCGGCGCAGCGGGGCGGTGGCCAGGCCCGCGAGCTGCTTGGCCGTGGACCCGGAGCTGATCCGTCGGGCACCCGCCTGCCCCAGCGGGACGACCGGGGCGCCGGTGGTGGTGGCGAGCCGGGCCAGGCCGGTGCGGAAGGGGCCGGGCGCGCTGTCGGCCGCGTCCACCCGGCGCGGGAGGCGCCCCTCGGGGTAGAGGACGACGACCCGCCCGGCCGCCAGCGCGTCGGCCGCGGCCCCGAGCGCCCGGGCGGCCCGTTCGGTGCCGCGGTGGACGGGGATGTGGCCCTCGCGGACCAGCGCGCCGCCCAGCAGCGGGACGCGCCACAGCCCGGCGGTGGCGAGCACCACCGGCTCGACGCCCAAGCGGCGGACGGCGGCGAGCACCACGCCCGGGTCGACCAGCGAGGAGTGGTTGGGCGCGACGATGCTGCCGGGGGCCAGGACCGCCGCCTCGTCCGCGGTGACGGTGAAGCGTCCGAGAACCGGGACGACGGTGCGGGCGACGGTGCTCAGCATGGGGGACGGTCCTCGGATCGTGATCGGGAGAGGCGGAATCGGCCTGGTCCTCGGGTGGCTCGCCCATGATGGCGGCGGGTCGCCCCGCCGAGCCTGAGTCCGGGTACTCACCCCGCTACTCACCCGCGCTCCCGCGCCCGGGGGCCCGGTCCCGGCCGGTGGGGGAGCGGCGGGGTGAAGGGGGCGACCGCGCCGTCCGGATCGCGGTTCGGGAGACGGAGAACGGGCGTCCTGGGCCCTACCTATGCGCGACCGATTCGCCCGGCCGCGCCGCTCCGTAGCGTTGGCCGTGTCAACCCCACCCCCTCCGCACGACCCCGGGAGCAGCCATGACCGCCTACGCCCTGGCCCAGGTCCACGCCGTCGAGTTCGGGCCCGACGTCGTCGCCTACCTGCGGCGCATCGACGCGACACTCGACGCCTTCGGCGGGCGCTTCCTCGTCCACGGCGGCGCGTTCGAGACGCTGGAGGGGAGTTGGGGGGAGCTGGGCCTGATCCTGATCGAGTTCCCCGACTACGGGCGGGCCCGCGCCTGGCACGACTCGCCCGCCTACCGGGACATCGTGGAACTGCGGACCCGCCACATGACGGCCGACGTGATCCTCGCCGAGGGCGTGCCGCCCGGCTACCGGGCCGAGCAGAGCCTGGCGAAGACCGGCCCGGACGCCGCCGGCTGAGCCCGGGCCCCGACCGGTACGGGAGCGGTGCGGGTCGGCACGAGCGGGGCCGGAGGCCGCTCAGCGGGTGGGCCGGAGCAGGCCCCGGGCGGCCAGCAGCGGGAGCAGGCCCTCGCCCACCCGGTACGCCTCCTCCAGGTGGGGCACCCCGGACAGGATGAACTCGTCCACGCCCAGCCGGTGGTACTCCTCGATCCGGTCGGCGACCTCGGCGTGGCTGCCCACCAGCGCGGTGCCCGCGCCACCGCGCACCAGGCCGAAACCGGCCCACAGGTTCGGGTACACCTCCAGCCGGTCGACCGCCCCGTCGTGCAGCTCCCGCATCCGCCGCTGCCCCTCCGACTCGCTGCGCGCCAGGGCGAGTTGGGTCTCGCGGATGCGGTCCGGGTCCATCCCGGCCAGCAGCCGGTCGGCCTCGGCCCAGGCTTCGGCGGAGGTGTCGCGGGTGATGGTGTGCAGCCGGACGCCGAACCGCGGGCGGCGCCCGTGCGCGGCGGCCAGCGCCCGGATCCGCTCGACCTTCGCCGCCACCAGCGGCGGCGGCTCCCCCCAGGTGAGGTACACGTCCGCGTGCCGGGCGGCGACCTGCTCCGCCGCCGCCGACGAACCGCCGAAGTACACCGGGGGCACCGGATCGGGCAGCCGGGTCAGTTCCGCGCCCGTCACCCGCAGGTGCGCGCCCTCGTGGTCGACCCGCTCGCCGCGCCACAGCCGCCCGGTCACCGACAGGAACTCCCCGGCCCGCGCGTACCGGCCGTCCTTGTCGAGGAAGTCCCCGTACGCCCGCTGCTCCCGGGACTCGCCGCCGGTCACCACGTTCAGCGCCAGCCGGCCGCCGGACAGGTTCTGGTAGGTCGTCGCCATCTGGGCCGCCAGGGTCGGCGAGACCAGGCCCGGCCGGAAGGCCACCAGGAAGACCAGCCGCTCGGTCAGGCCGGACAGCATCGCCGTGGTCAGCCAGGCGTCCTCGCACCACGGGCCCGTCGGGGTCAACACCCCGGTGAAACCCAGCTGTTCGGCGGCCCGGGCGATCTGCCCCAGGTAGCCGAGGGTCGGCGGCCGGTCCGTGCCGGACGCCCCCGGGGTGGAGCCGTGGCCCCCGCCGACCACCTCGCGGCTGTCCCCGGTGGTCGGCAGGAACCAGTGCACGGTCAGCGCCACGGACCCTCCCCGGCGCCCGGCGCGAACCCGCCGAACCCGCCGTCGTGGTGCACCAGCGGCTCGCCGCCCGGCACGTCCGCCGCGACCACCTCGCCCACCACCAGCAGGTGGTCGCCGACCGGGTGCAGCCCCACCCGGCGGGCCGTCAGCCGGGCGGCGGCACCCTCCAGCAGTGGCGTGCCGTGCGGGCCCTCGTGCCACGGCACCCCGGCGAACCGGTCCGCGCCGCTGCGGGCGAACGCCCGGGCCAACTCCTCCTGCTCACGGCGCAGCACGTGCACGGTGAACGCCTCGGCCGCGCGCACCGCCGGGGCCGTGGACGCCCCCGAGGCGAGGTAGAAGGAGACCAGCGCGGGCTCCAGGCTCACCGAGGTGAACGAGGTGGCGGTGAACCCGGCCGGTCCGGGCACGGTGATCACCACCACCCCGGACGCGTGCCGCCGCAGGGTGCTGCGCAGCAGCTCGGCGGGTGCCGCGGTGGGAGGGCGTTCGTCGAGAGTCGTCATGGGGACGGTCCTTTCCTGGGAGGGGACGACGGCCGGGACGCCACCGGCCGTCGTCGGGGGGAGGGGAGGGGGAGGGGGTGGCGGGGTGGTCAGCCGGTGGTGTCGGGGCCGGGCGGGCCCAGCGGGACGAGCAGCGGCGGCGGAGCGGACGGCAGCAGGTCGAGGCCGGCCCGCAGCTGTTCCAGCCACAGCACGGTGCGGGCCGCGACACTGCGGTGCACCGCGTCGTTGAACACGTCGTGGCGCCCGTCGGCCACCGTGACCGCCTCGACCGAGGGCAGCCGCCCCGCCAGCTCCCGCAGCGCCCCGACCGGGGCGACCGGATCGGCCGAGCCGTGGAACGCCAGCACCGGCACCGCCGGGCGGGCCGCCGCCGCGGCACCGGCCAGGGCGGCGGGCACCGGCTCGAACAGCGCACCGGGCCGGAACCCGGGATCACCGGCCAGCAGTCCGCGGTGGACCGGGCAGGCCGTCCGCGCGGACAGCTCGTCCTCCGCCCGGCCGGGCCGCCCGCTCCCCGGCAGCCCGGCCCCCGGCAGCCCGGCCAGCAGCAGTCCGTCCGGTCGCACCTCGGCGGCGAGGGCCAGCGCGAGCAGCGCACCGAGGTCGGAACCCGCCAGCACCACCGGCCCCCCGGCCGGCTGCTCGGCCCGCGCCTGCGCGAACAGGGCGGCCGGACGGCCGGAGGGGCCGGAGGGGACGAACGGGCCGGACGGGGCGAGCAGGCCGGTCAGGTCGAGCGCGTCGAGCGCGTCGAGCGGGTCCGGTGCCGGGGAGGTGCCGGGGCCGTGGCCGGTTGCCGGGCCCGTGGTGGGGACGGCGGCGGAGGCGGGTGATCCGGACGTGGCGGCAGCCGGGCCGGTCAGGGTGCGCGGACCGGGCCGGTCGAGCGGGTCCGGTGCCGGGAGGGCGTCGGAGCCGTGGCGGCGGCGGAGCGGGTCCGTGTCGGGGTGGCGGTCGGCTGCGGTGTCCGTGGCGGGGACGAGCAGGCGGTAGCCGTCGGAGGCCAGCCGTCGGCCGAACCGGGCGTACACGCCGGGGTGTTCGCCCCGGCCGGGGAGCAGGACCACGGTGCCCCGGACGGCGGTGCCGGGGGCGGGCTCCCAGCGGCCGTCCGGTCCTGCCACCGGTTCCACCGCCGATCCCGCTGCTGGTCCCGCGGCCGGTCCCACGGCCGGCCCCGCCGCCGGAGCGGGACCGGTGGCGGGGAGTGCGGGCGCGGTCACCGGGCGCCGGCGGTGGCCGGGGTGGTGGCGGCGGCGTCGCGGCGGGCGACCTCCTGGCGGACCAGCGGCAGCAGCTCGCGACCGTAGTCGAGGGCGTCGTCCAGCGGGTCGTAGCCGCGGATCAGCAGGGTGGTCGCGCCGATGTCCACGTAGTCCAGCAGGGCCTGGGCCACCGTCTCGGGGGAGCCGACCAGCGCGGTGGAGTTGCCCCCGGCGCCGGTGGCCTTCGCGGTGGCGGTCCACAGCGCCCGGTCGTGCAGGTCGCCCTTGGCGGCGGCGGCCAGCAGGCGCTGCGAGCCGACGTTCTGCGGCGTCGCGTCGGCGCCCGCCAGCGCCGTCCCCCGGCGCCAGCCGAGGGTGCTGCCGCGCTGCTCGATGGTGCCCAGGATGGTCCGGGCCCGCTCCCACGCCTCCTCGTCGGTGCGGCCCAGGATCGGCCGGAAGGAGACGCTGATGCCCGGCACGTCGGTGCGCCCGGCGGCCTCGGCGGCGGCCCGGACCCGGGCGATCTGCTCGGCGGTCTCGGCCAGCGGCTCGCCCCACAGGGCGAAGGTGTCGGCGTGCTTGCCGCCGACCCGGTACGCGGCCTCGGAGGAGCCGCCGAAGTACAGCGGGATGCGCGGCTGCTGCACCGGCCGGACGTCGGAGCGGAAGTCGGCCAGGCGGTAGTAGGGGCCCTCGTGGTCGAACGGGGCCTCCTCGGTCCACGCCTTCTTCACCACCGTCAGGTAGTCGTCGGTGCGGGCGTAGCGCTCGTCCTTGGACAGGTAGTCGCCGTCGCGGCGCTGCTCGGCGTCGTGACCGCCGGTGATGATGTGCACCGCGACCCGGCCGCCGGAGAACTGGTCGAGGGTGGCGAAGGTGCGGGCCGCGACGGTCGGCGCGAGGAAGCCGGGGCGGTGCGCGACCAGCAGGCCCAGGCGCTCGGTGTGCGCGGCGGCGAAGGCCGCGACCTGGTTCGGGTCGGGGCTGCCCGAGGACTGGGCGATCAGGATGCGGTCGAAGCCGGCCTGCTCGTGCGCCTGGGCGAAGCGGCGGGTGTAGTCGACGTCCACCACCGGGCCGGTGGCCGGGCGGATCTCGGAGACGTCGTGGGTGGAGATCATGCCGACGAACTCGACGGGCATGGCTGGTCCTTTCAGTGAAGGGGTGTAACGGAAGTGACAGGGGGTTGGATCGGTGAAGGGGTGCAGGAGTGACAGGAAGTCAGTTTGGTGAATGCCTGTAACAGATGTGAGTAGCCATCGCTTGAGTGAATGGGTATAGCGATGGTGAGGGGAAGTCGGAGGGGCGAGCGGCTGTAGGGGAAGGGAAGCGGCAGGCGGTCAGAGCGGGCGGACCCGCCCGAGGGCGGTGCGGCCCGCGGCGAGCAGCACCGAGTCCTCCTGCGGGGTGTGGACCCGGGCGCACAGCACGTCGCGGAGGTGGCGCTCCAGCGGGTGGTGGCGGGTCAGGCCGTGGTTGCCGACCAGGGCCACCGCCTGCTGGACGGCGTCGATCGCGGCCCGGGTGGCGAGCACCTTCGCGCCGCCGGCCTGTTCGGCGGCGCCCGGTTCGTCCGCGTCGACGGCCGCGGCGAGGGCGGCGACCAGCCGGTCCGCGCCGGTCAGGGCGACCTCGATCTCGCCGACGGCGGTCTGGAAGCGGGGCAGCGAGGCCAGCGGCGCGCCGAGCGCGCTCGGGGTGCGCTCGTGCAGGAAGCCGAGCAGCCAGTCCCGGGCGCTGCCCGCGACGCCCAGGTAGAGAGCGGCCAGGCCGAGGCTGTTCCAGGCGCCGCCGACCGGGTCGCGTCCGCCGTCCGTGCCGGGCAGCGACAGTCCGGCGACCCGGTCGCCGGGCACCGGGACGGCGGCCAGGTGGACGTCGTCGCTGCGCGAGGCGCGCAGGCCCAGGTGGTCCCAGACCGGTTCGACGGTGACGCCCGGACTGCCGGCCCGGACCAGGAACGAGCCGACCCGGGGCTGCTCCTCGTCGGTGGCGGCCCAGACCAGCAGCCAGTCCAGCAGGTACGCGCCGGTCGAGTAGATCTTGTGGCCGGTCAGCTCCCAGCCGTCGCCGCGGCGGCGGGCGGTGGTCGCGGGCAGGCCGCCGCGCACCGGGCTGCCGAGTTCGGGCTCCACCCGCAGCGAGTTCACCAGGACGGGACGGCGGGCGGACTCGGCGAGCAGCTCGGCCAGCGGTCCGGCCGGCCAGCGCGGGGTGCGGGCCTCCAGGGCGTGGGTGAACAGCGTCATCGCGGTGATCAGCGCCACCGCCGGGTCGCCCGCGCCGAGGGCGCGCAGGATGCGCACGGTGTCCGCGAGCCCGGCCCCGGGGCCGCCGTGCCGGGTGGCCACCGTCGCGGTCAACAGGCCCGCCGCGTGCAGGAGTTCGAAGTCGACGAGGGGGAGTTCGGCGTCCCGGTCGTGCGCGGCGGCGCAGGCGGCCAGGGCGGCGGTCACCTCGGGCAGCCCGTCCAGCGCCGGGGTCGGGAAGGCGGACGGTGCCGGGGCCGGGGAGGCGGGCGGGGCGGCGGTGGTCATCGGGGGGCCTCCGGGGTCGGGACGGCGGTGGTCATCGGGGGTCTGCGGGCTCGGCGCGCAGGGCGGGCGGGTGGCGGACGGTCACCGGCGGCGGGTCGCCGCCCGTCCAGCGTTCGAGCTGGACCAGGGCGTGCTGGCCGGTGCAGCCCTGGGAGAGCCGGGAGCTGGGCTGGTCGGCGGTCAGCACGTTGGGGTTGCCGTGCGCGCACAGCGGGGGCTCGGTGCCGGGGACGGGGTCGAACCAGGCGCCGGTGGGCAGCCGGAGCACGCCGGGCCGCAGCCGGTCGCTGAGCCGGGCCCCGGCCAGGCAGGCGCCGCGGTCGTTGAAGATCCGCACCAGGTCGCCGTCGGCGATCGAGCGCTCCGCCGCGTCCGCGGGGTGGAGTTCGACGGCCTCCCGGCCGGCGACCTTGTCGGCCAGGCTGGCCGCCCCGACGTCGAGTTGGCTGTGCAGCCGGGTGGCGGGCTGGTTGGCGATCAGCAGCAGCGGGTGGCGCCGGGCGGCCGGGGTGCCGAGCCGTTCGGGCGGGTCCAGCCAGGCGGGGTGGCCGGGGCAGTCGGGCAGGCCGAGCGCGGCGATCGCGGGGGAGTGCAGTTCGATCCGGCCGCTCGGGGTGGCCAGCGGGTGCCGCTCGGGATCGGCCCGGAACTCGGCGAACAGGGTGCGCTCGGCGGCCTGTTCGGGCAGCCGCCACTCGCCGTCGGCCCAGAACCGGTCGAACGGCGGCGGGTCGCCCGCGCCGTCCGCGCGCAGCCGCTCGGCCCACTGCCCGTACAGGTGCTCCAGCCACTGGCGCGGGCTCCGGCCCTCGGTGAACTCCGCTGCGAAACCCAGGCGTTCGGCGAGCGCGGTGAGGATCACGTAGTCGTCGCGGGCCTCGCCGACCGGGTCGACGGCGCGGTGCATGGCGATCAGGTGGGTGTCGCGCCGGCCGCCGCCGAGGTCCTCGCGCTCCAGCGGGGTGGTGGCGGGCAGCACGATGTCGGCGTGCCGGGCGGTGGCCGTCCAGTGCGGCTCGTGGACGACCACGGTCTCCGGGCGGGCGAAGGCGCGGCGCAGCCGGCCCAGGTCCTGGTGGTGGTGGAACGGGTTGCCGCCCGCCCAGTGCACCAGCCGGACGTCCGGGTAGCGGCGGGCCGTCCCGTCGTACGCGTACTCCTCGCCGGGGTGCAGCAGCAGGTCGGAGATCCGCGCGCAGGGGATGAACTCGCCGGTGGGGTTGGCCGGTTGGGGCAGGAACGGCAGGCGCAGCGCCGGGCCGGTGTCGCCGACGTCGCCCATCGAGCCGTAGCCGTGGCCGAACCCGCCGCCGGGCAGGCCGAGTTGGCCCAGCGCGCAGGCCAGCGCGAGGGCCGCCCAGACCGGCTGCTCGCCGTACCGGGCGCGCTGCAGCGACCAGGTGACGGTGACCAGGGTGCGGGTGGCGGCCATCTTCCGGGCCAGCGCCCGGATCCGCTCGGCGGCCAGGCCGCAGATCGGCGCGGCCCAGTCGGCGTCCTTGGGCGTGCCATCGGCCCGGCCGTCCAGGTAGCGCTCCAGCACCGGCCAGCCGCTGGTGCAGCGCTCCAGGAAGGCCCGGTCGTGCCGCCCCTCGGCGACCAGGGTGTGGGTCAGGGCCAGCAGCAGCGCGGTGTCGGTGCCCGGGACGATCGGCAGCCAGTCGGTGGCCGGCCCGTCCGGCAGGTCGTCGCGCAGCGGCGAGACCAGCGCCACCTCCGTTCCGGCGGCGGCCAGTTGAGCGAGGAAGCCGGGCGTGGAGTGCCGGGTCACCCCGCCGGGCGTGACGTACACGTTCTTCGCCGGGACGCCGCCGAACGCGACGATCAGCCGGGTGTGCCGGACGATCGTCGGCCACGAGGACGCGGCCCGCAGCACCGTCTCCGCGTCCCCCACCACCCGGGGCAGCAGCACCAGCGAGGTGCCCAGGCTGTACGAGTTCCGGGACGCCGTGTAGCCGCCGAACAGGGCCAGGAACCGGTGCAGTTGGCTCTGCGCGTGGTGGAACCGGCCCGCCGACGCCCAGCCGTACGAGCCGCCGAACACCGCCTGCGGCCCGAACTCCCGCTTCACCCTTGCCAGTTCCCCCGCGACCAGGTCGAGCGCCCGCTCCCAGGACACCTCCACGAACGGCTCCCGCCCGCGCCCCTCGCCCGACCCCGGCCCGCCCCGCAGCCAGCCCTCCCGGACGGCCGGCCGGCGCACCCGGGTGCGGTGGCGCAGCGACCCGGCGACGCCCGCCAGCAGCGGCGAGGGCGCCGGATCGTCCGGGTGCGGCTCGACCAGGACCCCGCCGGCGGGGCGCGGACGGACCCGGAAGGCACCCCAGTGCGAGGTGGTGGGACGGCTGGACATGGCGGATTTCTCCAGGAGTCGACGGAACGTCAGAGGGACGTGCGGGTGCGCCGGTCGCCGGCGTGGTGGCAGGCCACCGTCCGGCCCGGCAGCGGCGCGGTCTCGGCCGGGCGGGGCGCGCAGGCGGCGTCGGCGAACGGGCAGCGGTGGGCGAACGCGCAGCCGGAGGCGTCCGGCCGGTCGGGTGCCGGGGCGCGCAGCACGGCCAGTTCGGCCCGCCGGGCCGCCCCGCCGCCCGGCGCGGACGCCGCCAGCAGGGCCGTGTACGGGTGCAGCGGGCGGCCCAGGACGTCCGCCGCCGGGCCGCTCTCCACGATCCGGCCCCGGTACAGCACGGCCAGCCGGTCGGCGACCCCCGCCAGCGACTCCAGGTCGTGCGAGATCAGCACCACGGCGAGGTCCAGTTCGCGGCGCAACTCGTCCAGCAGCCGCAGCACGTGGTTGCGGTTCGAGGCGTCCAGCGCGGACACCGGCTCGTCGGCGAGCAGCAGGCGCGGGCGGGTGACGATCGCCCGGGCCAGCGCGACGCGCTGGCGCTGGCCGCCGGAGAGCAGGGCCGGGCGCCGCTGGGCCAGCGCGTGGTCCAGGCCGACCAGGTCCAGCGCCTCCAGCACCCGCCGCCGGCGCTCGGCGGCCGGGACGCCGGCCACCGCGAGCGGCTGGCCCACCAGCCGCAGCACCGTCAGGTCCGGGTCCAGCGAACGCAGCGGGTCCTGGAACATGTACTGCACCGTCCCGGCCCGCCGCACCTCCCGCAGCGCCCGCCCGCGCAGCCCGGCCCGGTCCCGCCCGTCCAGCGAGATCCGCCCGGCGGTGACCGGCGCCAGCCCCACCACGGCCCGCGCCAGCGTGGTCTTCCCGGAGCCGGTCTCCCCGATCACCCCGAGGATCTCCCCGGCCCGCACCTCCACGTCGACCCCGTCCAGCACGGGTGCGCCGCGGTCGAACTCCACCTCCAGCGCACGCACTTCGAGCAGAGCGGTCATGACTGGGCACCTCCGGAAACACTTGGGCGGAACGGAACGGGACGGATCGGGACAGGTCGGGACAGTCCGGGACAGGTCGGGAGCGCAGCGGCCGGGCGGGCACGCGTCCGGGTGCGCCGGTTGGCGGGCTCTGAGGCAGCCCGTGGGCCTTGGCGGCCAGGGAGCCTTGGGGCGGCTAGCGGGGCTTGAGGCAGCGCACCCGGCGGCCGTCCGGCCCCGGCGTCAGCGGGACCGGGGCGAGGGAGCACTCCGGGGCCGCGTACGCGCAGCGCGCGGCGAAGCGGCAGCCGGGGCCGGTGGTGCCGGGGGCGGGCGGGCGGCCGGGGATGACGGGGAAGCGGGTGCGCTCGCCGGCGCCGAGCCCGGCCACGGTGAGCAGCGCCTCGGTGTACGGGTGGGCGGGGGCGGCCACCACGCTCGCGGTCGGGCCGTCCTCGACGACCTCGCCCGCGTACAGGACCAGCAGCCGGTCGGTGGCGTCGGCGACCACCGCCAGGTCGTGGCTGACCAGCAGCAGGCCGAGGCCGCGCTCCTCCCGCAGCCGGGCCAGCAGGTCGAGCACCTCGGCCTGGACCACGGTGTCCAGCGCGGTGGTGGCCTCGTCGGCCACCAGCAGGTCCGGGTCGCCGCTGACCGCGATCGCGATCAGCACCCGTTGCAGCATGCCGCCGGACAGCTCGTGCGGGTAGCGGTCGTACACCGCGTCCGGGTCGCGCAGCCCCACCGAGTCGAAGAGCTCGACCGCGCGGCGGCGGGCGTCCGTCCGGGACAGGCCGCCGTGCAGCCGCAGCGGTTCGGCGAGCTGCCGGCCCACGGTGAGCGACGGGTTGAGGAAGGAGCCCGGGTCCTGGAACACCGCGCCGAGCCGGGTGCCGCGCAGCCGCTGCCAGCCGCGCCCGTCCAGGCCGAGCAGGTCGGTGCCGCCCAGGGCGAGGGTGCGGGCGTCGGCCTCGACCCCCGGGGCGGACAGGCCGAGCACGGCCCGGCAGGTCAGCGTCTTGCCGCTGCCGGACTCGCCGACCAGCCCGACCGACTGCCCGGCGAGGACGGTGAAGGACACCTCCCGCACCGCCTCGGCGGCGCCGTGGCCGACGGCCACCCGCAGCTCCTCGACCTCCAGCACCGGGCTCCCCGGCGCCGGGCGGTCGGACCCGGAACGGTCGGACCCGGAACGGTCGGACCCGGAGTGGTCGGACACGGGGCGTTCAGACACGGACGCGGTGCTCATCGCGGGCCTCCTCCGGCGCTCGCAGCGGGGTCGGGACGGGCTGCTCCGCCGGGGCCTCCGGCGCGGGCGCGGACGGCTCGGCGTCCCGCAGCGCGTCGGCCAGCAGGTTCAGCGCCCCGACGGTCAGCATGATCAGTGCGGTGGGCACGGCCGGGGCCCACGGCTGCTGGGCCAGGAAGCCCAGGTCGCTGGCGAGCATCCCGCCCCAGGTCGGCGCGGGCGGCTGGACGCCGATGCCGAGGAAGGTCAGCGAGGCGACCGTCAGCAGCGCGGTGGCCAGCGCGTGCGCCGTGGTCACCGCGACCGTCGGCAGCACCTTGCGCCACACGTGGGTCCGCAGCACGGTCAGCCGCCCGGCGCCCATCAGCTCGGCGGCCTCCACGTACTGGGCCCGGTCCAGGCCGAGCGCCGCCGCCCGGGTGACCCGGAAGAACAGCGGGGCCAGCAGCACGCCCAGGGCCAGCATCGCCTGGTGCAGCCCGTTGCCCAGGACGCCGACCGCGGCGATCGCGAACAGCGTGAACGGCAGCGTCATCAGGGCGTCCACGGCGCGCAGCGAGACCCAGGCCAGCGGGGCGGAGAACCGCACCGAGGCCAGCCCCGGCAGCACGCCCAGCAGCAGGGCCGTGCCGACCGCCTCGGCCGCCGCGGCCACCGACAGCCCGGTGCCGGAGAGCAGCCGGCTGAGCACGTCCCGGCCCAGGTAGTCGGTGCCCAGCAGGTGGCCGGCGCCCGGCCCCCGCAGCAGGTGCGCGGTGTCCTGGGCGAGCGGGTCGAGCGGGGCCAGCCGGCCGCCGAACACGGCCAGCAGCGCGACCGCGGCCAGCACCGCCAGCGAGGCCCGCACCACCGGGCGGCGCAGCGCCGCGCTCACCGCGCACCCGCCCCGGCCGGGCGCCGACGGGCGGCGGGGTTGAGCGCCAGCAGCCCGGCGTCCACCGCCAGGTTGGCGACCAGCACCACCGCGACGGTCACCAGCAGGGTGCCCTGGATCACCGGGACGTCGTGCTGCTCGGCGGCCTGGAGCGAGAGCTGGGCGATGCCCGGCAGGTTGAAGATCCGCTCGGTGACCACCGCGCCGCCGATCAGCATCGGCACGCTCATCCCGAGCACCGTCACCGCGGGCCCGGCGGCGTTGCGCAGCACGTGCCCGAACAGCACCCGGCGGCCGGACAGCCCGCGCATCGTCGCGCCGGTCGCCCAGTTCTCCCGCAGCGCGCCGACCAGCGAGGTGCGCAGCTGCCGGGCGATGCCCGCCGCCGCGTCCAGGCTCAGCGCCAGGGCGGGCAGCAGCGCGAACCGCAGCCACTGGCCCGGGTCCTGGCCCAGCGGCACGTAGCCGCCCGAGGGCAGCAGCCGCAGCTGCACCGACACCAGGGTGATCAGGCCGATCGCGACCACGAACGCGGGCAGCGTGCCCAGCAGGGTGCACAGCGCGGTCACCGACCGGTCCAGCCGGCTGCCCGGGCGCAGCGCCGCCGCGATGCCCGCGGCGGCGCCCAGCAGGACGGCGAACAGCAGGGCCAGCCCGGCGATCGACAGGTCCACCGGCAGGGCGGCCGAGATCGAGTCCGCCACCGGCAGGGTGGTGAACCAGGACCGGCCCAGGTCGCCGCGCACGGCGTGCCCCAGCCAGCTGCCGAACTGCGCCCACAGCGGCCGGTCCAGGCCGAACTCGTGGTTCATCCGGGCGATGTCGGCGGGCGTCGCGGTCTCGCCGAGCACCGCCGCCGCCGGGTTGGCGTCGGAGACCGCGCCGAGCGCGAAGGTGAGCAGCGAGGAGAGCAGGAACACCGTGACGGCGGAGGCCAGCACCCGCCCCAGCGACCGGGGCGCCCGGGCCGTCCGGCGCACCACCCACCCGGCGGCCCGCGACCGCGGGCCCGCCGCCGGGAGCACCGCGCTCACGCGACGCTCACCCCCTCGAAGCGCTGCACCACGGTGAACGCCGGGATCGGCGACACCGACTTCCGCCGGGCCAGCAGCCGCGGCACGCTGTACAGGAACACGTTCGGCATCGTCCGCACCGCCAGCGCGGTCGCCGCCTGCAACGCCTTCGGGTAGTCCGGCGAGTCCAGCGGCGTGCGCGACACCTGCTGCACGGCGGCCAGTAGCTCGGGCGGCGTGCTGCGGCCCGGGTTCATCAGCCCCTGCTCGCCGAACAGCACCTGGAACGCCTGGGCGGCCGAGTCGCGGCCCGCGAACTGGTCGGTGAACAGCGCCCTGGAGTGCTGCACGTAGACGATCTGGGTGGCCTGCGCCGCCGGGATCACCTCGATCTGCGCCCGGATGCCGACCTCCTTCAGCTGCGCCTGCACCTGCTCGGGCAGGCCCTGCGCGGCGGTGGTGGTCAGCGTCAGGTCCACGCCGTCCGGGTGCCCGGCCTTCGCCAGCAGCGCCCGCGCCTTGTCCGGGTCGTAGCGGAACAGGTCGGCCGAGCCGGCGTCGTAGCCGACGTAGCCCTTCGGGAACGGCTGGTAGTTGACCTCGCCGTGCCCGAACAGCTGGGTCTTCACCAGCGCCTCGCGGTCGATCGCGTACTTCAGCGCCTCCACCACGTCCGGGTTGTCGAACGGCGCCTTGGTGGTGTTGAGGTCCAGCACCGCCACCACCAGCGACGGGATCTCCTGCACCTCCAGCCCGGCCGCCTTGGCCGCCTCGACCTGGCTGCCGGGGATCTGCGCGACGTCGAACTGCCCGGACTGCAGACCGCTGACCACGGTGGCGGCGTCCGGCAGCGGGTAGACCTCGAAGTTCTCCAGCCCGATCGACCCGGCGTCCCAGTAGTGCGGGTTGCGCCGCAGCACGGCCTTGCTGTTCTGGACGTAGGAGACCAGGCTGAACGGGCCCGCGCCGGCCGGCTTGGAGGCCAGCGCCGCGGGGTCCGACTCGAACGACTTCGGGTTCACCACCAGGCCGGTCTTGCCGGCCAGCAGGTTGGGCAACTGGTAGTCGGGCGAGGCGAGTTCGATCACCACGGTGGTGGCGTCCGGGGCCAGCACCTGCTTGACCTGGGTCAGTTGGGGGGCGACCAGCGACTTGGGGTCGGTGCGGCCGCGGTCCAGGCTCTTCTTCACCGCGGTGGCGTCCAGCGGCGTGCCGTCCTCGAAGACCAGCCCGGGGCGCAGGGTGAAGGTCAGCTTGGTGCCGTCGGCGTCGTACTTCCAGTTGGTGGCCAGCGCGGGGACGGCCTTCCCGCTCTGGTCGAGCTTGGTCAGACCGGCGTACACCAGGGAGAGCACGTGCACGTCCCAGCCCGCCGAGGAGAACACCGGGTCCCACGAAGTGGGCAGCGCCCAGCCCCACTTGAGGGTGCCGGAGCTGCCGGACGCGCCGGTCTGCGCGACCGTGGCGCCGCCGCACGCGGCCAGGGCGAGGGCGGCTCCCGCGCCCAGGCCGAGGCCGAGGAAGGAACGTCTGGCGAGGGGGGAGGAGGGCAGGGCGGAGCTGGTCATGGGCGTGCGTCACCTTTCACGGCGCGGCGGGTGCCCGGACGCAGGCGTCGACGCGGGGGGACCGCGGACGGCGGGGAACGGGCACGACGGCGCGACAGGGCACCGGCAGGGGGAGGGGGCGGCAGCCGCCGCCGCCCGGTCACGGGCGGGACGGAGCCTGGCAGGAGGAGGAGGCCCGGGAACGGCGGCCGGGGCCTGCCGCACGGCGCGGGACGGCCGTGTTCCGGGAGCGCGGGCGGACGGTGCCGCCGGCGCGGAGGGGGGCACTCAGAGACAGAGATCGCTGCTGGTGCGCCGGAAGTCCACGTAGCGGCACACCACGTTGGGGTGCGTCGAAAGCATGCCGCCATCCTGTCGGGCGGGCGGGCCCGGTGTCAATGGACACCAAAAGGTGTCCCATTGGGTGGCGGGCCGCCGGGGCGGCTGCGGGGTGCGGTGCGAGCCGCCAATCGCACCGCAGCGGAAGGAAACTGACGGACCGTCGGGCAGCGGAGGGTGAGCTGCGGTCCGATCGGCGGTCGCGCCGGGCGTCTCGTGATCCGGGAAGAGGTGTCTCACATGGTGGGAAACGGTGATTCGGAGGCCGGGTGGCGGAGGGCCCCGGGGCCGGGGTTCAGGGCGCGGGGAGGAGCGGGGAGACGGCGGCCTCCTCCGGCGACAGGTACAGCGGGCCGCCCGCGGTGGCGACCGTCACCGCGCCGTCCGGCGGGCCGTCCGGCGACTCCGGCGCGGTCAGGCTCCGGTAGCGGCGCAGCAGCTCGGCCGGATCGGGGCGCTCCTCCGGCCTCCCCGCGGGCAGGTCCGGGCACACCGCCCGGGCCGCCGCCAGGTACTCCGCCGACGGACGCCAGCCCGGGACCACCCGGCACCCCGCCGGGCCGCGGAACAGCAGCGTGGGCAGGGCGTAGCGGCGGCCGTCCGCGATCTCCTTCGCCCCGCCCGGGTGCGGGCCCGACCCGCGCAGCCCCACCACCTCCGGGCGCGGCGCCCGGGTCTCGGCCCGGTCCCGGGCCACCCGCTCCCGCACCGGCGCCGAGGCCGCGGCGGACGCCAGCGCCGCCGCGTCCAGGCCGGGCACCCCGCGCAGCGCCCCGGCGATCCGCTCCGGGGTGTCGGCCGGCTCGCCCCGGACGAACGCCGACTCGCGCAGCCGCCGCAGCACCCGCTCCGCCACCTGCGGCCCCTGCTGCTCCGCCGCGGCGGCGGCCAGCGAGGCGGGCCAGCTGCTCGCCGCGACCCAGCGCAGCCGGGCCGGTCGCGGCGCGCCCGTGTGCGCCGACACCCGGGCCACGAACTCCCCGTACCAGGCGGCCTCCGCGGCCGGGTCCGGCGCCGGGTCCTCGTCGTCGTCGAACAGGATGCCGAACACCCGCCGGTGCGTGGCGGCCCCGGCCAGCACCCGGCGCAGCGCCCGCAGCACGGGCTCCGACCCCCAGGCCCACGGACAGAACGGGTCGGTGAACTCGACGACTTCGAGCGCGCTCTCGCGCGCGGGCCCGCCCTCCGGCCGGACGGCCTCCGGCCCGGTGTCCCGGCCGGTCACACCGCCTCCGCGACCGGCCGGGGCAGCGGGCGTCCGGAGCGGCGGACCAGCGCGGCCACGGTGGTGCCCGCCAGCACCTCCCCGGTGCGTTCCTCGACCTCGCGCCAGATCCCCGGCAGCGCGTCCGCCGGGCCCGGGTAGGCGAGCCCCGCCAGCGGTTCGCCGCGGAGCGTGATCAGTTCGCCGTCCACGGCGCGCACCACGTCGAGCAGCGTGATGTCCGAGGCCGGGCGGCCCAGCCAGTAGCCGCCCTCGCAGCCGCGCTGGCTGCGGACCAGGCCGGCCCGGCGCAGGTCGCCGACGACGGACTTCAGGAACCGGAACGGGATCTCCTGGGACGAGGCGATCGCCTCGCAGGTGAGCGGACGCCCCGTGTCGCAAGCCAGCTCGACCAGTGCGCGGGCGGCGTAGTCCGCCTTGGCGGAAATATGCATACCCCGAAGTATCCACCGGGCCGGGCGATCATCAAGTCCCGTCCGGGGCCGCCGGTCCGGCGTCCGGCCGAAAGGACACCTCTTGACATCCTTTTCGGGCCGCGCCTAGCGTTCCCCTCGTCCCGCGCACCCCGCGCACCCCGCCGAGCGTCTCCGTGGCCGCGACCGCGTTCCGCCGTCGCACCCGCCGCCGCACCCGCCGTCGCCGTGCCCGCCGCCGTCCGCCGGTGCTCCGTGCGCACCACCGCCGTCCACCTCCGGGAGAGCCCGTGTCCGCCGAACCGCACCGTCCCGCTCCGGCGCCCGCCGCGACCGCCGCGACCGACGGGGGTGGGCGGACCCGTGCCGGCGAGGGCTTCCACCCGCACCTGCCCGCGCCGGACGCCACCGGCCCGGACGCCGCCGTCCCGCTCCGCGCCCGCCTGCACCACATCCGGGCCGACGCGCTCGACGGCGACACCGCGCAGACCGGGGGGATGCGGCGGTTCGCGGCGATCAGCGGAGGCACCGTCGGCTCGGAGAAGCTCTGGATGGGCCAGACCCACGTCGCCCCCGCCACCGCCTCCTCCGACCACCACCACGGCGAGTCGGAGACCGCGATCCACGTGGTCAGCGGCCACCCCGAGTTCGTCTTCCTGGACCACTCCTCCGGCGAGCCGGTCGAGGTCAGGCTGCGCACCGGGCCGGGCGACTACATCTTCGTGCCGCCGTACGTCCCGCACCGCGAGGAGAACCCCGACCCGGCGCACGAGGCCGTGGTGGTGATCGCCCGCAGCACCCAGGAGGCGATCGTGGTCAACCTGCCGAGCCTGCACGCCGAACCGCCGACCGCGCCCTGACGGCTGCTCGGCACTCCCCACCGGACGGCGCGCCGCGCCGAAGGGCGCGGAACGGCGCCGGTGCTCAGCGCAGGACGGCGGAGAGCAGGTCGGCGCCGAGCATGGCGGTGGCGCCGAGGTCGAGCGCGTGATGGACGTGGCGGCCCCGGCGGCGGGCGGTGAGCAGGCCCGCGCGGCGCAGCACGGCGAGGTGGCGGGAGACCTCGGGCGGGGTGAGCTCCCAGGCGCGGGCGAGTTCGCCGGTGGTGTGCGGGCCGCGGGCCAGGGTGCGGACCAGCCGCAGCCGGACGGGGTGGGCCAGCGCCTCCAGGCGCAGGGCGACGGTGTCCAGCGGGACGGCCGCGGGGCGGTCGCCGTCCGCGGCCGGGTACTGGACGACGGGCTGCCAGCCCGGGGCGTACACCGCGACCAGGTGCGGATGCCCGAAGACGCTGGGCAGGAAGGTGACGCCGGCCGGGCCGGCCTGCGCGGCGGAGTCCTGGAGCTTGTCGAGGACCAGCGAGCCGCCGTCGGCCGTGAGCGCGATCGCCGTCGACACCTCGGCGAGCGCGGCGGGCAGGCCCTGACGGCGGCTCAGCTCGGTCTTGTCCCGGACGTCCCGGCCCAGGCGGGCGGCCAGCGCGGGCCACTCGGTGTCGAAGAACGCCTCCGCGCACCGCTCCAGGGTCTCCCGCAGCCGGGCCCGGACGGCCGGCGGATCGGCCAGCAGGCGCTCCGCGAACGCCTCCTGGACGGGGCCGCGGGCCTGCGCCCGGTCCAGCGCGTCGGCGCGGGCGGCCGGGTCGTGCAGCGGGGAGCGGCCGGCGAAGGTGCGCCGGTTCGAGCCGCAGGTGGTGACCAGCGCGGCGTGCGCGTACCGCTCGTCCCCGATCAGGTCGACCTGGTCCAGTTCGGCGGCCAGGGTGGCCCGGGGCCGGGCCGGCACCAGGAAGTCGGCCCGCGAGGACCGCCACAGGAACTCGGCCTCCCGCAGCCGCTCGGCCAGCTCGGGGCGCAGGCCCGCCCACACCCCGGCCGCCCACCCGGCCAGGTGCGGGTGGTGCTCCGGCGAGGCCAGCACGTGCAGCATCGCGGTCAGTTCGGCGAGCGGCGAGACGCCGAACCGGATGCGCTCCGGCGGCGTCCCGGCGAGATCGATGCGCAGGGTCACCCCCGCATTCTCGCTGTTCACGGCCGCGCCACCGGCACCGGTTGACGGAAAGCGTCAATCGACGTGACCGCGCCGCGCCCCCGCCCGCACCTTGGCGCCATGACCACCAGCCCCCCTGCCGCCCGCACCGACACGACCCGGCCGCCGACCCAGCCACCGCCGACCCAGCCACCGGCCCGCCCCTCGTCCCCGCTGTCGTCCCCGCCGTCGATCCGTCCGACGGTCCGGCAGCTCGTCCGGGCCGGCGGCGGGCCGCGCTACGCCGCCGCGCTGCTCGTCGACGCCCTCGGCACCGGCCTGCTGCGGCCGTTCCTGCTGCTGTACGGGATCACCGTGCTCGACCTCGGCACGGCCGCCACCGGCCTGGCGATGACCGGCGGCATCGTCGCCGGGCTGGCCTGCATGCCGGCGCTCGGGCGCTGGCTCGACCGGGGCGCGCGCAGCACGGCGGTGGCCGCGTCGATGCTGGTGCGGGTGCTGGGCGTGGCCGCGCTGCTGGCGGCGCCCACCGGCGGCGTCGCGCTGTTCACCGTCGCCGCGCTGTTCCTCGGCATCGGCAACCAGTCCTGGCCCGCCGCGCACGCCGCACTGGTGGCCTCGGTCGCCGAGGAGCACCTGCGGGACACCGTCCTGGCGGCCGCCCGGGCCGCCCGCAACGCCGGACTCGGTACCGGCGCGCTGCTCGCCACCGCCTGTCTGGCCGGCGGTCCCACGGCCCTGCGGGCGCTGGCCCTGGCCTCCGGGCTCGGCTTCCTCACGGCGGCGGCGCTGGCCCGCTCGGTCCGGGTCCGCGACGGGGCGGCGCGGCGGACCGCCCCCGCGGCGGACGGGGCGGCACCGCGGCTCGGGGCGCTCCTGCTGGCCAACGTGGTGTACGTGTTCTGCCTGAACGTGCCCGAAGTGGCGCTGCCGCTGGTGCTCGTGACCGTCCTGCACGCCTCGCCGGCCTGGCCGGCCGCGGTGTTCGTCGCCAACACCGTGCTGGTGGTGACCCTCCAGGTGCCCGTCACCGCGTGGGCGGCCGCCCGCTGGTCGCGGGCCCGGGTCCTGGTCCTGGCCGGGGCGGTGCTCGCCGCGAGCTACCTGGCGTTCCTGCTCGCCACCCCGTTCGGGCCGCTCGCCGTCGCCCTGGTCGCGGTGCCCTGCACCCTGGGCGAGATCCTCTACGCGGGCAGCGCCACCGCCCTGGTCACCGCCCGTACCCCGGCCCCCCGCCGCGGCCGCGCCCTGGCCCGCCTCCAACTCTCCACCGGCTTCGGCCTCGCGGTCTCCCCCGCCGTCCTCACCGCCCTCACCCCCGTCGTCCTCTGGCCCGTCCTCGCCGCCGCCACCCTCGCCGCCGCCACCCTCGTCCACCGCACCACCCCCGAAGCCCCCTGACCCCCCGCCGCCCCTCACCGGGCGGGGGCGGGGCGTGGGCGGGGGCGAACCCGGGCTCGACCGGCGTCCG
Source organism: Kitasatospora sp. NPDC090308 (assembly GCF_044769485.1). Classification (NCBI taxonomy): domain Bacteria; kingdom Bacillati; phylum Actinomycetota; class Actinomycetes; order Kitasatosporales; family Streptomycetaceae; genus Kitasatospora; species Kitasatospora sp. NPDC090308. The sequence goes on along the minus strand of NZ_JBIVXY010000004.1, from coordinate 547,553 downwards.
GGCGTTCGTTTCCCGGGGCGGTCGCGGTGGGGGCCGGACGGTGTCGCGCAGTCATATCCGGTCATGATGCGATCAATAGGAGAAGTCGGTCCGGGTCGAACTGTTCGCCGCCCTACCTTGGTCGGCGGCACGAGCTGACGCGACGTCAGTTCGGCTGCCGATCCGAGGTGGAGAAACAGTGCTGAGAAGCCCGCGTCCGCCCCTTCCGATCCGTCGAGCCCGTCGAGTCCGCCCGTCGCGCGCCGCGCTGGCCGCGGCGCTCACCACCGCCCTGCTGCTGCTCGGACCGGGCGGCACCGCCCCCGCGAGCGGCCGGACCGCCGACACCGCCGCCGTCGCCGAGACCGCCACCGCCGAGACCCCCGCCGAGACCCCCGCCGAGACCGCCGCCGCGGGGTCGACGCTGGTGAAGAGCGTGCGGAACGCCACCCACCCCGGCGCCGCCACCGCCGAGCACGGGGACACCCTCGACTGGACCGTCCAGTACGAGAACCGGACCCCCGGGGACGCCGCCGCCCCCGCCGCGGTGACCGACCCGATCGCCGGTGCCGGGGCGGGCCAGAGCTACGTCCCCGGCTCGCTGCGGGTGCCGCCCGGGTGGACGCCGTCCTGGTCCACCGACGGCACCACCTTCGGGCCGACCGACACCGGCGCGGCCACCGTCGCCGTCCGGGCCGAGAACCCGGTCGCCCGGGCCGGCGGCACCGAGCTCTCACCGCTGCTGCTCGCCCCCGTCCAGCCCACCGCCCAGGCCACCGGCGGCGACGGCTACACCCCCGTGCTGTACCGGACCCCCACCGGGGAGGTGCAGGCCTGGAACATCTACCACCACGCCGCCCCGGCCGCGTCGAAGGTGGTGTGCAGCAGCCTGACCACCGGTCAGCCCTGTACCGGCGGCCCCTGGCCGCGCCCGCTGAACACCGCGACCGGACCGCTCGGCAGCGGCGCCACCGGCGACCTCGGCAGCCCGCTCACCTCCAAGTACGTCCTCGACCCGCAGCAGCCCAACCTGCTGTACTACCCGGCCACCACCGCGACCGGCGTCGGCATCGGCTGCCTCGACCTGGCCGCGCACGCCAACTGCGGCTACACCGCCCTGGCGGCCAACGGCACCGCGCCCAGCAGCGCCAACAACCTCGCCGGACTGGCCCGGGTCGGCGACGCGCTGTACGCGGTCGCCAGCACCGGCCAGGTGCTCTGCCTGTCGCTGCCCGGCCGCACCCCCTGCCCCGGCCAGCCGTACGCCCCGATCGTCGCCCCCAACCACGACCTGCCGAACACGCCCGCCGCGCTCTACCAGGGCGGCCTGACCGCCGTCGGCGACAAGGTGTTCGCCTCCTCCGCGCCGCAGGCCGGCGGCTCCAGCGCGGCCGGCCCGCCCGCCCTCGGCTGCTTCGACACCACCACCCGCGCGGTCTGCGCCGGCTGGAGCACCCCGCACCCCGCCGGACCGACCTCCGGCTACTACACCTACGACGCCTTCACCGCGTACGACACCGCCGGACACCCCGACGGCGTCTGCACCAGCACCGTCGGCGGCGCCACCGTGCTGACCACCTGCTACGCGGTCGACGGCTCGCCGCTGCCCGCGCCCGGCATCCTGTCGGCGTTCAGCGGCGGCACGCTGACCTTCGACCCCGAGACCGTCACCACCGACAGCGGGACGCGCAGCTACTTCCCGGCCTGGGGCGGCACCGGCGGCAACGGCAGCACGCTCTGCTACGACTGGACGGCCGCCGCGCCCTGCGCCGGCTTCCCGCTGCCCGCCACCCACCCCAGCGCCAACGGCGGCGTCACCCGCGACTACGGCTACGCCTACGACAGCACCACCCGCTGCCTGATCGGACTCGGCGACGCCGGCGTGCTGTTCTCGATGGACCCGGCCACCGCCGCCAGCCCCTGCCTGCACAGCGGCGCCACCGTCACGCTCAGGCCCGCCGACTTCTACTGCGACGGCGGCAGCGGCCACGTCCGGTCCTACACCCGGGCCCGGCTCACCGGCCTCGACCTCACCCACGTCGACCCGACCGCCTCCCGGGTCCTGGTCACTGACCCCGACGGCACGCCCGTCACCACCCCCGGCCTCGCCCCCGACGGCACCGTCGACCTGTCCGGCGTCGACCCCGCCGCGCACCCCGCGCTCACCGTCACCGCGCAACTCGTGCTCACCACCACCGGGGACTTCACCGCGGACAACCACCCGATGCTGGTCGTCGAGTACCGCGGCGACGCGCCGCAGGTCTGCTTCCGCACCACGGTCGCCGCCGACTGCGCCACCACCTCCGTCGGCAACACCGCCACCGGCACCGACGCGACCGGCGCGCTCACCTCCAACACCGTCACCGTCCCCGTCGCGCCCGGCGAGGGCTGCCAACCCCGGGTCAGCGTCCAGAAGGAGATCTGCGGCTCCGCGAACTCCCGCGACTGCGCCCCCGGCGGACCCGGGCCCTGGGCCAAGACCAGCCCGGTCGGACTGCTGGGCCTGCTCGGCACCGCGCACTGGCGGATCACCGTCACCAACGCGGGCCCGGTCGACGCCGCCGCCGTGACCGTCAACGACCCCACCACGCCCGCCTGTCGGAGCGCCGCCGGCACGTTCGCGCTGCCGGCCGGGAGCAGCCGCCAGGTCTACTGCGACTCGCTGCTGCTGGCGCTGCCGGTGAAGAACACCGCGTCCGCCGGCTTCGTCGCCGCGAACGCGCCCGCCGGGACCGTCCCGACCACCACCGCGCCGTCCGCGGCGGTGGCCTGCTCGCTGCTGTGCCTCCTGGCGGTGCCCTAGCCGGAACCGAACCCGCCACGGCCGGCCGGCCGCCGGGCACCCCGCCCGGTGGCCGGCCGGCCGACCGTTCGCGGTCCCGGGGGTTCTGCTGAGGGCAGAGCGGTACGGCCCGTCCGGCGGACGTGCGGTGCCTAGGCTTGGGGGATGAGAACTCATGCGTCGGACACCCAGGCCCGCGTCGTCCCGCTGCGCCCGCCGCAGGCGCCGGAGCGCAGGGAGCCGCTGCTGCGGGACGTGGTGGGCGGCGTGCTGCGACGCGAACGGCTCACCCAGGGGCGGACGTTGAAGGACGTCGCGGAGGCGGCCCGGATCTCGGTGCCGTACCTGTCGGAGCTGGAACGCGGCCGGAAGGAAGCCTCCTCCGAGGTGCTCGCCGCCGCCGCCCGGGCGCTCGGCCTGGGGCTCGGGGACGTCCTCTCGCTGGTCCAGCGGGACCTGGTCGCGCTGCACGGCACCGCCGCCCGGGGCCGGACCGCCACCGCGACCGCCACCGCGACCGCGGGCCGCTACGGCGGGCTCTGCTTGGCGGCCTGAGCGGCCGCAGGGTCGTACGCCGTACGCCCGGGCCCGGAAGCGGTTCCCCCACCGCTTCCGGGCCCGGGCGTACGGGCGCGTACCGCCTCAGGAGGCGGGGACGCGGCTGCTCAGCACCCGGTCGGCCAGGCCGTACGCGACGGCCTCCTGCGCGCTGAACACCTTGTCGCGGTCCATGTCGGCGCGCAGCGCGGCCACCGGGTGACGGGTGTGCCGGGAGAGCACCTCCTCGACCTGGGTGCGGATCCGCAGCACCTCCTTGGCGGCCAGGCTCAGGTCGGAGACGGTGCCGCGCTGTCCGCCGCTGGCGGGCTGGCCGAGCAGCACCCGGGCGTGCTGGAGGACGAAGCGCCGCCCCGGGTCGCCGCCGGCCAGCAGCACGGCCGCGGTGGAGGCGGCCTGGCCGACGCAGTAGGTGGCGATCGGGCACTGCACGAACGTCATCGCGTCGTAGATCGCCATCAGTGAAGTGAACGACCCGCCGGGCGAGTTGAGGTAGAGGGCGATCTCCTGCTCGGGGCCGGCGGCCTCCAGGTGCAGCAGCTGGGCGATCACCACGTTGGCCACGCCGTCGTCGATCTCGGTGCCGAGGAAGACGATCCGCTCGCTGAGCAGCCGGCTGAACACGTCGTAGGAGCGCTCGCCCTGGGCGGTCCGCTCGATCACGTAGGGAATCGGGTAGGAGGCCATGTCACAGCCCCGCCCGTCGACGGGACGCGGCCGTGCCGATGTCGGCGAGCGACTCCAGCACCTGGTCCACCATCCCGTACTCGCGGGCCTGTTCGGCCGTGAACCAGCGGTCCCGGTCGCCGTCCCGGGCGATGGTCTCCGGGCTCTGCCCGGTGTGCTCGGCGGTGATCCGCTCGATGGCCTGCTTGGTGTACTCCAGGTTCTCCGCCTGGATCGCGATGTCGGACGCGGTGCCGCCGATGCCCGCCGAGGGCTGGTGCATCATGATCCGCGCGTTGGGCAGCGCGAACCGCTTGCCGGCCGCGCCCACCGTCAGCAGGAACTGCCCCATGCTGGCGGCGAACCCCATCGCCAGGGTGGAGACGTCGTTCGGGATCAGCCGCATGGTGTCGTAGATCGCCAGCCCCGCCGTGACCGAGCCGCCCGGGCTGTTGATGTACAGGCTGATGTCGGCGCGCGGGTCCTCGGCCGAGAGCAGCAGCAGCTGCGCGCAGACCCGGTTCGCCGACACGTCGTCGACCTGGGTGCCGAGCAGGACGATCCGGCGGGCCAGCAGCAGCGCCGCCAGGTGGTCGTCGAACGGGTTGGGCGGGGTGTCGCCCTCCTCCGCCCGGGGGCGGAGGGCACGGAGTGGAGTCATCGGGTCTCCCGGTGGTGACGGAGGGTCGGTGACTCCACTGTTGCCCGCCGCGGGCCCCCGGCGGACGCCGCTCTGCCCGCCGCAGATTCGCTGCGGGCAGAGGCGGCCGGGAGCGGCCCCCCCGGCCGGTCGGTCGGTCGGTCGGTGCCGGTCGGTGCCGGTCGGTGCCGGTCGGCGGTGCTCGGCCGTGCTCAGGGGCGGGCCGCGAGGCGGTGCAGGTCGGCGGCCAGGCGGTGCAGGTGGTGGCGGGTGGCGTCGAAGTGGTGGTGGTCGGCCGGGACGGCGGGGGCCAACGCGGTGTCCACCGTCCGCTCCACCTCGTCGATCAGCGCGGCCCAGCGGGCGGTCGCCGCCTGCCGCCACGGCGGCTCGCGCCGGGCCCGTTCGAACTCGGCCCGGGCCGAGGCGAGTTGCAGGTGCGGGGCGCCACCGCCGCGGGGGCGGGGCGGGGCCAGCGCGAGGGCGGTCTGCTCGACGGCGGCGGCCAGCCGGCGGGCCACCGCGAGCTGCCGGTGGCGGTGCGGGCCGAGCAGCTCGCAGGCGAGCACCGCGGCCAGGCAGCCGATCGCGCAGCACGCCAGGTTGGGCAGCAGCAGCGGCAGGCCCGGGTCGCCCGCGATCTGGGTGACCATCAGCACTACCGTGGCCAGCGCCGCCGCCTGGTACAGGTAGCCGGTGCCGGACAGCGCCGGGACCAGGCCCGCCGCCAGCGCCAGCACCGCCAGCAGCGCCCCGTCCGGCCCGGCGCAGGCCAGCACCAGCCCGCTGCCCAGCAGGCCCAGCGCGGTACCGCAGAACCGTTCCAGCGCACGCCCGGTGACCGGGCCGACGTCCGGACGGCAGACGAAGACCACGTTCAGCACCGCCCAGTACGGGTGCGGCAGTTCCCAGTACGCCGCCGCCGCGCCCGCCAGCAGCAGCGCCAGGCCCACCCGCAGGCCGCACAGCCAGGACTGCGGGTCCGCCAGCACCGCCCGGGCCGCCGCCCGCCGACGGCCCGGGTGCCGGCGGTCCGCCCGCCCGCCGGCGGACCCGACCGGCCCCGGCGCCACCGCGGACCGGGCCGCCCGCAGCAGCCGCGCCTCCAGCGGGCCGCAGGCCGGCGGCCACGCCCCGTCCGACGCCGGGCGGCCCGCCGCGACCCGCTCGGCCTCGGCGCGCAGCCGCCCGCGCAGCGCCGGACCGGCGGCCAGCCCCCGGGCCCCGGCCGAGGAGGCCGTCTCGGCGAGGGCCAGCAGACCCGGCAGGTGCCGGGCCAGCAGCGCGCCGCCGCCGACCGCGCCGGTGTGCCGGGCCTGCTCCAGCGCGTCGTGCAGCGCGCGCCGCCGCGCCGTCCCGGCCGGGCCCGCCGCGTCCGGCTCCAGCACCGCCGCGCAGCCCGCCAGGCACCGGGCCAGCAGCGCCCGTTCGGCCCGGCCCCGGAAGAACGGGCGCCCGGCCAGCGCCAGCACGACCACCGACAGGCCGCCCAGCAGCATCAGCGCGGGCGGCAGCCAGAGCGGCCCCGGCAGCGGCAGGTCCCGGGCCACCGCGGCGTCCATCAGCAGGACCATCGCGCCGAGCGAACCCTCCGGGCCCAGCCGGGCGAGCACCCCCGCCGCCACCCCCAGCGCGGGCAGCAGGTACGGCTCACCCGCCCGCCCCGCAGCCGTCAGCGCGGCGAACGCCCCCACCACGCCCAGCAGTTGGGGAAACAGCATGGTGATCGCCCGGTGCCGGTAGGCGGCGGCCACATCGGTCAGCACCGCCGAGAGCGCGCCCATGGCCACCATCACCCCCTCGGCGGGCCGCCCGGCCCACAGGCCCAGCCCGGCCGGGGCGGTCACCGCCGACAGCGCGCGCCAGGCCGCCGGCGAGACGGCGGGCCGCCGCCGGGGGGCGCAGGTCTGCCGCACCCAGGGCAGCAGCCGTCCCGCCCCCGGCGCCCGGGACGGAGCCCGCTCCGGGCGGGGCCGGGTCTGCCGCCCCCGGGGCAGCGGAAAGTCGGACCGGAGCGTGCGGTGACGCCCGTGTCGAAGTGTTGACATGCCGCACATGCAAGGCGACGCCCCACCGCCGCCGACCCGCCGCCACCGCCGTGCTGCGCCGCCTGGAGGCGGGATTTCGCTTGGCCGGGGGAGCACCCGTGACCTCCCGGTGTCGCCCGGATGGAGCGCGTGACCTCCGCCGCGCCGCCACCCGCCCCGACCGCGGGAGGGGCCGTTCCGGCGGGACGTTTCTGCCCGTGGCGGCCGGACCGGGGACGGTCTCGAGGATCTTCCCGCCGCCGTCTGCGCCCGCCGTTACGCTGACGCCATGACGAAGCGTCACCTCGGCAGGGCGACAGCGGCCCTGCTCCTCGCGGGCACCGCCGTCGCGTGCGGCAGCAGCACGGAACGCACCGGGTCGGCCGACATCGCCGACTCCGCCGGGCCCGGCGCGTTCGCCGTCCCCGCGGGGCTCACCGCCACCTGCGGACTCCTCGGCTACGGCTCCTTCTCCGACACCCTGGGAACGCCGACCGGCACGAACACCCTCGGCGACACCGTCTCCGGCACGGACCGGGAGAAGACGGTCGACTGCCGGCAGGACGTCGCCCACCAGGCGAACGGCGCGGCCGACCTCTCGAAGCCCCAGGGCACGGTCGAGACCCAGTTGGCGTTCTGGCGCGACGTCGACACCGCGAAGTCCCAGTTCCCGGCCGAGCGGACCGTGGCCCGCGACCAGCTCGCGAAGGACGCGGCCACCACCCCCGTGCCGGGCGTGGGGACCGAGGCGTTCCGCTACCTCAACAAGGAGTCCATCGGGACGGCCGGCACCTTCGTGCTGGTGGTGCGGCAGAGCAACCTGATCCTCACCGTGCAGGTGACCGCCCTCGGCGCCACCCCGTTCACCGACCGGCAGCGCACGGAGATCTTCGACCGGATGGCCGACCACGCGAAGGCGGCCCTCCCGGTGGTCCGGCGCGCCGCCACGGCACCGGCCGGTTCCTGAGGGCCCGTCCGGCGGCCCCGGGCGGATTGCGCGCGGACCGGCCGGGTAGCCGCGAGGGCGAAGCACCCGACCCGAAGCACCCGACCCGGGGAGACGCCGATGACCGCACACCGCGAACCCGCACCGGACGGGCGGGGCCGCCCGGACGCCGAGGGCGACCGCCGCTACGGCGACCGGGCCGCCGACGTCCGGCCCGCCCGGGAGCACGACCCGGACGTCCACGGCCCGCAGGAGGGCTACGACGCGACCGCCGACGCCGCCGAGCGCACCGGCACCGACGCTCCCGACGCCGACGCCGACGCCGACGGACGCTGACGCCGACACTGGCGGACGCCGACACCGACGCCCCGCGCGGCCCGGGACGGGCTCGGCCGGGCCGCTCAGGCGGGGGCGGGCGGCTCCTGCGGCTGGAGGTCGAAGACCCGGTCGGCGCCGACCACCTCCAGCAGCCGCATCACGTTGGCCGAGGGGCGGGCCAGTTGCAGGACGGCACCGGTGTGCCGGGCGGTCCGGCGGGCGTCGAAGAGCAGGTTCAGGCCCGCGGAGTCCATGAAGGTGACCGCGGCGAGGTCGACGGTGACCAGGGCGGGCGCGTCGAACTGGGCGGAGGCGAGGGCGGCCCGCAGCCGGGGCACGGTGTGCAGGTCGAGTTCGCCGTAGCAGGTCAGCTGGGGGCCCAGCGGACTGTTCTGCCGGGTGACGGTGAACGACACGGGGTTTCCTCTCGGCCGGGGCGCGGACGCGGCAGCGAGCGTACCGGCCGCACGAGGCCCCGGGCAGGGCGCAGGCGGCACCGCCCCGCGCCGCGCGCACGCCCCGCCGCCCGTACGTGTGGCCGGCCGCGCGTCCGCTGCCGGGGGCGGGGACGTGTCGTACCGCCGTTCGGTCGACGGGACGGCGCGGTTGGTCCGTCCGGTGGTGATCCTGGCGGTAGGACGGGGCCCGCAGCCGGCCGCCGGGGCCTCCTCGCGCTGCTGCGCGCCGCCCGGGCGGTCGACACTCCGGACGACGGCCGCCGTGCCCGGTCTCCGGCGCCTGGCGCACCGGCCTCCGACACTGCCTCGCCGAACGCCGCCGGGAACTGCTCCCGACCGGCACCGTCGCGCGCCGGGGCGCCGGGGCGCCCGGTCGCCCGCCGTCCCACCGCCGCCGCGGGCAGCCCTGGCGCTGCGCGCCGGTCGGTGGCTGCCCTGGCGATGCGGACCTCCGTGCGGTGACCGGCGCGGTCGGTGCCGGAGCCGGTCCCGTGCTCCGCGCGGTCGGGCTCAGAGGTCGATGACGACCTTGCCCCGGACGTGCCGGTCGGCCTGGAGCTCGACGGCGGCCCGGACCCGGTCGATCGGGAAGGTCGCCGCGACGGGCACCCGCAGCCTGCCCGCCGCGACCAGGCGGGCGATCTCCTCCAGGGCGCCGGGGGCGGCGTTCGCGCCGTTGGCGGCCGTCACGCCGTCGACCTGCGCGGCGATGGTGCAGATCCGGCCGTCCGGGACGCCGAGTTCCCGCGCCACGTCCACCGTGTCGGTCCCGTGCAGGTCGAGCGCGGCGGTGACGCCGCCGGGGGCGAGGGCGCGGACCCGTTCGGCCAGGCCGTCGCCGTAGGTGACCGGCTCGGCCCCGAGGCCGCGCAGGTGGTCGGCCGACGCCGCGGACCCCGTCCCGATCACGCGCGCCCCGGCGAGGCGGGCCAGCTGGACGGCGAACACGCCGACCCCGCCGCCGGCGCCGCCGATCAGGACGGTGTCGTCCGGGCCGGGGGCGATCGCGGCGAGGGCGGCGGACGCCGTGCGGCCCGCGATGGTGAGGGTGGCGGCGGTGCGGTCGTCGACGCCGTCGGGGGTGCGGTGGGCCTCGTCCGCCGCGGTCTCCCCGGAGGGGGTGACCAGCACGAAGTCGGCGACCGCCCGGGACAGGGCGCCCCCGAACACCCGGTCGCCGGGGGCGAAACCGCTGACGCCCTCGCCGACCTGGTCGACGACGCCCGCGTAGTCGGTGCCGAACCCGACCGGGAGGGTCAGGCCGAAGCGGGCGGCGGTGTCCGCGTCGGAGGTCATGAACCAGTCCATCGGGTTCAGTCCGGCCGCGGTGACCCGCACCCGGACCTGCCCCGGCCCGGCCTGCGGTGCCGGGACCTCCCGGACGTGCAGGTGCTCGGGGCCGCCGAAGGAGTCCATCCGTACGGCCCGGCCGCCGGTCGCGGGTGCTCGGTCGGTCTGTGTCTGCATGTGCGCCATGTGCGCCGTCTCCTCGATGGTGAAGGTCGCCGGTGGAGGGAGGATCGAAACGGACTATGCTCCGTTTACATGAGTGACCGTAACAGAAACGGAGCACGTTCCGTTTCTTCCGGGGCGGAGACCCGCCCGCCGCGGGCGGACGCGGCCCGCAACCGCGACCAACTGCTCGCGGCGGCGACCCGGGTGTTCATGTCGGCCGACGAGGAGCCCCCGATGCGCGCCATCGCCCGGGAGGCCGGGGTCGGCATCGCCACGCTCTACCGCCACTTCCCGACCCGCGAGTCGCTGGTCGACGCGGTCTACCAGGACCAGGTCGAGCGGCTGACCGGCGGCGCCCGCGAGCTGCTCGGCCGACTGCCACCCGCGGCGTCGATGCGGTGCTGGATGGACCTGTTCGGGGACTGGACGGCCGCCAAGAACGGCATGCTCGACACCCTGCGGGCGATGATCGAATCGGGTCGGATCGCCCACACCGGGACCCGGGCCGAGCTGCTGACGGCCATCACCACGATCCTCGACGCGGGCCGCGCGGCGGGCGACCTGCGCTCCGACGTCGCGGCCGAGGACATCGCCGCCGCCCTCATCGGCATCTTCACCGTCGCCCCCCGCCCCGAGCGGGAAGACCTGGCCGCCCGCCTGCTGGACCTGCTGATGGACGGCCTGCGGCCCGCCGCCCGGACGCCCTGAGACCGGTCCCGGTCCGGTCCGGTCCCGCGCGGCGGCTACGGGACGAGCCTCGGGCGGGCCCCGCCGTCCGTCCGGTCCGCGGCGGGCCGCTCCGGGCCGCTCCGGCGGGCGGGGGAGCCCCGGCCGGGCTCGTCCGGGCGCGGTGGCCGGGCCGTCGGCGGGGGGCGGTCGCCGGTCAGGACGGCGCGGTAGAGCGACTGGAGTTCCGCGCCGGGGGCGGCGCCCAACTCCTCGGCCAGGCGGCGCCGGACGGTGCCGTAGCGGTCCAGCGCCTCCGCGCTGCGTCCGGCCGCGTGCAGGGCCTGGATCAGCACGTGCTCCAGCGGTTCGGCCAGCGGGTACTCGGCGGTGAGGTCGGGGACCGCGGAGATCACCGCGCCGGGGCGGCCGAGCCGGAACTCCGTCCGCGCCCAGCGCACCGCCGCGTCCAGCCGCCGCCGGTGCCAGCTCGCCCGGACCTGCGCGGCCCACTCGCCCGCGAGACCGGCCAGCGGCTCCCCCCGCCACAGGCCCAGGGCCTCGGCGAGCTCCGCGGCCCCGGCCTCGTCGTCGTGCTGCCGGTCGGCGCCCTGCTCGACCAGCCGGCGGAACCGGTGCAGGTCCACCAGTTCGGGGTCGACGTCCAGCACGTAGCCCGCGTGCCGGCGCTCCAGCCGGGCCGCGGTCCCGCCGCCCGGGACGGCGGTCTGCCGCAGCAGCCCCCGGATCCGGCTCAGGTGCGCGTACAGCACCGGCCGGGGGTGGGCGGGCGGACGGTGGCCCCAGACCCGGTCGACGAGCGTCTCGATCGCGATCGGCCGGCGGGCGTCGACCAGCAGCGCCGCCAGGACCACCTGCTGCCGCGGCGTCCCCACGTCGAGCGGCCCGTCCGCCGACCGCACCTCGATCTCGCCCAGCAGCCGGAAGTCCACATGTACCCCCCAGGTGATCAACGCGTGATCGGCGGCGCGCGCGAAGCGCCCGGCTGCCCATGCTGGCTGCCCCGCAAGGCGGCCGCAAGGTCGGTGCACAGGCCACCGCGCCAGGGTGGGACGCCCCGGCCGCCGACCACCCGGAACCCGCGGTCGCCCCCCACGGCCGCACCCCCACGGAGGAGACCACCATGCGGACACCCCTTCCCCGACGGCCCGACCGCCCGGGCCGCTCGGACAGCCCGGGCCGGACCGGGCGCGCCCGGTTCACCCCCGCCGCGCTGGCGGCGGCCCTCGCCTGCGTGCTCTTCGCGGCGCTCGCCCCCACCCCCGCCCAGGCGGACGAACCCACCCGCTACGAGCTGGTCAACGCCCGGACCGGGCTGCGGGCCGACGTCATGTGGGCCCCGGCCGCCCCGTACACCGGCGTCTTCCTGTGGCCGGACAACACCAGCGCCTCCCAGGAGTACGAGCTGCTCGACAGCGGGAACGGCTACTTCCGGATCAAGGCCCGGCACTCCGGCCAGTGCCTCATGCTCGACTGGCGCTCGGGGACCTACGCGAACGGCACCCCCGTCCTCCAGTACCCGTACTGCGACGCGGGCTACGCCCCGGCCGAGTGGACCACCGCCTGGGTCGGGCACACCTGTACCTGCTTCCCCACCACCATGCTCCTGAAGAACCGGGCCACCGGCCGGTGCCTGGACGCCGCCGCGCCGTCCGGCACGCCCGCCCAGCAGGCCGCCCTCCAGCAGTGGGACTGCATCACCGCCGACGACGCGTGGAACACCGGCAACCAGAGCTGGAACCTCCTCCAGCTCAACAACCTCCCCGTCGTCAACTAGTGCCGCGTCAGGCCGCCTGCGCCCGCCGGGGGACCGGCGGGCGCAGGCGCGTGCGTGGTGGCGCGGGCCCGGGCCCTACGGGGCCGGGCTGCCGGTGGTGGTGATCTCCGCGGCGCTGGTCCACGGCCCGCGGTTGCCGGCCTCGGTCAGGGCGCGCAGCCGCAGGTAGCGGCCGCTCTTCGCGGTGAACTTCACCGACTTGAGGGCGGCGGTGTCGGCGAAGCTCCCGGTGGCGACGGGTGTGCCCCAGGAGGTGGTGCTGTCGGAGACGTAGACCTCGTAGGAGCCGATCCGGCCGTTGACGCCGCCGTCCTGCCGGGGCAGGTAGCCGAGGCCGTCGACGGAGTAGCGGGCGCCGAGGTCGATCCGGATCTCGTGCGGGAGCGGGGCGGGGGTGCCGGACCACTGGGTGTGCCAGAGGGTGGCGGAGCTGCCGTCGATCGCGTGGGCGGCGGCGCCGTTCTCGTTGGCGGTCTCCTGGCTGTCGGCCGAGACCACCTTCCAACCGGCCTGCGGGATCGGGCCGCTGCCGCCGACCGGGGTGCCGGTGGGCAGGGTCAGGCCCTTGGCGGTGACGGTGAACGCGCCGGTGACGGCGTGGTCGCCGGCCTTGATCCACAGGGTGCCGGAGCGGTCGGCGGGGTCGAAGTACCAGCCGGTGGCGGCGGACTGGTAGGCGGCCTTGCCGCTCAGCTTCGGCAGCGCCGTCCCGCCGACCGTGACGCCGCTCGGCGCGCCGGCCGCGTGCACGGTGAACTCGTAGGCTCGGCTGGCGAGTTGACCGGTGTAGCTGCCGTTCGCCGCGCCGACCGCGAGGGTGACGTCGCCGGTGCCGGAGTTCGGCGCGGTGACGTCGACCCGCTGCCGGGAGGAGGCGCCGTTCCGGTAGGCGCGGGTGGTGCCGTCGTCCTCGTACAGGGTGAAGGAGGAGGTGCCGCGCGGGTAGACGTCGTAGGTGAGGGTGGAGACGGGCTTCTCGCCGGTGTAGTTCATCTGCGGCCACATCGGCACCGCCGCACCGGACTTGACGAACAGCGGCAGTGTGTCGAGCGGGGCGCTGTAGCCGTTCAGCCAGCCGGGGCCGGTGTAGACCTTGCCGGTCCAGTAGTCGGTCCAGCTGCCGGCCGGCAGGTAGATGCCGTCGCGGACGCTGGTGTCGCTGACCACGGGGGCGACCAGGAAGGAGTCGCCGGCCATGAACTGGCCGCTGGTCCGGTTGTCGCGCGCCACCGGGTCGTCGGGGTACTCCAGCACCATGGCGCGGGTGGAGGGCACGCCGGTGTCGGTGGCCGTCCGGCTCATGGTGTACAGGTACGGCATCAGCCGCATCTTGAGCTGCAGGTACGTGCGGTTGATCGACAGGTACGGGTCGGCGTACCGCCAGGGCTGCTTGTCGTTGTAGCCGGCCGACGGGTTGGTCGCGCCCCAGCCCGACATCGTCATGAACGCCGGGGTGAACGCCTTCCACTGGAGGTCGCGGACGTACGTCTCGGGGCTGCCGGCGAAGATGCCGTCCACGTCCCCGGAGGCGTAGTTGAGGCCGGACAGGCCGGCGCCCGCGATGGACGGGACGTGCCAGCGCATGGCGTCCCAGGTGCCGGAGGTGTCGCCGGTCCAGACCACGGCGTTGCGCTGGGTGCCGGCCCAGCCGTCGACGGTCCAGACGAAGCGGCGGGCGTCGGAGTTGTTCTCGATGCCCGCGACGGCCTGGTTGACGCCGGTGAAGGCGGTCTTGTAGCCGCCGCCGATCCAGGCCACGTCGGTCTTGACGGCGCGCGAACCGGCCGTCCCCACCTCCCAGTTGATGTTGTTCAGGCCGGTGGAGGTCCACAGGCCGGTGTGGACGCCCCGGGCGGCCAGGCCGGAGACGGTGCCGGGCAGGTCGGTGTAGCCGCACCCGTAGCCGTCGTTGGGCAGGAACCAGCCGGAGGGCATGTCGGCGGCGCGGGCGTCGGTGGCGTAGCCGACCGCGTCGGGGGTGGTCTGGTGGCGCAGCCGGTCGTGGTCGCCGCTGTAGGCGGGGTTGGAGGCGTTGAAGCAGTCGGCGTTGCCGAGTTCGAGGCCCCAGATCGGGGCGAGGAAGGGCTTGCCGGTGACGTCGGTGTAGGCGTTCAGGACGTCCTTGAGCGAGTTCCCGGCGAAGTACCAGGCGTCGAAGCGCTGTTCGTTGTGGGTGAGCCGGGTCGGCGCGCCGAAGTCGTAGCTGCCCGGGGCCCAGGTGTTGCGCATCACCCCGTAGCCGTTGGTGGACATGTAGAACGGGGCCGGGCTGGCGTTGCTGTTCTCGGTCCAGGAGTTGGTCACGGCGACCGGGACGGTCCGGTCGCGCAGCGCCCAGTCGCCCAGGTGCAGGCCGGTTCCGTAGAACTGCTCGTCGGCGCCGCGGCTCAGGTACTGGGTGGTCTGGCCGGTGGTCCAACTGGTCGGCTGGGACTCGGCCCAGAGCAGGGTGGCGTTGTCGGCGCGGTAGAGCGCGAAGGTGAGCGGCGCCTTGGTGATCCGCAGCGAGATCGCGGAGGTGCCGATCCGCCAGTAGCTCCCGGCGTCGGTGAGGGTGGCGGTGACGGCGCCGAAGGCGGTGGTGGTGGCCAGGTCGGTGCCGGCCGGGTCGTCGGTGAACGCGCCGTTCGGGCTGAGCCAGATCCGGAAGATGTCGGCGCGGGCCAGCTGGACCCGGGCGGCCGCACTGCCGGAGGTGGTGACGGTGAAGGTGTTGCCCGAGCGGGTGACGGCGGTGGCGTTCCCGGCGGTGGCGGCGTGGGCGGCCGGGGCGGGGCCGAGGGCCGCGAACAGGGCCGCGACGGTCAGCAGGACGACGGAGAGCACGAGGGAGCGGCGCCCTCCGCTGCCGGGCCTGGGCAGCGGGGGGCGCGGGACGGAACGCATCGGTGGATGCCTCCTCGGTGGTGATCGGGGGCGGTGGAGGGTGACCGCGGGGCCCCGGACCCGGCGCGAGGCGGCCGGGCGGACCTGCGGGACGCTGCGCTGTGCTGTCGACCGGACGGGGCGTCAGGCCCCGCCGAGCGGAGCGGGGTCGGGAGCTCCGCCGGTTCGCCGGTGGGCCGGGTTTGACCGGTGTACATCGCAGCAGCAGGCTGACGTGACGTCAAGTGATCGATGAGGCGCAGTTTCGAACATCTTCGCGCAGAACGCGCAGTCGGGATGCGCGGAACGGCGCGCAACGGCGCACAACGGCCGCAGGAGGGTGCGGGGGAACGGCGGCGGGAGGGTGCGGGGGAACGGCGGCGGGAGGGCGCGGGGGAACGGCGGCGGGAGGGCGCCGGGAGCGCCGGGAACGCCGTCGCCCCGCCGGGGGGGCGGGGCGACGGTGGTGCGGGGGAGCGGTCGTGCGGGGGCGGGTCAGCCGTGGTTGACCGCGAGGGCGTAGAAGGCGACCCGGGCGCCCTTGGTGGTGCTGTCCGAGGAGGACTGGTTGTAGGAGCCGGCCTTGAAGTACTGGTGGTAGGCGTTGAAGGAGGACGGGATCGGGTAGTGGGTGGTGCTGCCGTTGACCGTCAGGTCGATGGTGTTGCCGCCGGAGACGGCGATGGTGTAGCTCCACTTGGTGCCCACCGCGACGTGGCCCACGGTGTGGGTGGTCTGCCCGCCGTCGGGGGAGTTCTCCACGCCCGCCACGATGTCGCCGCTCGCCCGGTAGTAGAGCTCGATCAGCGGCTTGGTGGAGGAGCCGCCCGAGCCGAGGTGGATCTGGCCGACGCAGACGTTGGAGGTCACCGAGACCACCCGCAGGGTCGCGGCCAGCCGGTGGCTGCCGGCCAGCGCCCAGTCGGCCGCGCCGCCGTTCGGGTTCATCTCGCGCAGCTCGGAGCGGGCGTAGTTGGAGTTGGGCGTGGTGACGCCCTTCTCCGGGGCCCAGAAGGTCATCGCGCCGTCGCCGCCGTCGGTGTAGAAGTACGCGTCGTGGAAGCCGTTCGGGCCCTGGAGCGCGGCGGAGGAGACGGTGGTGGGCGAGCCGGGGGAGCCGACCGGCTCCTGGAGCTGCCAGCGCGAGAGGTCGAAGTTGCCGCCGGGGGAGACCGCGGGGTTCAGGCCGCCGGCGGGCGGGGTGGAGCCGGTGGGCGGGTTCCACTGCTGGTTCGTCCCGCCGGTGCAGGTCCACAGTTGCAGCGGGGTGCCGTTGGCGGTGGAGCGGTCGGTGACGTCCAGGCACTTGCCCGCGCCGGTGTTGACCAGCCCGCCGCCGTCGGCGGTCCACTGCTGGGCGGCGGTGCCGTTGCAGTCGTACAGCTGCACCCTGGTGCCGTTGGCGGTGCCGGCCGCGGCGGCGTCCAGGCACTTGCCGAGCGCGCGGACGGTGTGGTCGGAGGTGTCCACCGTCCAGCTCTGCGCGGCGGTGCCGTTGCAGTCGTAGAGCTGGACGGCGGTGCCGTTGGCGCTGGCGGCCGCGGCGACGTCGACGCACTTGCCGCCGAGGCCGGTGATCGGGCCGGTGGTGGTCGCGGCGGAGGCGGCGGGGCCGAACAGGCCCAGGGTGCCGACGACACCGGCGGCGGTGGCCGCCGCGAGGAGGGGGGAACGGCGCTTCATGGGAGTCCTTGGTCGCTCGTGGTGGGGGCCCGGATCGCGAGCGCGGATGCGGGGACACGGGGACACGGGGGCGCGGGGCGCTGTCCGGCGGGGCGGTCCGGTGGGGCCGCGCACCCGGGGGAGCCGATGGACAGCAAACCTTACTGACGATCCGCCGGAATCCTGCTGGCTTGCCAAGACCCTGTCAAGATGCGGCGGGTGCGCCGGGCGGCGCTGCCCGGCCGGATCACGGTTGCCCCAAGCCCCCTCCCCGGCGCGGGAGTTCCGCGTTAGATTGCCGCGGTACGGGCACCGTACGGGGAGGCCGGGGTGAGCTTCGGATGAGCAACCAGATCGTCAAGGCCCTGGAGCACGGCGCGCAGAAACTCGGCAGGACGCTCGCCGAGGACGCCGGGAAGGCGCTGAAGGACTTCTACCGCAAGGCCGGCGACAACCTCAGGACCGTCGCGAGGAACACCCGCGAGACCGAGGCCAGGCACGTCGAGGACCTCGAGCGGATCATGCGCGGCGAGGGGCGGGGCGGCGTCCCGCACCCGCGCCCGGGCGGCGGGCGCGGCCGGGGGAGCGGACCGCTGGGCCGGGGCGGGCGGCGCGGGCAGTCCGTGGACGGGAACTCCGGCTGCCACACCGCCGGCGACCCGGTGGACGTGGTCTCGGGCCAGGTCGTCACCGCCGAACGGGACCTGGTGCTGGCCGGGCTGCTGCCGGTGGTGCTGCGCCGCTCGTACGCGTCGGGGTACGTCGGGGGCCGGCTGTTCGGGCAGGGCTGGTCCTCCACGCTGGACCAGCGGGTGGAGGTCGACGCCACCGGGGTGCACTACGCGGGCGACGACGCGCAGATCCTGCACTACCCGCTGCCGCCGCGCCACGGGGCCCGGGTGCTGCCGGACGCCGGGGCGCGCTGGCCGCTGACCTGGGACGCCGACGGGGGCTTCCGGATCGAGGACCCCGGCACCGGCCTGGTGCGGCACTTCGCCGACCCCGGCCCCGGCGGGGCGTACCGGATCGGCGAGGTCCGCCCGATCTCGGCGATCAGCGACCGCAACGGGCACCGGATCGCGTTCCGGCCCGACCCGGACGGCGTGCCCTGCGAGGTCGTCCACAGCTGCGGCTACCGGGTCGCCGTCGACCGCACGGTCACCCCCGGAGGCGTCCGGATCGAGGGCCTGCGGCTGCTCGACGGCACCGACGGCGGGCGCGGCACCGCCGTGGTCGGCTTCCAGTACTACCCGGACGGCAACCTCGCCGGGGTGGTCGACTCCTCCGGCCTGCCCCACGTCCACGAGTACGACGAGGCCGGGCGGATGACCGCCTGGATCGACCGCAACGGCCACTCCTACGCGTACACCTACGACGAGGAGGGCCGGGCCGTCTCCGGCACCGGCGAGGACGGCGTCCTCGCCGCGGCGTTCCACCACGACCCGCGGGCCCGGGTCACCGTCGCCACCGACAGCCTCGGCCACGCCACCGCCTACCACTACGACGAGCAGCACCGGGTGGTGCGGGTCGTCGACCCGCTCGGCCACGCCACCGGCACCGAGTACGACGAGCACGGCCGGGTGGTGGCCCGCACCGACGAACTCGGCCGCACCGTCCGCCTCCGACTGGACGAGCACGGCGACCCGGTCCGGGTGACCGCCCCCGACGGCAGCGAACTCACCGTCCGCTACACCGGGTTGCGCCGGATCGCCGCCCTGGAGGAGAACGGCCGCACCACCGCAGCCTTCGACTACGACGCCGCCGGGAACCTGCTCGGCCGCACCGACGCGGCCGGCGCCGTCACCCGCTACGCCTACGACGGCCAGGGCCGGATGACCGCGCTGATCGACCCGCTCGGCCGCACCCACCGGATCGCCACCGACCCCGCCGGGCTGATCACCGCCGTCACCGACCCGCTCGGCCGGACCGCGACCGTCGAGTACGACGCGTTCGGCCGGGTCGCCGCCGTCACCGACCCGCTCGGCGCCACCACCCGGCTCACCCGCCGGGTCGAGGGCCAGGTCACCGAGCGCCGCCACCCGGACGGCACCGCCGAGACCTGGAGCCACGACCCCGAGGGCAACACGGTCGAGCAGCGCGACGCCGCCGGAGCCGTCGTCCGCTTCGAGACCGGCCCGTTCGGACGCCTGCGGCGGCAGGTCCGCGCCGACGGCGAGGTCCAGACCTTCCGCTACGACACCGAGCTGCGGCTCACCGCCGTGACCACCGGCGAGGCGGTCTGGGAGTACCACTACGACCCGGCCGGACACCTGGTGGCCGAACGCGACCTCAACGGCCGCACCCTGCGCCACACCAAGGACGCCGCCGACCAACTCCTCGCCACCACCGACCAGGACGGGCGCACCACCGCCTTCGCCTACGACCCGCTCGGCCGGCTCGTCGAGCGCCGCGACCACGACGGCACCACCACCACCCTCGGCTACGACGAGCACGGCCACCTCGCCGTCCTGACCGACGGCCGCTCCACCGTGACCTTCACCCACGACCCGGTCGGCCGGGTGCTGACCGAGGACGTCGACGGCCGCACCACCCACCACCGCTACGACCCGCTCGGCCGCCGCACCGGCCGCACCACCCCCACCGGCCTCACCTCCACCTGGAGCTGGGACGAGGCCGACCGCCCCGCCGCGCTCACCACCCTGCTGGAGGAACTCACCTTCACCCGCGACGCGGCGGGCCGGGTCACCACCAGCCGCCTCGGCTCCGGCGCCGCCCTCACCCAGAGCTGGGACCCGTCCGGCCGGCTGACCGGCCAGGCCCTCTGGGCCCGCACCGACGGCGCCCCCGCCCCGCTGCACCGGCGCGGCTACCGCTACCGCGCCGACGGCCTCCCCGAAGCCGTCACCGACACCCTCCGCGGCACCCGCACCTACGCCCTCACCCCCGCCGGACGGATCACCCGCGTCACCGCCGACGACGCCCACGAGAGCTACGCCTACGACGCCCTCGGCGCCGTCACCCGTGCCCACGACACCCGCCGCCCGCAGGACGGCTGCGCCGGCGAACGCGCCTACACCGGCTCCCTGCTGCGCACCGCGGGCCGCACCGCCTTCGACCACGACGAGCGCGGCCGACTGGTCCGGCGCACCGTGCGCACCCTCTCCGGCGGGCGCCGCGAGTGGCACTACCACTGGGACGACCGGAACCGGCTGACCGGCCTCGACGCCCCCGACGGCACCCGCTGGGCCTACGGCTACGACGTCCTGGGCCGGCGCACCTCCAAACACCTGCTGGACGCCGGGGGCCGGATCCGCACCGACGCCGAACGGACCTGGTTCAGCTGGGACGACAACCAGCTCGCCGAGCAGCGCACCGTCCTGCCCAACGGCGCCGCCCGCACCGTCAGCTGGGACTGGGAGCCCGGCACCTGGCGGGCCGTCGCCCAGCGCGAACGGATCACCGGCCCCGACGGCGACCCGGTCGACGAGCGGTTCCACGCGATCGTCGCCGACCTGGTCGACGCGCCGAGCGAACTCGTCCACCCCGACGGCCGGATCGTCTGGCACGCGGACACCAACGTCTGGGGGCGCCGCTTCCGGCACCCTGCCGCCGACGGCGCCCCCGACTGCCCGCTCGGGCGGCCCGGCCAGTACCACGACGCCGAATCCGGCCTGGAGTACAACTACTTCCGCTACTACGACCCCGCCACCGGCCGCTACCTGAGCACCGACCCGCTCGGCCAGGAGGCCGGACCCGACCCGCACGGCTACGTCCCCAACCCGCTGTACTGGACCGACCCGCTCGGGCTGGCCCCCAAGCAGCCCTCCGGCTGGGGCGGCTGGTACGGCAAGCTGACGCCCGCGAACTGGACCGACGGCAGCGACACCACCCGCTACGAGGTCAACCACATCCCGGCCAAGGCCACCTACCTGGGCCTGGGCACCCCCGACCTCAAGGAGAGCACCGGCCCGGCGATCCGGATGGAGTACGACGACCACCGCGACTTCATCAGCACCGGCTCCTCCGCCGCCAGCGAGCAGTGGCGCGCCACCCAGAAGAGCCTGATCCAGCAGGGCAAGTTCGACGAGGCGATGAAGATGGACATCGACGAGATCCGCCGCGTCCACGGCACCAAGTACGACGCCGCGATCAAGGACATGGTCGACTCGCTGCCCGGCAACCGGAAGTTCCAGAAGTACCTGGCGGGGAACGGCTGGAAGATCCGCACCTGCCTCCTACAATGACCGGCATGGACATCGACCTCGAACCGGCCCGGGGCATCACCGGCTTCCCGCTCGGGATGGCCGCCGAGGACCTCGAGACCGCCGCCGCCGCGCTCGGCCGGGTCAGGGTCAAGGACGAGGGCCTCGCCGGGCGGTTCGCCTACATGAAGGTCACCGCCCTGCACGAGCAGTTCGAGATCGTCTTCCACCTGGAGGACGGCCGCACCCTCACCGCCGCCGAGGTCTGGGCCCCGCGCCCCGGCCCGGAGCGGATCACCGTCCGGCTCGGCGGCACCGACGTCTTCGCCGTCCCCGCCCGGCAGTTGCTCGACGAGCTGCGCGCCGCCGGGCACACCGTCATCGACAAGGTCCAGCACGCCTACGTGACCGACCTGCCGCTCGGCCTCACCCGCACCGCCGGGCACGACGTCCCGCTGGACACCGACGGCGAACCGCTCCACTTCCAGGCCGCCCTGGTCGCCCGCCCCGGCTACTACGACTTCCTGCTGCCCGCGGCCGAGTAGCCCGCCCCCCGGAGGAACCCGTGTCCGCACCGTCCGGCCCCGTCGCGTTCGAGCGGGTCGCCCCGGTGGTCCCGGTCCGCGACCTGGCCGCCGCCCTGGAGCGCTACGGCCGCCTCGGGTTCACCACCGAGCCGTACCGGGACGGTTCCGGGTACGGCTTCGTCTCGCGCGGCGCGGTGGAGCTCCACCTGACCGAGTGGCCGGAGCACGACCCGCTGCGCACCGGCGCGGTGGTCTACCTGTACGTGTCGGACGCGGACGCGCTGCACGCCGAGTGGGCGGCGGCGACACCGCCGGGACGGCTGACCGAGCCGGCCGACACCCCGTACGGGCTGCGCGAGTTCGGCTACGTCGACCCGGAGGGCACGCTGCACCGGGTCGGCTCCCCGCTCGCCCGCTGAGCGGGCCGAGGCGGAGCGGGCCGGGCCGGGTCGGGGCGAGCCGCGCCCGGCGAGCCGCACCGGGCCGCCCGTCGGTGCTCCGGGGGCCGTTCCCGTCCGTTCAAGAGGTGAATCCTGCACGCCACTTGACGGTGGGTCGTCACCCCCTCAACACTTCCGTACGAACCCAGAGAGCGCTCTCAACCGGTCGGGTTCAGCAGAAAGGCGAAACCACCCCTTCTCCCACTTCGGCCCGGCGTTCACTTCACGAAGCCGGACGAGAGGACCCCCATGCGAAGGACGACCGCCCTCTCCCACCCCCACCCCCGGCAGCCCGCCCGCCCCCGGGTGCTCGCGCTGCTCGCCGCGGTGGCGCTCACCCTCGCGGCCCTGTTCGGCCTGGCCGCCACCGCCGGCCCCGCCTCCGCCGCGGGCGACTACACCCAGAGCGCCACCCAGCTGAACGCCTCGCAGGTCAAGATCGTCTTCACCCCGACCACGCCCGCGCTCTACGTGGACGTCCACTACCTGGTCAACGGCGCCAACCAGCAGAACGTCCGGATGGCCAACAGCGCGGGCACCTGGAGCTGGACCGTCGGCTCGCTCACCACGGGCAACGCCCTGGAGTACTGGTTCACCTACGAGAAGAGCGGCCCGCAGTACGACAGCCCGCACTTCACCTTCACCGTGGGCGGCGGCGCGAGCAGCCCCAGCCCCAGCCCCACCGCCAGCGCCAGTCCCAGCAGCAGCCCCACCGGCGGCACCGGCGGGACCTGCCCGGCCCAGTCCGACACCCCGAACTTCGGGCCCAACGTGCACGTCTACGACCCGAGCATGTCCAGCGCCACCATCCAGGCCCAACTGGACGCCCACTTCAACCAGATGAAGGACACCCAGAGCGCCCAGTTCTCCGAGAACCGGGTCGCCGACCTGTTCAAGCCCGGCACCTACAACGTCAACGACAACGTCGGCTTCTACACCTCGGTGGCGGGCCTGGGCCAGAACCCCGGCGACGTCACCATCAACGGCAACATCACGGTGGACGCCTTCAACGCCTCGGACGCGGGCAACGCCACCCAGAACTTCTGGCGCTCCGCCGAGAACCTGGCCATCAACCCCGGCGGCGGCACCGACCGCTGGGCGGTCGCCCAGGCCGCCCCGTTCCGGCGGATCGACGTGCGCGGCAACCTGGCGCTCTACCCGGCCAGTTACGGCTGGGCGAGCGGCGGCTACGTCGCCGACACCAAGGTCAGCGGCCAGGCCGCCTCGATCTCGCAGCAGCAGTGGTACACCCGCGACAGCAGCCTCGGCAGCTGGGACGGCGGCGTGTGGAACATGGTCTTCTCCGGCGTCCAGGGCGCCCCGGCCAACACCTTCCCCAACCCGCCCGAGACCACCCTCGCCACCACCCCGGTCTCCCGTGACGTGCCCTACCTGTACGTCGACGGCTCCGGCAAGTACCGGGTGTTCCTGCCGAGCCTGCGCACCAACGCCACCGGCCCGAGCTGGGCGTCCGGCAGCACCCCGGGCAGCTCGCTGCCGATGAGCCGGTTCTACGTGGTCAAGGCCGGCGACACCGCCGCGACCATCAACAACGCGCTCTCCCAGGGCTGCAACCTGTTCGTCACCCCCGGGGTCTACCACCTCAACCAGACCCTGAACGTGACCAGGGCCGACACCGTGGTCCTCGGCATCGGCTACCCGACCTTCGTCCCCGACAACGGCGTCAACGCGATGCAGGTCGCCGACGTCGACGGCGTCCGGCTCAAGGGCCTGCTCTTCGACGCCGGCACCACCAACTCGGCCGCCCTGCTGACCGTCGGCCCGAGCGGCTCCTCGGCCAACCACGCCGCCGACCCGACCACCATCCAGGACGTCTTCTTCCGGATCGGCGGCGAGATCGCGGGCAAGGCGACCACCAGCCTGATCGTCAACAGCAACCACACGATCATCGACCACATCTGGGCCTGGCGCGCCGACCACGGCAAGGCCGGCACCTTCGGCTGGAACGTCAACACCGCCGACAACGGTCTGATCGTCAACGGCAACAACGTGCTGGCCACCGGCCTGTTCGTCGAGCACTACCAGAAGTACGAGGTCACCTGGAACGGCCAGAACGGGAAGACGATCTTCTTCCAGAACGAGATGCCCTACGACGTGCCCAACCAGGCCGCCTGGGTGTCGCCGACCGGCGTGAACGGCTACGCCGCCTACAAGGTCGGCAACGGCGTCACCAGCCACGAGGCGTGGGGGCTGGGCAGCTACTGCTACTTCAACGTCAACCCGGCGGTGAACGCCTACCACGCGTTCGAGGTGCCGAACACGGCGGGCGTGAAGTTCCACGACGTGCTGACGGTCTCCCTCGGGCACCAGGGCACGATCTCCCACGTCATCAACGACACCGGAGGCGTCACCCCGGACGGGACCGTCCCGGTCAACGTGGTCGCCTACCCGTAGCGGCTAGGTCGAACGAAGGGCGGGCGGCGGGCCGAAGGGCCCGCCGCCCGCCCCCGCCGTGCGGACGCGGGGCCGGTCAGGCGTGCGGGACGAGGGCCACCGGGGCGGTGCTGTGCTGGACGGCCGCGTGGGCCACCGCGCCCAGGTCGCTGCCGAGCAGGTGCGGGCGGCGGCCGACCACCACCAGGTCGGCGTGCTCGGCGGCGGCGACCACCGCGCCGACGGCGCCCCCGAGGCGGGCCTCGACGCGCAGTTCGACCTCCGGGTGGGCGGCGGCGGCACCGGCCAGCGCCCGGGTCAGGTCGGCCTCGATCTGCGCGCTCCGGTGGTCCGGGTCCGGGTCCGGCGGCAGCCAGCCGGGCGCCCCCGCCCAGAGCGGGACCATCTCCCAGCCGTGCACCGCCCGCACCACGGCGCCCGAGCGGGCCGCCTCGGCGAGGGCGAACTCCACGGCGGGCAGCGAGGAATCGCCCGCCAGGGCCACCACGATCTCCGGCCGGGCCGTGGCCCCGCCCAGCCGCGTGGGAGTGTCCACCGCGGCACCCGAGCCCGGCATCGCGGGCGCCTCCACCGCGGTGAGGGTGTCGGTGTCGGTGTCCACGGCCGTCGCCGTGGCCGTGGCCGTCGGAAGCGTGGCGGTGGCCGTCGTCGCGGGCCCGGGCGCGGTCGTGCCCGCGCTCGCGGCCGTCAGCGTCTCGGCCTCCGCCAGCACCTCGGCCTCCATCCGCGCGTCCGGCTCGACCGGTACGTCCGCGTCCGTGCGCGCGGCCACCGCCGCACGCGGGTCCCCGACCGGCTGCAGGGCGTTCTCCTCGGCGGGGTGCTCCCGGACCAGGACCACCGGGCAGGCGGCCCGGGCGGCGACCGAGAGGGCCACCGAGGTGCCCAGCATGTCGGCCAGGGCGCCCGGGCCGTGCGAGCCGAGCACCACCAGGTCGTAGCCGGCGGCGAGTTCGAGCAGCGCGTCGGTGGGGTCGCCGGCGGCGGCCTGGGTGCACACCGAAAGCTCCGGGTGGGCGGCCAGCAGGTCCGCCGCCAGGGTCTCCAGGTCGTCGTGCTCGGCCTGCTGGAGCGGGGCGGCGTCCGGGCCCTCCGGCCCGGCGGTGCCGAGCCAGTGCCAGACCCGGAGCAGAGTCAGTTCCGCCTCGCGCCGCACGGCCTCCGCCGCCGCCCACTCCACCGCGGCCCGGGACTGCGGGGAGCCGTCGTAGCCGCTCAGGATCTTCTGCGTCATGGTCCACGTCCCCTCTCGCGCCGGACGGCCGACCGCCGTCCGTGGCGGTCGTCGGCTACCCCGCTGAGCGGCGGACATGCGGGGGACGGGTGGTGCGGGTGGGGCTGGGCCGCGCGGGTGAGCGTGCCCGGCCCCGGGTGCGAGATCCCCGGGGCGGGCGGGGCCGGGTGCCAGAGTGACCGTGGTTCCGATCATCAGACCGAGGACGGTGGACACCGGTGTCCCGTGCCACACCCCGATCCTGGCGGGCCGCGGCCCTGCTGCTGGCAGCGCTCCTGTTCGTCCCGGCGGTCCCGGCCGCCGCCGACCCCGCACCCCCACCGCCCGGCGCCGACCAGGCCGGAGCGGCCACCGGGGCGGACCGGCCGCTCGACCGGCTGGCCGCGGACGTCGCCGAGGCCCGGCACGCCGCCGAGGCCGCCGAACAGCAGTACACCGCCGCCGCCGGGGAGTTGGCGCAGCGCCGGAAGGACTCGGCGGACGCCGCCCGGCAGGCCGACCGGCAGCGCGGACGGCTCACCGAGGCCGAGACGGAGGCCGCCCGGCTGGTCGCCGAGCAGTACCGCAGCGGCGGACTCGGCTCGCTGGCCCGGCTGTTCCTCGCCGACCGGCCCGAGGACTTCCTCGACCGGCAGCAGCGCGCCGCGTCCGACACCCGCAGCGCCGCGGCCGTGCTGCGCGACCTGCGCGAGGCCCGCAACCGGATGGTGCTGCTCTCCGAACAGGCCGCGCAGGCCGAGCAGTCGGCGTCCGCCGCCGCCGACCGGGCCCAACGGGCCCTGGACCAGGCCCGGCAGGGCGCCGCCCGCACCGAACAGCTGCTGGCCGCCGCCACCGCCGAGCAACTCGGCCTGCTGGAACAGCGCGAGAACGCCCTCGCCGCCGACGCGGACCGCCAACTCCTCGCCGCGGGCCCCGGCGGCGGGGCGTCCGCGGCCGGACGCCGGGCCGTCGAGTTCGCCCTCGCCCAGCGCGGCAAGCCCTACCTGTGGGGCGGCGCGGGCCCCGACGCGTTCGACTGCTCCGGCCTCACCTCGCAGGCCTGGCAGGCCGCCGGCGTCCCGATCCCGCGCACCAGCCAGCAGCAGTGGGCCGCCCTGCGCCACATCGCCCTGCGCGACCTGCGCCCCGGCGACCTGGTCATCTACCACGGCGACGCCGGCCACGTCGCGCTCTACCTGGGCGCCGGAGCCGTCGTCCACGCCCCGCACACCGGCACCGTGGTCAAACTCGCCCCCGTCACCATGCTCCCCATCCTGGGCGCCGTCCGCCCCGACCCGGGCACCCCGGCCGAACCCGCACCCCCGGCCCCGCCCGCCGCGGCCCCGCCCGCCGAGGCCGCGCCGCCCTCCTGACGGCAGATCGACGAGGACCCCTCCGACGTGCCCGGCCCGACGGCACCGGGCCCTGCCGGACGCCGGCCCGACGCCCCGCGAGGAGACCGCGCTCCGGCTGGGGCCGCCCCACCGTCCGGCGGGACGGCCGGGGTTGGCAGGATGGCAGGTCAGGGGCGGGCGGTACGAGTGGAGGGCGGGACGGGTGGGCGGCTGGGAGCGGGCACTGGACGCGGCGGGGGTGCGGGAGCCCGCGCTGCGGGCCGCGTACGGGCGGGAGCGCGAGCAGGTGGTGGCGTACAAGCGGGAGGTGGCGCTGGCCGCCGGGCTGCTGCTGCCGCCCGGGACGCTGCCGCACGTGATCGTCGCGACCGCGTTCATGCACCGCACCGACGACCTGCTGGACAGCGGGCCGCCCGCCACCCGCCGGGCCGCGTCCACCCGCTGGCGCGAGGAGGTCACCGCGGCGCTCGACACCGGCCGCACCGACCGGCCGGAGCTGCGGCCGCTGCTCGACAGCGCCGAGGCCCGGCCCGTGCTGCGCGCACGGGTGCGGGACTTCCTCGCCGCCGCGGACGCCGACCTCGACTTCGCGGGCTTCGCCACCGAGGCCGACTACCAGTCCTACCTGGACGGGTACTCGCTGCCCGGCTTCATGGTCGTCGCCGCGCTGCTCGGCCCGGACGGCGACCAGACCGCCTACCGCGCCGCCTGCCGGACGTTCATCGACTCCAGCCAGCGGCTCGACTTCGTCAACGACCTCGCCGAGGACCTCGCCGACGGCCGCCTCACCCTCCCGCGGCAGACCCTGGCCGAGTACGGCGTCACCCGCGCCGACCTGACGGGCGGCGCCGCGACCGGGCCGGTCCGGGCCCTGCTCGGTGCGCTGCTGGACCGGGCCGACCGTGACCGCGCCGCGAGCGGTGCGCTCGTCGACCTGGTGCCGCCCGCCCACCGGCCGATGGTCCGCTGCCTCGTCGGCGTCGAGCAGCTCACCGCCACCGCGGCCCGGGCCGACCTCGACGCCCTGCTGCGCCGCTCCGCGAGCCCCGCCAAGCCCGCCCTGCTGCGGCTGCTGGCCCGCGAGTACCTGCGGGCCCGCCGGACCCGCCGGGTGCGCCGGGTGCGCGGAGGGCGTTGAGAGGTCAGGCGGTGGCCGTCGGCGGGTGGGCGGCGGCGATGCCGGCCAGGACCAGGTCGAGGCCGGAGCGGAACTGCTCGCGGTCGTCGTGCTCGCGCAGCTGGTCGGCGACGGTGCGGGTGAAGGAGTAGGCGGCGGGGTCGAGGCCCTGCCAGGCGTTGGCGGCGTCGGCGAGCACCCGGGGGCGGTCGACGCCGGGGTCGAGGGCGTGGGCGGCGGCGGTGTTGGCGGCGTTCAGCGCGGTGGCGCCGAGGATGTAGTGCATCAGGGCCGAGGCGGCGGTGAACCAGCCCTCGACGGGCACGCCCATCGCCCGGACGTGGCGGCCCAGCGCCTCGAAGATCCGCGGGCCGACGGTGCCGCCCGGCCGCCCGGCCAGCTGGGCGGCGATCTGGGCGGAGAGCCAGGGGTGCGCCTCGGCGGCCTCGAACAGGCGCAGCGCGACGGCGTGGACGCCCTCCCGCGGCCGGTCGGCGGCGGGGCCGTCCGGAGCAGCCGGGCCGTCGGGGGCGGCCGGGCCGTCCGCGACGTCCGGCGTGGCGGGGCCGTCGGGGGTGGCCGGGTCGTCCGGGGCGAGCGGGAGGGCGCGGGCCACCACCGCCTCCGTCGCGGCGGCCAGCAGTTCGTCCTTGTTGGCGACGTGCCAGTAGATCGCGCCCGCGCCGGTGGCCAGCCGCTCGGTCAGCACGCGGAAGGTCAGCCCGCCCTCGCCCGCCGCGTCCAGCACCTCGACGGCGGTCTCCACGATGCGCTCGCGGGAGAGCGCGTCGCTGCGGCGGGCGGTACGGCGGGGGGAGCGCGGGGTCGGGCTGGTCATGGGTCGAGTTTGACATATCTGGAACGACGTTCCAACAATGGAATGGCGTTCCAGTCCATTCGACCCCGCCGGGAGGCAGCCGTGAACACCCCCGCCCACACCCCCGTCACCATCGTCGGAGCCGGCCTCGGCGGCCTGCTGCTGGCCCGCGTCCTGCACGTCCACGGCATCCCCGCCGAGGTGTACGAGGCCGAGACCTCGCCCACCGCCCGGGCCCAGGGCGGCATGCTCGACATCCACCCCGACAACGGCCAACCCGCCCTCGCCGCAGCCGGGTTGACCGAGCAGTTCCGCGCCCTCGTACTGCCCGGACGGGAGGCCGCCCGGGCCCTGACCCCCGACGGCGGCGTGCTGCTCGACCAGCCCGACGACGGCACCGGCCAGCGCCCCGAGGTCCAGCGTGGCGACCTGCGCGACCTGCTGCTCTCCGCGCTGCCCGCCGGCACCGTGCACTGGGACCGCAAGGTCGTGGACGTCCGGGCGCTCGGCGGCGGCCGCCACCGGGTGGAGTTCGCCGACGGCGGCGCCGTCACCACCGACCTGTTGGTCGGCGCGGACGGCGCCTGGTCGAAGGTCCGCCCGCTGCTCTCCGACGCCCGGCCCGCCTACACCGGGACGTCCTTCGTCGAGACCTACCTGCACGACGCCGACACCGCCCACCCCGCCACCGCCCGGGCCGTCGGTGGCGGCGCGATGTTCGCACTCGTCCCCGGCCAGGGCATCCAGGCCCACCGCGAGGCCGGCGGCGTCCTGCACACCTACGTGGCGCTGCGCCGTCCGCTGGAGTGGTTCGCCGCCGTCGACTTCACCGACCCGGCCGCCGCCAGCGCCCGGATCGCCGCCGAGTTCCCCGGCTGGGCGCCCGAACTCACCGCCCTGATCACCGAGGGCGCCACCCCGCCCGTGCTGCGCCCGCTGCACACCCTGCCCGCCGACCACCGCTGGGAGCGCGTCCCCGGCGTCACCCTGATCGGCGACGCCGCGCACCTGATGATCCCGTCCGGCGAGGGCGCCAACCTCGCCATGTACGACGCCGCCCGGCTCGGGCAGCTGCTCGCCGCGCACCCCGGCGACCCCGAGACGGCGCTCGCCGCGCACGAGGCGGAGATGTTCGCGCGCAGCGCCGCCGAGGCCGCCGACGCCGCCGTCCTGCACGAGCTGATGCTCGGTCCGACCTCCCCGCACGGCCTGATCGCCATGTTCACGGGCGCGGGTGAGGGCGCGGGTGAGGGCGAGAGCGCAGACGCGGACGCGGGGGAGTCGGCGGGAGTCTGAGGGGCGGGCGTCCGACTCGGGGCCGGTGCGGGCATGGCCGTCCGGGAAACGGGCAGGCGGTGAGCGGCGGACGGTTCGGCGTGCCGGATCAGGTCGACCGGCACGTCGTCCCAACCGCCGCCGTCGGCACGGGAGTTCGAGCTGTGCCGCCGGGTCGGCCCGGTCTCGCCGGGCGGTTCGGCGGACGGTTCGGCGGCTGACCCGGGGTCAGGCGGCCGAGATGCGAAATATCGCACAGGTGAGATATGTTCGCGCAGTGACCGAAGACTACCTCTCCCGCATCGGCAAGCTCGTCCGCGCCGCCCGTACCCACAAGGGCTGGACGCAGACCCAACTGGCCGCGGCCCTCGGCACCACCCAGAGCGCGGTGGCCCGGATCGAATCGGGCGGCCAGAACATCGGCCTGGACCTGGTCGCCCGGATCGGCGAGGCGCTCGACAGCGAGATCGTCTCGCTCGGCGTGGCCGGCCCGATGAACCTCCGGGTGGTCGGCGGACGCCGCCTCTCCGGCAGCATCGAGGTCCGCACCAGCAAGAACGCCTGCGTCGCGCTGCTCGCCGGCTCCCTGCTGACCACCGGCCGCACCACCCTGCGCCGCGCCGCCCGGATCGAGGAGGTCTACCGCCTGCTGGAGGTCCTCGCCAGCATCGGCGTGCGCCACCGGTGGATCAACGACGGCCTCGACCTGGAGATCACCCCGCCCGCCGAACTCGACCTCTCCGGCATGGACGAGGAGGCCGCCCGGCGCACCCGCAGCATCCTGATGTTCCTCGGCCCGCTGCTGCACCGCGCCGACCGCTTCGAGATCCCCTACGCGGGCGGCTGCGACCTCGGCACCCGCACCGTCCAGCCGCACCTGTCGGCGCTGCGCCAGTTCGGACTGCACGTCAACGCCACCACCGGCAGCTACCGGGCCAGCGTCGACCGCGGCGTCTCCCCGCAGCGCCCCATCGTGCTCACCGAACGCGGCGACACCGTCACCGAGAACGTGCTGCTGGCCGCCGCCCGCCACCCCGGCACCACCGTCATCCGCAACGCCAGCGCCAACTACATGGTCCAGGACCTGTGCTTCTTCCTGGAACTGCTCGGCGTCGAGGTCGAGGGCATCGGCACCACCACGCTCACCGTGCACGGCAAGGCCGTCATCGACGCCGACGTCGACTACGCCCCCTCCGAGGACCCGGTGGAGGCGATGAGCCTGCTCACCGCCGCCGTCGTCACCGACTCCGAACTGACCATCCGCCGGGTGCCGATCGAGTTCATCGAGATCGAGCTCGCCGTCCTCGACGAGATGGGCCTGGAGTGCGAGCGCGGCCCCGAGTACCCGGCCGCCAACGGCCGCACCCGGCTCACCGACCTGACCGTGCGCCCCTCCAAGCTGGTCGCGCCGATCGACAAGATCCACCCGATGCCGTTCCCCGGCATCAACATCGACAACCTGCCGTTCTTCGCCGCGATCGCCGCCTGCGCGCACGGCTCCACCCTGGTCCACGACTGGGTGTACGAGAACCGCTCGGTCTACCTCACCGAACTCGGCCGGGTCGGCGCCAGCGTCCAACTCATGGACCCGCACCGGGTCCTGGTCGAGGGCCCCACCCGCTGGCGCGCCGCCGAGATGATGTGCCCGCCCGCGCTCCGCCCCGCGATGGTCCTGCTGCTCGCCATGCTGGCCGCCGAGGGCACGTCCATCCTGCGCAACGTCTACGTGATCAACCGCGGCTACGAGGACCTGGCCGCCCGCCTCAACTCGGTCGGCGCGCAGATCGAGGTCTTCCGCGACATCTGACGCCGCGTCCGGCACCGTGTCCGACGCCGAGCCCGGGGCCGGACCGGCCGCCGCGTCCGGCCTCCGTACCCGGCCCCGCCCCGGCGGGATATCGCACCAGTGCGGTAGCGGTTCCTTCACGGCGGGGTCGGGGCGGAGGTCCAGCGGGCGTACCGACAGGTCTCCGACCACCGGGACGCCCCGGAACGCGCGCTGCGGTGAGCGGGGCCGCCCGCCGCGCCGGGGCGCTGGACGGCGTGCGGGACGGCGTGCGGGACGGCGTGCGGGACGGACCCGGTGGCCCGGGGGCGTGACGTAGATTGGGGGCGGACGAAGGGGGAGCTCCGATGGCGGTGCGCACGGAGGAACCGGCCCGGGTGGGGCCGCTGCTGGCGCAGTGGCGGCGGCGCAGGCGGGTCAGCCAGCTGGAACTGGCCAACCTGGCGGGCGTCTCGGCGCGGCACGTCGGCTTCGTGGAGACCGGACGCGCGCAGCCCAGCCGCGAGATGGTGCTGCGGCTGGCCGAGCACCTGGAGGTGCCGCTGCGGGAGCGCAACGCGCTGCTGATGGCGGCCGGGTACGCGCCCGTGTTCCGGGAGAAGCCGCTCGACGACCCGGCGATGCGGCCGGTCCTGGAGGCGGTGCGGCGGGTGCTGCGCGGCCACCACCCCTACCCGGCCCTGGCGGTCGACGGCCGGTGGGACATCGTCGCCTCCAACGCCGCGTTCGACCTGTTCACCGAGGGCGTCGCCGCCCACCTGCTGGAACCGCCGGTGAACGCCCTGCGGCTGGTCCTGCACCCCGACGGGATGGCCCCCCGGATGGTCAACCTCGGCCAGTGGCGCGGCAAACTGCTCACCCGGCTCGCCCGCTGCGCGGCGCTCGACGAACGGCTCCGCCCGCTGTACGAGGAACTCCAGGGCTACCCGTGCGACCAGCCGGTGCCCGAGGTCGACGTCCCCGGCCCGGACGACATCATGGTCCCGCTCGAACTGCGCTGCGGCGACCGGGTGCTGACCTTCATCGCCACCCTCGCCACCTTCGGCACCGCCCGGGACGTGACCATCTCCGAACTGCTCATCGAGAGCTTCTTCCCGGCCGACGACCGCACCGCCGCCCACCTGAACGCCCTCACCGGCCCGCCCCCCTCCTCCTGAACTCCCGGCCGGGGACACCTACCCGGGGGCACCTACCTGGCGGGTAGTTGAGGTGCCCGGCGGCCCCGGGGAGAGTGGATCGCGTACCGCGCCCCGCACCCGCCGCCCCGGCGGGGCGGAGCGGCGCGGGCCTCCCACTTCCCCGCAAGCCGCAGGAGCCTGCCCTCCCATGACCGACAGCACCACCGTGCCCGCCGCTCCCGTCCCCGCCCCCGTCCCCGCCCAGGCCGCCGCGCCACCGGGCGCGCCGCACCCCGCCACGCTGCCGATCGTCCTGGTCGGCGTGTTCCTCTCCGGGCTCGACTTCTTCATCGTCAACGTCGCCGTCCCCGCCATCCGGCTCGACCTGCACGCCACCGACGCCCAGATCCAACTCGTCGTCGCCGCCTACGCGCTGGCCTACGGCGTCGGCCTGATCACCGGCGGCCGACTGGGCGACCTGTACGGGCGCCGCCGCGTCCTCGCGCTGGGCATGACCCTGTTCACCGCCGCCTCCGCCGCCGCCGGCGCCGCCCCCACCGCCGAGCTGCTGATCGCCGGACGGGTGCTCCAGGGCGCCGCTGCCGCCCTGATGGCCCCCCAGGTGATCGGCATCATCACCACCTCCTACCAGGGCCAGGCCCGCACCAGGGCGCTGAGCTGGTACGCCGCCGCGGCCGGGATCGCCGCCGTGTTCGGCCAGTTGATCGGCGGCGTGCTGATCCGCACCGACGTGCTGGGCCTGGGCTGGCGGGCCTGCTTCCTGGTCAACCTGCCGATCGGCCTGGCCGCCGCCGTCGCCGCGGCCCGGCTGCTCCCGGAGTCCAAGGCCCCCGGCCGGTCGCGCCCGGACCTGCTCGGGCTGCTGCTGGCGACCGCCGCGCTGACCGCCGTCTGCCTGCCGCTGATCGAGGGCCGGGAACGCGGCTGGCCGCTGTGGACCTGGCTGCTGCTGGCCGCCGGACCGCCGCTGCTCGCCGCGTTCGCCCTCCAGCAGCGCCGACTGGCCCGGACCGGCGGCTCGCCCTCGCTCGACCTCTCCCTGTTCCGGGAACGCGCCTTCACGGCGGGCCTGGCCGCCCAGCTGATCTTCTGGGCGTCGATGGCCTCGTACTTCCTGGTGTTCGCGCTCTACCTCCAGCAGGGCCGCCACCTGGCGCCGATCTCCTCCGGCCTGGTGTTCAGCGTGCTCGGCGTCGGTTACGTGGCCGCCTCCGCCACCGCCCGGCACCTGGCCGCCCGGATCGGCCGGCACGCCATCACGGCGGGCTGCGTGCTGCGCGCCGCCGGGCTGCTGCTGGAGCTGTGGGCCGTCGCCGACACCACGACCAGCCTCTGGTGGCTGGTGCCCGGCCTGCTGCTGGACGGCTGTGGCATGGGCCTGTCCTTCGCCCCGCTGACCGCCACCGTGCTGGCCCGCGTCCCGGCCGCGAGCGCGGGCTCGGCCGGCGGCGTGCTGACCACCGGCCTCCAGGTCGGCAACGCCCTCGGCGTCGCCCTGATCGGCCTGGTCTTCTACCGCGTCCTGGCCGACACCCCCGGCCCCGACGCCGTCCCCGCCGCGTTCCGCGCCTGCCTGCTGTACGTGCTGGCCGCCACCGCGCTGCTCGCCCTGGTGGTCCAGGCGCTGCCCGGCCGGAAGGCGGCCGAACGGTGACCGCCCCGACGCAGGGGGCGGCGGCCGGGCCCGACCCCGAGGAGCTGGCCCGCCGCTACGTGCGGCTGTGGAACGAGCCCGACCCGGACCGGCGCCGCGCCGCCGTGGCGGAGCTGTTCGCGCCCGCGGTCGCGCACCGCACCCCGACGACGGCGGTGGACGGCCGGGCGGCGCTCACCGAGCGGATCGCCCTGGCCCACGCGGCGTGGGTGCGCGACACCGGGCACGCGTTCCGCCTGCTGCCCGGCACGGACGGGCACCACGGGGTGGTCCGGCTGCGCTGGGAGATGGTGCGGGCGGCGAGCGGCGAGTGCGTCTCGGCGGGCACCGACCTCCTCGGACTCGACCCGGCCGGGCTGGTCCTGACCGACCACCAGTTCATCGACCGCTGAGCCCGGCCCGACCGCCGGGCCCGGCCCGACCCTGACGGCCCGGGCCCGGACGGACCGCCGGCCCCCGAGGGGAATCCCCCCCCCGGGGGCCGGCGGTCCGCCGCGGCCGGACGCTTCCGCTCCGCCCGGCCGCGGTGCGTCACCCTCGCCGGTGGCGCGTCACGGCTGCCCGCCGCGCTCCAGCGGGATGCGCTCGCCGGCCTCGACCGCCGCCGGGAGGCGGTTCTCGGCGGGCGGCAGCGGGCAGGTGGCCAGGTCGGTGTAGGCGCACGGCAGGTTGGTGGCCCGGTTGAAGTCGACCGTGACCCGGCCCTGCGCGTCCGGCTCGTCGATGCTCAGCGAGCGGTTGGCGGCGTACGTGGTGACGCCCGAGGTGGCGTCGGTGAACAGCACGTGGAAGCTGCCCGGCCGGAAGCCGTTGAACGCGGTCAGCCGGTGCGTGCCGCCGCCGTCGGGCAGCGTGAACTCGATCTCGCCCGGCGCGTCGTACACGTGCTGCAGGCCCTCCACGGCCGCGCCGACCGTCACCGGGCGCGGCTCCTCGAACGGCAGGTAGCGGCCGGTCAGCGCCCAGTGCGGGTCCGGCGCGTAGGCCGGGGTGCGGGTGAAGGCGCGCAGCAGCGGGTTGTCGGGGTGCCGGGGCCGGACGATGTCGTGGCCGCCGCGCTTGGCGACCTCGATCACCGCCTCGCCCGCCGTCGCGTACCGGCTGGCCCGCTCCGGCAGGACGCCGAAGTCGTACCGGCCGCGCACCGGCTCCCCGTCGAGGAGCAGCTCCTCGCCCTCGTCCAGCTCGACCCGCACCCCGTCCGGGCCGGTCGACCAGGCGCCCGGGGCGTCCGGGAAGCGGGTCGGCTCGGCGTCCAGCCAGTGCAGGCTGGTGACGGCGAGGAAGCCGTGCGGGTCGGCGAGGGCGCGCTGGCTGGCGGCGTGCCACTCCTCCCACTCGCGGGTGAACTCCTCGGTGCCGGCGGGGTCCTGGGCAGTGGTCGGTTCCTGAGTGGTCGTCATATCGCTTCCTCGGCAGTGCGGACGGGGACGGGCGGAAGGTCGAGGTGTTCGCGCAGGGTGCTGCCCTCGTACTCGGTGCGGAAGACGCCGCGCTCCTGGAGCAGCGGCACCACGGTGTCGGCGAACTCGTCCAGGCCGCCGGGCGTCAGGTGCGGGGCCAGGATGAAGCCGTCGCTGGCGTCGGACTGGACGAAGCGGTTCATCTCCTCGGCGATCCGGGCCGGGGTGCCGACGAAGGACTGGCGGGCGGACACCTCGATCACCAGGTCCCGGATGGACAGCTTCTTCGCCGCGGCCAGCTCCCGCCACTCGCGGGCCACCGCCAGCGGGTCCCGGCCGGTCCGGACCGAGGCCCGGCCCCGGGACACCGTGTGCTCGCCGACCAGCGGGTCGACCTCCGGCAGCGGCCCCTCCGGGTCGTGGTCCGACAGGTCCCGGTTCCACACCTGCTCCAGCAGCCGGATCGCGGTCTGCCCGCTGACCTGCTGGCGGCGCACCAGCGCGGCCTTCTCGCGGGCCTCCGCGTCGGTGGCGCCCAGCACGAAGGTCACCGCGGGCAGGATCTTCAGCGCGTCCGCCGACCGCCCGTGCCGGGCCAGCCGGCCCTTCACGTCCGCGTAGAACGCCTGCCCGGCCTCCAGGGTGCCGTGCCGGGAGAAGATCGCGTCCGCCGAGGCGGCGGCGAACTCGCGGCCCTGCTCGGAGTCGCCGGCCTGGAAGATCACCGGACGGCCCTGCGGCGCGCGCGGCACGTCGAACCGGCCCGCGATGTCGAACTCGCTGCTGCGGTAGGCGAACCGGCCCGCCTCCGGATCGCCCAGGAACACCCCGGACGCCGGATCGGCCACCACCTCGTCCCCGCGCCAGGAGTCGAACAGCCGCCAGGACGCCTCCAGGAACTGCCGGGCCCGGGCGTACCGGTCCTCCTCGCGCAGGAAGCCGCCGCGCCGGAAGTTCTCGCCGGTGAACGCGTCCCAGGAGGTCACCACGTTCCACGCCGAGCGGCCCGCCGAGAGGTGGTCCAGGGTGGCGAACTGCCGGGCCACCTCGTACGGTTCGTTGAACGTCGAGTTGATCGTCCCGGCCAGGCCGAGCCGGTCGGTGACCGCGGCCAGCGCCGCCAGCACGGTGAAGGTGTCCGGCCGGCCCACCACGTCCAGGTCGTAGATCAGCCCGTTCTGCTCGCGCAGCCGCAGGCCCTCGGCCAGGAACAGGAAGTCGAACTTGGCGCGCTCGGCGGTCCGCGCCAGGTGCGCGAAGGAGCTGAACGCGATCTGGCTGCCCGCCGCCGGGTCGCTCCACACCGTGGTGTTGTTCACGCCCGGGAAGTGCGCCGCCAGGTGGATCCGCTTGAGCGGCTTGCCGCTGCTGCTCTGGTTGCTCATGTCTGCTGCGTTCCTTCGGAGTTCAGGCGCTGACGGCGGTGGCGTCGGCCGTGGCGGCAGCCGTGGGGCCGGTCTCGGTGGACGCGGTGGACGCGGGGTCGGTACCGGCGGTCTCGGCGGGTGCGGCGGCGTAGCGGTTGGCGGGGCGCGGCAGGCCCAGCAGCCCGCGCAGGGTGGACGCCTCGTAGGCGGTGCGGAACAGCCCGCGGCGCTGGAGCTCCGGCACCAGGCCGCGGGTGATCCGCTCCAGGTCGTACGGCAGCGCGCCCGGCCGCAGCCGGAAGCCCGTCAGCCCGGCCGTCGCCAACTCCGCTAGCAGGTCGGCCAGTTCGGCGGGCGTCCCGGCGAAGACCCGGGCGTCGCTGGTGTACTCGGCGCCCGCCGCCGCGTCCAGCCGGGCCAGCCGCTCGGCCGCCGCGCCCGGCTCGTCGTCCAGGAACACCACCAGGTCCGCGAAGACGTGCACGGTCTGTGCGGCCCGCCCGGCCTCCCGCTGGGCGGCCCGCACCTCGGCCACGATCGCCCGGGCCTGCTCCGCGTCGTGCGGCGTCACGAACGCCAGGTCGGTGGAGCGGCCCGCCAGCCGGAACGGCTCGCCGCGGTGGGCCAGGGCCGCCACCGGCGGCTGGCCCTGCGGCGGGCGGGGCGTGATGGACGGGCCGCGCACCGAGAACCGGGGCCCCTCGAAGTCGATGTAGTGCAGCTTCTCCCGGTCGATGAACCGGCCGGTCGCCGCGTCCCGGATCTCCGCGTCGTCCTCCCAGCTGTCCCACAGCCGGCGCAGCACCTCCACGTAGTCCTCGGCCTCGCCGAAGGACTCCGCCAGCGCCGCCAGCGCGGCGGGCGAGTCCAGGTCGTCCAGCCGCAGCTCGCGCGGCTCGCGGCGGCCGAAGTGCCCGACCTCGTCGACCCGCCCCGAGACCCTCACCCGCAGCCCGGCCCGGCCCTCGCTCACGAAGTCCAGGGTGGCCACCGCCTTGGAGAGGTGGAACGGCTCGGTGTGCGTCACGATCGCGGTCGGCACCAGCCCGATGTGCCGGGTCAGCGGCGCGATCCGGGCCGCCACCAGCACCGCGTCCAGCCGGCCCCGGACCCGGTCGGTGCGGGCGTCCGGCTCGAACGGGTGCTCCGACTGCAGGCTCAGCCCGTCCTCGATGGTCAGCAGGTCGAGCAGGCCGCGCTCCGCCTCCGCCGCCAGGTCCGCCCAGTACCGGGCGGTGAACAGCTCCTTCGGCCGGGCGTCCGGCTCCCGCCACGCGGCCGGGTGCCAGCCGGCGCCGTCCAGCGCGACGGCCAGGTGCAGCGGGGCGGGGACGGCGGGAACGGCGGGAACGGCGGAGGACGCCTCGGGGGAGGGGGATGCTGCTGGCGATGCGGGCATGGCGGGACCGGTTCCTGTTCACGGGAGGGGCTGGCGAACGCGTCGGGGCGGGCACCGAGGGCGCGGCCGGGGTGCGGCTGCGGCGGTGGGGAGAGGGGGCCGGGAGGGGCGGGGGAGAGCGGAGGGCGCGGGGCGGTGCGGGCTCAGCCGACCGGGCCGGCCGGACAGAGCGCGGTGCTCACCCGCAGCAGGTCGACCGGCCGGTCGAGGTACACCTCGCGCTCCAGTGCCCGCACCGCCGTCACCTCCCCGTCCGCGTCCCGCGGCACCGCCCGGGTGCCGCCGTCCTCGCACCGTAACTCCGCACCGGGGCCCGGCACAACGCTGTTCATACAGCGGTAACGAACCGCCGACTCCGGCCCGCCGGGCGGCCGTTGACATCCCGTCCGGGCCCGGCCTAGCTTGACCAGGACGAGGGACGACGACGCGACGGAGCGGCGCGGCCGTGACGCGGTGCCGCCGCGACCACGACCGCGACAGCCGGCGCGGCGGGCGACGAGCGACGACTGCGACAACCGACGAGCGACGAGCGACGGCCGAGCGACGAGGCGACCGGGGGGTGCGGGGTGGTGCGGCCAGCGGAGCGCGCGGTGTACCTCGACCGACCGGTCGACCTGCTGCGGGTCAGCAGCGCGCTCTGTCCGGCCGACTGAGACCGCGCCGCCCGTCCACCCGTACCAGGAGCCCGCCCCGCCATGAGCCCGCGCACCGCCCTGCCCGCGCCCACCGCCAGTACCGCCACCGCCAGTACCGCCGCCGACACCGCCGGTGCCGCCACCGGCGCAGCCGCCCACGTCCTCGACAACCCCGCCTGGGCCGCCCTCGCCGGGCCGCACGCCCACCTCGCCGAACGCCGCGGCCGGGCCGCCCGCTACCCCGCGGACGTCTCCCCGTTCACCGCGCTCGCCGACCCGGCCGACCCGCTGGCCTGGCAGGACCTCGCCGCGCTGGCCGGACCGCCCGGCAGCACCACCCCCGTCACCGGCGCCGCCGCCGCGCCCGCGGGCTGGGAGGTGCTGGAGTCCGGCCACGGCGTCCAGCTGGTCGCCACC
This sequence comes from Kitasatospora sp. NPDC090308, assembly GCF_044769485.1. Lineage (NCBI taxonomy): Bacteria > Bacillati > Actinomycetota > Actinomycetes > Kitasatosporales > Streptomycetaceae > Kitasatospora > Kitasatospora sp. NPDC090308. Next base: position 507,608 of record NZ_JBIVXY010000004.1, on the reverse strand, counting down.
GCGCTGCGCACCGAACCCGCCCCGGAGGCGGTCGAGTTGGGCCCGGCCGACGTCCCCGAGATGCTCGACCTGATCGCCCGCACCCGCCCCGGCCCGTTCCTGCCCCGCACCATCGCCCTCGGCCGCTACCTCGGCCTGCGCCGGGACGGCCGCCTGATCGCGATGGCCGGCGAACGCCTGCACCCGCCCGGCTGGACCGAGATCAGCGCCGTCTGCACCGACCCCGACCACCGCGGCCGCGGCCACGCCACCCGCCTGGTGCGGGCCGTCGCGCACGGCATCGAGCAGCGCGGCGACACCCCGTTCCTGCACGCCGCCGCCGACAACACCCGGGCGATCGCCCTGTACGAGTCGCTGGGCTTCACGCTGCGCCGCCACACCGCGTTCCTGCGGGTCCGCACCCCCCTGGACGCCGGCCCGGCCGTCCCCGCGGGCACCACCTCGAACCGGGAGAACTGACGCCATGGCCGACCGCCCCACCACCGCCTTCCACTGGTTCCTGCCGACCGGCGGCGACGCCCGCGACCTGGGCGGCGCGGCCCACGGCACCGGCATCGGCGGCGCGTCCGCCGCCGCCCCGGCCGGCCGCCCCGCCACCCTCGGCTACCTCACCCAACTCGCCCAGGCAGTCGACCAGTTGGGCTACGACGCGGTACTCACCCCGACCGGTGCGCACTGCGAGGACGCCTGGATCACCACCGCCGCGCTGATCGCCGCCACCCGCCGGCTCAAGTTCCTGGTCGCCTTCCGCCCCGGCCTGATCGAACCCGCGCTCGCCGCGCAGACCGCCGCCACCTTCCAGCGCCTCTCCGGCGGCCGGCTGCTGCTCAACGTGGTGGCCGGCGGCAGCGACGCCGAACAGCGCGGCTACGGCGACCGGCTCGACCACGACGAACGCTACGCCCGGGCCGGCGAGTTCCTCGACGTGGTCCGGGCCGCCTGGCGCGGCACCCCGTACGACCACGCGGGCCCGCACTACCGGATCGAGGGCGGGCACCTGCGCCAGCCCCCCGAGCCGGTGCCCGAGGTCTACTTCGGCGGTTCCTCCGACCCCGCGCTCGACGTCGCCGCCCGGCACGCCGACACCTACCTGACCTGGGGCGAACCCGTCGAGCAGGTCGCCGAGAAGATCGCCCGGGTCCGCGAGCTGGCCGCCGCGCAGGGCCGCTCCCCGCGCTTCGGCCTGCGGGTGCACGTGCTGAGCCGGGCCACCGCCGCCCGCGCCCGGCAGGACGCGGACGACCTGATCGCCGGGCTCGACGACAGCGCGATCGCCGCCGGACAGCAGCGGCTGCGCGCCCTGGAGTCGGTCGGCCAGCGCCGGATGCTCGACCTGCACGGCGGCAGCCGCGACCGGCTCTGGATCGCCCCCAACCTCTGGGCCGGCATCGGCCTGGTCCGCGGCGGCGCGGGCACCGCCCTGGTCGGCAGCCACCGCGAGGTCGCCGACCGCCTCGCCGAGTACCGCGACGCGGGCGTCGACGAGTTCGTCCTCTCCGGCTACCCGCACCTGGAGGAGTCCTACACCTTCGCCGAGCACGTCCGCCCGCTGCTCTGACGGCCCGCCCGCCGGGACACGGGGCCCGACGGACCGCCGCCCGCCCCCAGGGGCCGAACCTCCCGCCACCCGGGACGTTCGGCCCCTGCCCCTTTCCCGCCCCCGCCCCTACCGTGGAACCTCACCCGTTGGCCGGGCCGGCGGGGCCGTGACACCCCGCCGGCCCCGGGCGGACCGCAGCGCGGGCACCCCCCGGTCTCCGGCCCCCCGGCCTCCGGCCTCCGGCCCCCGGCCCCCGGCCGCGGTCCGAGCCTCCTTTCCCGGCCTCCGCCCCGGCCCCTGCTGCCGGGCCGCCACCGTCCGACGCGCGCGCTCAAGCGGTAGCGCACCCGCTTTCGTTCATTTTCATGACTCGGTCGTTTTTTTGCGTGAAGCTCGATACGCTTCGGCCATGACGAAGAAGCTGGACGAGGTGGCCCGGTTCGCCGGTGTGAGCGCGGTGACGGTGAGCCGGGTGCTGCGCAACCGGCCGGGGGTGGCGCGGGAGACCAGGGAGGCGGTGCTGACGGCGCTGGACGTGATGGGGGTCGAGCGGCCCTCGGCGTTCCGCTCGGACCGGGCGCCGCTGGTCGGGTTGGTGGTGCCCGACCTGCAGAACCCGGTGTTCCCCGGGTTCTGCGAGGTGCTGGCGGGGGCGTTGAGCAAGCAGGGGCTGATGCCGGTGCTGTGCACCCGGACGGCCGACGGGGTCTCGGAGGCGAACTACATCGAGATGCTGCTGCGGCAGAACGTGGCGGGCATCGTCTTCGTGGGGGCCAGCTACGCGGACGCCGGGCCCGAGCAGGGGCGGGCGCTGCGCGAGCGCGAGGTGCCGGTGGTGCTGATCAACGCGGCGGACGGGCACCGCGGTTCGGCGCTGATCTCGGTGGACGACGCGGCGGCCGTGGAGCAGGCCGTGGCGCACCTGGAGGCGCTCGGGCACGAGCGGATCGGACTGCTGCTCGGCCCGGCCGGACACGTGCCGTCCGTGCGCAAACTGGACGCGTTCGCCCGGCACCTGCGCCGCCGCGGGCGGGAGGGGGAGCTGAGCCGGCTGGTGGCCCACGCGATGTTCTCGATGGACGGCGGGGCCGCCGCCGCGCCCCGGCTGGTGGAGGCCGGGGCGAGCGCGGTGGTGTGCGCGAGCGACGCGCTGGCGCTGGGGGCGATCCGGCGGCTGCGGAGGGAGGGGCTGGTCGTGCCGCGGGACGTCTCGGTGGTCGGCTTCGACGACTCCCCGTACATGATCGCCACCGACCCGCCGCTCACCACGGTGCGCCAGCCCGTCGCCGCGATGGCCGCCGCGGCGGCGAAGGCGCTGGTGGAGCAGATCGAGGGCCGTCGGCTGCCCGCCGAGGAGGTGCTGTTCGAGCCCGAGCTGATCGTGCGCGGGTCGACCTGCACGGCACCCGCGACCGTGGCCGCCCGCGGCTAGCGGGGATCGCGAAACCGGTTCGTAACGCAAGCATGTTGCGTCATCCCGTTGACTTCTTGCGTTCACAATGTCAGTGTTCGGGTCACCGACGAGCGCCCGGTGCCACCGATCCGGGCCTCTTCATCCATCACACCGTTTGCGCTGCGAGCCGGGCTCGGCGCAAGCGGTTGCAGGATCCACGGAAGGTCCGAATCAGCATGGGCAGCAACAGAATCCGCCGGGTCTCCGCCGTGGCACTGGCCGCGGCCACCGCCTTCGCCGCCACCGCGTGCGGCAGCGGCGGCAGCGGCAGTGGCAGCGGCGACGCCGGGGGAGTGGTCACCATCTCCGTCAACGGCCTCCCCCCGGCCACCCAGACCGTGGACCGCAAGAACTTCGAGGACGACGTCAAGGCGTTCGAGGCCAGCCACCCGAACATCAGGATCGACGCCCACGAGGGCATGATGGACCCGAAGACCTTCGCCGCGAAGCTCGCCGGCGGTCAGCTGGAGGACGTCTACTACGTCTACTTCACCGACCCGGCCGGCCTGATCCAGCGCCACCAGGCCGCGGACATCACCCCCTACCTGAAGGACGTCCCCGCCCTCGCCGACGTCAAGCCCGCGTTGCAGGACGTCTTCAAGGGCCGGGACGGCAAGGTCTACGGCCTGCCCACCGGCAACTACTCGATGGGCCTGGTCTACAACCGCGAGCTGTTCACCAGGGCCGGGCTCGACCCGGACAAGCCGCCGACCACCTGGGACGAGGTCCGCACCGCCGCGCAGAAGATCACCGCGCTCGGCGACGGCGTCACCGGCTACGCCGACTTCTCCAAGAACAACCAGGGCGGCTGGCACCTGACCTCGTGGATCTACTCGCTGGGCGGCGACGTCGCCACCCAGGACGACTCGGGCAAGTGGAAGGCCGCGGTCGACTCCGACGCGTCCCGCAAGGCCCTCCAGTACCTGCACGACATGCGGTGGACCGACAACACCATGGGCAGCCGCCAACTGCTGGAGATCCCCGACGTCCAGAAGATGATGGGCGCGGGCAAGCTCGGCATGTACCTCGCCGGCCCCGACAACATCCCCACCATCGTCAAGCAGTTCGAGCGCAAGTACGACGAGTACGGCCTGGCCGCGATGCCCGGCACCGCGACGCTCGGCGGCGGCGACGGCTTCATGTTCAACCCCAAGGACACCCCGGCCAAGATCAAGGCCGGCCTCGCCTGGGTCCAGTGGAAGTACCTGAACCCGGACCGCGAGGAGGAGACCACCAAGAAGTCGGCCGGCTCCGACATCCCGATCGGCCTGCCCCAGCCCGACCTGTTCGACGGCAAGAGCGGCGAGACCACCAGGGCGGTGCACGCCGAGTACGCCAACGTCCCGCAGCGCAACTACCAGCCGTTCACCGACCGCGCCGCCGAGGTGAAGGTCAAGGTCGAGCCGCCGAACGCGCAGCAGATCTACACCGTGCTGGACGGCGTGATGCAGGCCGTGCTGACCAAGCAGGACGCCGACCTCGACGGCCTGCTGAAGGACGCGCAGAAGAAGGTCGACACCATCCTCGCCACCGCGCAGTGAGCCCGGGGCGCGGCCGACCACCTCCCGCCGCCGCCGGCCGCGCCCCGTCCGACCGCCCGCCCCGCCCGCCCCCGCCGGTCCGCCCGCTCCCGCCCGGGCCACAAGCCGGCGGCCCGTCCTCCCGCTCCCGTCCGAGCCGAAAGCCACCCGCCCATGAAGGTCGACACCGTCGGCGCGCCGCGCCCCACCGAGCAGCGGCCCGCCACCGACCCCGCACCGCCCCCGTCCTCCTCCCCGCGCCGGGCGGGACTGCGGCGCCGCCTCGCCGACAACCTCGTCGGGTACCTGTTCCTCGCCGCCGGCATCCTCGCCTTCGCGCTGTTCTCCTGGTACCCGATCGTCCGCGGCTTCCTGCTGAGCTTCCAGCAGGTCAACTTCACCGAACCCGCCACCTGGGTCGGCCTGGACAACTTCCAGCGCCTGTTCGACGACCCGCTGTTCCTCACCGCCTGGCGCAACACCCTCTGGTTCACCGCGCTGGCCCTGGTGTTCGGCTTCGCCGCCCCGTTCGTCACCGCCGTCGTCCTCAACGAGCTGCGCCACGGCCGCGCCTACCTGCGGATGACCGTCTACCTGCCGGTGATGCTCCCGCCGATCGTCACCGTGCTGCTGTGGCGCTGGTTCTACGACCCGGGCCCGGGCCTGTTCAACCACGCGCTGGCGGTCCTGCACCTGCCCCCGCAGCAGTGGCTGGAGTCGGAGAACCTGTCGATGCTCTCGCTGGTCCTGGTCTCCACCTGGGCCAACATGGGCACCACCACGCTGATCTACCTCGCCGCCCTCCAGGGCGTGCCCGGCGAACTGTACGAGGCCGCCCAGCTCGACGGCGCCTCGATCCGGCAGCGGCTGTGGCACGTGACGGTCCCGCAGATGCGCTTCATCCTGCTGATCACCCTGCTGCTCCAGGTCATCGGCACCATGCAGGTGTTCATCGAACCCTTCGTGCTGACCGGCGGCGGACCGAACGACGCCACCGTCACCGTCCTGCTGCTGCTGTACCGCTACGCCTTCGTCTACAACGACTTCGGCCTGGCCAGCGCGATGAGCACGGTCCTGTTCGTCGTCCTCGGCGCCTTCGCCGGGCTCTACCTGCGCCTGACCCGCTCCAAGGGCTGAGAGGAACCCGCCATGGCCACCGCCGAATCCGCCGCCCGCACCCTGATCGCCCCCGCCGAACTCGACCGGCCGCTCGGCCGGCTGCTCTACCGCGCCGTGCTGGGCACCGTCCTGGTCACCTTCACCGCGGCGTTCGTCTTCCCGCTGTACTGGATGGTCTCCGGCGCGCTGAAGTCCTCCGCCGAACTCGCCGACCCCAGCCCGACCCTGATCCCGCACAGCTTCCACCCCGAGAGCTACGGCCAGGCGTGGAGCAGCACCGGACTGGGCCGCTACTTCCTCAACACCCTGCTGCTGGCCGCCGGGGCGCTGCTGTGCCAGCTGCTGGTGGACGTCTGCGCGGCGTACGCGCTGTCCAAGCTGCGACCGGTGCTCGGCAACGTCGTCCTCGCGATGATGCTGGCCACCCTGATGCTGCCGGTGTCCGCGCTGCTGGTGCCCACCTACCTGACGGTGGTGGACATCCCGCTGATCCACGTCAACCTGATCAACACGCCGTTCGCGATCTGGCTGCCCGCCTGCGCCAACGCCTTCAACATCTTCGTGCTGAAGCGGTTCTTCGACCAGATCCCCGAGGAGCTGATCGACGCCGCCCGGATCGACGGCGCGGGGCCGGTCCGCATCCTGCTGCACGTGGTGCTGCCGCTGGCCCGGCCGGTGCTCGCCGTGGTGTCCATCTTCGCGGTGGTCGGGGTGTGGAAGGACTTCCTGTGGCCGATGCTGACGCTGCCCGACCCCAAGGGCCAGCCGATCACCGTCGCCCTCAACACGCTCGCCAACGACATGCCCGCCAACCAACTGCTGGCCGGCATGGCGATGGCCGCCGTCCCGCTGCTGGTGATCTTCCTGCTGTTCCAGCGCCACATCATGGCGGGCCTGACCGCGGGCAGCCTCAAGGGCTGACACCCGCCCGCCGGGAGGTCGGCTGACGCCACGTCGGCCGCCCCTCCCGCTCCGCGCGGGCCGCCGTCCCCGGTGCCGACCTCCCGGGGACGACGGCCGCCCCACCGACCCGGCACCGGCCGCGGCGGTCGGCCGTCCGACTCGCCCGGTGCCGCCGCACCACCGCACCGCCGCAACGCCCCCACCCCACCCCCACCCACCGGGAGCCGCCGTGCCCCGGTCAGCTTCGGGAGCCCACGTGTACCCTGCACCCGGCACGTCCCGCGCCACCGCGACCGCCCGCGCCACCGCGACCGTCCGCAGCCGCACCACCCATGGCCGCACCACCCGCGGCACCGCCCTCGCCGCGGCCGCCACGCTGGTCGCCGGCCTCGCCCTGTGGACCACGTTCACCACCGGCGCCCGGGCCGCCTCCGTCGTCCTGGAGGCCGAGTCCGCCGCGCTCTCCGGCGGCGCGGTGGTCGCCGCCGACCACTCCGGCTACACCGGCGGCGGCTTCGTCGGCGGCTTCACCGACGGCAACAAGGGCGCGGCGAAGACCTCCTTCACCGTGCAGGCCCCGAGCGCGGGCGCCGCCACCGTCACCCTCCGCTACGCCAACGGCACCGGCTCCGCGCAGACCCTGAGCCTGCTGGTCAACGGCACCAAGGTCCGGCAGGTCACGCTGCCCGCCACCGCCAACTGGGACACCTGGGCGGGCAGCGAGCAGACCGTCACCCTGAACGCCGGCGCGAACACCGTCGCCCTCGCCTTCACCGCCGCCGACAGCGGCAACGTCAACCTCGACAACCTGACCGCCACCACCGGCACCACCACCCAGGGCGGCACCCTGGAGGCCGAGTCCGCCGCGCTCTCCGGCGGCGCGGCGGTCGCCGCCGACCACTCCGGCTACACCGGCAGCGGCTTCGTCGGCGGCTTCACCGACGGCAACAAGGGCAACGCCACCGCCGCCTTCACCGTCCCCTCCGGCCAGGCCGGCGCCGGCAGCGTCACGATCCGGTACGCCAACGGCACCGGCTCCGCCAAGACGCTCACCCTGCTGGTCAACGGCGCCTCCGCCGGGCAGGTCACGCTGCCCGCCACCGCGAACTGGGACAGCTGGGCCACCGTCCGACAGGCCGTCACCCTCGCCGCCGGGACCAACACCGTCGCGCTGAAGTTCACCACCGCCGACAGCGGCAACGTCAACCTCGACAGCCTCACCCCCACCACCCCCACCGGCACCGGCAGCCCCAGCCCCTCGCCGTCCGACCCGGGCACCCCGGCCCCCACCGGCGCGGGCGCCACCCTCCCCTTCACCGGCTACGAGGCCGAGGCCGGCACCACCAACGGCACCGTCCTCACCCCCGACCGCACCTACCTCAGTACCGCCGCCGAAGCCTCCGGCCGCAGCGCCGTCAAGCTCACCCAGACCGGCCAGTACGTCGAGATCAAGCTCACCGCCCCCGCCAACGCCGTCAACCTGCGCTACTCCCTCCCCGACAGCGCCGACGGCAAGGGCCTCGACGCCACCCTCAGCGTCTACGCGGACGGCCAGGCCCTGCCCGACCTGTCGCTCACCTCCCGCTACGCCTGGGTCTACGGCGCCTACCCCTACACCAACAACCCCGGCGAGGGGCAGGCCCACCGCTTCTTCGACGAGACCCGCGCCACCCTCGGCCGCACCCTGCCGGCCGGCACCGTGCTGCGCTTCCAGAAGGACGCCGGGGACACCGCCGCCTCCTACACCCTCGACCTGGTCGAGGCCGAACAGACCGGCACCGCCGAGACCCTGCCCAGCGGCTACCTGTCGGCCGCGAGCCTCGGCGTCACCCCGGGCGGCCCGGACGTCACCGCCGCCCTCAACAGCGCCCTGAACACGGCCAAGAGCCAGGGCAAGGGCCTGTTCCTCCCGGCCGGCACCTACACCGTCTCCGACCACGTCAACCTCTCCGGCGTCACATTGCGCGGCGCGGGCGTCTGGTACACCGTGCTGCGCGGCACCGGCCTCAAGGGCGGCCTGTACGGGCAGGGCGGCACCAGCACCGTCGAGAACCTGACCATCGACGGCCAGAACACCGTCCGCGACGACGCCGGCGGCCAGGCCGGCATCGAGGGCGACTTCGGCACCGGCTCCGTCATCCGGAACGTCTGGATCCGGCACACCAAGGTCGGCCTCTGGATCAACGCGCCCACCAAGGGACTCCAGGCCAGCGACCTGCGGATCCGCGACACCTACGCCGACGGCGTCAACCTGCACGGCGCGGTGAACGGCGCCGTCGTCTCCAACAGCAGCATCCGCGGCACCGGCGACGACGCGCTGGCCATGTGGTCCGATGGCGCGGCCGTCACCGACAGCGCCTTCCGGCACAACACCGTGCAGCTGCCCGCCCTCGCCAACGGCGCCGCCGTCTACGGCGGCAGCGGCAACAGCGTCCAGGACAACCTGATCTCCGACACCGTCACCGCCGGCGCCGGCATCACCGTCTCCACCCGCTTCGGCCAGCCCTTCACCGGCACCACCACCGTCTCCGGCAACGTGCTGCGCCGCACCGGCAGCATGGAGGTCAACTGGAACTCCAAGCTCGGCGCGGTCTGGATCTACGCCGACCAGAGCGACCTCACCCAGCCCGTCGTGCTGAACGGCAACACCGTCGAGGACTCCACCTACAGCGGCCTCCTGCTCTCCTGGCAGAAGCAGATCGCCGACCTGCGCGTCGACGGACTGACCATCACCAGGACCGGCGCCAACGGCATCGAGGGCAACGCCACCGGCCGGGGCACCTTCGCCAACACCAAGGTCTCCCAGACCGCCGAGGCCCCGCTGAACGTGACCGGCGGCTTCACCATCCAGCGCGGCACCGGCAACAGCGGCTGGTAACCCCGCCCGCACCAGCGGCTGGTGGCCCCGCCCGCCCGTCCGCACCACGGCCCCCCGGCGGACCACCCGCCCGGGCCCGCCCGCACCACGGCCCCGGTGACCACCCGTCCAGGCCCGCCCGCACCCGCGGGCGGGCCCCGGGCCCCGGGCCCGTCCACGAACAAGGAGAAGAACCCCGTGAGCAAGTCCACCGAACGCCACACCCGGCCCTGGTGGCGCACCGCCGCCATCTACCAGGTCTACGTGCGCAGCTTCGCCGACGGCAACGGCGACGGCGTCGGCGACCTCGCGGGCGTGCGCAGCCGCCTGCCGTACCTGCGCGACCTCGGCGTGGACGCCCTCTGGTTCAACCCCTGGTACCGCTCCCCGATGGCCGACGGCGGCTACGACGTCGCCGACTACCGCGACATCGACCCGCTGTTCGGCACCCTCGCCGAGGCCCGGGAACTGATCGCCGAAGCCCACGGCCACGGCCTGCGGGTCATCGTCGACCTGGTGCCCAACCACTGCTCCGACCAGCACCCCTGGTTCCGGGAGGCGCTCGCCGCCGACCCCGGCTCCGCCGCCCGGGAACGCTTCTGGTTCACCCCCGGCCGCGGCGCCGACGGCGAACTCCCGCCCAACGACTGGCAGTCGTACTTCGGCGGCCCCGCCTGGACCCGCACCACCGGCCCCGACGGCGCCCCCGGCGACTGGTACCTGCACCTGTTCGCCCCCGAGCAGCCCGACCTCAACTGGGAACACCCCGAGGTCCGCGCCGAGTTCGAGTCCGTCCTGCGGTTCTGGCTGGACCACGGCGTGGACGGCTTCCGCATCGACGTCGCCCACGGCCTGGCCAAGAAGCCCGGCCTGCCCGACGTCGGCCCGCACCCCGACGTCACCGACCTGCCCTACCAGGACGTCGACGCCGTCCACGAGGTCTACCGCTCCTGGCGCAAGATCACCGACAGCTACCCCGACGACCGGGTCTTCGTCGGCGAGGTCTGGCTCCCCACCCCCGAGCAGTTCGCCCGCTACCTGCGCCCGGACGAGCTGCACTCCGCCTTCAACTTCGAGTTCCTGTGCTGCGCCTGGGAGCACGACGCCGTCCGGGACGTCGTCGACGGCACCCTGGCCGCGCACGCCCGGGTCGGCGCCCCGCCCACCTGGGTGCTCTCCAACCACGACACCATCCGGCACGCCACCCGCTACGGCCGCGAGGACACCTCCTTCGACATGGGGAACAAGCGGCTCGGCGCCCCCACCGACCGCGCCCTCGGCCTGCGCCGGGCCCGCGCCGCCGCCCTGCTCACCATGGCGCTGCCCGGCGGCGTCTACGTCTACCAGGGCGACGAACTCGCGCTCGCCGAGGTCGAGGACATCCCCGACGCGCTGCTCCAGGACCCCACCTTCGTCCGCTCCGGCGGCACCGACCGCGGCCGCGACGGCTGCCGCGTCCCGCTGCCCTGGTCCGGCACCCGGGCCCCGTTCGGCTTCTCCCCGGACGGCGCCGCCGACCCCTGGCTCCCGCAGCCCGCCGCCTGGGCCGAGCAGAGCGTCGCCGCCCAGCAGGCCGACCCGCACTCGGTGCTCGCCCTCTACCGCGACGCCCTGCGGCTGCGCCGCGACCGCCTCGCCGCCCTGCCCGAGACGCTCGACTGGCTGCCCGCCGACCCCGGCGTGCTGGCCTTCACCCGCGACGGCTCGTTCGCCTGCCTGGTCAACTTCACCGACCACCCGCTGCCCCTCCCGCCCGGCAGCACCCCCCTGCTGACCAGCGCCCCGCTGGACGCCGGCCGGCTGCCCGCCGACGCCTGCGCCTGGCTGGACCTGTCGCTGCCGGCGACCGGGCCGTGACGGGCGCCGACGGGCACCGACGGGCGCCGACGGGCACCGGCGGGCGAGGCGGGTCCCTGCGGGGTGTGAACTCCCTTCTGTAACTTACGAGTTGTTCATTGACACCGGTGCGGCGGCGTGGCCACCATGGACGCCGCCCACCGCCTGTCGACACCGTCCCGAGCCGCTCGGGGTGTGGGAGCGCTCCCATGGTGTTCGGGCAGGTCACGGGCCATCCGATCGGCTACCCCCACCCCCCACCCCGCAGCCGCCCCGGAAGGACACCATGCCGCACCCCGCCGCACCCCCACCCGGCCCGCCCGGCCCGCCCGCACCCGTCCGCCGCACGGCCGCCCCCCGGCACCCCGGCTCCGCCCGGCGCGCCCTGTGCGGACTGCTCGCGGCCGGGGCCCTGGCCGCCGGGGCGCTGCTGCCGCTGCACACCGCGCCCGCCGCCGCTGCCGACAGTGCCGTCGCCGACAGCGCCGCCGCCGCGTCCGCGTCCGCGTTCAACTACGGCGAGGCGCTGCAGAAGTCGCTGCTCTTCTACGAGGCCCAGCAGTCGGGCAAGTTGCCCGCCACCAACCGGGTCGGCTGGCGCGGCGACTCCGCGCTCGACGACGGCAAGGACGTCGGGCTCGACCTCACCGGCGGCTGGTATGACGCGGGCGACCACGTCAAGTTCGGCCTGCCGATGGCGGCGTCGACCACCATGCTGGCCTGGGGCGGCATCGCCGAGAAGCAGGGCTACACCGCCTCCGGGCAACTGCCGTACCTCAAGAACAACCTGCGCTTCGTCGACGACTACCTGCTCAAGGCGCACCCCGCCCCGAACGTGCTCTACGGCCAGGTCGGCAACGGCTCGGCCGACCACGCCTGGTGGGGCCCGGCCGAGGTGCTGCCGATGGCCCGGCCCGCGTACAGGATCGACGCCTCCTGCCCCGGCTCGGACCTGGCGGGCGAGACGGCCGCCGCGCTCGCCTCCTCGTCCATCGTCTTCGCCGACAGCGACCCGGCGTACGCGGCGACCCTGCTCACCCACGCCAAGCAGCTGTACACCTTCGCCGACACCTACCGCGGCAAGTACAGCGACTGCATCAAGGACGCCCAGGGCTACTACAACTCCTGGAGCGGCTACAACGACGAACTGGTCTGGGGCGCGATCTGGCTCTACAAGGCCACCGGTGACAGCACCTACCTGGCCAAGGCCGAGAGCTACTACGCCAACCTCTCCACCGAGCCGCAGACCACGACCAAGTCCTACAAGTGGACGATCGCCTGGGACGACAAGTCCTACGGCGCCTACGTGCTGCTGGCCCAACTCACCGGCAAACAGCAGTACGTCGACGACGCCAACCGCTGGCTGGACTGGTGGACCGTCGGCGTCAACGGCAGCCAGGTCACGTACTCGCCGGGCGGCGAGGCCGTGCTCGACTCCTGGGGCTCGCTGCGCTACGCCGCCAACACCTCCTTCGTGGCGCTGGTCTACTCCGACACGCTCACCGGCGACCCCACCCGCAAGGCCCGCTACCACGACTTCGCGCTCCGCCAGATCGACTACGCGCTCGGCGACAACCCCCGCAAGTCCAGCTACCTGATCGGCTACGGCACCAACCCCCCGAAGAACCCGCACCACCGCACCGCCCACGGCTCCTGGACCGACCAGCTCACCAACCCCGTCAACAGCCGCCACACCCTGATCGGCGCCCTGGTCGGCGGCCCGAGCTCGGCCGACGACTCCTACACCGACGACCGCTCCAACTACGTCAACAACGAGGTCGCCACCGACTACAACGCCGCCTTCACGGGCGCACTGGCCCGGCTCTACGGCGAGTACGGCGGCGCCCCGCTCGCGAACTTCCCGCCGAAGGAGACCCCGGACGGCCCGGAGATGTCCGTCCAGGCCTCGGTGAACGCCGCCGGCCCCAACTTCACCGAGATCAAGGCGTACCTGATCAACAAGTCGGCCTGGCCGGCCCGCCCGCTCAAGAACGCCTCGCTGCGCTACTACTTCACCCTGGAACCGGGCGTGATCCCGAACCAGATCACCCTGACCACCAACTACAACCAGTGCGGCGCGGTCAGCGGCCCGACGCTCTACGCGGGCTCCACCTACTACGTCACGGTCGACTGCTCCACCACCGTGATCGCCCCGGCCGGGCAGTCCGCCTACCGCAAGGAGGTGCAGTTCCGGATCGCCTCCTCGGGCGCCTGGGACCCCACCAACGACTGGTCGTACCAGGGCATTTCGCTGGTCCCCGGCTCGACGCCGGTGGACGCGGCCAACATCCGGCTGCTGGACGGGGGAGTGCCGCAGTGGGGCGCCGAACCGGGCGGCGGCACCGGCCCGTCCTCGTCCCCCTCGCCCTCGCCCTCTCCCTCGCCGTCCTCCTCGGCCTCCCCGTCCCCGTCCCCTTCTCCGTCGGCATCCCCCTCGCCCTCGCCGAGTGCGAGCGGTGGTCCGACCCGGCCGGTCACGGGGTGCGCGGTCAGCTACACCGTGGGCAGCAGCTGGGGCGCCGGGTTCACCGCCGACGTGACGGTGCGCAACACCGGCAGCGGCACCGTCTCCGGCTGGAAGCTGGCCTGGACGTACCGGGGCAACGAGGCGGTCAGCAACGCCTGGAACGCCCAGGTGGTCCAGAGCGGCGCGGCCGTCACCGCCACCGACGCGGGCTGGAACGGCACGCTCGCCCCCGGCGGCACCGCCTCCTTCGGCTTCCAGGCCACCGGTACTCCCGCCGCGCTGCCCGCCTTCACCCTCAACGGCACCGCCTGCACCACCGCCTGACCCGTTCAGCCCGTTCAGCCCGCCGGACCCGCCGGACCCGCCGGACCCGCCGGACCCCGAACGCCCCCGTCCCCGCCGCCACCGCGCGGGGGCGGGGGCGTTCGCGTGCGGCCGGGACGGCCCGGATAAACCTCGGGATTCGCAAGATCACCGCATCGAGGTAAATACCCCCGGCCCCGTGGGCGGAGCGCGCCTACGGAGCGTTAGCGTTCCTCAAGATCCGACCGAGCCGGTCACAGCTTCTGACGGTTAGTCAATTCTTCATTCCCCGAGGAGTGTTCGTCCCGTGACCATTGAGGCCGGCCCGGTCGTGGAGCCGGCACCGCTGCCGACGCGGACGTCTGCACGGACGCGGGTCGACCCGCCGAACGCGTCCGCGGACGCTCCCGGAGCAGGCTGACCACGAGATCCCCGCTCGTGGCGGACGGTCGCAGGCCGCCCGCCCCGTCCGCACGGCCGGACGCGCCTCCGTCGGCCGTCCCGACCAGACCGCCCCCTCCCAGTAAGGAGTCCAGGATGCCCGAGCCAGGGCCTTCCTCTCCGTCACCGGCCCCCGCCGTCCCGGCCGACCTCACCGCCCTCACCGCCCTCCCCGCGCTGCCCGGCCCGCCCGCCGTCCCGTTCCGGGCCGCCGCCACCGCCCTCGCCGCACTCGCCGCGCCCGCCGTCGTACCCGCCGCGCCCGGGGCGTCCGGTGGCGGGCTGGAGCGCATCCTGCGCGGTCCCAGCGGACTCGGGACGGGCGGCCTGCTGCTGCCCCGCCTCCCGGCACCGGCCGCGCCGCCACTGCCCGCCGCCGTCCCGGAGCCGCCCGCCGCCACCCCGGCGGAGGGCACCCCGGTGCCCGGCCTCTACCACCACCCGGTGCCGGAGCCCGACCCCGTCCGGGTGGCCGAGGTCAGCCGCCGGATCAAGGACTGGGCGGTGGACGAGGTGGAGCTGTTCCCCGACGAGTGGGAGGGCGAGTTCGACGGCTTCTCGGTCGGGCGCTACATGGTGGCCTGCCACCCGGACGCCCCGACCGTCGACCACCTGATGCTGGCCACCCGCCTGATGGTCGCCGAGAACGCGGTCGACGACTGCTACTGCGAGGACCACGGCGGCTCCCCGGTCGGCCTCGGCAGCCGGCTGCTGCTCGCGCACACCGCCATCGACCCGCTGCACACCACCGCGGAGTACGCGCCGGGCTGGGCGGAGTCGCTCGGCTCGGACGCCCCGCGCCGCGCCTACCGCTCCGCCATGGCGTACTTCACCGGTGCCGCGACCCCCTCCCAGGCCGACCGCTACCGGCACGACATGGCGCGCCTGCACCTGGGCTACCTGGCCGAGGCCGCCTGGGCCGAGACCGACCACGTGCCCGAGGTGTGGGAGTACCTGGCGATGCGCCAGTTCAACAACTTCCGCCCCTGCCCGACCATCACCGACACCGTCGGCGGCTACGAACTGCCGGCCGACCTGCACGCGATGCCCGGGACCCAGCGGGTCATCGCGCTCGCCGGGAACGCGACCACCCTGGTCAACGACCTCTACTCGTACACCAAGGAGCTGGCGAGCCCCGGCCGCCACCTCAACCTGCCCGTGGTGATCGCCGAACGCGAGGGGCTCTCCGACCGGGACGGCTACCTGAAGGCCGTCGAGGTCCACAACGAGCTGATGCACGCCTTCGAGGCCGAGTCCGCCGCCCTCGCCGCCGCCTGCCCGGCCCCGCCGCTGCTGCGCTTCCTGCGCGGGGTGGCCGCCTGGGTGGACGGCAACCACTACTGGCACCGGACCAACACCTACCGCTACAGCCTGCCCAACTTCTGGTAAGAACCGGCAAGAAACGGACACGTGGACATGACCAGCACCGAATTCGACACCGCCGCCACCACCGGCACCGACGCCGCCACCCCCTTCGTCCCGGCTCCGGCGACCGCCTACCAGGGCGACATCGCCCGCTACTGGAACAACGAGGCCCGGCCGGTCAACCTGCGCCTCGGCGACGTCGACGGCCTCTACCACCACCACTACGGCATCGGCGAGGTCGACCACGCCGCCCTCGGCACCCCCGAGGACAGCGCGTACGAGAAGAAGCTGATCGCCGAACTGCACCGGCTGGAGTCCGCCCAGGCCGAGGTCCTGCTCGACCACCTCGGCCCGATCGCGCCGGGCGACACCCTGATGGACGCCGGCTGCGGTCGCGGCGGCTCCATGGTCATGGCCCACCAGCGCTTCGGCTGCAAGGTCGAGGGCGTCACCCTCTCCACCACCCAGGCCGAGTTCGGCAACCGCCGCGCCCGGGAGCTCGGCATCGCCGACCACGTCCGCTCCCGGGTCTGCAACATGCTCGACACCCCGTTCGCCAGCGGCCTGATGTCCGGCTCCTGGAACAACGAGTCCAGCATGTACGTCGACCTGCACGACCTGTTCGCCGAGCACGCCCGGGTGCTCAAGGTCGGCGGCCGGTACGTCACCGTCACCGGCTGCTGGAACCCGCGCTACGGCCAGCCCTCCAAGTGGGTCTCCCAGATCAACGCCCACTTCGAGTGCAACATCCACTCCCGCCGCGAGTACCTCCGCGCGATGGCCGACAACCGCCTCGTCCCGCAGGCCGTCATCGACCTGACCCCCGACACCCTCCCCTACTGGGAACTGCGCGCCACCTCCTCGCTGGTCACCGGCATCGAGGAGGCGTTCATCGAGTCCTACAAGGACGGCTCCTTCCAGTACGTCCTGATCGCAGCCGACCGCGTCTGACCCCTCTGTCCCCCTCTACCCCTCTGTCCCTCTACTCCCTCTTCCTCTCCTCCGCCCCACCGGTCCCCGCCGCCACCCAGGCGCCGGGGACCGGCCGGCGGTGGGATCAGGTGCTGTGGCCGTAGACGGCCGTGACCGGGGCGTGGTCGGACCAGCGTTCGGCGTGGGTGGCGGCGCGTTCGACGTGCGCGCGGGTGCAGCGGGCGGCCAGGCCCGGGGTGGCCAGCTGGTAGTCGATGCGCCAGCCGGCGTCGTTGTCGAAGGCGCGACCGCGGTAGGACCACCAGGAGTAGGGGCCGTCCTGGTCGGGGTGGTGGTGGCGCAGGACGTCCACGTAGCCGTGGTCGTCGAGGACGCGGGAGAACCAGGCGCGCTCCTCGGGGAGGAAGCCGGCCTTCTTCCGGTTGGCCTTCCAGTTGCGCAGGTCGGCCTCGCGGTGGGCGATGTTCCAGTCGCCGCAGACCACCACCTCGCGGCCCTCCGCCGCCGCGCGGGCCCGCAGCTCGCCGAGGTGGAGCAGGAACTCGGCCATGAAGCGCTCCTTCTCGTCCTGTCGCGCGGTGCCCACCTCGCCGGAGGGGAGGTACAGCGAGGCGACCGTCAGGCCGGGCAGGTCGAGCTCGGCGTAGCGGCCGGAGGAGTCGAACTCGGCGGACCCGAAGCCGATCCGGGTGGCCTCGGGCGCGCGCCGGGAGAGCACCGCCACCCCGGCCCGCCCCTTGGCCGCGGCGGGCGCCCAGACGCCGTGCCATCCGTCGAGCCGGGCCAGCACGTCGTCGAACTGCCCGGCCTCGGCGCGCACCTCCTGGAGGCAGACCACCTCGGACTCGGTGCCGTCGATCCACTCCAGGAAGCCCTTCTTGGCGGCCGCCCGGATCCCGTTGACGTTGACTGTCGTGATGATGCTGTGCACGGAGCGAGGGTACCGGTCGGCTCCGACAGCCCGGCATTCCGGGCGAACCGGTGCGCCATACCGGGTCGGCGGGCGATCCGCAAGGAACACCTCCCATTGGTCTTGACCATCTCCCGGGGCACCCCCTACTGTCACTTACTGCAAAGACCTTTAATAAAGAAGGACGGATAAAGCCCGCCTCCCCCACCTGCCGAAACGGGGAGTCGCGGTGGGCCTGTCGTCCCTCAGGGTGGAGGACACGGTGGGGCAAGGAACGCTCGCGGCGGTGGCGGAGCCGAAGTACTGGCACCTGCGCACGGTGCTGCTGCGCACCATGGACACCGAGTTCTCCACCGGCCAGGTGCTGCCCAACGAGCGGGAGCTCTCGGCGCGCTTCGGCGTGGCCCGGGCCACCCTCCGGCAGGCCCTGGACCAGCTGGAGCTGGAGGGCCGCCTGGTCCGCCGTCGCGGCATCGGCACGCTGATCGCCGCCCCGCGGGTGGGCGTCCCGGTCGGCGGGCGCGAGTCCGGCCGCCCCGGCGCCGCCCGCGACGGGCAGGAGTGGACGGTGGTGGACTGCGCCACCGGCCCCGCCACCGCCGCGCTGGCCCGCACCCTGGGCCTGGCCGAGGGCGACCAGGTGCACACCGTGCGCCGTCTGCGGACCGTCCAGGGCGTGACGGTCGCCGCCGAGTCGCTGCACGTGCCCTCCGCCGCGCTGCCGCACCTGGCCGTGGTGGTGAAGGGCGGCGACCGGGCCCGCGGCGTGCTGCGCCAGCTGGAGCGGCTCGGCGTCGACGGCGAGTCCCGCTCGGTGGAGCTGGGCGTCGCGGAGGCCGCCGAGGCCGCGCTGCTG
This sequence comes from Kitasatospora sp. NPDC090308, assembly GCF_044769485.1. Classification (NCBI taxonomy): domain Bacteria; kingdom Bacillati; phylum Actinomycetota; class Actinomycetes; order Kitasatosporales; family Streptomycetaceae; genus Kitasatospora; species Kitasatospora sp. NPDC090308. The sequence goes on along the minus strand of NZ_JBIVXY010000004.1, from coordinate 489,105 downwards.
GAGCGCCCCCCGGGCACCCCGGTGCTGGTGGTCACCACGCAGTACGCGACGGCGGGCCGGCTGGTCGCGGTCGGGGTCTCCACCTACCGGGCCGACACCTGCAAGCTGACCTTCGGCGAGTCCGGCGCGGCCGTCCAGGTCGCCTCCGCCGTCCCGGTCGCCGCCGCCGTCTCCTGACGCCGGGCCCGCCGCCCGCCACCCGCCACCGTTCCTGACGGACCGTCAGGGCGCCTTGTCGGTGGCCGCCGTTACGCTCCTGCTCACTGACGACCGGTGAAGCAGGGGAGCGGCGCCACGATGGATCAGACGGACCAGACGGACCTGACCGAGCAGGCGGACCACGGCAGGGTGCTCACCGAGCGGGCGGTCGCCGCCGTGCGGGAGGACCCGGGCCGTCAGGTGCTCGACTACCACCGGTTCGCCGGCCCGTGGGTCGAGGGCGCCCTCCGGCCGCGCCCCGAGCTGACGGCCTTCCCCAGCGGCCACCCGCTGCCGCCCAGTCTGCGCACCTGGCTGGCGTACGACAGCGGGATGCTGGCGCGCCACGACTGGTTCGACGAGGACGGCGCCCTCGCGCCGCGCACCCTGGGCGAGATCGCCGTCGAGGAGTACGGCGAGCCGTGGGGCTCCTGCTTCGAGCCGTTCTCGGAGCGGTTCGGCGAGTGCTTCCTGCTGCCCGGCGGCTCCGACTCCCGCCGGGTGCTGTCCGTCGGCCCGCACGGCGAGCGCGACGGGCTCGGCGAGTACCCGGTGTTCGCGCTGGACGTCGACGACCTGCCGTACGCGGTGCTGATGTACCCGGGTTTCGACGTCTACCTCGCCGAGACCGCGGGCGTGCTGCCGCCCGACGACCGCCCCGGCTACGACTCGCTCAAGCACGACCCCCGGTACGCGCGGCGGATGCTGGCGCACGCCCGGGCGCGGCTCGGCGGTGCGTACGACCTGCTCTGCCTGCCGTAGCCGGGCGCCGCGGGCGGGCGGCTACCGCGCGGTGGGCGGGTCGACGGCGAACAGCTGTTCCTCGACGTGGTCGAGGGCGACCCGCAGCGCGCCCATCGCGACCACCTCGGAGCCGAGCGCGGCGAGCGCCACCTCGGGGGAGCGCAGCGTGTAGCGGGCGAGCTGTTCGCGCAGCGGCTCCAGGACGCCGTCCAGCCCGGCAGCCCAGCCGCCGACCACGACGAGTTCGGGGTCGAGGGCGAGGACCAGCGCGGTGACGTCGTGCACCAGGCGGCTCAGGAAGCGGTCCATGGCGATCTGCGAGACCTGGTCGCCCTCCCGGGCCAGTCGCAGCACCCGGGCCACGGCGGCCTCGTCCAGCGGGTCGAGCGGCTTGCCGGTGGTGGACAACAGCCGTTCGGGGGTGACCTGTTGGCCGAGCAGGTGGAGCGCGCCGATCTCGCCGGCCGCGCCGCCGTGGCCGCGGTGCAGCCGCCCGCCGATCAGCGAGCCGGCGCCGGGGCTGAGCCCGGCCATCACGAACACCACGTCGCCCTTGCCGACCGCCGCGCCCTTCCAGTGCTCGGCGATGGCGGCCAGGTTGGCGTCGTTCTCGATCACCACGGGGCAGCGGAAGGAGCGGCGCAGCCGGGCCCCGAGGTCGAGGCCGGTCCAGCCGGGCATCGCGGTGCCGAGCCGGACGGTGCCGTCCCGGTCGACGATGCCGGGGGTGCCGACGGCGACCTCCCACAGGCTGTCGCGGGAGACCCCGGCCTTGCGCAGCACCTCGCCGACGGTGGTGCGGACCAGGGCGAGCCGCTCCTCGGCCTCCACCGACTCGTCCACCGTCCGGGAGTGGCTGGTCAGCACCTCGCCGGCCAGGTCGGCGAGGACGACCCGCAGGTCGTGGACGCCGATCTCGATGCCGAGCACGTGCCCGGCCTCGGCGCGGAACCGGAACCAGCGGGCCGGGCGGCCGCGCTGACGGCCCGACTCCTGGACGTGCTCGACCTCGGCGACCAGCCCGGACTCCAGCAGCCCCTCGATCACGCCCTCGACGGTGGGCCTGGACAGGCCGGTGTCGCCGACGAGCTGGGTCAGCGTGACGGCCTGTCCGTCGCGCAACGACCGCAGGGTGACCGCCGCGTTGATGCGCCGCAGCAGTGAGGAGTCCCCTCCGGTGAGCCGGTCCGTCAAATCGCTGCCCTTCCGCTTCGCGCGACTGCCCTGGCGCGCGGTGACGTGGAGCGCGGCACCGCCGGTCCGACCGTGGTGAGGCCGTCGCGGGCCCGCGCGGAGCCGCCGCCCGCGGCCTGGCACTTGTGGGGTGCACCGGACGGGGCGTCTGCCCGGATCGTACTCGGGCGGCCCCGCGCGGGGCGAGCGTTTCCGCAGCTCATAACGGCTTCGGTATCGAAACGGTACGTCGTCCGTGATCACGGGGTGACCCGCCGTCGGCGCGGCGGAGGACCGGTGGGAGACGGCAGGGAGACGGGAGGGGCAGGGGGAGACGGGGAGAGGCGGGGGAGACGAGGGGAGGCGGGGGAGGGGACGGCGGCGGGCGGGCGGCGGGGTGCCGTGGACGCCCTAAGCTTCCGCCCATGGGGAACGACACCGCCGCAGCGCACCCGACCGTGCACCCGACCGTGCGCCCGGTCGCCGGGGAGGACGCCGAGTTCGTCCGCGCCCACACCAGTCCCGGGCCGGTGCCGTTCGTGCCGGAGGTGCGGCTGCGGATGGCGGGGGACGCGATCGAGCTGTGGGAGACCACCGAGCGGGCGCGCGGGCGGGAGGGGCTGCCGCCGCCGTTCTGGGCGTTCCCGTGGGCGGGCGGGGTGGCGGTGGCCCGGTACGTCCTGGACCATCCCGAACTGGTGCGCGGACGCCGGGTGTTGGACCTGGCGGCGGGCTCCGGCCTGGTCGGCGTCGCGGCGGCGCTGAGCGGCGCGGCCGGGGTGCGGGCGGCGGAGATCGACGCCTACGCGGTGGCCTCGATCGAGGTGAACGCGCAGCTCAACGGCGTCGCGGTGACGGCCGAACTGGCCGACGTGCTGGACGGTGACGGTGCGCCGGACGAGGTGGTGCTGGCGGGCGACGTGTTCTACGAGCGGACGATGGCGGCCCGCTTCCTGCCGTTCCTGGAGCGGGCCGCCGCCCGGGGCGCGACCGTGGTGGTCGGCGACCCGGGACGGGCCTACCTGCCGCGCGGGCGCTTCACCGCGCTCGCCGAGTACACCGTCCCGGTCGCCGCCGACCTGGAGGACGCGGCCGAGAAGTCCACCACGGTGTGGGCGCTGCGCGGCTGACCCGGCGCCGGGCCCCGGTGGGGCGGGGCGGGCGAACCCGTTGGCGGGCGGCCGGGCGGGGCTGGTAGGAACGGGGGCATGAGCGAGTACGAACTGCGGGCCGCCCGCCCCGAGGACATCGACGCGGTGCTGGCGTTCTGGGCCGAGTCCGCCGAGGGCACCAGCATCAGCGACGACCGGGCGGGCGTCGCCCGGCTGCTGGAACGCGACCCGCGGGCCCTGCTGCTGGCCGAGCACGAGGGCGCGATCCTCGGCACGGTGATCGCGGGGTGGGACGGCTGGCGCTGCCACCTCTACCGGCTGGCCGTCCACCCCGCCGCCCGCCGCCGGGGCATCGGCACCGCCCTGCTCGACGCCGCGCACGCCCGCTTCGCGCAGGCCGGCGGTCGCCGGGCCGACGCGATGGTGCTGGAGCACAACGCGCTCGGCCGAGCCGCCTGGGAGGCCGCCGGCTACGGGCGCGAGGACCAGTGGCGCCGCTGGACCAGGCCGCTGGACGGCGACCCCGCCGCGTCCTGACTCCTGACGCGCCGCCGGAGCGGGCGCGCGGGGGAGTGCCGGGAGGGCCGCCGGGGGTCTCAGGGGAGGATCGGGAGGATCGGGCGGATCATCGCCGTCAGCTCGGGGGAGAGCGGCGTCGAGCGTTGGGAGTTGAACCTCCGGTAGCCCCAGCTCTCGTACCGCCGGAGCACCTTGCCCTCGCCCGCCAGCGGGTTGACCATCAGGGCGGCGCGCTGTTCCGGGCGGTCGGCGAGCAGGGCGTCGTGGATCAGGCGGGCCGTTCCGGTGCCCCGCCAGGGGGCCCGGACGCCGATCTCCCGGAGGGCCAGCACCGGGGTCGCGGTGAAGCCCGCGGGCAGCGGCTCGGCCAGGCGCCGCCAGTAGCCGTCCGCGGGCCCGACGGTGTTGCCGTAGGCGTAGCCGATCGCGCTGCCCCCGCCCCGGCCGGGGGCGGCCACGGCCAGGACGAGGGCGAAGCCCGGGGTGGCGGCGTGCTGGTCGAGGCGTTCGGCGAAGGCCCGGACCCGGTAGTTCGGGTGGTCCAGCAGCGGGGCCCGGACGTCCGCGTACACGTCCAGCAGGGTCCGCCGGACGTCCGGCGCGAGGGTGGTGAATCGGCGCAGGTCGACGGCCACGCGGGCTCCTCCGGACGTCGGGGGCGTACCGGGCCCGCGGTCGGTGCGGGTCCTGCCGGGAGTCTCCCGCACCGAACGGCGGCGACGGACCCCGGGCACCCCGGCCCCGCCCCGGCCCGCCGCCCGCCCGGACCCCGGGCACCCCGCCCCGGCCCGGCGCACGTCCTTCGGCCGGGTGCGGCCCGGCCGCCGCTCCGTCACTCGAAGGCCGCCGCCGCCTCCCGCAGGGCCCGGGCCACCGTCTCCGGGTCGTACGGCGCGGCCGGGCCCGGCAGGTAGGTCACCGAGCGCAGCTCGCCGGTGTAGCGGAAGGAGCGGTGGCGCTCCCACAGCGGCCAGGACACCGGGGACTTGCGGTCGACGCCGACGCTGATGCCCTGGAACGGGGCCATCCCGATCAGCTGGTGCACCGGGCCGAGCGTGCCCGTCACCGCGCCGTCCACCCGCACCTCGAAGCGCCACTTCAGCTCGGCCACCGCCGTCGCCTCCAGCGCCACCAGGTGCGCCCCGGGCGGGAGTTCGCCCGCGTCGGCCTCGAACAGCTCGCCGTACTGGTTGTACGCCAGGCGCAGCCGCCCGTCTTCCACGTACAGGCTGTAGCCGCCGCCCTGGTCGCCGTGCGAGACCAGCACGCCCCGGTCGTCCGCGCCGTGCCGGTCGAGGGCCACCTCGGCGGTGAAGGAGCGGAACGCCACCAGCCGGGAGGAGCGGTAGCGCTCCAGCTCAGGGGTGCCGGCCAGCAGCGTCACCGGCCGGCGCAGCGCCTCGTCCTCCGGGTTGCGCAGGGCGAACGCGCCGGAGGCGTCGGCCAGCGGGAAGACCCCGTTGCGCCAGGCCGCGTCCTCCCACGCCTGCGCCAACTCCTTGACCAGCTCGTGTCGTTCGGCCGACAGGTCGTGGATCTCGGTCGGGTCGGTGCGCAGGTCGTACAGCGCCCACTCGCCGTCGTCGTAGGGCGCGCCCGGCCGGTGCAGGGTCACCAGCTTCCAGCCGTCGCGGTAGTACGAGCGGTTGCCGGTCATCTCGCAGTACTGCTCGTGGTGGGTGGACGGCGCGTCGGCGGCCCGCAGCACGGACGCGAACGACACCCCGTCCAGCTCCTGCACCGGCACCCCGCCGCGCTCCGCCGGCCGCTCCACGCCCGCGAGTTCGAGCAGCGTGGGCAGCAGGTCGGTGACGTATTGGTACTGGCCGCGCACCCCGTCGTCGCCCGCCGCGCGCGGCAGCCCGGCCGGCCAGGACAGCACGAACGGGACGCGCACGCCGCCCGCGTGGGTCTGGCCCTTGTACAGCCGGAACGGCGTGTTGGAGGCCATGCCCCAGCCGCGCGGGTAGTGCACCAGCGACCGCGGGCCGCCGATCAGGTCGATCTCCCGCTGCACGTCCGGGTTCCAGTCGGCGGGCAGGTTCGGGTGGTGGACGAAGCGGCTGAAGTAGCTGCGGGTGCCCTCCGCGCCGCCCTCTCCGGTGCCGCCGTTGTCGGAGGTGAACACCACGATGGTGTTGTCGAGTTCGCCGAGCTGCGCCAGCACGTCGGTGAGCCGGCCCAGGTTCTGGTCGACGTTGTCGACCATGGCGGCGTAGACCTCCATGTAGCGGGCGTACAACTTCCGCTGCACCGCGTCGAGTTCGTCCCAGGCCCCGACCTCGTACCCGGCCTCGCCGTTGCGCTCCGGCAGCTCGGTGCCGGGCGGGAAGTGCCCGGCCGCCAGCTGCCGGGCGAAGCGCCGCTCCCGCAGCTCGTCCCAGCCGCCGTCGTAGCGGCCCCGGTGCCGGGCCAGGTCCTCCGGCTTGGCCTGGAGCGGGCCGTGCACCGCGTTGTGGGCCAGGTAGAGGAAGAACGGCTTGTCCGGGTCGTGCGCGCGCAGCGACTTGACCATGCCGATCGCCCGGTCGGTGATGTCGTCGGTGTAGTAGTAGCCGTCCGGGAACTCGTCGATGTCCAGCGGCGAGTTGTCGCGCACCAGCTGGTGCGGGTGGAACAGGCTGGTCAGGCCCTCCAGCACCCCGTAGTACTGGTCGAAGCCCTTCTGGAGCGGCCAGTTGGCGCGGTCGTCGGCCGCCGAGGAGGCGGAGTCCCGGGTCAGGTGCCACTTGCCGACCGCGTACGTCGCGTACCCGGCGTCGTGCAGGGTCTGCGCCAGGGTCGGGACGTCGCCCGCGATCTCCATCCCGTACCCGGGGAAGCCCGGGTCGGCGTTGGCCACGAACGAGTACCCCACCCGGTGCGGGTTCAGGCCGGTCAGCAGCGCCGCCCGGGCGGGCGAACACAGCGGCATGGTGTGGTAGTTGGCGAGCTTGACGCCGCGCGCGGCCAGGCCGTCCAGGGTCGGCGTCGGCACCTCCGAGCCGAACGGCCCGACGTCGCTGTAGCCCAGGTCGTCGACCAGCACCACCACCACGTTCGGCGCGCCCTCGCGCGGGCGCACCCGGCGCGGCCAGGACGGCACCGACTCGCCGAACGTCCGCCCGACCCGGCCGGGGAAGCCCGCGTAGGGGTCGCGGCGGTGGCCGGTGCCGGGGCTCGCGCCCTCGGTCGCGTTCCGGTTGGTGTCGCTCACAGCAGGCTCCCGGAGGTAGGGGCGGGCAGGGCCGGGACGGCCGCCAGCAGTTCGGCCGTGTAGGGGTGTTCGGGCGCGGTGACGACCCGGTCGGCCGGGCCGCTCTCCACGATCCGGCCGCGGTGCAGCACCGCGATCCGGTGGCTGACCTGCCGCACCACCGCCAGGTCGTGCGCGATGAACAGCACCGCCAGCCCCAACTCCCGTTGCAGGCGAGCCAGCAGCTCGATCACCTGGGCCTGGATCGACACGTCCAGCGCGGAGACCGGCTCGTCGCACACCAGGACGCTCGGCTCCGGGGCCAGCGCCCGCGCGATGCCGATCCGCTGCCGCTGCCCGCCGGAGAACTCGCGCGGCGAACGGGCCGCCGCCGACGCCTCCAGGCCCACCTGCTCCAGCAGTTCGGCCACCCGGGCCTGCCGCTGCGCCCGGTCGCCGATCCGGTGCGCGATCAGCGGCTCGGCGATGATCCGGCCCACCGTCAGCCGCGGGTTCAGCGAGGCGTACGGGTCCTGGAAGACCATCTGGATCTCCCGCCGGGCCCGCCGGCCGTCCAGCGGCTGCCCGGCGAAGCTGATGCCGCCCGCGTCGGGCGCGTGCGCGCCCACCAGGGCCCGGGCCAGCGTGGACTTCCCCGACCCGGACTCGCCGACCAGGCCCAGCGTCTCGCCCGGGTGCAGCTCCAGGTCGACGGACTCCAGCGCCGCCGTCCGCCGCCGCCGCGGACCGTACCCCTTCGCCAACCCGCGCACCACCAGCAGCGGTTCGGCGCCGGGCGTGCTGTTCGCGGCGGCCCGGGACGGCGCGTCCAGCCGTGGCACCGCCGCCAACAGGGTCTTGGTGTAAGGATGTCGAGGTGACGTCAGGAGCCTTTCGACAGGGCCCTGTTCGACCACCTCGCCGTCGCGCATCACCAGCAGCCGGGAGCAGGTCTCGGCGATCACGCCCAGGTCGTGGCTGATCACCACCAGGGCGGTGCCGCGCTCCCGGTTGATCCGGGCCAGCAGGCGCAGGATCTGCCGCTGCACGGTCGGGTCCAGCGCGGTGGTCGGCTCGTCCGCGACCAGCACCTGGGCGTCGTGCGCCAGGGCCAGGGCGATCATGATGCGCTGGCGCTGGCCGCCGGAGAACTGGTGCGGGAAGTCGCCCAGCCGGGACACCGCCTTCGGCACCCCCACCAGCTCCAGCAACTCCACCGCCCGCGCGGCCCGTTCGGCCTTCGACCGGCGCCCGCCGTGCGCCCGCAGCGCCTCGTCCAGCTGGCGGCCCACCGAGAGCACCGGGTTCAGCGAGGACATCGGGTCCTGGAAGATCATCGCGATCCGCCTGCCGCGCACCGCCCGCAGCGCCTCCTCCGGCAGCCCGGCCAGGTCCTGCCCGTCCAGCTCCACCGCCCCGCCGGTGATCAGGCCCCCGGCGGGCAGCATCCGCAGCAGTGCCAGCGCGGTCGTCGACTTGCCCGACCCGGACTCGCCGACGATCCCCAGGCTCTCCCCGGCTCCCAGGGCGAAGTCCACCCCGCGCACCGCCGGCCGCCCCCCGAACGCCACGTGCAGCCCGCGCACCCGCAGCAACGCGCCGGTGGGGGAAGGAGGTTGGTCCGCCGACGGCGGGCGGTCGATCAATTCGGTCATCGTACGGCCCTCCGGGTCGGGTCGGCTTCCCGTGCTCATGTGCGCGCCCCACGGTTCAGGGCCTCGGCCAGCAGGGTGAAGCCGAGGACGAGGGCGGTGGTGACGGCCAGCGGGGCGGCGGCCAGCAGCGGGTGGGTGTCCAGGTAGGCGACCGAGCCGCTGATCAGGCTGCCCAGGGTGGGCTCCGGCGGGCGGACGCCCAGGCCGAGGAAGCTGAGCGCGCCCTCGATGAAGACGCCCACCGACAGGGCGACCGCGCCCTGCACGATCAGCGGGTCGACCGCGTTCGGCAGCACGTGCCGCAGCAGCACCCTGGCCCGGCCCGCGCCGCCGACCCGGGCGGCCAGCGCGTACTCGCGCTCCCGCTGCACCAGCACGCCCGCCCGCAACTGCCGTCCGAAGTACGGCACCTCGGCCAGCGCGATGATGATCACCACCGGCCAGCGGCCCGGCCCGAGGATCGCCGTCACCGCCAGGCCGAGGATCAGCCCGGGGAAGGACAGCACCAGGTCGAACAGCCGCTGCACCACCAGGTCGGCGGTCCGCGAGGTGGCCGCCAGCAGGGCCAGCCCCGCACCGGCCAGCGCGCCCGCCGGAACGGCCGTCAGGATGATCGACAGGTCGGTGAGGATGCCGTGCAGGAGCCGGCTGAGCAGGTCCCGCCCGATGTCGTCGGTGCCCAGCGGGTGCGCCCCGCTCGGGCCGGCCAGCGCCTGCGGGCCCTGCGCGTCCGGGTCGGCGCCGGACAGCAGCGGCGCCAGCAGCCCGGCCAGCGCCACCGTCCCGACCAGCACCAGCCCGCTGACGCCCCGCCAGGTCAGCAGCCCGGCGACGTAGCGGTTGCGCGAACGGGCAACCAGGGGAAAGGGGATCGTGGTCATCGTGTCGTCACTCCCACCGCACGCGCGGGTCGAGCCAGGAGTACAGCAGGTCGGTGAGCAGTTGCACGGCCACGTACCCGGCGACCACCAGCAGCAGCAGGTCCTGCACCACCGGGTAGTCGCGGCGCTGGACGCCCTGCTCGATCAGCTGGCCGAGGCCCGGCCAGGCGAAGATCCGCTCCACCACCACCGCGCCCGCGACCAGCTGGCCGATCTGCAGGCCCAGCACGGTGACCGCGGCGGGCAGCGCGTTCGGCAGCGCGTGCCGCCACAGGATGCGGCGGCGCGGCACCCCCAGCGCCGTCGCGGTGCGCACGTAGTCCTCGCCGAGCGCCCGCTCCAGCCCGTCCTGCAGGTACCGGGCCAGGATCGCCGCGCTCGGCAGCGCCAGGCACAGCGCCGGCAGCGCCAGGTACTGCACCGCCAGGTCCGGCGCGTCGAACAGCGAGGCGTACCCGCCGGCCGGCAGCAGGCCCAGGCCCACCGCGAACACCAGCACCAGCACCACGCCGGTGACGAACGGCGGCACCGCCAGCGCCCCCGTGGTCAGCGCCCGCAGCGCCCCCGCCAGCGCCCGCCGCCGCGCCGACACCGCGTACAGCGCCGTCGGCACGGCCAGCACCACCACCAGCAGCAGCGCCACCAGGGTGAGCTGGACGGTCGAGGCCAGGCCGTCCCCGATCAGCTCGGAGACCTGCCCGCCGATCGCGTAGCTCGGCCCCAGGTCGCCCGTCAGCACCTGCCCCAGCCAGTGCAGGTACTGCGAGAGCAGCGGCGCGTCCAGCCCCAGCCGCTCCCGGATCGCCGCGATCACGGCCGGCGAGGCGTCCGGCCCCGCCAGCGTGGTCGCCGGGTCGCCCGGGATCAGCCGCAGCATCAGGAAGACCGTGAACGAGGCGGCCACCAGCACCGCCACCCCGCTCGGCAGCCGTTTGAACAGGAAGGTCCGCACCGCTCAGCCCGCCAGGTACGCGTCGTCGAGGTTCAGGTACGAGTACTTGTTCAGCGTCACCCCGCGCACCTGCGCGCCCGCGACCTCCACCAGCCCGGCGATCGCCAGGTCGATGATGAACTGCTCCTCCAGCAGGATGTCCGTCACCTGCTGGTAGAGCGCCTTCGCCTCCGGGCTGTCCGCGTCCGAGCGGTTCCACGCCTTCTGCACGGCCTCGGTGTACGCCGGGGAGGAGAACTTCGAGGTGTTCTTCGCCTCGTTGAACGGGTACGCGCTGACCGCCAGCGTCGCCGGGTGCGCCTGCGAGAAGCTGTGGCTGAGCGTCCACAGCGCCGGCATGGACTGCGAGATCAGCTGCTTCTGCATGGTCGGCGAGTCCACCGGCTGCAACTGCACGTCGATGCCGACCTGCTTGAGGTCGTACTGCAGGATCTGCGCCACCGCCGTCGACCCGGCGTCCGACTGGTGCGCCAGCGGCAGCGACAGCGAGGTCACCCCGGCCTCCGCCAGCAGCGCCTTCGCCTTCTCCGGGTCGTGGTGGTACCGGTTCGCGTCCTGCTCCCGGTAGGCCGGCGAGGACTTCGGCCACGGCACCGAGGAGACCGTCGCGTACCCGCCCAGCGCCTGCTGCACCAGCCGGTCCCGGTCGATCGCCCAGGCGATGGCCTGCCGCACCCGCCTGTCCTGCACCTCCGGGAAGGACAGGTTCGCGCCGATGTAGAACGCGCCCGCCCCGGTGTCGTACTGGGTGATCCGGAACCGCTTGTCGTCCTTCAGCGTCGCCACGTCCTTGCCGCGGACCGCGTACGACAGGTGGGTCTGGCCGGTCTTCACCGAGGACAGCAGCGTCTCCGCCTGCGGGATCACCTTGATCTCCACCCCGTCCAGGTACGGCCGGCCCGGGTTCCAGTACTTCTCGTTGCGGGCGAAGCTCAGCGAGGACCCCGGCTTGCGGTCAGTGAAGGTGAACGGGCCGGTGCCGATCAGCCTGGTGCCCGCGACGGCGTCCTCGACGGACTCCGAATCCGGGATGATCATGAACTCGAAGAGGTCGAACAGGTTGGACACCTGGTGCGCCAGCACCAGCGTCAGCTCGAAGTCCCCGTTCTTCCGGAAGTCCGCCACGGTCAGCGCCGTCGAACGCAACTGCGCCGAACGCACCGGGTTCTGCAGGTTCTTGATCGCGAACACCACGTCGTCCGCGGTGAACCGGCGCCCGCTGTGGAACGCCACGTCCTCGCGCAGCTTCAGCGTCACGCTCAGGCCGTCCGCCGCCACCTCCCAGCTCTTCGCCAACTCCGGCTGCGGGCGCAGCTGTTCGTCGTAACGGGTGAGCGTGTTGAACACCAGCCGCTGCAACAGCGAGTTGGCGCTCTGCGCGAACAGCAGCGCCGGCGTGAAGTCGACCCCGACACCCACCGTCAGCACCCCGCCCCGGCGCGGCGAGGCCGCGTCCGACGCCGCCGCCGCGTCCGTCCCGGACGAGGCGTCCGCCGCCGAGCGGCACGCCGACAGCGCCAGCAGACCGGTACCCGCCAGGGCGCCGCGCAGCAGCGCCCGGCGCGAGATCGCGGAGAGGGGGAGCGGGCCACCGGAGCCGGCGGAGAACACGGTCATGGTCAACAGTCCTTCGGGAGAAGCGGGTTCGGGATGGGACGGGGTGGAGCGGGGAGCGGGGAGCGGGGAGCGGGGAGCGGGGAGTGCGGGTGGGAAAGGGGGTGTCGGGCGGGCGGGTCCGGCGGCTCAGAGGCCCGGCAGCGGACGGGCGTACAGCTCGCCCAGCACCGGCGCGCAGGCCGCCACCGCCAGCGCGTCCGCGCCGAAGCGCTGCGCCACCAGGAGGTCGGCGTCCCGGTGCAGGTGCGAGCGGAGCGCGAACTCCGCGCGCACCTCGTCCAGGTAGACCGGGTCGGCCAGCGCGAAGGTCTCGGTCAGCACCAGCAGGTCCGGGTTGACCACGTCGGCCAGCAGGGCCAGCGCCCCGCCCACCACCCTGGCCCGCTCCCGCACCAGCGCGTCGGCCCGCCCGTCACCGGCCCGGACCGCCGCCAGCAGCAGCCCCCGGTCCGGCCGGGCGATCACGCCCTGCGCGACCGCCGCCTCGAACAGCGTGTCGTCCGAGGCGGCCACCGACAGGCAGCCGCGGCGACCGCAGTGACATCGCGCCGTGCTGCCCGGCACCGGCAGGTGCCCGCCGTCACCGGTCACCGATGGCGGACCCTGGTGCACCGTCCCGGCCACCGAGATGGACGCGTCCACCACGTGGCCCACGAACAGCTGCACCATCGAGCGCCGGGCCGCCGGATCGCCGAACAGCACCTCCGCCGCCGCCAGCGCCCGGGCGTGGTTGTCCACCCGCACCGGCAGCCCGGTGGCCCGCTCCAGCAGCGCCCGCAACGGCACGTCCCGCCAGCCCAGGGGCTCGTGCCGGACCGTCACCCCGCGCTCGCTGTCCACCGCCCCGCCGGTCACCGCGCCCAGCCCCAGCACCCGGCGGCCGGACTCCACCGGCGCGGCCGCCGCCAGCAGCCGCGGCAGCCGGGCCAGCAGCGCCTTCAGCACCGCCGGCCCGCGCCGCCCGCCGTTCGGCAGCTCCTGCCGGAACAGCACCCGGCCGCGCAGGTCCAGCAGCGCGAACGTGCTGTACGGCAGGCCGATGTGCAGCCCGGCCACCGCCAGCCGCTCCGCGTCCACCTCCAGCGGCAGCTGCGGACGACCCCGCGAACCCGGCGCCGTGACCGCCAACTCCGGTCGCTCCGCCAGCAGTTCCAGCCGCAGCAGATCCACCACCTGGCGTGACACCGCCGCCGGGCTCAGCCCCGTCAACCGGGCCACCCCGCTGCGCGCCACCGGCCCGTGGTCCAGCACCGCCCGCAGCACGGTGGCGGCGTTCGCCTCCCGCCGGTCGTCCCCGGGCCGGAAGGCCGGACGCTCCCCGGCGGTACTGCGGACGGTGCCGTTCACTGGTTCAACTCCTGTGTGGTGCAAGGCGGTTGATTGACATTCCGGCATGGACGGTCAATGTGGTAGTCGATCGGTTTGCCGGTGTTGTTGTCGACGGCCCGGTCAGGAGACCGGGCCGGCCAGCGCCTCCGCCTCCAGCTCGACCGCCGGGACCAGGCCCGCCACCCGCGGCGGGTCGGCCGGCTCCAGCAGGCGGCTCGGCCGACCGTCCACGCCCACCGGCAGGTCGCCGTCCAGGGTGATCCGGCGCACCAGGCGCGGCTCGTCGCCGTAGTCGTTCACCGCGTAGTGCTGGGTGGCCCGGTTGTCCCAGATCGCCACGTCGCCGACCTGCCAGTCCCAGCGCACGCTGTTCTCCAGCCGCTCCACGTACCGCTGGAACAGCTCGATCAGCGCCCGGCTGTCCTTGCCCGACACCCCGACGATCTTCTGCGCGAACGACCCCAGCAGCAGGTGCTTCTCACCCGTCACCGGGTGCACCCGCACCAGCGGGTGCTCGGTCTTGAACGCGGTGGACACGAACACCTGCCGGAACCGCTTCGCCACCTCGGCGTTGTCCGCCAACTCCGGTGCCAGCGCCAGGTTCGCGGCGTAGTCGTAGTCGTTGGTGTGCACCGCCCGCAGGCTCTCCGCGAGCGCCTTGAGCGGCGCCGGCAGGTCCTGGTACGCGGCCGCGGTGTTCGCCCACACCGTGCTGCCGCCCGCCGGCGGCAGCTCCAGCGCCCGCAGGATCGACGCCTTCGGGTACGAGGGCACGAAGGTCACGTCGGTGTGCCAGTTGTTCGCCCGCACGCCCTTGGTGGCGTCCAGCTCGAAGATGTACCGGCCGTCCGCGCTGGGCACCGTCGGGTGGAACACCGGCTGCCCCAACAGCCGTGCGAACGCCTCGTGTTCGGCGTCGTCCAGGTGCTGCTGCCCACGGAAGAACAGCACCTTGTGCTCGTACAGCGCGGCCTCCAGCGCCGCCACCGTCGCGGCCGGCAGGTCGGCGCCCAGCTTGACGTCGTGGACCACCGCGCCGATCCGCCCCGCGGCCGGGGTCAGCCGCAGATCGGTGGACGCGGGCGTGGACGTGGGAGCGGGGGCGGACGTGGAAACGGACATGGCGGAACTCCTTCGGTGGGACGGAGAGACGGAGAGACGGCGACGGTGACACGGCGACAGTGGCGGCGGCAGCGGATACGGCTGCCCGACGCATCAGCCGAACGCGGATGCGGACACGGCACGGCATCCGGGCAGCCCGAGGGCGCGCCGCCGTACCGGAGAGAAGGGGGAGAACGGTGAGAGGGGCGTCGTGACTACGCGCGGCAGCGCGGACAACAGCCACCGCGGCACACGGACACCGGGACCGGGCACGACGCACGACAGACGACAACGGCGGTACGCATCGGCCCTCCTTCCGGCTCGCTGCGAGTGGGCTCGGCGCTCATCGTGCTGGGCCGCGACGCCCGCTGTCAATCGCCATCCGCCCAGTTGGGGGCGGGTGTTGCGGAGTATTTCGACATGTTGCGGCGTGGTGACGGCCCCGCGACGAACCCCCGTCCGCCCTTGTCGCCGGGCCCTCGCCCGAGCAAAACTTCCCGAGCGGAAACAACCCGGGGCCGCGCCCCGAACCCGCTCCTCAGGGCCACGACTCCGATCCGGCCCGTCGGCCCGTCGGCCCGTCGGCCCGTCGGCCCGTCGGCCCGTCGGCGCGACGCGGCACGCGGGCGCGGCGGGTGCGCGGCCGGGACCCCGAGCCGGGCGACCCAGCCGGGACGGTGCCGGCAACGGGTCGATCACCGCCCACGACTCATCGGCCGACCCATGACGACGCACCACGAACAGACCGACGACCACACCACTGTGCGGACGAGTCCTAGGCGCGTCGGTGGTCGGCCATCACCTCGTCGAGGACCCGCAGACTCGTCTCCGCCCGGGCGGAGACGGCCGCCGTCGGACGGCCCGCCTTCCTGGCGCTCTCGACGCTTTCGGCGAGGACGAGCAGTGCCTTCCAGGTCAGCCAGCCGCGGGCCCGCGCCCAGGTGCCCTCGTCCTGCCCCACGGCGTGCCGGAACGCCGCCCGGCTCGGGCCGGTGAACAGCCCCCAGGCCATCACGAGGTCGCAGGCCGGGTCGCCGACGCCGCAGGTGCCGAAGTCGATGACGGCGCTCAACTCGCCCCCGGAGACCAGCAGGTTGCCCTCGGCGAGGTCGCCGTGGAACCACACCGGCGGGCCCGTCCACTCCGCTGCCAGGGCCTCGTCCCAGATCGCGGTGGCGTGCGCGGTGTCCACGTACCCGCCGAGCGCGGAGAGACAGCGCCGGGTCTCCTCGTCGTAGTGGGCCGGCGAGGCCCCCCGCTGGAAGCTGTGCGCACCCGCGAGCGGTCCGCCCGTGGTGTCGCACCGGTGCAGGGCGAGGATGAACTCGGCCACGGCCTCGGCGAACCGGGGCAGGTCGGCGATGTGTCCCGCCGCCGCGGTCTCCCCGTCGATCCAGCCGCGCACCGACCAAGGATGCGGGTACCCCTCACCCGGCTCGCCCCTGCCCAGCACCTGCGGAACGGGCAGCGGCAGGGACGGCGCCAGGCGCGGCAGCCAGGTGTTCTCCTTCTCCACCGCCGGGACGTAGGCGGCGTGCGTGGGCAGACGCACCGTCATCCGATCGCCGAGCCGGTAGGTGCGGTTGTCCCACCCGTCCACCGCCACCGGCACGACCGGCAGTTCCGCCCACTGCGGGAACTGGGTGCGCAGGAGACGACGCACCAGCCCGGCGTCGATCCCGGCCCGGCCGTCCGGCGGAGGGTTCCTCGTCTCGCTCATCACCGAGGATCCTCCGCCGCGGCCCGGGACGGCCGCAAGACGATTTCCCGGCGCGGATCCGCCCGGCCCGTCGGCGGCGGAACCCGGGAACCGGACCGCTCGGCGCCCGAGTCGTTCCCGTGGGCACGCGACGGGGCGGTCGAGCCACTGCGGCACCCGTCGCGAAGCTCGCGAGGCGGTTCCCGCTCGGAGCCGCGCACACCACTGTCCGGCGCCCGCCACCGAGCGGGAGGGAACGACGGGTCATCCGGCACGTGCTGCACCCCGGCTTCCGCGCAGCGCCTTTCGGGTCGGCCTCGACCGTCCGGACCACCCTGCCGGACAAGCCGTGATCGACCACTGGGGAGGTGCCGACGGGTTCGGCGGCCGCGCTGGTCGGACCCCAGCCGCAGGCCCGCCGGGTGCGGACGTGGCCGTGCCGACTCGGGCCGCAGGGCCCGGGCGACAGCGGACATCCCGAGGCGGGCACGGCCCGGACGGTCGATTCCGAGGCCGGTGCCCGTACGCGGCGAGTGGTCGCGGGGGCGGTCGGCCGCCCCCGCGCCGTCTGCGCGGCCGCTCCCGGGCCGGGAGCCGGTCCCCGTCATCCAGCGGCGGTCGCCCCTACTGGCCGAGCAGGTGGGCGAAGTCGTTGCCCAGGTTGCCCAGCATCGGCAGGGCGCCCAGGTCGGTGATCGCGCCGACCGGGATGCTGTAGCCCTGGTTCGGGACCGGCCCGGCGGCCTCCTCGGCGGCTGCGCCGGCGGGGGCGGCGGCCGAGAGGAGCGCGGCGGCGAGGGCGAGGGCGGGGAGTGCGGTGCGCATGCGGCGTTCCTCGGGCGTGCGGTGACGGGGCAAGGGCTGACGGCCCTTCAACGCGCGACCGGCCGGGACGGTGACGCGGAGCCGCCCGTTCGGAGCAGGGGGCGGAGCCGTGACGGGGGCGGTGCGCCGTCCCGCCCCCTCCTCCTCCCGTCCCGCCGTCAGGGGCGCCGGACCGCCAGGTCCGCGAGCGCCGAGAGAATCCGGGCGAAGGCGTCCTCGCTCTCCGTGGGCCGGAACGTCGCGGGGCGGTGGTCGCACAGGAAGCCGTGCGGGACGCCGGGGTAGCAGACCAGGTCGGTGCGGACGCCAGCGGTGGTCAGGCGGGCGGAGATCCGGGCCCACTGCTCGGGCGGGACGACGTGGTCCTCCGCGCCGACCAGGCCGAGCACCGCGGTGCCGTGGGCGGCGAGCGCGGCGGCGCCCTGCTCGGTGAGCGGGGGGTGCTCGTCGGCGAGCGGGGTGGGGCCCTCCAGGGTCCAGCCGGGGTAGCAGGCGGCGACCAGGTCCAGCGGCAGACGCGTCCCGGCCAGCAGGCCCAGGTGGCCGCCGACCGAGAAGCCGACGAACGCCCGCCCCGGGCCCCCGCCGAGGGACGCGCCGACGGCCAGCGCCGCCGCCGTGTCGGCGGTCACCTGCTCGGCCGTCAGCGTGCCCAGCAACTCGAAGCCGGTGACCCGCCCGGTGTCGTCGTACGGCAGCTCGGCCCGCTCCGCCGCCCGCCCGTAGAAGTCCGGCGCGACGGCGGCGTACCCGGCGGCGGCCAGCCGCCCGCACACCTCGCGCACCCACGCCGTGACCCCGAACAGCTCCTGCCCGACCACCACGGTGGCCGCCGGCGGCACCCCCTCGGGCGCGGCCAGGAACACCTCCGGCCCACCCCCGTCCGGCCGCACCCAACGCCCCGTCACATCTCCCGCGTCCATCCCGCGCCGCTCCCCGTCGCCCTCCGCTGACCCGACCTGGCCCCGCGGGCCCCACGCTACCCGCCGCCGCCCGGCCGGAGACCACCCGTCCCGGCCCGCCGCGTCAACTCCCGCACCGGGCAGACCGGCTGACGGTCCAGCGGGAAAGGGGACGAGTACCAGCCGGTCAGACGCCGGCGGGCGGGTGGACGGAGAGTCCTGGCCGGGCCAGCGGACGGGCGCGTTCGTACAGTTCGCGGGCGTGGGCGTTGCGGCGGTGCGGGCCGATCGCGGCGAGCATCGCCCGGTAGCGGTCGTCGGCCCGGCCGGACTGGACGTGCGGGTAGTCGTCCAGCGCACGGTGCCACTCGGTCACCGCCTCCTCCAGTCGGCCTTCCCGGAGCTTCCACTCGGCGAGCATCGCGCGGTGCCGCACCCTGGCCCGGCGGTAGACGGTGGGTCGGATCTTCTCGGAGAGCTCCATCGCGCGGATCGCGGTGTCGCGGTTGCCGAGCTCGTAGTTGACCTGGGCGACGTGGTAGGCGAGCGAGGACGGGTCGTAGGAGCCGTGGGCCTTGGCCTTCGACTCGGCCTTCTCCATCGCGGTCTCCGCCTCGCGCAGCATCGCCATCGCGCCGCTCGCGTCGCCGGTCCGGGCGAGTGCGTGGGCCTGCTGCCCGGCCAGGAACGCGCGCATCCTGGGGCCGGCCTCGGGGGCGGCAGCCGACGCGGCGTCGGCGTACCGCAACGCGGCCGCGCCGTGGCCGAGTTCGACCGCCTGCACGCTCATGCCCCGCAGGGTGGTGCAGTAGGTCAGGTGGTCGCCGGCGGCGCCGGCGAGTTCGAGGGCCTTGGTGTAGTAGCTCTGGCCGAGCAGGTCCAGGCGCTCGTCGACGGCCATGTAGCCGGTCAGGTACAGGTGGTCGGCCGCGGCGGAGAGCATCGCCCGACGGACCTCGTCGGAGGCGTCGGCCTTCAGGTACGGGGCGATGTTGTTGACCATGAACGCGGCGGCCATCGGCCGGGCGGTCCGGCCCCCGAACCGGTCGTCGAGTTCGCTGATCCGCTCGGTCATCTGGATCACCGCGTCGACCTCGGCCATGCCGATCCGGGTGTACGGGTCGGTCCTGATCCGTTCGAACCGTCCGAGGACGTCCTTCCAGCCGGGGATGGTCAGGGCGACCGAGTACAGGCCCGCGCTGAGCACGCCCCTTCGCGATGGGTCCATGTCCATGCTCCCCAGGTCGATCAGTCCCGCCACGGTATCCGGTGCTTCGGGCCGGACGTCCGGCTGATCGGCGAATCCGGCCTCGAACGCGGTGATCGGTCGGCCGAGCCGGCGGGTGAGGGCTTCCAGGACCACGGCCTGGTACTTGGCCATCGGCCGGGTGCCCGAGAGCCAGTGCGACACTGCGGACTCGTCGTACCGCAGCTTGATCCCGGCCTCGGTGCCGGCCCGGTTGACCGCGCGGGCGAACTCACCGTTGCTCGACCAGCGGCACTGCGCGATCAGCGCGGCGAGCTTGCCGTTCGGCGTCCGCATCCGTGCTGCCATGCCAGCCCCCCGGCGAGGTTTCAAGGGTTTCAAGGGTCCGGGGTGTCTCTACCGTGTTCACGCCCGGCGCACACATGTTGACTCTGTGTCAGGTTGATCGGGTGGGCAGGAGCGGTGCCCGGTCCGGCCTTCCCGTTCGGCGGCACCCGCCACTGCGTTCGATCCGTCCCGGTGGCGGGTGCCGCCCATCAAGCGTCGCCGAAGGGTCGTGTCATGGCTGTCAGTTCGTCGTTCCACCTTATGAGAGACCCCTCCCAGGTCCGGCCCGCCCGGCGCCAGGTCCAGTCCCTGGTCGTCGGCTGGGACATCCGCCTGGACGAAGACACCCGCACCGCGCTGGACGTGATCACCTCGGAGCTGGTCACCAACGCGGTACGGCACTCCAAGGGCGCGGTGCTGACTGTCGCCGTCCACGCCGACCTGGCGCGGTGCTTGGCGATGGTCGAGGTCTTCGACGGCTCGTTCATCCTGCCCCGGGCCCGTACGGTCGGCCCGGACGCGGAGGACGGCCGGGGCATGTTCCTGGTCGAGCTCCTGGCCCGCGACCACGGTGCCGAGCGGACCGAGGCCGGGAAACGGGTGTGGGCCGAACTCCTCCTGCCTGAACAGCCACTGAGCCGCCGACAACTCCTGTCGCAGCCCCGCCGGGCGGCCCGGCCCCTGTTCGACCGCTTCCGGCCGCCGCCGCGTCCCCCGCGCCCCCGCCCCGGCACCCGGCCTGGAACGCCGGCCGGGGCGGGCACCGGGCGGCGGTGACCCCCTCTGTCCTCGGCGGGTACTTCCGTGCGGCACGCCCCCGCACGCCGCACGGAAGTACCCGCCTTCCCCGAGCGCCAGCCGTCCGACCCGATCAAGGAGGCCATTGAAGTGCACGAACTCATCGTCAGCCGGTTCCTGGACGACTACCTGGTCGTCCATCCCGGTAGCACCGCGGGAATCAAGGTCCCGATGCGGCACTACGCCGACTTGGAGCGGGCCGCCGCTGCCGACGAGGCGGCCCCGGCCTGGCTGATCAAGGCAGTCCGGCAGCGCTGGGCGATGGACCTCTCTCCCGTCCGCCCGCTGCGGGAGTACCTGCTGGTCCGCGCCCCGGCCGACCCGCAGTACAGCCGTGCGTCGTGGGAGATCAACCTCGGCTGCAACTACGACTGCGAGCACTGCTACCTCGGTGAGAAGACCTTCGAGGGCCTGAGCATGGAGGGCAAGGCCAAACTCCTGCACCTGATGCGCGATGCCGGGGTGCTGTGGCTGCAGATCACCGGTGGCGAGCCGACCGTCGACCGCGACTTCACCGATGCCTACACCCTCGCCCACAGGCTCGGCATGATGCTCACCGTCTCCACCAACGGCTCGCGCCTGTGGCAGCCGAAGATCCTGGACCTCCTCAGCAGGCTGCCCGCCTACCGGGTCGTCGTCTCCGTCTACGGGGCCAGCGCCGCCAGCTACGACGGCCTGACCCGCCGCAAGGGCTCCTTCGCGACCTTCCAGAAGGGCATGGCCGCCGCCCTGGAGGCCGGCCTCCCGATGCGGCTCAACCTCGTCGTCACCGAGCACTCCGCCGACGAGGAGGCCGCGATGGTCGCCATGGCCGAGAACTGGGGCCTGGAGCACAACAGTTACGTCAACATGGCCCCGACGATCTACGGCGGCGCCGAGTCGCTGCCCGCGCAGTCCGCCAAGCACCTGCGGCAGCGGAGGGTGTTCACCGGCTGCAACGCCGGCCACACCTTCTTCCACTCCGACCCGCACGGCAAGGCGTCGATCTGCAAAGTCGGCCGCGACCCCGGCGTGGACCTCATGACCGACGGCCTCGACGGCCTCCGACGCCTGGGCGCGATCGCCGACTCCCTCATGCTTCGCACCGGTGGGTGCTCCGGCTGCCGGCTGTCCGGCTCCTGCGGGGTCTGCCGGCCGATGGCCAAGCTCTACCAGGAGGCGAAGGCACCACTCGCGAGCTACTGCCGGCACGGACGACCCAGGGAGGAGGTGTCCGCATGAACCCCCAGGCCGTGATCCAGCTCGGAGCCACCCGCGTCGACGTGGTCGACGTCGAACTCGTCGACGACCTCGACGAACTCGCCGAGTCCACAAAGTGCTCCTGCAACGCGGGCGACGACAACCCGTTCTAGGACACCGGATGCTCGAAAACCCGCGGGCCCCGGTCGCTTCCGTGCCGGGGCCCGCGGCGTGCGGGGCCGATGGGTAGGGTGCTCGCATGCGCCTGACGTGGGACTGGATGAGCCCCGTGGTGACCGTGCCATACGTGCCCACCCTCGGACCGGTCCACCCCGACGCACTCACCCCCGAGCTGTTCGCCGACGTCATCGACCTCGCCGGCACCGGCCGCTTCCTCGTCCACGACAAGGACCGCCGCTGGTCGGACACCAAGGACGAGACGGTCCTGCCGCTCGACATCGTCCACCGACCCGGCCTCACCCTCATCCCGACGCTCTCCACCCGCGGCACCGGCACCCTCAAGGTCCACCTCTACGGCGTCCCGGCCGACGTCGACCAGGAGGCCGCCGAACTCGCCGCGAAGCTCGCCGCCACCCACGGCGCCGCCAAGGCCCGCGTCCTCTCCTTCCACCCCCCGGGCCGGCCCACCAGCACCACCGCCGGGGCCTGCACCCGTGTCCAGCTCCGCGAGTTCACCCCCGACCGGCCTCGCGTCGCCCAGTCGGACGCCGTACGGCCGCTGGAGGCCCACCCGGAGGCCGTGCGGGCGACGTTCGCCGAGTTCGCCGGCACACTGGCCGGTGACGGCTTCGCCTTCCTCAGCTCCCGCATGCGGGCCGCCGCCGTCGGACCGGTCCTGGTCGCCGTCGCCGGAAGTCGGGTCATCGGGGCGATCGGCCCGATGGAGACCCTGCCCGATCCCGTCGGCCGCACCCGGCTGCTGCCGCAGTACTTCGGTGTGCTGCCCGACCACCGCGGCCACGGCCACGGCCGAGCGCTCTGGCGGGCCGCCATGCACTGGGGTCACACCCGCGGTGCCGACTACCAGCTCCTGCAGACCGAGATCGGCGGCCCCTCCGACACGCTCTGCCGCTCCGAAGGACTCACTGACCTCGGCCTCGTCCGCACCGCCACCGTCTGATCCGCCGTCGCGATCACCGGAGGCAGTCTCAGGCCGCGACGGCCGCGACGGCCGTGACGGGCGCGGTGGGCAGGTGTTCGGCGAGCAGGGCGGCTAACTGTTCGGGGTCGAGGATGCGGATGCCGAGTCCTTCGGCCTTGGCGCGCTTGGAACCGGCCTTCTCGCCCGCGACCAGGAGGGTGGTGCGCTTGGAGACGGAGGAGGACGCCTTGCCGCCGG
Organism: Kitasatospora sp. NPDC090308; assembly: GCF_044769485.1. Taxonomy (NCBI): domain Bacteria; kingdom Bacillati; phylum Actinomycetota; class Actinomycetes; order Kitasatosporales; family Streptomycetaceae; genus Kitasatospora; species Kitasatospora sp. NPDC090308. The sequence continues at coordinate 466,352 of NZ_JBIVXY010000004.1, read as the reverse complement.
CGCGTTCGATCAGTTCGTTCATCTCGTTGCGGGAGAGCGCCGCCAGGGGGCCGGTCATGCTGCCCGTCACCACCACGGCCTCGCCGGTCAGCGGGCCGGTGGCCGGGGCAGCGGCGGTTTCGGCGGGGACGGGGGCGGCGGGCGCGGTCGGGGTGGTGACCTGGGTGCCCACGCCGAGGTCGGCCAGGCGGTCCAGCAGCGCGGACAGTTCGGCGAGTTCGGAGACCACCAGGCGGGCCTTCTCCGGGCCGATGCCGTCCACGGCGGCCAGGGCCTCGGCGTCCGCCGACCGGATGGCCGCCATCGAGCCGAAGTGCGCGGCGATCCGCCGCGACATGCTGCGCCCGGTGCCGCGCACGCCCAGCGCGCACAGGACGCGGTTCAGCGGGCGGGTGCGGGCGGTGGCGATCGCGGCGAGCAGGTTGTCGGTGCTCGTGGTGCCCATCCGCTCCAGGGAGAGGAGTTGCTCGCGGGTCAGGGTGAACAGGTCGGCGAGGTCGGTGACCAGCCCGGCCGCCACCAGCTGCACCGCCCGGGTCGAGCCCAGGCCCTCGATGTCCAGCTGGTCGCGGCCCGCCGCGTAGATGATCGACGCCACCGCCTGGCAGTCGCGGCCCCGCACGCAGCGCCAGCGCTGCTCGCCGGTGTCGGTCCCCTCCCCGCAGCGCGGGCAGGCGGCGGGGAAGACGATCGGCCGCTCCGTGCCGGTGCGCTCCTCCACCAGCGGGGCCTCCACCCGCGGGATCACGTCCCCCGCGCGGTAGACGAAGACCCGGTCGCCCAGCATCAGCCCGCGGCGGGTGATGTCGGCGGGGTTGTGGAGGGTGGCGTAGGTGACGGTGACGCCGTCGATGACCACCGGTTCCAGGACGGCGCGCGGCGCGATGATGCCGGTGCGGCCCACCGCCCACTCCACCGCCAGCAGCCGGGTCACCTTGTGCTCCGCCGCGAGCTTGCGGGCCACCGCCCACCGCGGGGCCCGGGAGCCGGAGCCGGCCTGCCGCTGGTCCGCGGCCGCGTCGGCCTTCACCACCACGCCGTCGATGCCGAACGGCAGCGCGCCGCGCAGCGCGGCGATCCCGGCGATCCGCTCCCGGACCTGCTCGATCGTCTCGCAGCGCACCGGGGCGGCGGCCGTCCCGGCGGCGGTGTTCGCGCCGAGCCCGGCCAGGGACTCCAGCAGGGCGCTGTGGCCCAGCTCCTCGTCCAGGCCGATCGCCCCGTAGGCGAAGAACGTCAGCTCGATCCGGTACGGGCGGTCCTTGGCCCGCAGCGTCCCGGCCGCGCCGCTGCGCGGGTGGGCGAACGGGGCGGCCTCGTGCGCGAGCCGGATCCGGTTGGCCTCCTCGAACTGGGCCGTGGTCAGCAGCACTTCGCCGCGCAGCTCCACGTCCAGCGGGCGCGTCAGCACGGCGGGCAGGCCCAGGACGGCGTCGGCGGCGTGCGTGATGTCCTCGCCCGCCAGGCCGTCGCCCCGGGTCAGCACCTGCTGGAGCCGCCCGCTCCGGTAGCGGGCGGCGACGGCCAGCCCGTCCAGCTTCGGCTCCACGCACCACCCGGCCACCGCCCGGCCCAGCCGCCGCTCCAGGCCCGCGGCCCAGTCGGCCAGCCCGGCGTCGTCGAACACGTTGTCCAGCGACAGCATCGGCACGCCGTGCGGCACGTCGCCCACCACCGCGCCGCCCGCGACCTTCCCGGTCGGCGACTGCGGCAGCACCTCGTCCGGATGCGCCTGCTCGTAGGCCGCGATCGCCCGCACCAGTGCGTCGTACTCGTCGTCCCCGAGCGGCGTCGCCCCGTCCCCGTAGTAGGCGGCGGCGGCCCGCGCGGCGGCAACGGCGTCGGCGTAGTCGCTGGAGGAGAGCGGAGCGGCGTTGTCCATGACCGTCATCCTTCCGTTCCGCACTGACAATCGACCGCCTCCGACCGAACCGCCTGACACCCCGTCAGCGACGGGTGAAACCCGTTCGGGCGAGAGTGGGATCGCGGAAGCGGGGAAGGCACGCCGAGCGACCCCCCGCGAGACCCAGGAGCCACTGACGTGACAGCACCGCCCACCACCGCCTCCCGCGCCGACGACCGGCCGGTCCTCCTCGTCCTGTTCGGGGCGACCGGGGACCTCGCGCGCCGGATGCTCTTCCCCGCGCTGTTCGAACTGTGGGAGCGCGGCCTCCTCCCGGACCGGTTCGAGGTGATCGGCTCGGGCCGCCACTCGCCCGGCACCGACCAGGACTTCCGCCGCGACGTCGTGGAGGCGGTCGCCGCCTCCGCGGACGGCGCCGACCGCGCGGCGCTGGAACGGTTCGCCGAACGGGTCCGGTTCGCCACCGCCTCCGCCGAGGACGGCACCGGGCTGGCGGCGGAGGTGGAGCAGCGCCGCGCCGCGCTCGGCGAGGGCTGCCGGACCTTCCTCTACCTCTCCGTGCCGCCCGGGCAGACGGACGGCATGCTGCGGATGACGGAGCGCGAGGGCCTCGCCCGGGACGCGACCCTGATGGTGGAGAAGCCCGTCGGCGAGGACGTCGACACCGCCCGCGCGCTCAACGCGCTGCTGGCCACCCTCGCCCCCGAGGAACGCGTCCTGCGGGTCGACCACTTCCTCGCCAAGGAGTCGGTGCGCGCCCTGCTGGCCCTGCGGACCGCCAACCCCTGGCTCGCCGGGTCGTGGGACGCCCGGCACATCGCCTCGGTGCTCATCGACGTCCCGGAGAAGATCGACATCGAGGGCCGGGCCGCCTTCATGGAACGCACCGGCACCTTCCGCGACATGATCCCCACCCACCTGTGCCAGGCGCTGGCCGCCGTGGCGATGGAACCGCCCTCCTCCGACGACCCGGAGGCGGAACGCGCCGCCCGGCTCCGGCTGTTCGAGCAGACCAGGCCCTTCGACCCGGCCCGGACGGTGTTCGGCCAGTACGAGGGCTACCGGGAGGAGGACGGGGTGGCCGCCGACTCGACCACCGAGACCTTCGCCGCCGTCGAGGTCCGGATCGACAACCCGCGCTGGCAGGGCGTCCCCTTCCTGCTGCGCACCGGCAAGGCCCTGGACTCCGCCGACCACCGGCTCACCGTCCGCTTCCGCCCGACGGACCCGAAGGACTCGAAGGACCCGAAGGACTCGACGGACCGGACGGACTCGACGGACCGGACGGACTCGACGGGCCGGACGGCGGACGCGGAGCAGGGCGGAGCGGAGGCCGGCACCGAGCTGGTGGTGGGCCTGAGCGCCACGGCGGACGTCCGGTTCGGCGTCCGGCTCAGCCGCCCCGGCCCCCGGCCCGGACTGGTGGACGGGGTGCTGGGCCTGGAGCCGCTGCCCGGCGCCGACGCGTCCCTCGGCGCCTACGCGCAGGTCTTCCACCACGCGCTGAGCGGCGACCACCGGGTGTTCACCACCGCCGCCGAGGTCGAACGGCTCTGGGAGCTCGCCGCGCCGGTCCTCGCCGACCCGCCGCCCGCCGTCCGCTACCCCCGGGGCTCGTCCGGACCGGAGGTGCCGGGGGTGGCGGACCCGGCGTCGGACTGCGAGGGCTGAGCGCGAGGACTGAGCGCGAGGGCCGGGCGTGCGGCGCCCGCGGCCGGTCAGTGGCCGGTCGCGGGCAGGTCGCGCAGCGCGTTCTCCACGACCTCGGTCAGTGCCGGGTGGATCCACAGCGGGCCGTCGGCGAGTTCGCCGGCCGTCATGCCGGTGGTGAGGGCGACCACCAGGGGCTGGATCAGGGTGGCGGCCTGCGGGCCGAGGATGTGCGCGCCGAGCAGCCGTCCGGTCCGGCGGTCGGCGAGCACCTTGCAGAAGCCCTCGGTGTCCTCCAGCGCCCAGCCGTAGGCCACGTCGGCGTACCGGTGCACGGCGACGGCCGGGTCGAGCCCCTGCCCGCGGGCCTGCCGCTCGGTGAGGCCGACCTGGGCGATCTGCGGGCGGGTGAAGACGGCGGAGGGCACCGCGCCGTAGTCCATGGACCGCTCCTCGCCCGGGTGCAGCAGGTTGTGCGCGACGATCCGGGCCTCGCGGTTGGCGACGTGCTTGAGCGGGACGGGCGTGGCGATGTCGCCGAGCGCCCACACCCCGTCGGCGGTGGTGCGCAGCTGGGCGTCCACGGTGATCCGGCCGTCCTCCCCGGTGGCGACGCCGGCCCGGTCGAGGTCGAGCAGGTCGCTGTTGGGGCGGCGCCCGACGGCCACCAGCAGGGTGTCGGCGCGCAGTTCGGCGCCGTCGTCCAGGGTCAGCCGCAGGTCGCCGGGGCGGCCGGTGACGGCGGTCAGTTCGCGGCCCAGCCGCAGGTCCCAGTGGCCGCGCATCGCTTCGGTGAACGCGGCGGACACCGCCTCGTCCTGCTGCTTCCCGAGCAGCCGGTCCTCCTTCTCCACCACGGTGACGTGGCTGCCCACGGAGCGGAAGACGTGCGCCAGCTCGGCGGCGATGTAGCCGCCGCCGAGCACCACCAGCCGGGCGGGCGGCCGGGGCAGGCGCATCACGGTGTCGGAGGTCTCGTAGGGCAGACCGGAGGACGCCACCACGGGCGGGACGACGGGACGGCCGCCGGCCGCGATGACGATCCGGTCGGCGGTCAGCTCCAGCGGGCCGTCGGCGGTGTCCACGGTGAGCCGGCGCGGCCCGGTGAACCGGGCGAGGCCCCGGTGGACGGTGGTGTTCGCCGCGTCCCGGCGGTCCCGCTCGCCCTCGGCGGACGCCGCGTCGAGCCGGCCGAAGACCCGGTCCCGGACTTCGGGCCAGCGCACCTCCCGCAGCCGCGCGTCCACGTCGTGCCGCCCGGCGTCCCGGACGGTGTCGGCGACGTCGGCGGTGACGGCGAGCATCTTGCTGGGGATGCAGCCCGCGTTGAGGCAGGTGCCCCCGAACGGGCCGGCGGAGACGACGGCGACGTCCAGGTCGGCGAAGCGGTCGTCGAGGAGGAGGTTGCCAGAGCCGGCCCCGAGGACCAGGAGATCGTGATGGCGCATGTTCGGAACGTAACCGTTTCCCAGCGGACCATTCCGGACGCCGGTCCGGACGCCGGTCCGGACGGGTGCCGCCCGGCGGCTTCCCCCGGGGCCGGCGGGCCTGTCCGGCGGGCGGACGGAGGAGCGGACGGAGGAGCGGACGGAGGAGATGTTCACCCGTTCGGCGCATCCGCACCCATGAGTCGCGCGGAATGGGGGAGGCGTGAGTCAGCACCGTGCAGAACGACATCCCGATGAGGAGAACCCGCCATGGCCCGCACCGCCAACCGTGACGCCAACCGCCCCGCCTACACCGTCCCCGGCCTGACCACCGAACAGGGCGCGGAGCTGATCGTCACGCTGCAGGAGCGGCTGAACGCGCTGAACGACCTGCACCTGACCCTCAAGCACATCCACTGGAACGTGGTCGGCCCGCACTTCATCGCCGTCCACAAGATGCTCGACCCCCAGGTCGACCGGGTGCGCCTGATGGCGGACGACGTCGCCGAGCGGATCGCCACCCTGGGCGGCGTCGCGCACGGCACCCCCGGCCGACTCGTCGCCGAGCGCGGCTGGGACGACTACAGCGTCGGCCGGGCCGACGCCATCGCCCACCTCGGGGCCCTCGACCTGGTCTACACCGGCGTCATCACCGACCTGCGCAACGCCGTGGAGCAGGCCGGCAAGATCGACCCCGCCACCGAGGACCTGCTCATCGAGCAGCTGCGCGACCTCGAGCAGTACCAGTGGTTCGTCCGCGCCCACCTGGAGAGCTCCAGCGGCACCCTCGCCACGGCGGACGCCCCCACCGAGGCGCGGGCCGCGAAGAAGGCCGTCCGCAAGAGCGGCAAGTCCGCGGGCTGACCGCCCCGCACCCCCGAAGGCCGTCTCCGAAGGCCGTCTCCGAAGGCCGCCCCCCGCCCGACCGGTTCGCCGGTCCGGCCCGGGGCGGCCTTCGGCGTGCCCGGGCCGGTCAGGCGGGGCGGTGGGCGGCTGCGAACGCCGTCGCGTCCCAGGTGCCGCCCAGGGCGGGGGCGAGGGCGGCGGTGGCGAAGGGGTGGAAGGTGGCGGGGGTGTGGGCGGCGGCGCCGGTGGGGAGGGCGCCGAGGAGGGGGGCGCCGGCGGCGGTGGGGAGGTCGGCGAGGTTGCAGCGGGTGGCGAGGTCGGGGGCGGCGGGCCAGCAGCCGATGACGACGCCGCGCAGCGGGAGGCCGCGGTGGCGCAGCGCCTCGGCGGTGAGCGCGGTGGCGTTCAGGGTGCCCAGGCCGGCCGCCGCGACGAGCAGGAACTCGACGTCCAGGCCCAGGTCGCGGCAGGCCAGCGCGTGGTCGGCGAGGGTGCGGCCCCGTTCGTCGTAGCGCACCAGCAGCCCGCCCGCGCCCTCGACCAGGACGGTGCGGTGCCCGGCGGCGAGCTCGGCGACCGCCTTGGCGACGTCCTCGGGCGCGAGGGGCGGCAGCCCGGCCCGGCGGGCCGCCGTCTCGGGGGCGAGCGGCTCCGGGTAGCGGGCCAGCTCGACCGCGTGCACCAGCGGCCCGGCCAGCCGGGCGACCTCGTGCACGTCCCCCGGCTCGTCGGGCCCGAGGCCGGTCTGGCCGGGCTTGAGCACCGCCACCGGCTCCGGGCACAGCGCGGCGACGGCGGCGGTGGTCAGGGTCTTGCCGACCTCGGTGCCGGTGCCGGTGACGAAAAGGACGGTGGACATGGTGCCGGTGCTCCTGTGCTGGGGGTGGGTTCCGAACGGCCGGGCCGGGCCTAGGCGGTGGCCGTGGCGGATGTGGCGGATGTGGCGGTGGCGGCCGTGGAGGCGGTGGCCGCGGCGGCGATCGCCCGGCCGATCGCGGCCAGGTCCTCGTCCGGGGTGACGAACGGCGGCATGGTGTAGATCAGGTCGCGGAACGGCCGCAGCCACACGCCCTGCTCGGCCGCCGCCGCGGTCGCCGCGGCCATGTCCACGGGCGCGTCCAACTGCACCACGCCGATCGCGCCGAGCACCCGGACGTCCGCGACCCCGGGCCGCCCGGCGCACGGGGCGAGCGCGGTGCGCAGCGCGGACCCGATCCGCCCGACCTCGCCGCGCCAGTCCTGCCGCAGCAGCAGGTCGATCGAGGCGTTGGCGACCGCCGCCGCCAGCGGGTTGCCCATGAAGGTCGGGCCGTGCGCCAGCACCGGGACCTCGCCGCGCGAGATGCCCTCGGCGACCCGGCCGGTGCACAGCGTCGCGGCCAGCGTCAGGTAGCCGCCGGTCAGTGCCTTGCCCAGGCACATCACGTCCGGCGAGACGCCCGCGTGGTCGGCGGCGAACAGCTCGCCGGTGCGGCCGAAGCCGGTGGCGATCTCGTCGAAGACCAGCAGCACGTCGTGCGCGTCGCACAACTCCCGCAGCGCGCGCAGGTACGCGGGCGAGTGGAAGCGCATCCCGCCCGCGCCCTGGACCACCGGCTCGACGATCACGGCGGCCAGCTCGCCCGCGTGCCGCCCGATCAGCTCGGCCAGGTGCGCGAGGTACGCCGGGTCGGCCGGGGCGTCGTACCCGGCGGGCGGCTCGGCGGCGAACAGCTGCCGGGGCAGCACCCCGCCCCACAGGTGGTGCATCCCGCCCTCGGGGTCGCACACCGACATCGGGTGGAAGGTGTCGCCGTGGTAGCCGCCGCGCCAGGTCAGCACCCGGTGCTTCTCCGGCCGGCCGAGCGAGCGCCAGTACTGCAGGCACATCTTCAGCGCGACCTCGACCGCCACCGAACCGGAGTCGGCGAGGAAGACGTGCTGCAACGGCTCCGGCGTCAACTCGACCAGTTTCACCGCCAGTTCGACGGCCGGACGGTGGGTGAGGCCGCCGAACATCACGTGGCTCATCGAGTCGAGCTGCCCGCGCACCGCCGCGTCCAGCTCGGGGTGCCGGTAGCCGTGGATCGCCGCCCACCAGGACGACATGCCGTCGACCAACTCCCGGTGCCCGCCCACCGGTTCGGCCAGCCGCAGGCGCACGCCCGCGGCCGACTCCACCACGAGGGGCTGCGCCGTTCCCGGCATCGGGCCGTACGGGTGCCAGACGTGCGCCCGGTCCAGTTCGAGCAACCGGGCGGCGTCCGGGGTTTTCTGACGGTCCATCAGGCGTTCGGGGCCAGCTCGGTGCCCGCGCCGCGACGGCGCACCCGGACCAGGTCGGTGCGCGCCTCGTCCTCCGCGCCCGGGGCCGCGACGGCTCCAACGGCTTCGACGACTCCAACGGCTCCAACGGCTCCAACGGCTCCGGCGGCCCCGACGGCCGGCGCGCTCTCGCCGTGGCCGCCGCACGGGCCGCAGCCGCCGCCCGTCCCGCAGGCGCCCTCCTCCTGGTGGCCGCCGCAGCCGGTGGCGGCGGCGTGGACGCGGTGGCGGGGGAGGGTGGTCTGCTCGGCGCCCTCCACCTCGAAGCCCGCGTCCTTGATCATGTCGAGGTCGGCCTGCCCGGCCTGGCCCTCGCTGGTCAGGTAGTCGCCCAGGAAGATCGAGTTGGCGATGTGCAGGCCCAGCGGCTGCATCGAGCGCAGGTGCACCTCGCGCCCGCCGGCGATCCGCACCTCGATGTCCGGGCAGACGAACCGGACCATCGCCAGGATGCGCAGGCAGCGCTGCGGGGTGAGGTTCCACTCCTCGGCCAGCGGGGTGCCCTCGAACGGGATCAGGAAGTTCACCGGCACCGAGTCCGGGTCCAGCTCGCGCAGCGCGAACACCACGTCGACCAGGTCCGCGTCGCTCTCGCCCATGCCCGCGATCAGGCCCGAACAGGCCGACAGGCCCGCGCCGTGCGCCTTGGCCACGGTGTCCACCCGGTCCGCGTAGGTGTGGGTGGTGGTGATGTCGCCGTAGGTGGCCTCGGAGGTGTTCAGGTTGTGGTTGTACGCGTCCGCGCCGGCCGCCTTCAACCGCTCGGCCTGGTTGTCCGAGAGCAGGCCCAGGCAGGCGCAGACCTCGACGCCCTCGTCCGCGCCCTTGATCGCCGCGATGGTGTCCGCGACCCGGTCGATGTCCCGGTCCGTCGGGCCGCGCCCGCTCGCCACCAGGCACACCCGCTTCGCCCCGCCCGCGACGCCCGCGGCGGCGGCCTGCGCGGCCTGGTCCGGCTTGAGCCAGGTGTACTTGAGGATCTCCGCCTTCGAACCGAGGCGCTGCGAACAGTACGAGCAGTCCTCCGGACACAGCCCGCTCTTCAGGTTCACCAGGTAGTTGAGCTTCACCCGGCGGCCGAACCACTGCCGGCGCACCCGGCCGGCGGCCGCGACCACGTCCAGCAACTGGTCGTCGGTGGTGGCCAGCACGGCCAGCGCCTCCTCCCGGGTGGGCAGTTCCCGGCGAAGGCCCTTGTCGGTCAGGATGTCGAGGAGGTCCATGGCCCGATCCTGCCCGGGTGGCCCCGGCGTCCGCCAGAGGGAACCCGCCAGAAGATCCCCCGCAGGCTGTGCGAGTTGTCACAGTGTCGCGGCTCACAGTGACCGCCCCGACACCGGCGCGGACCGCGTCGGGCCGCGCCGTCGGGCCGCATCTGGCCGCGTCGCGCCGGGCCGGGAGCGGGCGGGGCGGCCGGGACCGGGGTCAGGCGGGCTGGACGGGGGGACGGTGGTCGATGACGATCCGGGTCAGCGGACGCTCGTCGACCGCCGCCGTGGAGTCCGCGGGCAGGGTGCGGCGGATCTCGTGGGACAGGTCGACGTAGTACGCCAGGGCCATGGCGCTGTCCTGGAGGTCGCGGGCCGGGCCGCTGCCGGTCTCCCAGTAGGTGGTGTACAGGGCGTGGACGGCGGACATCAGGCTGGGGCCGGACAGCCGGACGGTCACCATGTCGCTCTTCTCGTCGGTGGCGGCCGGCGGCAGCTGGAAGTACTTGGCGCCGACGGCCCGCGCGACGATGAACTGCCAGGCGTGCGGGTGGCAGACCAGTTCGGCGGTACCGATCTGGGCGGCGGTCCGCAGCACGGTGGACAGCTCGGCGTCCAACTGGTCCCGGAGGCGGTCCGGTCGCACGGCGGGCGCGGAGACGGCGGGAGCGGAGACGGCGGGAGCGGGGGCGGCGGTGGGCTCCGGCGCGGGCTGCTGCCGGCCGGTCAGTTCGGAGAGCAGACCGGCGGCGGCCTGCTGCTCGGTGCTGTCGGTGCTGTCGGTGCTGTCGGTGCTGTCGGTGGGGGTGGAGGCGGGGTCGGGGAGCGGGTCGGGGGTCGGGTCGGACGCGGCGGACAAGGCGGTCTCCTTCGGGGCGGCGGGCTCGGCGGTCTCGGTGGTGGCAGCGGTGCGGGCGTCGGTGCCGGTGTCGGCGGCCGGCACCGCCGCAACGGTGGTCGTGGCCGCTGCGGCGGGCTCCGGCGCGGGCTCCGCCCCGGCGTCCGGTCCGGACGGCGGCGCGGTCCGGACCGTCCGCAGTTCGGCGAGTCCGCTCTCCCAGGCGGCCCGGGCCTCGGCCAGTTCGCGGCGGAGCCCGTCGATCTGCCGGTGGGCCAGGGCGAGGTCGCGCTGGTCGCGGTCGAGGGCGCGGAGGACCTCGGTGCGGGTCCGGTCCAGGCCCTGGCCGAGGGCGGCGGCCAGATCGGTGCGCAATTCCGCTTGGCCGGAACGGAGTTCCCGCAGTTCTTCGATCAGCGCGGGGGCGGTTTCGGTGCGGAGGAGTGCGATCTGTTCGGCGGTTCTCGTCATGTTCCCTCCCGTTGGTGGTGGGTGCCGCCGCGGGCCGGCCTGCGGCGGTCGGCGGTTCCCGGTGGTGTCCGGGCCAAGCGTGGTGGGCCTGTTCCGGGCGGGTGGGCAGGTCGGGGCAGGCTGTCGGGATTGCGGCGATCACTGGCCGGAATCCCCTCGCCGCCATGTTCGAATGGTTTGTTGCGGGTTTCCCCACCCCCGCCGGGAGCCCTTCTCGCGGATTTCCGACCCGGCCGGGAAACGGATTCTCCGGGGCGCGGCGGAAACGTCGACCGGGCGGAGCGGGCCGGGTCGGGCAGGCGGACGGGTTCGGTCCGAAGTGGGCGTGCGTCCGACCCGAAGGAAGGACCGTCCGATCAACTGCTTACAATCTGCGCCATGACCATCCAGCGGGGCCCGCACGCGCGCGGGGACGACGAGCAGCCGCCGCCCGGGCACCGGGCGAGCGGCGAGCGGCGTCGGCTGGCCGTGCTCTGGGGCGTCGTCGCGGTGCTCGCGGCCGGCGGGGTCTGGGTGGTGGCCACCCCGCACCACCGGGGCGCGGCGTCCGGGTCGCCCAGCGGCGACAAGCCCACGGCCCAGGCGGCCGGGGCGGGCCAGCCGGTGGAGCCGCTGACGGAGTCTCAGTCCTTCCTGGCCGAGCGGTACTTCCCGGCCCAGCGCGGCTACGACTACGACAACTACCGGGCCCGCCGCTCGACCGCCCGGGAGGGCGCCGAGTGCCGGGGCGTGCAGAACGACAAGGCCCGCGACCTGCTGGCCGAACTCGGCTGCCAGGGCTGGCTGGGCGTCGCGCTCACCCGCAGCGACCAGCCGGTGGCCTCCAGCATCACGGTGCTGCGCTTCCTCGACGAGGGGGCGGCGGCGCGGGCCCTGCCGACCGTCCGGGACAAGGCCGCAGACTTCGAGTTCACCTACCCGGAGGGGATGTTCGCCCCCGCCGCGAACGTCCGGCCGATGTCGGCGACCCGGGTCGAACTGGTCGGCCACCACATCACGCTCACCGTCTCGCGCTACCTCGACCAGCGGGCCGGCGAGAAGCCCGACGACCTGCTCACCGCCAGCAGCCGGTCCGCCGCCGCCGTGGCCGGCCAGCCGTTCATGTGGATGTAGGGCCGTACCGCCCGGACGCCGCCCGCCCGGACGCGGCCCGCTCGCGCCGCCCGGCGGCCGTCGCCCGCAGCAGCGCCCCGGCCGCCAGCGCCAGCACCGCCGCCAGCCCGAACACCGCCGCCGCCCCGAACGGCAGCGCCACCCCGCCCAGCACGCTGCCCGCGCCGATGCCCAGGTAGATGCCGGACGCGTTCAGCGACACCAGCAGCGCCCCCTGTTCGGGCGCCGCCACCAGCAGGCGCAACTGCTGCGGCGGGGTCTGGCACCAACTGCTCGCGCCCCACAGGAACGCCAGCGCCCCGACCACCGCGGCCCCCGCCCGCACCGGCCCGGCCGCCAGGCCCGCCAGCACCGCGAACGCCGCCGCCATCACCGCGTACCCGGCCGTCAGCACCCGCACCGGCCCGCGCCGGTCGGCGAACCGTCCCGCCAGCAGGTTCCCGGCCACCGCGCCCGCCCCGTACAGCACCAGCGCCACCACCACCGCCGTCCGCCCCGCGACCCCGACGGCGGCCAGCACCGGCACGCTGTACGCGTACGGGACGTAGCAGGCGGCCATCCCGAGCACCGTCAGCGGCAGCACCGCGAGCACCCCCGGGCGGCGCAGCGCCGCCAGCCGGGCGCGCAGCGGGACGGGCTCGGTGCCCGGCAGCGGCGGCAGCGCCAGGCGCACCGCGAGCGCGCACAGCGCGGTCAGCGCCGCGACCGCCCCCAGCGCGGCCCGCCAGCCCAGCCCGACGGCGGCCACCCGTCCCAGCGGCACGCCCAGCGCGGTGGCCGCCGTCAGCCCGCCGATCACCACCGCCAGCGCCCGCCCGCGCCGTTCGGGGCGCACCAGCGCCGCCGCGCTCGCCCCCGCCGTCGGCGTGAACGCCGCCGCCCCGAGCGCCGCGAGCAGCCGGCCCGCCAGCAGCGCCGGGTAGGTCGGGGCGAGCGCGGTGAGCGCGTTGGCGGCGGCCAGCAGCACCAGCGCGCCGACCAGCAGGGCCCGCCGGGGCACCCGGGCGGTGGCCACCGCGAGCAGCGGCGAGGCGAGCGCGTAGCAGGCGGCGAACAGGCTCACCGACTGCCCGGCGGCCGAGGTCGACACGTGCAGCGCGGAGGCCGTCGCGGGCAGGAACCCGGCGGTGACGAAGGCGTCGGTGCCGACCGCGAAGGTGCCCAGGGCGAGCACGGCGGCGAGACCGAGACCGCCCCCGGTGGGGGTCGGGGCCGGGGCGGTGGGGGGTGGTGCCTTGAGCGCGTCGGTCACGGGGGAGCCCTCCTCGGAGGCAGGCGCGGGCCGCTGTTCCGGACATTCGGTGTCCTGAATCATTCGGGACACACTGTATCCAGAATTGGCGGACGGGGAAGGGGGGGTTCCGGCGGGTGGGCGCTCAGCCGGTGGCGGCGGCGGTGCCGGCCAGGCGGGCGTGGTTGGCGCGGACCCGGGCCACCGAGGCGGCCGGGGTGGCCGCCGCCAGGTCGGCGACGCTCTGCCCGGAGAGCTCGCGCCGCCAGGCCAGTTCGGCGCGCCGCATCGCGGTGGAGACGCCGCACGGGCGGGCGAACTCGCGGGCGGACGCGCCCGTCGCGGAGACGCCCCGCTGCCGGATCTCGACGCAGGCGAACAGCGGGTCCGGGCCCTCCACGGCGGCCACCACGTCCATCATGCTGATCCGCTCCGGCTCCCGGGCCAGCCGCACGCCCCCGCGCGGCCCGGAGACGGACGTCAACACCCCGGCCCGGGTCAGCCGTTGCAGCACCTTGTTCAGGTACGTCGGCGACAGCTCGAACATCGCCGCCAGCCGCGCCGAGGGCACCGGCTCCGCCCCGCCCACCCAGACCAGGGTGAGGCAGCAGTGCAGGGCCCACTCCACGCCTTCGCTCGTCCGCATATTCCGGATGGTAGCTATCCGGAACCCGGCCGCGCCAGCACGGACCGGTGCCCCGGGGGCGTCCGTACCGTCGGCGCGGCAGCGGCGCGCGGATCAGCCGTCGAGGTGCTGCTGGACGCGGCGGGAGGGGGAGAAGACGTACAGGTCGAGGATGGCGGGCAGCGGGGCCAGGCCCGGGCCGCCCGCCTCGATCCAGGCGGTGATGTCGGCCCCGGCGTCGCGGTCGTTGACCAGGCCGAGCCAGACCGGCCGGCCACCGGCCCGGCGGCCCGCCGCGGAGGGCTGGACGACCACCACGTTGGCGTGGTCGCAGGCGTCCAGGCAGGCCACCGGGCGGACGGTGGCGACCTCGGCCAAGGCGCCGCGCAGGTCGGCGAGTTGGGCGGCGTGGTCGAGGCCGGGGATCTTCGGGGTGCCGCAGCAGCACCCCCGGCAGACCGAGACGGTGCAGCGGGCGGGCGCACCCTGCGCGCCGACGGCGGCGGCCTTCTCGCGGGCCCGGCGGCTCATCGCAGGACCCCCGCGGCGGCCCGTCCGGTGACGGCCCGCCAGGCGACCGGCCGCCCGGCGGCGGCGGTTCCGGCGGCCCGGTCCCACGCGGCGTCGCGCAGCAGGCGCAGGCCGTTCAACCCGACCAGGACGGTGGAGCCCTCGTGGCCCAGCACGCCCAGCGGCAGCGGCAGGGTGCCGACCAGGTCCCACACCACCAGCACGGCGATGAACGCGGCGGCCAGCACCAGGTTCTGCACCACCATCGAACGGGCCCGCCGGGACAGCGCCACCACCGCCGGGACGGCGGCGAGTTCGTCCCGGACGACCACCGCGTCCGCGCTCTCCAGGGCGAGGTCCGACCCGGTCCGGCCCATCGCGACGCCGCTGTGCGCGGCCGCCAGCGCCGGCGCGTCGTTGACGCCGTCGCCCACCATCAGCACCCGCCGTCCGGCGGTCTCCAGTTCCTGCACGGCGGCGACTTTATCCTGCGGCAGCAACCCGGCCCGCACCCCGGTGACCCCGGCCTCCGCCGCCGCCCGCCGCGCCGCGCGCGGATTGTCGCCGGTGAGCAGCACCGGAGCCGCCCCGGTCAGGGCGCCCAGCGCGGCCACGGCCGCCGCCGCGTCCGGCCGCACCCGGTCGGCGGCGCCCAGCACGCCCACCGCCGCGCCGTCGCGCGAGACCAGCACGGCCGTCCGGCCCGCCTCCTCCAACTCCGCGACGAACGAAAGGGGTTCGATCGGGGCGGTGACGGCGACGGACCGTCCGGCGACGGTGGCGGTGACGCCGACGCCCGGGGTGGAGGCGAAGTCCGCGGCGTCGGCCAGGGTGAGGCCGCGGGCCCGGGCGGCGGCCACCACGGCGCGGGCCAGCGGGTGCTCGCTGGGCTGCTCGGCCGCCGCCGCCAGGGCGAGCAGCCCGTCCGCGTCCAGGCCGGAACCGGGCAGCGGGCGGACGTCGGTGACGTGCGGCGCGCCCTCGGTCAGCGTGCCGGTCTTGTCGAGCGCGACGGCGTCCACCCGGCCCAGACGCTCCATCACCACCGCGGACTTCACCAGGACGCCGTGCCGCCCGGCGTTGGCGACCGCCGACAGCAGCGGCGGCATGGTCGCCAGCACCACCGCGCACGGCGAGGCCACGATCATGAACGTCATCGCGCGCAGCAGCGCGTCGGTGAACGCCGCGCCGGCCAGCAGCGGCACGGCGAACACCGCCAGCGTGGCGGCCACCATGCCCAGCGAGTAGCGCTGCTCGATCCGCTCGACGAACAGCTGCGTCGGCGCCTTGGTCTCCGACGCCTCCTCGACCAGTTCCACGATCCGGGCGACCACCGAGTCGCCGGCCTCCCGCCCGACCCGCACCCGCAGCGCGCCGGTGCCGTTCAGCGTCCCGGCGAACACCTCGTCACCCGCCCGCTTGGCGGCCGGCAGCGGCTCGCCGGTGATGCCCGCCTGGTCGACCTCGCTCGCCCCGTCCAGCACCAGGCCGTCCGCGCCGATCCGCTCGCCGGGACGCACCAGCACCACGTCCCCGACCGCCAACTCCTCGACCGGGACGGTCCGTTCGGTGCCGTCCTCGGACAGCCGGGCCGCGGTGGCGGGCGCCAGGCCGAGCAGGCCGCGCACCGAGTCGGCGGTGCGGGCGGTGGCCAGTGCCTCCAGCGCGCCGGAGGTCGCGAAGATGACGATCAGCAGCGCGCCGTCCGTCACCTGCCCGACCGCCGCCGCGCCCAGCGCCGCCACCACCATCAGCAGGTCGACGTCCAGCGTCCTCCCGCGCAGCGCCCGCAGCCCCGCCCGGCCGGGCTCCCAGCCGCCGCACCCGTAGGCGAGCGCGTACGGCGGGCCCCAGGCCCAGGCCGGCGCCCCGGCCAGGTGCAGCGGCAGGGCGAGCAGGAACAGCAGCAGCGCGGCGGCGGCCCACCGGGCCTCCGGCAGCGCGAGGAGCCGGGTGCGCCGGGCGTCCCGGGCGGGCGGGGCGGGTGGGGCGTTCCGGAGGTTCGGGGTGTCGGTGGATGGCATGGCGGCGGGAGTCCTCGGGCGTGGGCGGGAGCGGGCGTGGACCCGGCCACCATACATGAACACATGAAGGATCATTCATGTGTGCGCTGTACGATGGTCGCCATGGGTCATGGAGCTTCCCCCGCCACGAGCGCCGTCCCGCGCACCCCGCTGGACGCCGACAGCGCCGCCCGGGTCGCCACCACCCTCCAGGCCCTGGCCACGCCCTCCCGGCTGCTGATCCTCTCCCGACTGCGCGAGGGCCCCTGCGCCGCCACCGAACTGGCCCACGCCGTCGGCATGGAGCAGTCCGCCTGCTCGCACCAACTGCGCCTGCTGCGCAACCTCGGACTGGTGGTCGGACGGCGCAACGGTCGCTCCGTGGTCTACGAGCTGTACGACAACCACGTCGCCGAACTCCTCGACCAGGCCGTCTACCACATCGAGCACCTGCGCCTGGGCCTCAGCGACGCCGAACCCGACCACCCCGACCCGCGGTAGCGCGTGGCGGCCCGTGGCGGCGCGCAGCCCGCGGCCGTTTCAGGCCGGTGCGGTCCGGGGGCGGCGCAGGCAGAACTCGTTGCCCTCCGGGTCTCCCAACACACAGAACTGGATGTTCTGGAGTGTGAGAGATGGCAGCGGCGTCTGTGCTGGTCAGAGGCTCGGAAGCGGACAGCGGGCGACCCTTGCTCCCCATGTGGGGTATGGAAGACGCACGCAACCCACTGTCCGGCACCGTATTCACCGAGACGCTTCGGGGTGTCCGGTGCATCCGGCTGTCCGTCCTGACGGACGAGACCACCAGCCCCGAACGGCAGCGGGAAGCCTGCGACCACGTAGCCAGAGAGCTGCGGGTCACCTTCGGCGCGGGTGACGCGCTGCGCGAAGCGGTGGACCTTGACGTCAGTGCATCCAAGACCAGCCCTTGGGAGCGCCCGCAGCTCCTA
Organism: Kitasatospora sp. NPDC090308; assembly: GCF_044769485.1. Taxonomy (NCBI): domain Bacteria; kingdom Bacillati; phylum Actinomycetota; class Actinomycetes; order Kitasatosporales; family Streptomycetaceae; genus Kitasatospora; species Kitasatospora sp. NPDC090308. Next base: position 449,315 of record NZ_JBIVXY010000004.1, on the reverse strand, counting down.
CGCTGGCTCAGCAACCCGCAGGCGTATGACGCTCTGGTGTTCTGGCGGTTCGACCGCGCCATCCGGTCCATGGGGCACATGTACGCCCTCGCCAACTGGGCGCGCGAGCACCGGAAGGTACTGATCTTCGCCGAGGGGCTGGGCGGGGGTCGGCAGGTGTTCGACTTCCGCAACCCCATGGACCCCATGGCGGAACTCCAACTGTTCATGCTCGCTTTCGCCGCACAGTTCGAGTCGCAGTCCATCAGCGACCGCGTCAGCGGCGCGCAGGCCGCCATGCGCAGGATGCCGCTTCGCTGGCGCGGCGGTGGCCGTCCGCCGTACGGCTACATGCCCGCGCCCATGCCCGAGGAGTTCGGCGGCAAGGGCTGGACCCTGGTGCCCGATCCGGACGCCGTGGCGGTCATCGAGCGCATCGTCCGTGAGCTGCTGGAGGGTGCCACGGTGTCCGGCATCGCTGCGGGGCTCAACGCCGATGGGGTGCTCAGCCCGCGTGACTACTGGGCCGACAGGATGGGCCGCGAGCGGGGCGGCAAGACCGGCGGGACCAAGGGTCAGCACGTCGTCCGGGAGACGTTCCAGTGGACCCCTGCGGTCGTTACCCGGATGCTCCGCAACGAGGTCCTGTTGGGCTGGAAGATGCACAACGGCGTGCCCGTGCGCGACGACCAGGGCAACCCGGTCATGTGCAGCGAGACACCGATTCTCACCCGCGAGGAGTTCGACCAGATCGGCGCCGTTCTGGACGAGCGCAGCATCAACAACGGCGAGCGGTCCGACACGGAAGCGCTGTTGCTGCGGGTCATCCACTGTGATTCGTGCGGCGGGCGCATATACTTGAACCGGCAGGAGAGCAAGAAGAATCAGGCGCCTGTCTACAAGTGCAACCACCACGCCCGGGGCGACAAGTGCGAAGCGCCCGCGAACATCCGTGGGGACTGGGCGGACGAGTACGTGATAGCCGAGTTCCTGCGCCTGGTCGGGGGAATTCAGACCAGGACAACCATGGTGGTACCTGGGTACGACCCCGAGCCGGAATTGAACGCGACCGTGGCCGAGTTCACCGCGCACCTGAAAATCCAGGGACAGCAGAAGTCCAAGCACGCCGCGCAGGAGTGGCAGAAGCGGCATGACGCGCTGGACAGCCGCATAGCCGACTTGGAGTCCCGCGAGAAGACCGAGCCGCAGCGCATCACCACAGCGACCGGGCGCACCTTCGCCGACGACTGGACGGCTGCCGATACGGCCGAGCGGCGCGGCATGCTCGTTGACGCCGGAGTCCGCCTGAACGTCCGCCGGGGCACCCGTGGCGGGTGGCGCACGCTCGACACACGGCGGGTGGACTTCACCATGAGCGGCGAACTCGACCCCGCCGCCGAGGAACTGTTGGCGGTCGCCCTCGGCATTGAGTCCGAAGCCAGGGCCGAGATGTTGCGCGCAGCCGCGTGACGGCCCCATAGAGCCCTGCACAGCCCTGGTTGGTCCCCGCGGACCGGCCGGGGCTTTCTGCTGCCCGCAGACGGGCGCCTGTGGCCTCGGCCCGCCGGCTCGGGCCCGGGGCCTACAGCGGTGGTGGTGGGTGGTGGTTAGTACCTATTTTTTTGAACACATAGAAAAAACTAAGAGAAAACAGAAGAAGGACCACTTTCGCCACCTCGCCACCGAAGGCGGGAAACCTCCGCCCTCCACTATGACAAGGGAAGGGCGGCGGCTGCACGGCGCCGTAAGACGTCCGGCAACGCTTGCTCCCCATTACGTACAGAGGCCGTAACAATCCACGGCCATGAAGGACGGAGAACACTATGAGTGACACCCCGCACCGGGCCAGCTACCTGGACGGCCCTCGGGACAAGGATGCGATCCGCGCTGCCGAGTGGCAGCGAGACGAGCGCATGGAGAAGCTGGCCGCCCTCCGGGACGCGAACCCCGAGGTGTACGACCGCATGAGCACCACTGCCCGCATGTCCCTTGGCTACTACGAGAACGCGAAGAAGATCGCAGCCCAGTACGGGCGCGACACCACGAAGGGTGACAACTGACATGAGCGCCGAGATCGAGAAGGCCGCCGAGCGGGTCGCCAAGCTGCAAGCGCAGATCGATAAGGTTTCCGGCCCGCTAGCCGATGCCGAGGCACAGTTGCGCGCCGCCGAGGACGCCGAGAAGGCCCGCCGAGCCGAGCGAGAGATCGAGTACAGCCGCGACTTCGCTAGGAACTGGTCGGAGCGGGCCAGTGAGGCAGCGAACTCCGGCGACGAAGCCCGCGAGCGGTTCTATGACGCGCTGTCGGCAGAGCCCTGGTTCGCGGCGTATGTCGAGTACCGGGCCGCCCGATACAAGCGAGGGCACGTCATGGACGAAGCACAGCGCGCACAGCGGACCATCGGTGAAGTCGTCACCGTGCCCGAGCAGCGGTATTACGCGGCGCAGATTCTCGATGAAATCGTTGATCGCCTTGAGAAGGAGTCGGCACAGCTTGCCGACGAATTCAGTCAGGATCTCGTGAGTCAGCGTGAGGCATACGTTGCTGCGCGGGGCTGACGCGGCTACCGAAACGGCGGTACGGCATGGCCGTTGACGCACTCGACCCCGGGTCGGACGGAACCTATCCGCACTTTCCTCGGGACACGCAGGGTCGGCCCGTCTGGTCGGACGCACCAACTGGGCTGCCAGTAGCCAGCGGTGGGGCGCCGATGCCGCGCGGAGTCCAGCGAATGCGCGATCCGAGGTCCGGTCGCGTGCTGGTGGTGGACGTGACCCCGAGACAGCCGGACGGAATTCCGATCAATCCGCCGGCCATCCCACCGAGGGGGCCCGATGCCTCGTAAGCCCCGCCCCTCGTGCCCCGTTCCCGGCTGCCCCGAGCTGACAACTGGTGGACGCTGCAAGGAACATGAGCGTGAGGCAACCAGGAACCGAGCCACGCCGGGCACCATCGCGTACGGTCCAGGCTGGCCCCGTGCCCGCCGCGCCTACCTGTACGAGAACCCCTGGTGCGTGCTGTGCGGCTCGGTGGCCACGGTCGCGGACCACTTCCCCGAGCCTCGGCGCGTGCTGGTGGCCCGTGGCGTGCCCGATCCGGACGCGTTCCATCGGATGCGGCCGTTGTGCACGCTCTGTCACAACCGGCAGACGGCGAAGCACCAGCCGGGCGGTTGGGCTACGGCGAACGCCAAGCCCGTACGGCGCTGACCAGGGCCGCTACCAGGGGGGTACTCCCCTCCCCTCCCGCGAAAGCACGGCAGGGAGGGGAAAACTCGCGCCGGAGCTGTGGCCGTTCTTGGGGCTCCGAGTGCCATTACAGCGAGTTGGAAAGGAGACTATGGCTGATCGGTACCGCCCCAAGCCAGCGGCAATACGGGCCCGCGAAGGGAACCCGTCCAAGGCTGAGATCAGAGAGGGGGTGATTGTTCCGCGCGCTGTTCTCGCCGAGCCCGATTGGCGAGATCTGTTCAAGGACTCGCCGGCCCCCGAGATCCAAGAAACCAATATCCGCTGTCGAGAAATAGCCTCGGCTGAGTGGCGGCGCGTTGTGCCGATTCTCGAAGTGGCCGCAGGGCTCGGCGAAGTGGACCACTCGACCGTCAAGGACCTGTGTGTCTGTGTGGCCCGCATCGACCAGGCCGAGCGCGACCTGTCCGAGCGTGGACTCATGGTCACGGCCGAGCGCGGGACCGTGAAGAACGGCGCCGCCACCATCGCAGCACAGTACCGCTCCCAACTCGCACGCTACATTAGGGAATTGGGTCTCTCACCGAGTGCGCGAGTGGCCATTGCCCCGCCGGAGTCAGCAGACGACTCCGATATCTGGGACTGACCGGTCCCACCTTCCGCGAACGCCCCCGTCCCTTCCTCCCTCATCGGGTGGTTGGGGCGGGGGCCTTCTTGCGTTCCCGCTTGCTGCCCTGCCGTCACTCGCCCCTTCCCACGTGCTCGGTTCGAGCCGGTGCTAGCCCGGCAGCGCTGGTCCTACTCTTACCCCATGGCTATGGCTGTCGATCCGGCGCTGTCTGTTGGTCAGCGCATCAAGCTTTTCAGGGAGCGCGCGGGCAAGTCCCGTGCCGTGCTGGCCGGGTTGGTAGGCCGCTCAGAGGGATGGTTGAAGGCAGTTGAGAACGGCCGCCTCCTGCCGCCGAGGCTGCCCATGCTCGTCAAGATCGCAGAACACTTGGGCATCGAAGACCTGTCGGCCCTGACGGGGGACGTGTCGATGCCCCGAGCGTTGTTCTCCGGGGCGGAGCATCCGGCGCTGTCGGTGGTCCGGCGGGCCGTTGACTCGGCGCCGCTGGGCCTGGCAGATGGGCCGGTCCCGAGCGTCAATCACGTTGCGGCTCAGGTGGCTGCGGCTTGGCAAGCTCGGGACTCCCGGGGCGACCACCGTACGGCTCTTGGGGACCTGCTCCCGGCGCTGGTATCGGCTGCCTCGGCCGCCGCATCGCACCCTGACTGCCCGGATCGTCGGCGCGCTGAGGTGCTGTATGCCTCGGCTCTGAATCTTGTCCAGATGTTCGCCGCCTACCAGGGGGATGGAAACCTGGTCTGGCGCGTGGCTGAGCGCTCCTTGGCGACCGCCCGAGCGTCCGGTGATGCCGTCGCCGTTGCGCAGGCTTGTTGGTTCCTGGTGGAGGCGTTCCGGAAGTCTGGGCAATGGGACAGCGCCCAGACGCTCACGGAGGAGGCTCTGCGGCTACTGGGACCGGCCCGGGGTGATTCTCCGTCGCTTGCTGCGGCATGGGCAGATATGGCGTTCCACGCGGCCATTACGCACGCTCGCGCGGGAGAGTCGGGCGAGGCTTGGGGCTGGTTCGATCGGGCCGAGGAGGTCGCCAGGACCCTGCCGGCTGACTTCTGGCACTCGCCAACCTCCGCATCTGCACGGGTAGTCCCGGTGCACGCTGTGACAGTCGCTGTCGAGCTGCGACAGGTCGGTACCGCCTTGCGGTGGGCTGACCGGCTGGCACCGGCAGAACTTCCTGCACGGCCGAGGCGGGCACGGCACCTGATCGAGGTCGCACGGGCATACGCCCTGCGGGGCGAACCGGATTGGGTGGCGTCGCTGCTCACCGACGCAGTGGAAGCAGCGCCCGACACCGCCCGGTGGAACCACGAAACCCATGACTTGGTACGGGGCCTGCTGGACGGCCCGCCATCTGTTCGACCCGCCGCCCGTGACCTTGCAACCGCTACCGGGCTCGCCGCCTGACTGATAGTTAGGGGCACAAACTGTGCCTCTCGGCCGCCTTGAGTGCCCGTACCGTCCATGTGACGTGACGGGCATTCAGCGTTTTGGAGGCCGAATGAGCAGCATGCCGACCAGGGAACTGCCGTCGGTACTGACGCACACGGACTGCCAGGACACGAACCGGATCGTTACGCGGTTCGGGGGCTGGAAGTTGCGCCCGGATGACCCTCGGGCCGTTCCGGCGCGCTACGTCCTGTCCTGCGTGTCCGAGGATGAGGACGGCACCGTGTGCGGTGAGACGTCCCGGCCGAGTGCCGACGTGGGGGCCGTGGCGGAGTGGGCGCGCACCCACACCTGGCTCAACCAGGACCACCGGTCGTACAGCCTGGACGCTGCCTCGGTCCCGATGGTGCTGGCGCCCGAGGAGGAACCGGCGTGAGCCGCAAGACCCTTGCCGCCTGCGTCCTGGCCGTGGCGGTCGCCCTCGGGCCCGCCGTTCTGGTGGTCGCCCTCGCCAAGCTCGACCCGTACGCCGCGCGTCGGTGGGTCTGGTGGTTCTTCGCCCTGGCGGTCGCCATGCTCGGCATCGTCTACGGCGGGGACTGGGAAACGTGGTGGCGCCGAAGACGTGCCGCCAGGCGGTCCCGGCTGCGGGTCACGGTGCGCCACGTCCGTCCCGGACAGCCGCCGTGACCCTCGCTGCCGAGGTGTCGCCCACGCTGGCCGAGATCGGCGCGGGACGCCTGCCGGAACCGCCCGAGGAGAACGACGGGAACCCGTGGACGGTCGGGGACTGCTGGCTCTACTGCGGGCGCACCTCGGTCCGCGTGCTCTGGCTCGGCCCGGTGACCGCAGCCGGCGGAGTCACGGCCGAGCTGCTCGTCTGCGCCGACTGCATATCGACCCTGCACGGAAGGGCAGTTGCCGCCATGGCCAAGCGGGACAAGTCGGCGACCGAGCGCACCCACCGCGCTCGGCACGCCCGACCCCGGTCGAGATGGGGCACCAGGGTTCGGCAGTAACCCGACCGCTCGACTCCCGGCGTTGCCTGCGCTGCGCCGGGCTACACAACCCCCGCCCCGGTGGCGGGACTTGGACGGCCCGGACGACCGGGGCGGGGCACAGACGGATCACGGTATGGAGCGGAGATGCACGAGTGCCCCGAGGGCGCCGGACACGAGGTCGAGACGACCACGGAACCGGGTGCCTTGTTGAGCGGCCCCGGCGGGCCGGTCTGGCGGTGTAAGACCTGCGGCCGGTGGGGCGGAGTCCTGACCGGCGAGTGGGCCGAACTGTTCCCCGGCGAAACGGAGTTGTTCCCCCTCGGGTGGACGCGCCCCGGCGAGCCCGTACCGATCCGCAAGGCGTACCCCCTCGGGCACACGTAGGCACCTCACGAACTCCTGTTCCGGCGGGTGGGAAGGGTCAACGATCCCACCGGAACAGGGCACCAACTCCCGCTCAGGGCACACCAACTCCCATGCCCGGAGTGGGGCACAACACCACCTCGCCTGTCTCTGTCCGGCAACAGGCTTGAGCGGGCAAGGTGGGTTCTTCGCACTTCCGATCAACACCGAAATGTAGGAGGAGAGTTGAGTACCGTTTCTGAACTCGTTCCCGCTGCCCCGTGGGGCATGGTGCGCATGGCGCCGTTGCGCAACGGCGAGCCGTCGCAGTGGCAGTACGCCGGATTGGACCCCGTGACGCAGACCGGTCTGTGGTTCGGCGAGGACGGCGCCATGGGCCCTGCCGAGTTGGGCAAGCACGGCACGTCCGTGAACACCTACCCGACCACCCAACAGGGCAAGGACGGGAAGATGGACAGTGACTCCGGCTCGGACGCGACGCAGGACTAGGGGTAGCGCCATGGACGGACCCCCGGTGCTGGTCTCGACCGAAGTCGAGGACCCGACCGCCGATCTGGTCGTAGCGGAGTTGAACCGGCGCCGGGTGCCCGTCCTCCGGTTCGACCCCGGACGGGACTTCCCGACCCGCGCCGCGCTGGCCGCTTCGCTCACGGCTGACGGGTGGTCGGGGAGTCTCACAGTGGGTAAGCGCACCGCCGATCTCTCCGGCGTTCGCGCCCTCTATCATCGGCGGCCGAGCCCGTACACGCCGGAGAGCGACGGCCAGGCCGACCGGTTCGCCGCGCAGGAGAACCGCCGGGGGCTCAACGGCGTACTCGGCGCGCTCCCGGGCTGTCTCTACCTGAGCCACCCGCAGGCCATCGCGCGTGCCGAGTACAAGCCCGCTCAACTCGCCGTTGCCGCCGGACTCGGGCTGCCGGTTCCGGCAACGCTGATCACCAACAGCCCCGCCGAAGCGAAGCTGTTCGCCACTGCGCAATCCGCGATCTACAAGCCCTTGCACGCCGGGGCCTACCACGTGGACGGTGAGCCCGCCGGTATCTGGGCGGCCCCGGTCGAGCCGGGGGAGATCACTGATGCGGTGGGCAACTGCGCTCATCTGTTTCAGGCGCAGGTGCCGAAGTCCGGCGACGTGCGCGCCGTGGTCGTCGGGGAACAGGTGTTCTGCGCGCTGATCACCGCCCCTCCCGGAGTGCTCGACTGGCGCAGCGCGTACCGGAGCCTGACGTACGAACCTGTGGACTGCCCGGAGCCGGTCCGGGCCGCTCTGCTGCGGTTCCTCGGTGAGTTCGGCTTGCACTTCGGAGCGTTCGACTTCGCCGTGACCCCCGAGGGTGAATGGTGGTTCCTGGAGTGCAACCCGAACGGTCAGTGGGCGTGGCTGGAGCACGCGGCGGGCCTGCCGATCACGTCCGCCATCGCGGACCTTCTGGAGAACGGAGTAACCGGGTGAACGAGTCCGAAGGGCTGCGGGCGGTGCTGGCCGCACAGCTCAAGGAAGCGGGGGTGATCCGTAGCGCCGAGTGGGAAGCGGCGGTGCTGGCCGTCCCGCGTGAGGCGTTCCTGCGGGACGGCTGGTTCGAGTACGACGGCGACGGCTGGTACCGGCCCGTGTCGCTGGAGAAGTCGCCCGAGTTGATCGGCCGCGTGTACGAGGACGACACGTTGGTGACGCAGCTCGCCGGCTGTGTGGTGCCCCGACAGGTCGAGGGCCGGTTGGCGCAGGTGCCCACGTCGTCTTCGACACTGCCCGGCTTGGTGGTCCGGATGCTCGAAGACCTGCGGGTGCAGCCCGGCATGTCCGTTCTGGAGATCGGCACCGGCACCGGCTATTCAACTGCACTGCTGACGCACGTCCTTGGCGACGACCAGGTGACATCAATCGAGGTGGACGCGGACGTGTCAGCGCGGGCGTCCGTGGCGCTCGGTGGGCTCGGCTACTGGCCCGAGCTGGTGAACGGTGACGGGCTCGCCGGTCACGCCAAGGGTGCACCGTATGACCGGATCATCGCCACGTGCGGGGTCCGGACCGTTCCGGCCGAATGGATCGCACAGACCCGTCCGGGCGGGGAAATCCTGGTAACCGTGGGCGGCTGGATGAACGCCTCAGAGTTGGTGCGGCTCACGGTGGCCGAGGACGGCATGGCAACGGGTCCGGTGCTCGGCGCCGGTGTGTCGTTCATGCTGGCCCGCCCGCACATGCCCCCGCCGCTCGGCATGCTGCCCGCGCTCGACCAGGGCGAGGCCCGCCCGGCGGGCGTCGGCGCTGACCTGCTCGACCAGTGGGCGGCCCGGTTCGTGGCGCAGTTCGCGGCGCCCACGGCGCAGTACTTCGCCATGCCCCGGAACGGACGCACCGAGCACGTGTTGGTGGACGTGGACGGCGGGTCGTGGGCCGTGGTGTTCGAGGACGGGGGCCGCTGGCTGGTCCGGCAGGGCGGTCCGGTCCGACTCTGGGACGCGGTGGCCGAACTGATCACCCGGTGGCGCGTCGCGGGTGAGCCCGTGGGCGAACGGCTGCAGGTGGTGGTCAGCACCGAGGATCAACGGGTCGAGTGGGACCGATCCCAGTAGTTCACCCCACCTGGTAAGCCCATGCACAACGATGCCCCGTGCAGTCTCTCTGACCGTGCGGGGCCTCTTGCATGCGCTGACGTGACGGTAAGATCAGCAGAACTGGTAGTCAGGTGTGTTGGGGTCCGCCAGCACCAGCCGCTCCGTCGTCGCCCCGAGCCGTCGGGCGCCGAGGGCCAGCAGCCGGGCCGTCTCCGCGTCCGGGTCCGGCTCGGGGCCGAGGGGGCTCAGGTCGAGGTGCAGCGGGAGGCGGACCGGTCGGGGGTCACTGGTCGGGCTCAGCACCAGGGCCGGTCGCGGCCCGCCGTAGCCGTCCGCGGCCGGTCCGAGTTCGATGCTCCCGTCCGGTTCCCTGCCCAGTTCGACGTACCCGAGCGCCGCGCCCCAGAACGCGGCCAGCCGCTCCGGGTCCGCGCAGTCCAGTACCAACTCGCCGATGCGGCACGCCATGCCGGGCAGCATATCCACCCGGCCGGACGCGCGGAGCCGGTGCCGCACTCTCGCATCGGCCGGCTCGGTCGGGCCTCGCCGAAGGGGGTGGCGAGGGCGGCGGCCGGGTGTTCGCGGGCGGGGTGACGGCCGGGCAGGAGCACGTCGGCCTGAGCCTCGGTGCCCTCCCTCCCGCCGGGTGCTCCGCGGCCTTCGGACCGCCGGGCGTCGTCACCGGACCCGGCGGCGCCCCCGGCCCCGACTCCACCGCGGGGCGCCACCGGACCGGCCGAGACCGGAAAGCGCCGGGCCACCACCGGGCGGAGCGGCTGCACGGCGGCGGCCCCGGCTGGTACTGCTGCGCGGTACGGGGCGTGCCGGTGCCGATCGGCTGTCCGGTCAGGGGCCGAGGGTGACGGTGAAGCAGGCGCCGCCTTCGGGGCCGTGGCCGCGGACGGTGACGGTGGCACCGAGCCGGTCGGCGAGGCGCTGGGTGATGGCCAGGCCGAGGCCGGTGCCGCCGGGGCGGGTACCGGCGTAGCGGGCGTGCAGGGCGCCGGGTCGGAAGGCGACCTCGAGGTCGTCGTCGGTCAGGCCGGGGCCGCCGTCGCGGACCTGCAGCTCGGCGGCACCGGTCTCGGTCCTGCGCAGGGCCAGCACGACGGGGGCGCCGGGCGGGGAGACCCGCACGGCGTTGCCGATCAGGCCGTCGAGCAGCTGGCGGACCCGGAACCCGTCGGTGACCGCGATCACGGGTCCGCCGGTCCGCTCCACCCGCAGGTGCAGTCCGTCCTGCCGGACCCGCTGGTCCCAGGCTTCGGCGGTCTCGCGGGTGAGGGCGGCCAGGTCGGTGGGTTCGCGGGTGACGGGGAAGTCCTCGGCGTCCAGGCGGGCGAGTTCGAGCAGGTCGGAGACGAAGCGGTCCAGGCGCTTGGTCTCGGTCAGGAGGATCTGGCCGACCTGGGCCTGCTGCCCGGGTTCGACGACGCCGTCGCTGAGGGCCTCGGCGTAGCCCTGGAGCGCGGTGAGGGGGGTGCGGATCTCGTGCGAGACGGAGGTCAGGAAGTCGCGCTGGCGTCGTTCGCTACGTTCCAGGGCGGCGCCCAGGGTGTTCAGGGCCCGGGCGACCTCGCGGGCTTCGGCGGGGCCGTCCGCTTCGCAGTGCAGGCCGCGTTCGCCCGCGGCGAGGCGGTGGGCGACGTCGGCCGCCGCCACCAGGGGGCGGGCGATGCGGCGGGCCAGCAGGGCTCCGGCGAGGGCCGCGCCGATCAGGCCCGCGACCAGGGGGAGCGTCAGACTGCCGCGCATCCGGTTCGCGGCCGCGTCCACCTCGGTGAACGGCTGGGCCAGGACGACGGCGCCGCCGTTGCCCGCCGGGTGTCCCTGGACGAGCACGCGCCGGTCGCCGAGCGAGCCCGTGGTGGAGAGGGTCCGTCCGGCGAGCAGCGCGTCCCGGTCGGCCGAGGTGACGGCCCCGGCCGCCGGGCCGTCCACCTGCCCGCCGGGGGCGACGACGGCGACCTGGACCCCGGTGGCACCGGTCAGGCGCTGGGCCTGGTCGAGGAGCAGCACGGACAGGTTGGGGGCCAGGCTCAGTACGGTGGCCTGGCGGGCCAGGCGCTCCCGGTACTGCGACTCGGCGTCGGAGCGGGCGGTCTGCCAGGCCGCGATGCCGGCCAGGAGCACCGCGGTGGCTCCCACCACGGTGGCGAGCAGGACCAGGCTGCCGGTCAGCGACCCCGCCCGCGGGCGCCTCACCGGCGGGGCTCCTGGGCGCTGTAGCCGACCCCGCGCACGGTGCGGATCGGGCTGGCGTCGCCGAGCTTGGCGCGCAGCTGCGAGACGTACACGTCGACGACCCTGCTGTCGCCGTAGTCGGCGCGCCCCCAGACCTGGGCGCGCAGCTGCTCGCGGCTGAAGACCTGGCCCGGCCGGGCGAGCAGGTGGGCGAGCAGGTTGAACTCGGTGGTGGTCAGCTCCAGCGGCTCGCCGTCGCGGAGCGCCGTGCGCCGGGCCGGGTCCAGCCGCAGCCGCCCGGTGCCCAGGACGGCCGGGACCGGCGGGCCGGCGGTGCGGCGCAGCACCGCCTTGAGGCGGGCGACCAGCTCGCGGGGCGAGAACGGTTTGGTGAGGTAGTCGTCGGCGCCGATCTCCAGGCCGAGGATCCGGTCGGCCTCCTCGTCGCGGGCGGTGACCAGGAGGACGGGCGTCCAGTCGTCGGCGGCGCGCAGCCGTCGGCAGAAGTCGGTGCCGTCCAGCCCGGGCAGTCCGATGTCGAGGACGATCGCCACCGGCCGCAGCCGGGCGACGGCGGCCAGCCCGGCCGTGCCGTCGCTCTCGGTGTGGACGCCGAAGCCCTCCCGGCTGAGGTAGAGGCGCTGGAGGTCGGCGATGTGCCGCTCGTCCTCCACCACCAGGACGAGGCCCTTGCTGTGCGTCATCTGTTGGGTGCCACCGCAGTCTCCCGGCGCCGCCGCACCCCTCTCGCGGCGGCACGGCCGGCCGCGGGCGCAACGGCTTCGAACTGCACCGATGCTAACCCGCGGGTCGCCACCGCCCCGCTGAGCGGCGCAATCCTTACACCGCCCGAACACCGGCCGAACCTCCGCCTTGCACCGCGAGGACAGGATGCTCGCGGCCCCGCCGACCGGTGCGGCCCGGACGACCGGCGGTCAGGACGACCAGCGGTCAGGACGAAGGAAGGCAGCCGTGCTCACCGGTTCCAGGTCGCTCGCGCTGGCCGGCGTCGGCCTCGCGGTGCTGCTGGCCGGCGCGGTCCTCGTGCTGCTCGCCCGCACCGGGCGCAACCCGTCCCCGGGGGACCGCAGAACCGCAGGGCGGCACCTGGACGGCACCGGATCGCCCGCACCGTCCGACACCACGACCACCAGGGCAGGACACCAATGACCATCCGTCCCACACCGACCCGGACCGCCACCGGAGGACGGCTGACCCGCCTGCGCCGCCCGGCCACCCGGGGCGCCCGGGCCACCCGCGCCGCCGTCCTGGCCGTGGCCGCCCTGGCGGCCGTCGCCGGAGGCGGCGAAGCGGTCACCCGGCACGTCCTGGAGAGTCGGATCGCCTCGGGCGTGGAGAAGTCCCTCGACACCCGGGTGACGGTCGACACCGGCGACGGCCCGGCCCTGCTCGCGCTCATCGACCGGCACCTGGGCCGCGTCACGCTCAGTGCCGACGACGCCCGCCTCGGCCCGCTCCCCGGCGCCTCGGTCCGGGTCACGCTCGACGACCTCCACCTGGCCGAGCCCGCGACGGTGTCCGAGGTCCGGGCCGACGTGACGATCCCCGCCGACTCCCTGGCGCGAGCCGTCGGCGACTCGGACCAGGGCGTTCCCGTCAGCGGTGCCCGGACCGACCCCGCCGCAGGCACCCTCCTGCTCTCCGTCGGCCCCAACGGCATGGGCCGGTTGACGCTGAAGCCCGCCCTGGCCGACGGCCGGGTCACCGTCACCGCGACCGAACTGCAGCTCCTCGGCCGGACGGTCACCGGACCCCCGCTCGACCGGATCAACGCCCGGCTGACGGCGCGTCACCGGCAGGCCGACTACCCGCTGTCCCTCGAACCGCTCTCACTCACCGTCACACCGACCGGACTCGCCCTCACCCTGGCGTCCGGCCCCACCACGCTGAAGCACCCGTGAACCAGGAGCCGGCCCCGGCCATGACCCACCCCCCGACCCCACCGTCCACCCGCCGCACCCGCCGCACCCGCCGGCGCCGACGCATCGTCGCCACCGTTGCCGGCCTGACCGCCCTGGTGCTCGGCGCGACGGCCGGCGCCCTGTGGCTGCTGACCGTCAAACTCCTGCACCCCATCGACGACACCCCGCTGAACACCCGCGTCGTCGCGGTGGGAACCGCGACGGTCACCCTGCCCGCCACCGCGGAGAGCCGGGCCGCCGGCACCTACGGCCTGGTCTGGCAGGACAGCGGCTCCGCGCGACAGCACGCGGGAGTCCTCGGCCGCATCACCGCCTCGGACGCCAGGACCGTCACCCGCGAACTCCGGGCGGCCACCCCGCCCGCCGCCGGTGACAAGGCGAAGATCACCGTCACGGTGTGGAACTCCGACCCGAGGCAGGCAGCGGGGCTGGACTACCAGGAGGTCGACTACTCCGGCGACCTGGGCCCGATGCCCGCCTGGTACCTCCCCGGCGCGCGCGACACCTGGGTCATCCAGGTCCACGGCCTCGGCGCCGGCCGCAGTGCGGGCCTGCGGACGATGCCCCGACTCCACGGTCTCGGCTATCCGGTCCTCGACATCACCTACCGCAACGACCCCGGCGCGCCCCGCGACACGAACGGCAACCGGCAGCTCGGCGACACCGAATGGCGCGACCTCGACGCCGCCGTCCGCTACGCCGAGGCCCACGGGGCCTCCGGGGTGGTGCTCTACGGCTTCTCCATGGGCGGCGGCATCGTCGAGAACTACCTGCAGCGCGCCTCCGACACCGGCGCGGTCCGCTCCGTCGTCCTCGACGCACCCGCACTCGACTACGGCGCGGCCATCGACACCATCGCCACCCACCTCGGGATCCCGTTCCCGGTCGCCGACGTCGCAGCCCCCTTCATCCGACTGCGCGCCGGGGTGGACCTCGACCGGGTCGACACCCTGGCCGCGAACCGGCGCACCGGCGGCCCCGAGCAGCCCGTGCTGCTCTTCCACGGCACCGCCGACACGGTCGTCCCCTACGCCACCAGTGCCCGGTTCGCCCGCGACTGGCCGGACCGGGTCCACCTCGTCACCGTCGCCGGAGCCGTCCACACCGGTGCCTGGAACGCCGACCCCGCCCGGTACGACAGCGAACTCGCCGCCTTCCTCGACCAGCACGGCTGAGCGGCGGCAGGCCCGGAACCGGCGCCGCAGGCGATCCGGCCGCTCTCCCGGTCGTCGCTCCTGGCGAGAGGGCCGGGGGACGGGGCACCGGGGATCACGCGGGCGGGGCCGGGGTCACAGGGCGGCGAGGAGGGCGGGGAGGTAGGCGTTCGCCTGGCCTTCGGCGGTGGGGTGGAAGGACTGTCCGACCGGCCAGTCCAGGGCGTGCAGCCACGGAGCCGAGTCGCAGAGCTGGTGCCCGGCGAACCGGGCGTTCACCTCCTGGTAGGTGAATCCCGGGTGCTCGGCGGCCTCGGTCCGGATGACGGCGTCGAGGGTGTCGGCCCCCTCGTCGAGCGCCGCGCGCTTCACGCGGTCGATGCCGGGGCAGAGCGGCTGGGCGAGGTCGTAGAACCTGGGGTAGCCGAGGACGACCACGTGGGCGTTGGGGGCGTGGGCCCGGATGGCGCCGTAGACGGCGTCGAGTTCGCCCGGGAGCTGGGTGCGGGCGGTGTCCTCGGCGGCGGAGACGGCGTCCAGGCAGGTGGCGTCGTCACCGAGCAGGCAACTGGCCAGCACGTTCTTCAGGCCGACGTCGTTGCCGCCGACGGTGATGCTGACCAGCGTGGTCGCGGAGTCGAGCGGGCCGAGCTGGTTGTTGACCACGTCGCCGGTGGTGGCGCCGCCGCAGGCCCGGAAGGCGAAGGTGGCCGGCGAGGCGAGCCGGTCGTAGAGGTAGGGGTAGGCGTTGGTGCTCTGGTTGCAGCTGTTGAGGTAGCTGGTGGCGGATCCGCCTCCGGCGGAGTAGGAGTCGCCGAGGGCGGCGTAGTGGACGGTCCCGGTGCCGGCCCGGGCCGTGGTGGCGCCGAGGGCGGCGGTGGACAGGGTGAGCAGGGCGGCTGCGAGGGCGGCGGTCCTGGTTCGGTGCACGGTGGCCTCCTGGTGGGGCGGGCGCGGGAGCGCCGGAACGTCGCCGTCCGGCGCGGTGGTGCGTCCGGTGACGGTGCGGCGGTCGGTGGCCGTCAGCGGTGCTCTGCCCGGCGGCGGTCGAGTTCGGCCTGGAGGGCCGCGGCGTCGCGGTGGTAGGTGCGGTGGAACAGGCTCGCCAGCAGTCCGTTGGCGAGGACGAGGACGACCAGCAGCCAGAGGAACGCGGCCCGGATGCCGAGGGCGTCGGCGAGGTAGCCGAGGGCCAGGGAGGTCCAGGCCGTGCAGACGAGCTCGGTGGAGAGCATCAGCGCGAAGGCGGCGTTTCGCAGTTCGGGGGCGGTGACGGCGGCGACCAGCGGTCGGTTGATGCCGGGGTTGACGCCCTGGAGGAAGGCGAGCACGGAGAACAGGGCCGCGTGGACGGCGATGTGGTGCCACGCGATCTGGCTGGCGGGGTAGGCGAGGACGCCGTAGGCGAGCAGGGCGGCCTGGAGCAGGACGAGTCGCCCGGTGCGCGGGTGGCGGCGGTGGAGGCGGTCGCTGAGCAGCCCGCCGGCGTAGGTGCCGAGCAGGTAGGCCAGGGAGGCGGGCAGGACCACGGTGGCGGCGAGCGCGTTGCTGTAGCCGAAGCCGTCGACGAGCAGGACCACGCCGGAGACCTGCAGCACGAACTGGCCGTTCGTCAGGCGCTGCAGGAGCAGGACCCGCAGGGTCGGCACGGCGAGGAGCCGCCTGGTCCCGGCCCGGCCGGGCGCGGCGGCGGGCGCGCGTCCGAGCCGGGGTTCGGCGGCGCCGACGCCCGGGTCGCGCAGGAACAGCAGGACCAGGACGCCGATCAGGATCTGGAGGGCGCCGGAGGCGAGGAAGCCGTAGCGCCATCCGTCGTGGACGCGGGTGAGCTGGCCGAGCAGCGGCCCGGCCAGCGCGGTGATCAGCGCGGCGGTGCCGTAGAGCGCGCCGGCAGCCCGGCCGCGGGAGCGGTCGTCGAACAGGTCGACGAGCAGGCCGTTGACCAGCGGGCCGGCGCCCGCGATGCCGGCGGCGCCGACGGTGAACAGCAGCAGCAACTGCCAGAAGTCCTGGGCGAGGCCGGCGGCCGCGGTCCAGACGCCCCAGAAACCGGCGCACAGCGCCAGCAGGGTCCTGCGGGAGACGCGGCGCAGCGCGAGGAGCCACAGCGGACCGGCCACCATGCCGGCGATCCTGGAGACGGCGACCAGCACCCCGAGCGCGGACACGGGCAGTGCGAGAGCGGTGCGCAGCATCGGGAACATCACCGAGGCGACGCCCGCCTCGGTGTTGTCGAACGCGATCAGGGCGGAGAGCAGCGCGAGTTGGCGTCTTCGGGCCGGGGCCGCCGCGGGCTGGTCGGCGGCGCGGGGGGCGAGGGACGGGGCCTGGGTGTTCATCGTGCGGGGCTCCTCGGGCCGGACGGGGACGGGGTGGGTGCCGGGGTCACCCGGGGCGTGTCGCTGGGCGCGCGGTTCGGAAGGGGCCGCCACCGCGGCTGCGGCCCGCCGGTCTGCCGCCGGGCCCGCGTCGGCGGCCTCCGCGGCGCGGGGGCGGGCCGGGGGACGGGCCCGGTCTCGGTGCCGGCGAGCCGCTGCTCCGACTCCGCGGCGAAGGTCACCGACCCGTCCGCCGGCAGCTGCAGCTGCAGGTGCGGGGTGGTGGGGCGGTGGTAGCCGCGAGGGGTGATGCGCAAGGAGGCTCCTGGGAGACGGGGCTGCGCCGAGCAGGGTTCATATGTTCCTGCGTAGTTATTCAGCAGGATTGACACCGGCGTCGGCCATGTCAATGCTCTCGGTGCGACTTCGCGCGCCTGAAATGTTCAGGACGCATGCGGCAACAGTAGGCCGGACGGGCCGCAGGTGACGGTTCATCTCTCGGTCCATATGTTCTAAGGTCCATAGCGAACGATTCCCTGTACCGAGCCCGCCCCGACGGAGGCCGACGCCGTGAAGGCCCTGATGGTCATGTTCGACACCCTGAACCGGCGCTTCCTGCCGCCGTACGGCGCCGAGGGGGTGCACGCCCCCCACTTCACCCGGCTCGCCGAGCACACCGCCGCGTTCGACACCTGCTACGCGGGCAGCATGCCGTGCATGCCGGCCCGCCGGGAGCTGCACACCGGCCGGTACAACTTCCTGCACCGCGGCTGGGGACCGCTGGAGCCCTTCGACGACTCGGTGCCGCAACTGCTGGGCGAGCACGGCGTCCACACCCACCTGGTCACCGACCACCCACACTACTGGGAGGACGGCGGCGCGACGTACCACAACCGCTTCCGCTCCTACGAGTTCTTCCGCGGTCAGGAGGGCGACCCGTGGAAGGGCCAGGTCGCCGACCCCGACATCCCCGACTCCCCGCGCACGATGCGCGGGCCGGCGTGGCGCCAGGACTGGGTCAACCGGCAGCACCTCACCGACGAGGCCGACCACCCGCAGACCCGCACCTTCGACGCGGGCCTGGAGTTCCTGCGCACCAACCACGCCGAGGACGGCTGGTTCCTGCAGATCGAGACCTTCGACCCGCACGAGCCGTTCCTCAGCTACGACCGCCACAGGCAGCACTACCCCCACGACTACGCCGGCCCGCACTTCGACTGGCCCGACTACCGGCGGGTCCTGGAGACGCCCGAGCAGGTCGAGCACGCCCGCCTGGAGTACGCGGCGCTGCTGACCATGTGCGACGCCTCGCTCGGCCGGGTCCTCGACGCCATGGACGGACTGGACCTGTGGGACGACACCCTGCTGATCGTCTGCACCGACCACGGCCTGCTGCTCGGCGAGCGCGGCTGGTGGGGCAAGAACATCCAGCCCTGGTACGACGAGACGATCCGCACCCCGCTGTTCGTCTGGGACCCGCGCAGCCGCGTCCGGGGCGAACGCCGCACCTCCCTGGTGCAGACGATCGACCTGGCACCCACCCTGCTGGACTGGTTCGGCCTCGCCCCGACGCCGGACATGCAGGGCCGGTCGCTGCGCGACACCGTCGCCGCCGACGCGCCGGTGCGCGAGGCGGGGCTGTTCGGCTCCTTCGGCGGGCACGTCAGCGTCACCGACGGCCGCCACGTCTACATGCGCGCCTGCGCGGACCCCGGCAACCAGCCGCTGTTCGAGCACACACTGATGCCCACCCACATGCGCGCCCGCTTCAGCCCGGCCGAACTGCGCGGGGCGCAGCTGGTGCCGCCGTTCCCCTTCAGCAAGGACGTGCCGCTGCTGCGCACCCCCGGGTCGGCGATCAGCAGCCCGTACGCCTTCGGCACCCTGCTGTTCGACCTCACGGCCGACCCCGGCCAGGAACACCCCCTGGTCGACGACGCGGTGGAGCTGCGGATGGCCGCACTACTGGTGGACCTGCTGCGCGCGAGCGACGCACCCGAGAGCCAGTACCGGCGCCTCGGACTGCCCGCCGAGGGGCCGGTCACCACCGAACACCTGCTCGCGCGCGTGCAGCGGCCGCAGGCGGAGCTGGGGCTGCGGCCCGGGCCCCGCCCCGAGGACTACCCCGCCGGACCGCGCAGCGTGCACACGTCCATCGCCCGGCTGCTCGCCGACCCCGAGGCGGAGAAGATCGTGCGGGGCGCCTTCGGCCCGCTGCTGGACGGGCCCTTCGCGGCCGTCCTCACGCAGCTGTCGCTGCTCCACGTCGCCGCGACGGTCACCGGCATGCTCCCGCAGGAGCGGCTGCGCTCGCTCGCCGACCAGCTCGCCGCGCTGCCCGAGCCGGCCACCGCGTCCGAGCCGGTCGCCGCGTCCGAGTCGACCACCGTGCCCGAGCCGGTTGCCGTGCCCGAGCCGGCCACCGCGCCCCGGAACGGCTGAGGGAGTCAGCGTGCACACCTGCTGCACCCCGGGCCGCCCCGGCCGTGTCCACGCCTGCGCGCCCGGCACCGTCGAGCTGCTACCGCCGCCGCCGGTCCCGCCCCGACGGCGGGCGCCGCACACCGCACCCGAAGTCGTCGACCTGCCCGGCGGCGAGTTCCGGATGGGCGACCACTTCGACGAGGGCTACCCGGACGACGGCGAACGCCCGGTGCACCGCGTCGTTCTGGAACCCTTCGCGATCGGGACGACCACGGTGACCAACGCCCAGTTCGCCGCGTTCGCCGCCGCCACCGGCCACCGCACCGACGCCGAGCGGTACGGCTCCTCCGCCGTCTTCCACCTGGCACTGCGCGCCCGTCCGCGCGACGTGCTGGGGAGGGCGCCGCGCACCCCGTGGTGGCTGGAGGTCGCGGGCGCCGACTGGGCGCACCCGGGCGGACCGCTCTCCTCGTGGCAGGAACTGCCCGACCACCCCGTCGTGCACGTCTCCTGGTACGACGCCGTCGCCTACTGCCGATGGTCGGGCACCCGGCTTCCCACCGAGGCCGAATGGGAGTACGCGGCACGCGGCGGCCACCGGGGCCGCCGCTACCCCTGGGGCGACGACCTCACCCCGGACGGCCAGGACCGGTGCAACATCTGGCACGGCGACTTCCCCACGCACAACACGCTGCGCGACGGCCACCTGACCACCGCTCCGGTGCGCTCCTTCCCGCCCAACGACTTCGGCCTGTACGAGAGCGCCGGGAACGTCTGGGAGTGGTGCGCCGACTGGTTCTCGCCCGCCTACTACCGCCGCTCGCCGCGGCACGACCCGCTCGGCCCGCGCACCGGCACCGCACGGGTCACCCGCGGCGGCTCCCACCTGTGCCACCGCAGCTACTGCAACCGCTACCGCCTCGCGGCCCGCTCCGCCAACACCCCCGAGTCCTCGTCCGGCAACTGCGGCTTCCGCGTCGTGCGGGCCGCTCCCGGCCCGGCCTGATCGGCTACCTTGGGCCGACGCCACCACCCCACCCTGAGGAACGCTTCACCGATGCGCCTGGAACACCTCATCCTCGGCCTGCTGGCCGTGCGCCCGTTCTCCGGCTACGACATGCGCAAGTGGATGGAGGGCAAGGGCAAGTACCTCGGCTACGGGGTCCAACTGCCGCAGATCTACCGCACCCTGCCCAAGCTCGTGGCCAACGGCTGGGCCGCGTTCGAGCTGGACCCGCGCGCCGGCCGGCCCGACGCCAAGGTCTACCGGCTCACCGAAGCCGGCCGCCAGGAACTGCTCGCCTGGGCCCGCTCACCCTACGAGCCCTCACCCCGCATGACCGACAGCGACTTCCGCCTGCGCTTCCTGTTCGCCGGCCAACTGGGACCCGAGTTCGCCCTCGACCTGCTGCGCACCGAGCTCGACTACCGGCTCGCGCATGTCGGCGAACCGGGCTGGATGGACTTCCTCACCGACGAAGCCGCTGACGGAGCCGCTCACGAGGCCGCTGACGGAGCCACTGCGGAAGCCACCGCCGGCTCCCTGGTCGACGCCGCGTGGGCCAACGCGGTCCGCCTGGCCGCCCACGAGCACGGCTACCGGGCCATGGCCTCCTACATCGCCTGGCTGCAACTCACCCTCGCCCGCCTCGAACTCCAGGCCGGCCTGCCGCCCAGCCGCACCCCCTACCGGGGACGGCCTGCGGACACGCCCTGACCCTCCGGCGTCGGGTGTGCCGCCGGAGAACGGCGGCGAGCTTCCCGTCGCGGGCCGCGCGATCGACGTGCCGCGCGCCCGTGCGCTCCACGGCCGACCGTGACGACGCCGGCCTCCGGATCGCCGCCGGCGTCCCGGCCGTCCCGGCGCGGCCGTGGCCGTGGCCGCCGACGGGAGCGCGGGCAGCGCCGGGACGTCGAGCCCGGGCGGTGGTCAGCCGAGCCGGGGTCAGGCCAGCAGCTGCTCCAGGACGGCCGGGTCGCCGGTCGCGAGCAGATCGGCGGACGGGCGGCGGCGGTGCAGGGCGAGCAGCAGGTCGCTCGCGGTGCCGGCGAGTTCCAGCACGGCGGGGTCCTGCCCGGGGGCGGCCTCCGCCGGGGCGAGGTCGAGGGCCAGCTCGGGGCCCTCGGCGGTGCGCAGCCGGACGGCGGCGGGGGCGTGCGGCCACGGGGCGGACATCGCCCAGTACAGGTCGCGGAACTCGGCCAGGCCGTCCAGGGCGACGGCCTCCGGCAGCGGGAGGGGCGCGCCGAGGGCGAGTTGGGCGTCGTGGGCGTGCACGGCGGCCTCCTGCACCTGGTGGCGGGCGATCGCCCCGCTGTCGCCGGGGACGTCGCTGCCCTGCCACCACGTCCAGCAGGCGCGGTCGGGACCGGCCTCCCGGAGCGCCGCGAGCATGGCGGCGGTCGCCGCCTCGGCGTCGGCCAGGGCCCGGGCGGCCGGGAGGCCGGTCTCCAGCTCGGGGCGCTGCGGGGTGAAGCCGGGGCCCGCGGCCACGGCCGCCGCCCAGAACAGGTGCACGCCGGTGATGTGGCCGAGCAGGTCCGACAGCGCCCAGTCGGGACAACTGGGGACGCGGGCCGTCAGGTCGGGCGCCTCGGCGACGGCCTTGCGCAGCGCGGCGGAGCGTTCGTCGACGAGGTCCAGCAGGTCCGAAAAGGCAAGTGGGACAGTCATCCTGACTGCCTATCACGGACGGGTGACAACGAGGCCGCGCCCGCCGACCCCCCGTCTCGGGGCCCTCCGTCTCCTGGCTCCCCGTCGGGCCCGAGGGCGAGGCGGCCGAGCGGGGTGACGCCGGTCCCGGTGACGCCGATCCGGGTGATCAGGCCGTGCGCGATCCGCAGCCGGATCGGCGCGTACGGGCGGCCGCCGGGGGCGATCACGGCGGCGGGTGGGCGCGGTGAGCGGCGCGGTGGAGGGGGTCCTGCTGGTCGGCACGGTGTGCTGCGCGTCGGCGAACGCCGTGGCGGTGGTGGCGAAACTGGTGCGGGGCCCGGCCGGGCTCGGTCCGGCGGTGCCCGGTCTGCCGGGGCGGACCCTGGCGGCGCTCGGTCCGGCGGCGTCCGTCGGGCCGGTGCTGTTCTCCGTCGGCGCGGTGGCGGCGCACGTACGGGCGGAGGTGCTCCACGCCCTCGGGTTCCCGGCGGTGTCCCTGCTGTCGGCGGCGGCCTCGGTCGGCCACTTCGGCTTCGGCTGAGCGTGCCGGGGAACCGCCCGCCGCCGTCGGCTCGCGCCCGTCGGCCTGCCCGCGCCCGTCGGCCTGCCCGTGGCAACGCGCCGACGCCCGGCGGCCGTTCGAGCGCCCGGTGCCGACCCGCGCCGACCTCGGCACCGCCTGCGCGGTACGCGGTGCGCGGTGGCGCGACATGGTTCGATCCCGCCCGGTCGTGCTGGCCGGGCGGGATCGAGGGGGCGGCACCGCCCGGGGTCGGAGGAGGCTCCCCGCCCGTCGGAGCCCCGGGCGGTGCCGGCTCGGGGGGCCGGCGCCCGTCGGGTGACGGGTGTCGGCCGGTCGGCTGGTGTCCGTGGGAAGCCGGACGTCAGCCGGGGGAGGGGCGTCCGTCCGCGGACGGACGCCCTTCGGGCATCAGGCCCCGAACACCTGGAACTCGGAGAGCTGCGCGGCGGGCCAGCCGGTGTTGCCGGTGACGTTCAGGCGCAGGTAGCGGGTCGAGGTGGCCGGGAGGTTGATGGTGACGGTGTTGCCGGTGGCCGGGTCGAAGGTGTAGCCGGCCGAGCCCACCAGGGTGGTGAAGGTGGTGCCGTTGGTGGAGCCCTGGACGGTGACGGTCTGGGTCCGGGAGGCCCAGGCGCTGGCCGGGGGCAGCTTCAGGACGGCCTTGGTCAGGCTGCGGGAGCAGCCCAGGTCGACCTGGATCCACTGCGGGAAGGCGTTGTTGGCGCTCTCCCAGTACGAGTTGGCGTCACCGTCGACCGCGTTGCCCGGACCGTAGGTCTGGCTGGTGCCGGAGGCGGTGGCCGGACGGCCCTGCGCCAGGTTGCCGCTGCCGGTCGGGCAGGTCGGCCCCGAGGGGGACGAGGACGGCGAGGACGACGGGGAGGAGGACGGCGAGGAGCTGCCGTTGCCGCCGCCGAACACCTGGAACTCGGAGAGCTGCGCGGCGGGCCAGCCGGTGTTGCCGGTGACGTTCAGGCGCAGGTAGCGGGTCGGCGTGGCCGGGAGGTTGATGGTGACGGTGTTGCCGGTGGCCGGGTCGAAGGTGTAGCCGGCCGAGCCCACCAGGGTGGTGAAGGTGGTGCCGTCGGTGGAGCCCTGGACGGTGACGGTCTGGGTCCGGGAGGCCCAGGCGCTGGCCGGCGGGAGCTTGAGGACGGCCTTGGTCAGGCTCAGCGAGCAGCCCAGGTCGACCTGGACCCACTGCGGGAAGGCGTTGTTGGCGCTCTCCCAGTAGGTGTTGGCGTCACCGTCGACGGTGTTGCCGGGGCCGTAGGTCTGGCTGGTGCCGGAGGCGGTGGCCGGACGGCCCTGCGCCAGGTTGCCGGTGCCGCTCGGGCAGGTCGGCGGGGTGGAGGTGGAGGGCGACGGGGACGGGGACGGCGAGGAGGGGTTCGAGGTGGACGGGGACGGGGACGGCGAGGAGCTGCCGTTGCCGCCGCCGACCGGGACGCCGTTGTACGTCCAGACCGGCGCGGGCCACTGGCCGGTGCAGGTCGAGCCGGTGATGCCGGAGTTGCCGCCGCCGTCGGTGATCTGGAAGCCGGTGCCCACGCAGTTGTGGATCGGGGTGGCGGACTGCGCGATGTTCTTGGCCTTGACGTTGGTGAACTTCATCTGGGCGTTGGCCTGCGCCTGGATGGCGTAGGTGCCCGCGCCGTCGATGTTCACGTTGGTCAGGTTGACGCCGGTGACACCGCCCTCGATGGTCTGGATCGCCTCGTAGGAGCTGTCCAGGATGTCGGTGTCGGTGATGTTGATGGTCGCGCCGGTGATCGGCTCGTTCAGGCCGTCGAACCAGATCGCGCCGACGCCGAACTGCCAGTTGAAGTCGCTGTTTCCGGTGCGGATCAGGGTGTTGCGGGCGGCGGTGATGGTGCCGGCGACGGCGGTGCCGCTGCCGGAGTTGACGCCCGGGTAGCGGTTGGCGATGTGCAGGCCGCCGCCGTTGCTGATGGTGTCGGACATGACGTTGTCCGAGATGGTGAAGTCCTTGCCGCCGTACGTGACGATGTTGTTGGCGAGGATCGGCAGCACCACCGTGTTGTGGGTGAAGCTGTCGTTGGTGTTCGCCACCCGCTCCGGCCAGGAGGCCAGGCCGTCGTCACCGGTGTTGCGCACGAAGGTGTTGGTGACCGTCGAGTTGGTCACGCCGGTGTGGAAGTTGACGCCGTCCGCGGTCTGGTCGAGGATGCGGCTGTTCTTGATGGTGAGCCGGTCCATCGGACCGTCCATCCAGGCGCCGACCTTGGTGTGCTGGATCCACAGGTTGTCCACCGTGGAGTTGGACATCGCGCCGCCCAGGCCGTTGACCTGGTCCTCGTCGACCCGCTCGCGGATGTCGCCGATGATGGCGAAGTCCTTGAGCGTGACGTTCTGGCTCGGGCCGCCGGAGGTGACGTACTTGCCGTAGATGCCGGCCGCGTGGCTGCGGTTGTTCGGGTCGCGCCCGCCCAGCACGCTGTACCAGGGGCCCGCACCGGCCAGCGTCACCTTGTCCACGATCACGTGGTCGTACAGGGTGAAGTTGCCCTGCGGGATGTAGACCGTCCGGCCCTGCGCCGCACCGGCGTTCACCGCGGCCTGGAACTTGGCGGTGGAGTCGGTGGCGCCGGTGGGGTCGGCGCCGAAGTCCGCGACCACGTCGATCGCGTTGGCGGGCTTGGCGATCGGCGCGCCGACGTTCTCGAAGTCGGCCAGGTCGATGGTGAAGGTCGGCGACTGGGCGGTGGAGGACACCTGCAGCCGGATCTTCGTCCCGGCCGGGTAGGTGCTGCCCAGCAGGGTGCGGGTCTCGTCGAAGAAGTGGTGCGGGTTGGTGTCGCCCGGGTTGTTGTTGAACGGGTAACCGCCGTAGTACCAGCTGTACTTGGAGGTCACGTCGACGTTCTTCAGCTTCTGCCCGTTGACCAGCAGGTCCATCGAGGCGTCGCGGCCCTTGCCGTCCGAGGAGTCCGGCAGGCTGTAGCGGAAGTCGATCGAGTTGGCGGGCGCGGTGAGCGTGAACTCGACGTACTGGCCGACCGCGTTCAGCGTCACGGCCTGCCGGCCGGAGGCTTCCGAGGGCAGGTGGCCGTACAGCCGGTCCGGCCCGACCACGGTGCCGTTGGTGGCCGCGTACTCGGCCTCCTGCTCGATGAACGGGACGGTCGCGCCGCGGTTCGGGACGGCCAGCGGGGAGAGCGCGGGGACGGCGGCGGCGTGGGCCGTGCCGGCGTTGACGAACGCCGCCGCCAGCAGGCCGGAGGCGCCCAGGGCGAGCGTCGCCAGGGACGCGACGGTCCGTCTGGCGCGGGTGGGGGGATTCAGCATGGATGACCGTGCTTCCTGCGGGGGAGGCCCGGGTGGTGGCCGGGCGTGCCGAGCGTAGGACGCTGTGCGGCAGGAAGTCCACGGGTGAACGCAAAAAAGATACAGATTGACGCAAGATCAGATGTGAAGGGACGGTGGAACCCAACTGTAGGGCCCATGTCAGGGCATCCGGCTCAGGGCGCGGACCCGATCAGGGCGTCGCCCGTCGGGGTGCGCCGGTAGAGCACCGAGCGGCCCGCGCGGGCCCGGGAGAGCAGGCCCGCGGCGCGCAGCACGGCGAGGTGGTCGGCGACGGCGCCGGGGGACTGGTGCAGGCTGCGGGCGAGCTGGGTGGTGCTGGCGGGGGTGTCCAGGGCGGCCAGGACGCGGGCGCGGGAGCGGCCGAGCAGGGCGGCCAGCGCGTCGGGCGGGACGGCGGCGCCCGGCTCCCACAGCGCGGAGATGCCGCGGGCCGGGTAGATCAGGGTGCACGGCCACGGCTCGTCGTGGTGCGCGGCGACGCCCGGCCAGACGAACACCGAGGGGACCAGCAGCAGGCCCGCGCCGCGCAGCGAGTAGGTGGTGGCGGCGTCGAACGGCGGGACGTCGATGCCGCCGTCCCGCCAGCGGACGTTCTCGTGCAGCCCGGCCAGCGCCGCCGCCCAGCCGCGCCGGCCCAACTCGCCCGCCCGGTGCACCACGTCGCGCTCGCACAGGGCCCGCAGCTGCGGCCAGTCCCGGGCCAGCAGACCGTGCCAGGCGCGGTCGAGCGCCCCGGCGACCTGCCGGACGGCGTCCGGCGCGGCCAGCACCGCCCGGGCCGCAGCGTCGGTGTCCGGGCGGGCCGCCAGGCAGCGGGCGATCTCGGCGCGGGCTGGCTCCGGCGGGGCGGCCAGGATCGCGGTCAGGTCGTCCGCCCAGGTCTGCGCCATGCCGCGCGGCGGGATGGCGATGAAGTCCGCCCCGAACCTCTCGTTGTGCAGCGCCAGCGCGGCCCGCACCGCCGGGTCCGCCCGCAGCCGCAGGAAGGCCGGGCGCAGCCGCTCCCGCCACCCCGGCGGCAGCGACCGCTCCCCGCCCCGGTCCAACAGCCGCAGCAGATTGGCCAGTTCGAACGCGGGCGAGAGCGCGAACCGGCTGCGCACCAGGTCCTCCGCGGCGACCTCGAACCTCAGCATCCGGCGCTCCCTCCACCCTCCCCGCCGGACCGTCCGACGGCTTCCTGACGGCCGTCCGACCGCTGCCCGCTCGCGGCCCGTCCCCGTGACCTTACGTCCGGGGACGAATCTCTCGCCCGCACCGGCCCCCGGCCGCCAGGCTCACCGGCATGACGACCTACCGCGAGGTACTGGGCGACCCGCGCTTCCGCCTGCTGTTCACCACCCGCACCCTCGGCATCGTCGGGGACTCGCTGCGGATCACCACCCTGGCCGTGCTGATCTACGCGGGCACCGGCTCCGCGCTGCTGAGCGCCGTCGCCTTCGGCATCGGGTTCCTGCCGCAACTGCTCGGCTCGATGCTGCTCGGCTCGCTCACCGACAGCCTGCGCCCCCGGCCGCTGATCACGGCCGGGTACCTGCTGGACGCCACCGCCGCCGCCCTGCTCGCCCTGGTGCGGATGCCGGTCGCGGCCGGCCTGCTGCTGGTCGGCGCGGTCGCGGTACTCACCCCCGTGTTCAACGGCGCCTCCAGCCGCCTGGTCGCGCAGACCCTGCACGGGGACGCCTACGTGCTGGGCCGGTCGCTGACCCAGATCGCCTCCTCCGGCGCCCAGTTGCTCGGCCTGGCCGGCGGCGGCGTGGCGGTCGCCCTGCTCGGCCCGCACGGCGCCCTGCTGGTCGCCGCCGGGCTGCACCTCGCCGACGCACTCGCGATCCGGCTGCGGCTGCCCGACCTGCCGCCCCTGCGGCGGGCCACCGGCTCGGTGCTCCGGCAGAGCCTGCGCGGCAACGGCGACCTGCTGCGCCGCACCCCCGTCCGCCGTCTGCTGCTCGCCCAGTGGCTGCCGTCCGCCGCCGTGACCGGCGCCGAGTCGCTGGTCGTCGCGTACGCCGGGGCCCGGGGCTTCCCGGCCGGCGGGTACGGGTTCCTGCTGGCCTGCCTGCCGGTCGGGATGCTGCTCGGCGACCTGCTGGTCGGACGGTTCGCCGCCCCCGCCACCCGGGAGCGGCTGGTCGCGCCGCTGGCCGCGCTGACGGGCCTGCCGCTGCTGGTCTTCGCGCTGCCCGTGCCCCTGCCGCTGTGCGCCGCCGCCCTGCTGGCCGCCGGTCCCGGCTTCGCCTACGCGCTCGGCCTCCAGCGCTCCTTCCTGGACGTGCTCCCGGCGGACGGCCAGGGCCAGGCGTTCACCCTGCTCGGCTCCGGCACCATGACCCTCCAGGGCGTCGGCCCCGCCCTGTTCGGCACCGTCGCCACCTTCACCGGCACCGGCCCCGCGATGGCCATCGCGGGCGCGGCCGCCGTCCTGACCGCGTTCTGGATCGCCACCTGGCACCGCCCGCCCCGCCCCGCCGCCGCGTCCCCCACGGCCGCGGCGGCGGCCTGAGGCTCCGTTCCCCGGCTCCGGTCACTCACGTCGCTTCCGCGCCGCCGCCCCCGCCCCCGTCGGCCAGGAACGGGCGCAGCAGCGCGAGGAGGGCGTGCGGCCGGTGCAGCGGGACGATGTGGCCGCAGTCCTCGATGAGGTGCCCGGTGAGGTCGTCGGTGATCGGGCGGAGCTGGCGCTCCAGCGCCGCGCCGACCGGCCGGGCGCCCAGCGCCATCGTCGGCACCGTCAGGCGGGCGGTGGCGACCGCCCGTTCGATCTGGGCCGCGCTCTCGGGCAGCGCCCGGTAGTAGGAGAACGCGCGGCCCAGCGCCCGGCGGCCGGTGTACGCGCGGACGAAGGCGTCCCGGAGGGCGGGGCGGACCCCGTCGCCGAGGGTGCCGGCGTCCAGGAACCAGTCGACGTAGGCGGCCTCGTGGCCCTCCAGCACGGTCTCGGCCAGGCCGGACGCGGCGCGGTGGAAGCCGAACCACCACGGCGGCCCGCCGGCCAGGAACTCCTCGGCGCCGGGCAGCCCGCCCAGCACGGACTCCATGACGGCCAGGCGCCGGACGAGGTCCGGGCGGCGCAGGGCGAGCAGGAAGGCCGGCGGGGCGCCCGCGTCGATGCCCACCACCGCGGCCGAGGGGACGCCGAGCGCGGCCAGCAGCGCCGCGGCGTCCTCGGCCAGCGTCCCGGCGTCGTAGCCGGTGGCCGCCGCGCCGCTGGCGCCGAACCCGCGCAGGTCGGGCGCGATGACGCGGTGGCGGTCGGAGAGGCCGGCCATGACGTCCGTCCACAGCTCCCAGGTGTGCGGGAAGCCGTGCAGCAGCAGGACGGCCGGGCCCGACCCGGCGAGTGCGACGTTCAGGTCGACGCCGTTGACGGGGACGCGCCGCAGTTCGGGCACGGAGGGGCTCCAGGTGGGGTGGGGAACGGTGACCACCTCACGCTAGGGACCTATCCTGGCCCCTCCAAGACGGCACTTCTCCCTCAGGTGGTGAGCCCGGAGTGACCACGTCCGAGTCCGATGGACCCGGTCGGCGGCCCGGTGAGCGGGGCGACCTGCTGGACCCGCTCTGCCCGACCCGCCGACTGCTCGACCGGATCGGCACCAAGTGGACCTCGATGGTGGTCAAGGTGCTGGCCGAGGAGGCGCCGGACGAGCTGCGCTTCGCGGAACTGCGGCGCCGCGTCCCCGGCATCTCGCAGAAGATGCTGTCCGTCACCCTGCGCGGCCTCGTCCGCGACGGCCTGGTCGCGCGCCGGGTGGAACCCACCGTGCCGCCCGCCGTCCACTACCGGCTCACCGCACTCGGCCTGTCCCTCGAGGGGCCGCTCTCCGCCCTGCGGGTCTGGGCCGAGACGCACATGCCGGAGATCGACCGCAGCAACCGGCTCGCCGACGGGTGAGCCGTCGGCGAGCCGGTTGCTGCGGGGCGGGGGTGCCGACCCGGGGTCAGGGCTTGAGGATCAGGCGGATCGGGTCGCCCTGCTTGCTGTGCAGGCGCTCGACGGCCTCGGCGGCCCGTTCCAGCGGGAGGACCTCGCTGACGGAGCGGGAGAAGTCGAGGCGGCCGCCCGCGGCGAGGGCGATGAGCTGGGGGACGGCGTTCTCCTCGGAGCCGTAGTGGCCGAGGATCCGCTGCTGGAGGTAGGAGAAGCGGATGCTGTCCCGGACCGTCAGGGGCTGGTCGGTGAGGCCGACCAGGACCAGGCGGCCGTGCGCGCCCAGCACCTTCAGCGCCTGCTCGCGGACGGCGGGCACGCCGGCGAAGTCGAACGCGGCGGACAGGCCCGCGCCGCCGGTGGCCGCGCCGATCTTCGCGGCGAGCTCGGGATCGGCGGAGTCCAGGGCGAGGTCCGCGCCGAAGGCGAGGGCGCGTTCGCGGGCGGCCGGGGCGGGGTCGACGGCGACGATCGGGTTGGCGCCGATCGCGCGCAGCAGCTGCACGCCGTGCGCGCCCAGGCCGCCGACGCCCCAGACGCCGACCGGCTCGGCGGGGCGCACCCCGCCGGTGGTGGTGACGGCGCCCCACGGGGTGGAGACCGCGTCCGGGATGATCGAGCCCTGCTCGAACGGGATCGTGTCGGGCAGCCGGAACAGCGTGTCGGTGCGGGCCAGCGCGTACTCGGCCCAGCCGCCGTCGTAGTCCACGCCGCGCGTCCAGGTGGTCCCGTCGCGCTTCTCGCCGGCCTGCAGCACCACCCGGTCGCCGACCTGCCAGGCACCCGACCCGGGGCCGGGCTCGGCGACGGTGCCCGCGACCTCGTGGCCCAGCGTGACGCTCTCGCCGGGCAGGTACAGCGGGGTGAGCGAGCCGTCGATCAGGTGGACGTCGGACAGGCAGACGCCCGCCGCCTCCACCTTGACCAGCACCTGGCCGGGGCCGGGAACGGGACGCTCCACCTCCTCCACGCTCAGGGTGCGGGTGGGAACGTGCAGACGGACGGCACGCATCACAGCCATGGTCGATCCTCTCCGGCCGGCGGCGAGCCGTCGGCGGCCTCGTTGCCGCTCGCGACGGCCCGACCGGTTGCGGCCGGACTATCGCAAGGTGACTTGCGTTGTCGAGGCTACGACGCCGCCCGGTGCAACGCAAGGTCGCTTGCGTTAGGCTCCGGGTGTGCCCGCGAAAGAACCGTCCCGGGAGGAACCGCCCGGGGGAGAGCCGCCTCGGGAAGAGCCGCCCGGGGAAGAAGTGCCGGACGCCGCGCCGCAGACCGTGGTCGCCACCGCCCCGCTGCGCCGGCGCGGTGCCGCGATGCGCCGGGCGGTCCTCGACGCGACGGTGCGCCTGCTCGCCGAGGGCGGCCTGGAGGCCGCCAGCGTCGCGGCGGTCGCCGCCGCCGCCGGGGTGCACGAGACCTCGGTGTACCGCAACTGGGGCACCCGGGAGCGCCTGCTGCGCGAAGCGCTCGCCGACTACACCGACCAGGCCATGCCGCTGCCCGACACCGGCAGCCTCCGCACCGACCTGCACCGGCTGCTCACCGCCCTCGGCGCCTTCCTCGACACCCCCGAGGGCCCGGCCCTGCTGCACCTGAGCATCGCCCCCGCCACCGCCGAGACCCGCAGCGGACGCGACGCCTACTGGGCCGACCGCCTCGACCGCGCCGAACAGCTCCTGCGCCGGGCCGCCGCCCGCGGCGAGATCCGCCCCGACGCCGACCCCCGCGCCGCCGTCGAGGCCCTGATGAGCCCGCTGTTCGCCCGCCACCTGCTGCTCGGCGAACCCGTCACGCCCGCCTTCGTCACCGCCCTGGTCGACCTGGTCCTGGACGGCCTCGCCCCGCGCTGAGCCCGGCGGCCACGGTGGACCGACGACGGCCCGGGTGACCGTGCTCGACGGCGGCTCCGGCAGCGGCAGGACCAGCCTCGCGCGGGCCCTTCAGGCCCGACTGCCGCGCCCCTGACCGGCCTTCGGCATCGACGGCCCGGCCGCCGCGCTGCCCCCGGCCCGGCGGGAGAGCGGCGACGGCATCGCCCCCGCCACCGACGGCACCGTCCCGGTCGGCGACGCCTTCCGCGCGCTGGAGGCCGCCCGGACGGCCGCCGCCGCCACCGCCCGGGCCGGCGCCCCGGTCATCGTCGACGACGTGTCCCTCTCCGGCCCCGCCTCCCCGCAGCGCCGGCGCGAAGCCCTGCACGGCCCGGACGTCCTCCGGATCGCCGTCCGCTGCGACCCCGCCGAGGCCGCCGCCCGCGACCGCGCCCGCGGCGACCGCGCCACCGGCATGACCGCCGACCAGGCGGTCCGCGTCCACCGCGGCGTCCACTGCGACCTCGGGTCGGACACCACCTGCACCCCGCCCGCCGCCTGCGCCCGCGCCGTCGAATCCCACCCCCCGGCAAGGGAGTTGACGGTAGGTCGGTCAGTGGTGGTCAGTCGAATCGGCGGGTCGCGGTGATGCCCCCGTCCACCGGCAGGGTCACGCCGGTGACGTACGAGGCACGGTCGCTGAGCAGCCACGCCGCCGCCTGCGCGACCTCCTCGGGCCGGGCCGGGCGGCCCAGCGGGGTCGAGCGGGCCACCAGGTCGGCGAAGGCCGGGCCGAGCGCGAAGAGGTCCTCGGTGCCGGGGGTGCGCACCACGCCCGGCGCCACCGCGTTGACCCGGATGCCGTGCGGCGCGTAGTCCGCCACCGCCGCCCGCACCAGGCCGGTCAGCCCGTGCTTCGCGGCCTGCTGCACACCGTCGCCGAACCCGCCGACCAGCGCCCCCACCCCCGAGTTGACCACCACCGACCCGCCCCGGCCGCCCGCCACCAGCGCCGCGAGCTGCGCCCGCAGGCACAGCCAGGTGCCGCGCAGGTTCAGCGCGTGCACGCCGTCCCAGTCCTCCTCGGCGCGCTCGGCCAGCGGCGCGGGCGGCAGGCCGTTGCCCGCGTTGTCGAACGCCGCGTCCAACCGCCCGTAGCTGCGCAGCGCGGTGTCGACCAGCAGGTCCGCACCCGCCGCGGTGGTCAGGTCGACGGCCACCGGCACCGCCCGCGCCCCCGCCTCCCGCAACTCGGCGGCCAGCGCCGCCACTTCGTCCCCGCTCCGGGCCGCCAGCACCAGCGCCGCCCCCTCCCGGGCGAACAGCCGCGCGGCGGCCGCACCGATACCGCGTCCCGCGCCGGTGACGATCGTGACCTTGTCCTCGAGAAGTCCCATGCCCGCCAGCGTGGTTGACGCCGCCCCACCCCACCAGCGGCCGACCCGACCGGGGACCGCCGATCCCGGACCGGCCGGGGCGTGGACAGCGGGGCGGGCCGGGGTGAGCCGGGGCTCACCGGGGGCGAGGCGGGTCGGGGCGAGGCGAGGGGGGCCCGTGCTCGCCGGGCCGGGTCGGTCGGGCACCGGGTCGGGCCCGTGCTCACCGGGTCGGGTCGGTCGGGCACCGGGTCGGGCCCGTGCTCACCGGGTCGGGTCGGTCGGGCACCGGGCCGTGTGGTGGGGCACCGGCCCGGCCAGCCCGGACCCGGCAGGTCCTGGTTGCGCGGTGGCGGGTGTGGCAGGGTGGCGCGCATGCCCGAGACCCCGCTGGGCGCGTTCCTGCGCGCCCGTCGTGCCCGCCTGGCGCCGTCCGACCTCGGCCTCGCCGCGACCGGCCGGCGGCGCACCCCCGGGCTGCGGCGGGAGGAGGTTGCGGCCCGGGCCGGGATCTCGCCGGACTACTACGCCCGGCTGGAGCAGGGCCGCCAACGGGTGCCCACCGGGCCGGTGCTGGACGGCATCGCGGACGCCCTGCGGCTGGCCGACGCCGAACGGGCCTACCTGCACCGGCTGGCCGGGCGGCGGCCCGCCCCGGAGCGGCCGGAGGAGCGGCGGGGCGTCCCGGCGAGCACCCTGGCCCTGCTCGACACCCTGGACGCCGCACCGGCGTTCGCCACCGGCCCGACCTTCGACCTGCTGGCCTGGAACCGGCCCGCCGCCCTGCTGATGGCCGAGCCCGCCCGCCGGCCCCCGCACGAACGGAACCTGCTCTGGCAGGTCTTCTGCTGCCCGTACGGCTCCCGCACCGCCGACAACCACGCCCCCGAGCGGTCGATCGGCGCGGACCTGGTCGCCTCCCTCCGGGCCCACCACGCCGACCGCCCCGCCGACCGGAACCTCGCCGACCTGGTCGACCGCTTCTCCGCCGCGAGCCCGGCCTTCGCCGCCCTGTGGTCCCACCACCGGGCCGGCCCGCCCGGCCCCGGCCGCCTGCACGTCCGCCACCCCGCGCTGGACACCGACGTCCTGGAGTACACCGTCCTGGCCCTGCCCGAACCCGGCCGCTACGTCTTCGCCTGCCTCGCCCCGCCCGGGGGGCGCACCCGCCGGGCCTTCGCGGCCTTCGCCGCCGAGCGCGGGGTCGAAGCGCAGGTGCCCGGCTGAGGGGCGGCCCGGTCCGGGTTCCGTCCCGGGGCGGACGGTCAGTCGGGGCACAGGCTCGCCGGGCGGGCGAGGAAGCGGGTCTCCGGGTACCTGTCCTGGCCCTGCCGGAACCCGGCCGCCACGTCTTCGCCTGCCTCGCCCCGCCCGGGGGGCGCACCCGCCGGGCCTTCGCGGCTTTCGCCGCCGAGCGCGGGGTCGAAGTGCCGGTGCCCGGCTGAGGGGCGGCCCGGTCCGGGAGCAGGCGGTCAGTCAGGGCGCAGGCTCGCCGTCCCGCGCTGGGCACCGACGTCCTGGCCCTGCCCGAACCCGGCCGCCACGTCTCCGCCTGCCGCACCCGCCGGGTCGAAGTGCCAGTGTCCGGCTGAGGGGCGGTGCGGTCCGGGCCCGTCCCGGGAACCGGAGCTGGAGGGTCAGTCGGAGCGCAGGCCCGCCAGACGGGCCAGGAAGTGCGTCTCCGGGTCCTCGCCCCGGCCCGCGTGCGTCCGGGGGGCGGCGGTGAGGGCGCTCAGGGCGCGGCACCAGGCCAGCAGGCGGTCGGGGGAGAGGCCGGGGACGAGCGCGGCCAGCCGGTCGGTCCGCCGCCGTAGCGCGGCCAGGTCGGTGACGCCCTCCAGGGCCCAGTCCACGGCGTCGAAGTCCGGGTCGCCCCAGGTCGGTCGCGGGTCGATCGCCACCAGGCGCCCGCCGGGGCCGGAGAGCACGTTGGACGGGTGCAGGTCGCCGTGCACCAGCCCGGTCGGCCCGTCGGCGGCGAGGGCCAGGGCCGCCGCCCGGGGCCCGGCCAGGTCGCTCCCGGCCCCGGCGGCGGACGCCCGGCGCTCGGCGAGGTCGAACAGGAAGTCGATCCGGTGCGCGAGCGGGCGCAGGCCGGAGCCTCCCGCGGGCCGGGCGGCGGAGCGCAGGTCCCGCAGCAGGGAGGCGACCCCGGGCAGGGTCCAGCCGAGCTGCCGCACCGGCGTACCGGGCCGGACGTCCGCCAGCAGCAGCGCCCCGGCGGCGGTGTCCGCCGCGAGCAGCGCGACGACCGACGCCCTGCCCGCCCAGACGCGCAGGGCCGCCGCCTCCTCGCCCGCGATCGAGGGATCGGGCGTCAGCTTCAACCACACCCGGGCCCCGTCGCCGCGCCGCACGCAGCGGAACACCCGCGAGGTGCCCCCGCCCCCCGCCGCGACCGGCTCCAGCCCCCACCGCCCGGCCAACTCCCCGACCAGTCCGGGCAGCGCGTCGCACCACCCGAGCACCCCGCCCCCGAACCGCCCGACGAACCGCTCCCGCACCTCCGGCCCGACCCGAGCCAACTCCTGCACCGCGCCCTCCCCGGCCCACCGATCCGGATGTCGGGTCAGATCCCGGTCCCGGTCCCGGGCATCCTACGGGCGCGATCCGTCCCGCTCGGTGGCCGGGGGAGGGGCGGGTGGGTCAGTGCGCGCCCACCGAGGTGATCTTGACGACGGCGCGGCCCTCCTCGTCGGAGCCGTAGAGGTCGACCTCGGCGGAGATGCCCCAGTCGTGGTCGCCGTTGGGGTCGTCGAAGATCTGGCGGACGCGCCACAGGCCCTCGTCCTCGACCTCCTCGATCAGCAGCATCTTGGGGCCGCGCGCGTTCGGGCCGGTGAAGAGGTCGTCGTACTCCTCCCAGTAGCCGTCCATCGCGTCGGCCCAGCGGTCGGCGTTCCAGCCGTCCTCGCCGTCGAGTTCGGCCAGCGCGTCGTACTGCTCCAGGGCGCACAGCTCGACCCGGCGGAAGAGCTCGTTGCGGACCAGGACGCGGAAGGCCCGGGCGTTGGCCGTGACGGGGGCGGGCTTGTCGTCCAGGCGGACCTCGGCGGCCTCCGGCTCGGTCGGGTTGGCGAGCGCTTCCCACTCGTCCAGCAGCGAGGAGTCGACCTGGCGGACGAGTTCGCCCAGCCAGGCGATGACGTCCTTGAGGTCGTCGGTCTTGATGTCGTCCGGGACGGTCTGCTCCAGCGCCTTGAACGCGCCCGCCAGGTAGCGCAGCACGATGCCCTCGGTGCGGGCCAGCTCGTAGAAGCCCACGTAGTCGGTGAAGGTCATCGCGCGCTCGTACAGGTCGCGCACCACGGACTTCGGCCGCAGCGGGTGGTCGCCGATCCACGGGTGGGCCCGGCGGTACACCTCGTAGGCGTGGCCGAGCTGCTCCTCCAGCGGCTTCGGGTAGCTGATCTCCTGGAGCCGGTTCATCCGCTCCTCGTACTCGATCCCGTCGCGCTTCATCTCCGCGACGGCCTCGCCGCGCGCCTTGTTCTCCTGCGAGGCGAGGATCTGCCGCGGGTCGTCGAGGGTGGCCTCCACGACCGAGACCACGTCCAGCGCGTACGAGGGCGACTCCGGGTCGAGCAGGTCGAAGGCGGCCAGCGCGAAGGTGGACAGCGGCTGGTTGAGCGCGAAGTTCTCCTGCAGGTCGAGGGTCAGCCGGGCGATCCGGCCCTCGGCGTCCGGCTCGTCGAACTGCTCGACCACGCCGCCCTCCCGCAGCGAGCGGTAGATGGCGATCGCGGTACGGATGTGGCGGCGCTGCGCGGCGCGGTCCTCGTGGTTGTCGGTGAGCAGCTTGCGCATCGCCTCGAACGCGTTGCCCGGGCGGCCGATCACCGACAGCAGCATCGCGTGGCTGACCTTGAACCGGGAGACCAGCGGCTCCGGGTCGGCGCCGATCAGGCGCTCGAAGGTCTCCTCGGTCCAGGACACGAAGCCGTCCGGGGCCTTCTTGCGGACCACCTTCTTGCGCTTCTTCGGGTCGTCCCCGGCCTTGGCCAGCGCCCGGTCGTTCTCCACCACGTGCTCGGGGGCCTGCGCCACCACCTGGCCGACGGTGTCGAACCCGGCCCGGCCCGCGCGCCCGGCGATCTGGTGGAACTCGCGGGCCCGCAGGATCCGCACCCGCTGCCCGTCGTACTTGGACAGCGCGGTGAACAGCACCGTGCGGATCGGCACGTTGACGCCCACGCCGAGCGTGTCGGTGCCGCAGATCACCTTCAGCAGGCCGGCCTGCGCCAGCCGCTCCACCAGGCGGCGGTACTTGGGCAGCATGCCGGCGTGGTGCACGCCGATGCCGTGCCGCACGTACCGGGACAGGTTGCGGCCGAACTTGGTGGTGAAGCGGAAGTTGCCGATCAGGGCGGCGATCGCGTCCTTCTCCTGCTTGGAGCACATGTTGATGCTCATCAGGGACTGCGCCCGCTCCACCGCCTCCTTCTGGGTGAAGTGCACCACGTACACCGGCGCCTGCCCGGTGGTCAGCAGCTCCTCCAGGGTGTCGTGCAGGTTGGTGCGCCGGTACTCGTAGAACAGCGGCACCGGACGGGTCGCCGAGCGCACCACGGTGGTCGGGCGGCCGGTGCGGCGGGTCAGGTCCTCCTCGAAGCGGCGGACGTCGCCGAGCGTGGCCGACATCAGCAGGAACTGCACCTGCGGGAGTTCGAGGATCGGGATCTGCCAGGCCCAGCCGCGGTCCGGTTCGGCGTAGAAGTGGAACTCGTCCATCACGACCTGGCCGATGTCGGCGCGCGGGCCGTCGTGCAGGGCGATCTGGGCCAGCACCTCGGCGGTGCAGCAGATGATCGGCGCGGTCGGGTTCACCGAGGCGTCGCCGGTCATCATGCCGACCTGCTCGGTGCCGAAGACCTTGCACAGGTCGAAGAACTTCTCCGACACCAGCGCCTTGATCGGCGCGGTGTAGAACGTCCGCTTGCCCTCGGCCAGCGCGGCGAAGTGCGCGCCCGCCGCGACCAGGGACTTCCCGGAGCCGGTCGGCGTCGCCAGGATCACGTTGTTCCCGGAGACCAGCTCGATCAGCGCCTCCTCCTGGGCTGGGTAGAGGGTGATACCGCGCTCCGACGCCCACTCGGCGAAGGTCTCGAACAGCGAGTCGGGCGTGGCGGGCTTCGGCATCAGGTCCAGGAGGGTCACCCCGCTATCTTGCCCGTCCGGGATCACCGCGGGCAAAGCTCGCCCCCGCACCACCCCGCCCCGCCGCGCTCCGGACGATCGGATGGTCGCCCGGCGCGCCCGCGTCGTGACAGCGAGTAGCGGGGGAGGGCTGGGCCGCTCGCCCCCGACCGGGGCCGGCACTACGGCCCGATCGCCGGGGACGACGGCTTCGCGGGCGGGATCACCCCCACCCGGACTCCCCGCCGCCGCCCGACACGGTCGCGCTCACCCTCACCCGCACCCGCCGCTGAGACCCTCCCGGACGGGACCGAGCCGGCCCCGGGCGCGGGCCCGGCCCCGGGCGTGGGCCCGGCCCGTCACGGGCAGGTGACCACCTGGCCGGCCCAGGACAGGCCGCCGCCGAACGCGAACAGCAGCACCCGGGCGCCCGAACGCAGCTCGCCCCGCTCCACCAGCTTCGCCAGCGCCAGCGGCACGGAGGCCGCCGAGGTGTTGCCGGAGTCCACCACGTCCCGGGCGATCACCGCGTCCTCGGACAGGCCCAGCTTCTGCACCAGCGACTCGATGATCCGCAGGTTCGCCTGGTGGGTCACCACCCCGTCCAGCTCCGCCGGGCTCAACCCGGCCGCCCGGCACGCCTGTTCGGCCAGCGCGGGCAGCTCGGTGGTGGCCCACCGGAACACCGCCTGGCCGTCCTGCTCGAACTGCGGGTGCCACTCGTCCAGCAGCCGCACCGCGCTCGCCCGCGACGGGTCCGAACCCCAGACCACCGGGCCGATCGCGCTGCCCTCCCCGTCGGTCGCGGACAGCACCGCCGCGCCCGCGCCGTCGCCCAGCAGGATGCAGCTGCGCCGGTCCGTCCAGTCGACCAGGTCCGACATCTTCTCCGCGCCGATCACCAGCGCGTGCTTGGCGCCGCCCGCCAGCAGCGAGTGGTTCGCCACCGACAGCGAGGTGCAGAACCCCGCACACCCGTTGTTCAGGTCGAACGCGACGGCGGACGGAATGCCCAGCCGACCCGCCACCTGCGCCGCGATCGACGGGCAGCGGTCCACCGCACTGCAGGTGGCCACCGTGACCTGCCCGATCTCCGCCGGGTCCAGCCCCGAGGCCGCCAGCGCCTTCGCCGCCGCCCCCGCCGCCAGATCGGTCACCGACTCCTGCGGCCCCGCGATCCGCCGGGTCACGATCCCGGTCCGCCGCCGGATCCACTCGTCATTGGTGTCCACCATCGTCGCCAACTCGTCGTTGGTCAGCACCCGGCTGGGCTGGTGGTGGCCGAGAGCGGCTATCCGGACTCCGGGCATGGCGGTCCCCTTCTCCACGGGCGGCCCCCGGCCGACGCCGGGGCAACGGCCTGGAATATAGCAACCGACCGATCGGAAGCTAAACGCCGCCCGCAGAACGGACACCCGCCCGACGGGGAGGCGCCGACGCCCCGTCCCAGCGAACTTTGACGGGCTCAGTGAAGTTTGACCGCTGCCCGGTACCGCGTTCGACGGACCGCTTTTCGCAGGGCGATCGTGCACGCGACCGTCGCCAGGAGCAGCGCTGTCGGAGCCGCCAGCGCTGCGGTCCAAGCCGTAAAGCCCTTGCTGGGGACGGTGTACGCACCCCATGGCGTCTTCGCTGCGGCGACTTGCTCGCCGGGATGGCCGTCATGGCGCAGCGAGACGCGGGTGCCGTCGGCGCGGGTGCCGTCGCACCGGACGTAGTCGTTGCGACCGGCGTGTTTGGTCTCACACGCCGACGCCGTTACCTGTTCCAGTGGTTCGTTCGGCGCGACCAGGGACAGCCCGAGTGCGAGGGACACGGCAGCCGCGCCCACGCACAACGCTGCCAGCAGCCCCCAAACGCGACCGCCCACCGCCGGCCTGCCCCGCCATGGCACGAAAGCTACCCGCTCGAAAGTCGAGCAACAGCGACAGAGGTAGGCACATGGCGCGCTCTTCGCCACGTGGACCGGACTTCGGCCGAACCCCATTGAGAAGAAATTGAGTTGGCCGAACTTCACTGAGACTGATCAAGCTTCGTCGTAGGAGTGGAGCGGATCGCCGGTTCGGTGCGGTGGCGGCCGGTCCTGTCGGGGGTGGCGGCTAGCCTGCGGCGAAGCTGGAGGACTGAGGGCGAAAGCGAGGCGCTGCGGTGGGCGGCAACGAGTGGGCGATGACCGGGCCGTACCAGGAAGATCTGGAGGCGGCGTTCCGGCAGGCCCAGGAGCGGGAGTTGGCGAAGGACGATCACGGCTTTCCGGGACGCGGCATCGTCCAGCTGTGGCAGGACGAGACGTGGCAGGAGTACATCGCGACCGGGGGTAGCGGCACGGTGCTCGACTTCTACGAGTTGGCCGTCACCGAGGACGAATCCCCTTTCGTGATGCGCCCCTTGTCCCCTGACGAGGTCTCGGCCTGGGCCCCCGACGGCCGTCCGACCCGTGAGCAGTGGGACGCCGCGCTGCGCCGGTTGCTCGACCCGATCGGACGGGGGGAGGGCCGCTGCACGGTCCTTTACCGCGACGGCCGGGCAGCCGAAGTCGGCTACTGGGGCTGCACCGCGGACTGATCCCGTCCTGACCAGGTTCGAACAGCTGTCAGGCACCCCAGCGGGCGACGACGGCTTCCGCGACGTCGAAGGGGGTGCCGCACTCCGCGCAGCAGGCCGTGCCGTAGGTCAGCTTGTGCGCGAGGTCGGGGCGGCCGTCCGCGAGGATGCGCTCGCGCAGTCTGCCGGCCAGACCCCGCATCGCCGAAGTGTCCCGCGGCTGGAGGGGGATCGTCAGCCAGCCCGGGATCCCGCAGGGCTTCTTCGGTGAGCTCCCGCATCGCGGCGATCTCCGCGGCGTACGACACGTAGGGGTCTTCCCCGTTGTCGGGCCGGTCGATGCTGGCGACGACGGCGCCGGCCGGGTGGAGCGGTTGCTGCCGCTCCGTAGGTGACCAGCGCCGGGCGGTGTCGGCCAGGGCCGGAAGTGCCGCGTAGCTGGCCGAGAAGACCGAGCCCTGGTGGCACAGGGCGGACCACAGCGCGTTCCAGCAGGCATCGTGCGGATCCGGACTCATGGCGTCGAGGAGAGCGGGGATGTCCTGGGTGGTGCCGTACGCGTGGCTGAGCTCGGACCAGTCCGTCGTGCAGCGAATTCAAGCAGTTGAGGAGACGAATTCCGAACGGTCGAAGTTCGTGGGACGGCCAGGGGTTATCCGCCCCAACGCGACCCGGCTCGGCCAAGCCTGGCGGGTGGGCTTCCCCGTCACACCGGGCTCCGACCGTCAGGGGTCCGTAGCCCCGCCGGGCCGCGTTGGGGCGATGGGCCGGGCTGCGGTCGGCGCATCGTCGCACGTCGTAGGATTCCGGGGCCGGGGGTAGGACGGGACGCGTCCGGGCGGACGGATGGACGGACGGATCGCGGAGGAGGACCGGATGAGCCCGCGCAGCACGGTGGTCGAGGCCCGCCGGACCAGGGCCCGGATCATCGACCGCAGTGTCGCCCTCGCCTCGGTCGACGGGCTGGAGGGGCTGACCATCGGGCGGCTGGCCGCCGACCTCGGGCTGTCCAAGGCCGGGGTGCTCGGGCACTTCGGCACCAAGGAGGCCCTCCAACTGGCGACCCTGGAACGGGCCTCCGCGCTGTTCACCGCGCTGGTGTGGGACCCGGCGGCGGCCACCGAGCCCGGCCTGCGCCGGCTGCGGGCGGTCTGCCAGAGCTGGATCGACTACCTGGAGCACGCCCGCGAGGTGTTCCCCGGCGGCTGCCTGTTCACCACCGCGGCCGTCGAGTTCGACGCGCACGACGGCCCGGTCCGCCGCAACGTCGCCCGCCTGCTGCTGGTCTGGCGCCGCCGCCTGGCCGGCGAGGTCCGGCTCGCCGTCGAGGCCGGGGACCTCCCCCCGGACACCGACCCCGAGCAGGTCGTCCACGAGCTGACCGGCATCTACCTGGCCCTCAACCAGGCACTCCAACTCCTGCGCGACCCGCTCGCCGCCACCCGCACCCGCCGCGCCCTGGACCGGCTGCTGCCCGCCGACCGCTCGCTGCCCGCCCGCTGAGCGTCGGCCGGGGTGGACGGAAAACGGGTGGCAGCGGGCCGCGCGGGCGGGGATCATGCGGGCATGACCGACTGCCGAAAGGCCGGTGCCGCGTAACCGGCCCGGCGCCCTGCGCGCCACCGCACCCCGTGCCACCGCACCCCGTGCCACCGCACCCCGTGCTACCGCACCCAGCCGCCGCCCGGAGGCCCCGCCGCCGCACGTCCCGGGGCTGTCCGCGGCCGCGGACCGGGACGTCCGCCGGGTCGAGTGGCAGCGCCCCGACCGCTGGGTGGAGCCGGGGGCCACGGGCGAGGCGCTGCGCCGCTACCGCGCGTTCCTGCGCGCCCCCGGCGGGCGGTGGCGGTACCCCCGGGCGGCGGAGTTCTCCTGCTGCCCGGGCTGCGCGCGCGACGACGCCCGCCACTGCCGGGACGTCCTGGCGGCGCTGCTGCCGCACCTGCCTCCCCGCTCCCGGGCCGAACTCGTCCGGCTGCTGCGCCCGTTGGACGCGGAGTTCCGCCGCCGCACGCTGCCCGACCCGTTCGCCCCGCCGGACGCCCCCTGGTGGTGGCGCCGCCTGGGTGACTCCCCGTGGGGCTGACGCCCCGGGCGGGAACCCTCGCCGGAAACCCCTGTGGCGGGCGTTCGGGCAGCACACCAGGACCCCGTAAAAGCGCATGAAATGACAGGCGGAAAATCGAAGGAAAGCGCCGGGCGGCGAATTTCCGGTTCCTCCCGCGTGGCACCCACCCATTCGCCGCGCAGCTCCTAGTCTCAACGGTCTACAGCGCTGCGGCACCTTCCCGCCGCGCCCCCGTTCCGCGCGTTCGCGCGTTCCCGCGTTCCCGCGTTTTCCGTGCCGTCGATCCGAGGAGTTGCGGCCATGAGCCGTGTCGTCAGGGCCGCCCTGTTCCAGACCGCGTGGACGGGCGACAAGGAGAGCATGCTGGCCGCCGCCGAGCAGGCCGCGCGGGACGCCGCCGGGCAGGGGGCGGGGATCATCGGGTTCCAGGAGGTGTTCAACGCCCCGTACTTCTGCCAGGTGCAGGAGCCGGAGCACTACGCCTGGGCCGAGCCCGTCCCGGACGGGCCGACGGTGCGGCGGATGCGGGAGCTGGCCCGGGAGTTGGGGATCGTGATCGTCGCCCCGGTGTACGAGATCGAGAAGCCCGGTTTCTTCTACAACACCGCCGCCGTGATCGACGCCGACGGCAGCTACCTCGGCAAGTACCGCAAGCACCACATCCCGCAGGTGCGCGGATTCTGGGAGAAGTACTACTTCAAGCCCGGGAACCTGGGCTGGCCGGTGTTCGACACGGCGGTCGGGAAGGTCGGCGTGTACATCTGCTACGACCGGCACTTCCCGGAGGGCTGGCGGGCGCTCGGCCTGGCCGGGGCGGAGATCGTGTACAACCCGTCGGCGACCAGCCGCGGCCTGTCCGCCTACCTGTGGCAGCTGGAGCAGCCCGCCGCAGCCGTCGCCAACGAGTACTTCGTCGCCGCGATCAACCGGGTCGGCGTCGAGGAGTACGGCGACGACGACTTCTACGGCACCAGCTACTTCGTCGACCCGCGCGGGCAGTTCGTCGGCGAGGTCGCCTCCGACAAGCGCGAGGAACTGGTCGTCCGGGACCTGGACCTCGGCCTGATCGACGAGGTCCGCCAGCAGTGGGCGTTCTACCGGGACCGGCGCCCGGACGCCTACGGCCCGCTGACCGAGGGCTGAGCGCGATGGCCCGCACCCTGATCACCGGCGGCCTGGTCGTCACCGCCGCCGAGGAGACGCACGCCGACGTGCTGGTCGAGGACGGCCGGGTGGTCGCGCTCGCCCTGCCCG
Organism: Kitasatospora sp. NPDC090308; assembly: GCF_044769485.1. Lineage (NCBI taxonomy): Bacteria > Bacillati > Actinomycetota > Actinomycetes > Kitasatosporales > Streptomycetaceae > Kitasatospora > Kitasatospora sp. NPDC090308. The sequence goes on along the minus strand of NZ_JBIVXY010000004.1, from coordinate 405,558 downwards.
GCAGCCAGCGCTGGCACGCGGAGCGGGTGTTCGACGCCAGCGGGAAGTACGTCGTCCCCGGCGGCGTCGACGCGCACACCCACATGGAGATGCCGTTCGGCGGCACCCGCGCCTCGGACACCTTCGAGACCGGCACCCGGGCCGCGGCCTGGGGCGGCACCACCACGATCGTCGACTTCGCCGTCCAGACCAAGGGCGCCCCGCTGCGCGCCGGACTGGACGACTGGCACGCCAAGGCCGACGGCCGGTGCGCGATCGACTACGCCTTCCACATGATCGTCTCGGACGTCAACGCGGCGACGCTGGACGAGATGCCCGGCCTGGTCGGCGAGGGCGTCACCTCGTTCAAGCTGTTCATGGCCTACCCCGGGGTCTTCTACTCCGACGACGGACAGATCCTGCGCGCCATGCAGCGGGCCGCCGACACCGGCGCGCTCACCATGCTGCACGCCGAGAACGGCCCCGCCATCGACGTCCTGGTCGAACAGGCCCTGGCCCGCGGCGAGACCGACCCGCGCCACCACGGCGAGGTCCGCCGGGCGCTGCTGGAGGCCGAGGCCACCCACCGGGCGATCCAACTGGCCCGGGTGGCCGGCGCGCCGCTGTACGTGGTGCACGTCTCCGCCCGCGAGGCGATCGCCGAACTGGCCGCCGCCCGCGACCTCGGCCTGCCGGTCTTCGGCGAGACCTGCCCGCAGTACCTGTTCCTGTCCACCGACAACCTGGCCGAGCCCGGCTTCGAGGGCGCCAAGTACGTCTGCTCCACCCCGCTGCGGCCCAGGGACCACCAGGCGGCGCTCTGGCGCGGCCTGCGCACCGACGACCTCCAGGTGGTCTCCACCGACCACTGCCCGTTCTGCTTCAAGGGGCAGAAGGACCTCGGCCGCGGCGACTTCTCGAAGATCCCCAACGGCCTGCCCGGCGTCGAGCACCGGATGGACCTGCTCCACCAGGCCGTGGTCGACGGCCACCTGACCCGCCGCCGCTGGATCGAGCTCGCCTGCGCCGCCCCCGCCCGGATGTTCGGCCTCCACCCCCGCAAGGGCACCATCGCCCCCGGCTCCGACGCCGACCTGGTGATCTACGACCCGCACGCCGTGCAGACCCTCTCCGCCGCCACCCACCACATGAACGTCGACTACTCGGCGTACGAGGGCCGCACCGTCACCGGACGCGTCGAGACCGTGCTCTCCCGCGGCGAGGTGGTGCTCGACCGCGGCCAGTACCTCGGCCGCCCGGGGCACGGCACCTTCCTGCCCCGCTCCACCTGCCAGTACCTCTGACCACCCCCTCATCCGCGAGGAGCCCCCCGCCGTGGACTTCGGACTCGTCCTGCAGACCGACCCGCCGGCCGCCGAGGTCGTCGACCTGATGCGTCGCGCCGAACGGGCCGGGTTCAGCCACGGCTGGACCTTCGACTCCGCCGTGCTCTGGCAGGAGCCCTTCGTCATCCACAGCCGGATCCTGGAGCACACCGAACGGCTGCACGTCGGCCCGATGGTCACCAACCCGGCCACCCGCAGCTGGGAGGTCACCGCCTCCACCTTCGCCACCCTCAACGACATGTACGGCAACCGGACGGTGTGCGGCATCGGCCGCGGCGACTCCGCGATGCGGGTGGCCGGACGCCGCCCCAACACCCTGGCCCGGCTCGGCGCCGCCGTCGACGCGATCCGCGACCTCGCCGAGGGGCGGGAGGCCGAGGTCGACGGCACCCCGATCCGGATCCCCTGGATCAAGGACGGCCGACTGCCGGTCTGGATGGCCGCGTACGGCCCCCGGGCGCTCGCCCTGGCCGGACAGAAGGCGGACGGGTTCATCCTCCAACTGGCCGACCCCTACCTCACCGAGTGGATGGTCAAGGCCGTCCGCCGGGCCGCCGAGGAGGCCGGCCGCGACCCCGCCGCCGTCACCGTCTGCGTCGCCGCCCCCGCCTACGTCGGCGACGACCTCGCCCACGCCCGCGAGCAGTGCCGCTGGTTCGGCGGCATGGTCGGCAACCACGTCGCCGACCTGGTCGCCAAGTACGGCGAGCACTCCGACCTCGTCCCCGAGGAGCTCACCGCCTACATCAAGGACCGCCACGGCTACGACTACAGCCACCACGGCCGCACCGGCAACCCCTCCACCGACTTCGTCCCCGACGCCATCGTCGACCGCTTCTGCCTCCTCGGCCCCGCCACCGCCCACATCGAGAAACTCCGCACCCTGCGCGACCTGGGCGTCGACCAGTTCGCCCTCTACGCGATGCACGACGCCCGCGAGGCCGTCATCGACGCCTACGGCACGGAGGTCATCCCGGCACTGGCCTGACCCGGCGGCCGGGCGTCGGTCACGTACCGGCCGGCTCGTGCGTCCCGTGCGTCCCGTGCGTTCCCTCGGCCGCGACCGGCGGGGTGCCCGCGAGCTCGCGCAGGAAACGGCCGACCTGGTCCCCCAGCGGGGGCCGAGGGGCGTCGGGCTGGTCGACCCGCATGGACACCGCGCCGTGCACGGCGGCGCGCCGGTCGAGGGCCACGGTGGCGGTCGCCCGTCCGAGTTCTTCCCTGCCTTCCGCCTGGAGGGCGGCCGGACCTCCGAACACCGGCACGTCATGCGGCAGTCCCCGATGAGGCACGCCACCGGAACGGCGTGTTCCGAGCGGGTGGAACGCACGGCAGGGGCGGCGGATGGCGGTAGGGGACCGGGCCTGGTGCCGGGTGGCAGGGGTGGCCTCGGTGGCGTTCTCGGCCGTGTTCGTGGAGGCGGCGCGGGTCGCGAACTGGCACGTGCAGCATCCGGTGCCCGTTCCCGGTGACGATCCGCCCGGCGGCGGAGAGACGGGAAACGTGGTCGCCGTACCGCTCTTCGCGCTGCTTGCGGCCGTCTGCCTCCTCCTCCCGCTGCTGTGGGGGCCGCAGTGACGCACGGCCACAAGGGGCGGCCGGCCCGGCAACCGGCGGGGACCGCCGCCTTCCTGCAAGGAGTCACCCTGCTGCTGGCCCTACTGGCCGCGGTGAGCCCGCCGTGCGGCTGGATCGGTGTCACGGCCCTCGTGGCCGCGGAACTGATCGCCCTCGCCGTCGTCCTGAGCCCGCTCCGACCGCGCGGCCGGGCCGCCGCCTCCTGAAGGCCGTCCCGTGACCGGTGGGGCGGTCGGTGCGTCGGCGGGCGAGTCCGTCGTGCGGGTCGCGCAATGCTCTGAACCTGTGGATCGGCGCCGGGAGGAACGGGGAGGGCGTACCTTCACGAATGATCCACAAGCTCTCCGAGTGGGCCCGCGTTGCAGCGCGGGTCAGGAAGGCACGCCCGTGCTCAGCGTAGTCACCGACGACAGCCCGACCCGGTCCGGCTCCCTGATCGACGAGATCGTTCGCGGGGGAGATCGGCGGATGCCCGCCGCGGCGCTGGAAGCGGAAGTCAACCAGTACACAGCCGAATGGGCGGCCGAGACCGACGAGCACGGACGGCGCCTGGTGGTGCGCAACGGCCACCACCGGCCCCGCACCGTGGTCACCGCGGTTGGTCCGGCCCAGGTCACCGCTGCCCGAGTCAACGACCGCCGCGTCGACGAGACCACCGGCGAGCGCAAACGGTTCTCCCCGAAGATCTCCGAGGCCCTGCCGCTGCTCCACTTGCACGGCCTGTCGCCCGCGACCGTCACCGGGCTGACGAAGCAGTGGAGCGACGACCGCGCCGCCTTCCAGGACCGGGCCCTGTCCGACTGCGGCATCGAGAACGGCGTCCTGGCCGAGTGCGCCGAGGCGGCGGCATGACCGAGCACGCCAACCCGGACAAGCACGCGGTCGAGGTGGAACTGCAAATCGACCAGGTCGCCGTCGTGACCGCGACCGAGGCCACCGCCACCGTGCGCTGCACACTCGGGCCCGTCCGTCGCGGAGCACGCTTCGACCGCATCCGCGACGCCGTGGAAGCCATCGACCTGGAACTGACGCAGATCCTCACCTACCACCGCTCCGTCGAGGAGCTCGACCCCGTCCACACCGCGCTCGTGACCCTCCGAGGCCGAGGCGTCCGGCACCTCGCGTCAGCCGCCCCGGGCCCCCGCCGGCAGATCATTCAGGGAACCAACCCACCACCATCATGAGCAACCCGTCCACGGGTACCGACCATTGCTCGGGCGGGTCTTCGCCGAGGGCGCCCGGGAGACCGTCACCGGCACCGTCCAGGACGCGGCGCGCCCCTCCGGACCTCTCAACGTCCCTTGCCGACGCGGTGGGCACCGCTGATGAGGCTTCGACCGTACCGAGTCAGCATCGAGCGGAAGGTTCCGCTGACGGCCGTCTGTCGATCACCGAGGTCCTGATCGACCTGCCGTTCCCCCGTCAAGAGGAGAGCTCGGGCAGGCCTGGCTTCCACCTGGCCGTGCTCCGGGAGAACCGAGACTTCTGGGACGACCGGAGCGAGGAGACCACCGAAGCAGCAGAACAGGGGCTGGAGTCCGATCTCGCCGTACCGGCCGCGACTTTGACCGGCCGCTGGGGCCGCCCGACGTCGGTGGACCTGTGGCCGTATCTCGGGCTCGACCGTCCCGACCTCGACTGCACGGCACCCGAGCCGCTCTCCTTCCTGAGCGGTGCCGCCGGCAGCATGCAGGTGCGGCGGTTGCCGGTCGCAGACCGTTGGCTCGCGTCGACCATCGGTCAGGCCGATCCGGAGTTCCCGTTCCAACTGCGCGCTCAGTCCCGGCGGGTGGACCAGAGTGGTGGTGGCGTTCGGCGTGATCGTGCCCGGGGGCTGTGGCTGGAGGAACAGGTCCACCTATCTCACTTCTGATCTGACAAGACCAGTAGGATGACGCCCGCGTCGAGGCTGGCGGTTCGTGGGAGCTGGGGCTGGGCGCTGAGCAGCCGACACGGTGGGGGGCCGATGAAGCCGGTGAAGAGTAGCGACCCTGTTCGGATGGTCCTGGTGGCCGCAGGGCTGCTGTTCCTGGTGATCTCGGTCGTCAGCATGGCCAGGTCATCGGTCGGATCGCGGGTGTTCTTCGTGGTCCTGACGGTCATTTCCGCGGTGTGGTGCTTCCGTGCGGCCCGGATGGGGCTGGTCATCGACCAGGACGGCGTTGTCGAGCGGTCGATCGGGCCCTCTCGCCGTACCCCCTGGGGGAGGTCGCGGCGGTTGCCGTCCGTGCCGGACGGGGAACGGACGCGGCCGACTACTGGCTGGTCGAGTTGCGGCTGCGCGACGGCCGGGTCCTGCCGGTCGGGGGAACGGCGAGCCGTGACAGGAGCAGCGTCGAGGAGGTCGGGCACCGGATCGTCGCCATGCGGGCGGCACGCCTCGGCGGCGGGGACGCGGCCGGGTTGCTGGAGCTGGACGGTGGTGCGGGCCGGACGGGCAGTCAGCCGCGGGGGGATGCGGTCGTCGGTCCGGACGGTGTCCCGGTGGTGGTCCGGTTGACCGGCCCCGGCGGGGTGAAGCTGGACTGGGGCGCTGCGGCGCTGCCGGACGGTCTGCTGATCGCGCTCGTGGCCGCCGTGGTGATCGGTGTCGGGAGACTGGTGTCGGTCCTCGTGCGAAAGATCCGCAGGATGCCGGGCTACGAGGTGAACATCGAGGTCGGCGGACCGGAACCCCGCAGCGTCACCCTGCCGTTCGACTCGCGGGCGCAGGCCGCCGAGCGCGCCCGCGAGCTGGTCGCCGCCGTCGGCGAGCGCGGTGCGGACGCCGTGCCCCGCGCCTCCGGACGGTAAAGGGCAGCCGTAGGGACGCCCTACAGCTGCTGGGTGGGTCGATGCGTGTCCGCTGTGGCGGGTCATCGTCGAGGGGACCCGGGAGACCGTCACCGACACCGTCCGGAGCGTCGGTTGGCGTGCCGGGCCGTTCGGTACCGGTGTCGCCGACCGGTGGGTCGGGATCGACCGGGAGGGCACGGGCCTGAACCTCCGGCTCTGGGCTTACCGGGCGGGGCCCTGACGTGCTGTCACCGGCTCCGGTGGCTGTCGGTGGCGGCTGCGAGGATGGCCGGCATGGCTGGAACGATCACCTATCTGCGGGGCGACGCCACCGCGCCGCAGGGCGAGGGGCCGCGGATCATCGCGCACGTCTGCAACGACCTCGGGGGGTGGGGCAGGGGCTTCGTGCTGGCGCTCTCCCGGCGCTGGCCCGGACCGGAGGCCGCGTTCCGCCGTTGGCACCGGGAGCGGGCCGGTAACGACTTCGGGCTGGGGGCGGTCCAGTTGGTGCGGGTCGCGCCTTGTCTGTGGGTGGCCAACACGGTGGGCCAGCGCGGCATCCGGACCGGCCGTTCCACCGGTGTCCCGGTCCGCTACGAGGCGATCGACACCGCGCTGGCCGCCCTGGCCGCCGAGGCCGTCCGGCTCGGGGCCTCCGTGCACATGCCGCGGATCGGCTGCGGCCTGGCCGGCGGCAGGTGGGAGCGGATCGAACCCCTGGTCACCGACCGCCTCACCGCCCGGGGCATACCGGTGACGGTCTACGACCCCTGACCGGTCGGCCCGCCGCCGCGGGCAGGCCCTCTTCCGCACCGGCCCGATCGGCGGGACGCTGGGAGCGCACCGGGGGAGCAGGGGGAGGGGGACGCATGGACCTGCGGCAACGGGTGGTGCGGCGCAACCCGTTCGTCACCTGGACGCTCAACGGGCTGGCCGCGGCGGCCGTCCTGCTGTTCGTGCACACCATGGTGCGGCAGAACCTGTCCGCGCAGGGGCTGCGCTCCTGGCCGTGGTCCTGGCAGCTGCTCGACACGCAGAGCGCGACCGCCGCGCTGCTGGCCGCGATCGGGGCGATCGTCGCCCGCGCCCAGTTCGCCCGTACCGTCCGTCCGCTGCTGGGCAACACCGGCTGGCCGGCGGTCGGCCACGCCCCCGACGGGGCACTCGCCTGGGCCAGCCACCTGCGCAACGGGGGGAGCGGCGCGGTGGTGGTGGTCTCCCTCGAGTACCGCCTGGACTTCTTTCCCGACCCGGTGGCCGAGACGGGGGCGCGGGCCCCCGACGGGCCCGACGGGCCGGGCCCGAGTACGGGGTGGACCGGGCGGGACGGGGCCGTCGCGGCCGTCGCCGGGTACGGGCTGCGCTCCGGAGCCGACTACCGTTTCGCGTCCATCCGTCCGAACAGCTTCATCGGCGGCGAGAGCAGCTTCCTGCTCGGCTGGTTCGCCGAACCCGCCCTCGCGGTGGTCCGGGACCTGTACGTCCGGGTCACCGTCCGGGACCGGATCGGCGACCTGCACCAGCGGGTCATCTCCTGCCTGGTCGACGTCGACCGTCCGCTCGCCCACGTCGTCCCCGACCCGCGGTAGCGCCCCGGCGGCCGGGGGGAGCCGGTGCGGCGGCCTACGATGCTGCGCATGACGGAAGACGCCGGTGACCTGGACGGGCTGGTCCGCAAGCGGATCCGCGCGCTGCGGGTCGCGCAGGGCTGGTCGCTGGAGGAACTGGCGGGCCGGGCCAACCTCAGCCAGTCCTCGCTGAGCCGGATCGAGAACGGGCAGCGCCGGCTCGCGCTCGACCAACTCGTGACCCTGGCAAGGGCGCTGGACACCACGCTGGACCAGTTGGTGGAGACCGCCGCCGAGGACGTGGTGATCAGCCCGACGGTCGACGGGCCGCACGGCACCATGCGCTGGCCGGTCAAGGGCGACCCGGGGATCAGCGTGGTGCGCCAGCGGATGACCGAGCCGCCGCCCGACAACCCGGCCCGGATGCGCGCCCACCCCGGCCGGGAGTGGCTGGTCGTGCTCTCGGGCACCGCGATCCTGATGCTCGGCCACCGCCGGATCCGGCTCGCCACCCACCAGGCCGCCGAGTTCCCCACGATGATGCCGCACGCCATCGGCGCCGAGGGCGGCCCGTGCGAGGTCCTCGGCATCTTCGACCGCGACGCCCGCCGCGGCCACCAGCCCGACCCCGGCCCGCACCGCTGCTGACGGCTTGCGCCTGCGGCAAGCGGGAACGGCACCGTCTTGCGCATTCCGGGAGGGTGCGTGCCCCACGCGCATGACGGCCGTACGGTGGCACACATGAGCCACCCGCAGCCCCACGTCCCCGCCCACGGGCACGCCCACGGGCACGCCCACGCCCACCACCAGCACCCGGTCGAGGACGACGCCGGGCAGGCCGAGGTCCTCGACCTGGACGCCGAGGTGCTGGCCGAGCACCTCGCCGCGATCACCGACTGGCTGCCGCTGGACGCCGACCCGCGGCACGTCGTCGACCTCGGGGCCGGCACCGGCGCCGGCACCTTCGCGCTGCTGGGCCGCTTCCCCGGGGCCCGGGTCACCGCCGTCGACGCCTCGCCCGGCCACCTGCTGCGCCTGCGCGAGAAGGCGCACGCGCTGGGCCTGGCGGACCGGATCACCACCGTGCAGGCCGACCTGGACGAGGCCGACTGGCCCGAACTCGGCCGGCCCGACCTGATCTGGGCGTCCGCCTCGATGCACCACCTGGCCGACCCCGACCGGGCCCTGCGCCGCGTCCGCGAACTCCTCGCCCCGGACGGCGTGTTCGCCCTGGTCGAACTGGCCGGCTTCCCGCGCTTCCTGCCGCCGGACGCGCCCGCCGAGCGCCCCGGCCTGGAGGAGCGCTGCCAGCGCGCGACCGACCACTTCCACGCCGAGCACGTCCCGCACCGGGGCGCCGACTGGGGACCGCTGCTGACCGCCGCCGGGTTCACCGTCACCGGCGAGCGCACCGTCACCGTCCACATCGACGCCACCGAGCACCCGTCCGTCGGCCGCTACGCCCTGGCCACCCTGCGCCGGATCCGCTCGGCCGCCGCCGAGGCGCTCGACCCCGCCGACCTGGCCGCCCTCGACCGGCTGACCGACGCCGACGGCCCGGACAGCGTCGCGCTGCGCGAGGACCTCGCGGTGCGCACCGAACGCCAGGTCTGGGCCGCCCGCCGCTGACGCCCACCTCGCCGAGGCCCGCACCGCCGAGGTCGACCGCCCGGCCCCCGCGTCCGGTGCTTCAGGCCCGGCGCCGCTCGTACAGGGCACGGCCGATCCGGCGGCCCAGCAGCAGGTGGGCCAGCAGGGCGCCGAGCGTGTTCAGCAGGACGTCGTCCACGTCGAACGCCCGGCCCTCCACCAGCAGGCCCTGCGCCGCCTCGACCGTGACCATCACCAGCGCGGTCAGCGCGGTCGCCGCCAGCACGCTGCGCAGCCGGGGGAACAGCACCGGCAGCAGCACCCCGAACGGCGCGCCCAGCAGGATGTTCCCGCCCACCTGCTGGGCGGCGGCCCGGACGGCGGGCTGGTCCAGGTAGCCGCGCAGCGAGGCGCCGAGGTGGAAGTTGGGGTGCACCAGGTCTCGGGCGCCGGGCTCCGGCACCAGCGTCACCCGGGCCAGCGCGACCGCGAACACCACGGTCAGCACCAGCCCCGCCAGCAGGATCAGCCACCGGGCCAGGACGGAGAACGGCCCGCGCCGCTGCATGAACGCCGGCCGGGTCCGCTCGGCCCGCGGGGCGCCCGCGTCCCCGGGGGCGGCCGGGACGTCCCCGGACGCCGCCGGGGCGCTCCCGGGCTTCCGGGTCCGCCAGCGCTTCCAGTCCCACGACGAGGACCGGCCGCCCACCGGTTCCACGTCCACGGCCGGTGCCTCCTGCTGCCCGGCTCCCGTCGAAGTGGCCCGCACTCTGCCCACTGTCGAGGCCCTCCCCATTCCCGCGTTCCGCTCCCTGTTCCCCGTGCCACCGCCGAATACCCCGTGGCAGCGCTCCCATGCCGCGCCGACCGGCGCCGACCGGCGCGGGCCGGTGGCCTCCGGCCGGGCGGTGCGGCAGACTCGTCCGCATGGTTTCCCTGGTGCAGAACGTGGCGATCGACTGTGCGGACGCCTACCGGCTGGCCCGGTTCTGGGGCGCGGTGACGGGCCGCCCGGTCGACCCGGACGGCCGTCCGGGCGACCGCGAGACGCAGGTGACCCTGGCCGACGGGCTGGTGCTCTACTTCAACCAGGTGCCCGAGGCCAAGACGGCCAAGAACCGGGTCCACCTCTGCCTGCGGCCCGAGACCACCCGCGACGCGGAGGCGGAACGCCTGCTGGCCCTCGGCGCCGTCCTGGTCGCCGACCGCCGCGACGCCGACGGCACCGGCTGGGTGGTGCTGGCCGACCCGGAGGGCAACGAGTTCTGCGTCCTGCGCGGCACTGCCGAACGGGCCCCCGCCCACTGACCCGGCGTACAGCGCAAGGCGTAAGGCGGCGGCCGCCCCCTCCCGCACGGAGGGGGCGGCCGCCTTTCCGGTGGGGGCCGGGTCCGGGGGCCTTACGGGTAGGCCACCAGGTTCGCCACGTTGGTGGACGAGTTGGACGGTCCGCCGGTGGAGTTGATGACGTGGGCGATGGTGCCGGTGCCGCCGAGCGAGACGGTCACCATGTCGTGGAAGCGGACGGTGGAGCGGTTCGGGACCTCGAAGGAGTGCTCCTCGACCACGGACGGGTTGACGTTGAAGTAGGCGTAGGAGCCCAGGCCCCAGGCCTCGTGGTTGGTCACCGAGTCGGCGACCTTGTAGGCCGGGTAGCCGCGGGTGGAGCCGTTCATCCAGGCGGCCTGGTTCGGCGGGTCGTACGGCAGCTCGTTCTGGAAGAAGTACGTCCGGCCGTTGTTGCCGTTCCAGATCACCTGGGTCTGCTGGTAGTGCTCGACGAACAGCCCGTACATGGTGACGTTGTTGCCGTTGACGACCAGCCCGTTGGCGGCGGTGTTGCTGGTCCAGCCGACGCCGCTGCCGTGGTCCGCGCGCCACAGCCACATGTGGTCGCCGATCACGTTGTTCGAGTTGACCACCAGCGACTGGGTGGCCTTGCCGACGCCCGCGCCGCCGATCCGGAAGAAGACGTCGTGCAGCGAGGTCGGGTCGGCCGAGTGGTCGGCGGCGGAACCGGCCGCGCCGAGCTGCATCAGCACCGGCGAGTTGACCGTCCCGGCGTCGATCAGCAGGCCGGCCAGCTTCACGCCGTTCACGTCGGCGACGTTGACGGCGGTGATGCCGTTGTCCGGGACGAGGGTGGCCAGGCCCAGGCCGAGCACCACGGTGTCGGCGCGGTTGATGTTCAGGGTCTGGTTCAGGTGGTAGACACCCGGCGTGAACAGCAGGTTCTTGCCCTGCGCCAGCGCCCCGTTGATGTCGGCCGCGCTCGCGCCCGGCTTGACGATGAAGAACTGGTCGATCGGCAGCGAGCTGCCCTGCTGGGCGCCGCCCGCCCAGCTGGTGCCGGAGGTGTTGGAGCGCAGCGCCGGGACGAACACCTTGTAGGCGCCCGCGGAGTCCACGTACAGGAAGGGCTTCTCGCGCACCACCGGGGTCTGGTTGACCGTGGTGTAGGGCGGGTTGGGGAAGGAGTTGGCGGGCGCGTTGACGTCGCCGACGAACACCATGTTCCAGTTGGAACCGGTCCAGCTGCCCCACTGCGCGTTGCGCGACAGCCACTGCTGCTGGGAGCCGGAGCGGACCTGGCCGTCGATCTTCGAGTCGGCGATGAAGCCGCCCGAGGACCAGCCGCCGTCGTCCAGTTGCAGGTTGCCGCGCACGTGCATCCGGCGGTAGGGCGCGGCCTGGGAGACCGCCCAGCGGTCGGTGCCGCCGGTCGGGTTGACCGAGAGGTTCTCGGCGGAACGCCAGAAGTTCTGCGTCGCGTTGCCCTGGAACCAGTCCGCCTCGGCGTGCACCGCGCCGTTGATGGTGACGTCGTCGGGGGACAGGCCCAGGCCCGCGACCTGGGTGTAGAAGCCGACGTTGGCGTCCACGTTGTAGCTGCCCGGCTTGAACAGCAGGGCCTGGCGCTGGGTGCCGAACTGGTTGCTCTCCTGCTGGGAGAAGACCGCGTTCAGCTTGGCCTGGACGGTCGCGGCGGGCGTCGACGGGTCGAAGACGGCCACGTTCGGCCCGAAGTCGGGCGTGCCGGGCGGGTTCGTGACGGTGCTCCCGAAGGTGAAGGACTGCGCGGTGGTGCCGTTGCAGGTGTACTGCTGCAGCTGCACCGCGTCGGCGGTGGAGGCGCTCGGCACGTCCAGGCACTTGCCGCTGTTGCGGTTGACGAAGTGGTAGGCGCCGCTCGCCTCGGCGACCGCCTGCCACTGCTGGTTCGGGCCGCCGCTGTACGTCCACAGCTGGATCTTGGCGGCGTCCGCGGTGGAGACGTCGGTGACGTCCAGCGCCTTCGAGGTGTCGTTCTGGTTGTTGATCCGGACGTAGCCGTTGCCGAGGTCCTGGACCTGCCACTGCTGGGCGGTGGTCCCGTTGCAGGCGTACTGCTGGACGGCGGTGCCGTTGGCGGTGGCCGCCGCGGCGGCGTCCACGCACTTGCCGGAGTTCTGCGCCACCAGGGTGGTCGCCCCGGTCGGGACGGCGGCCAGCGCGGCGGGGGCGGGGGCCAGCAGCACCGCGGAGGAGGCGAGCAGGCCGGCGGTCGCGGCGAACGGGAGGATTCTGTTGCTGCGCAAGGGGGTTGCTCCTTTCTCGGGCCGACGGGCGATCAGGCGGGCAGGTTCCACTGCTGGTTGGAACCGGCGAAGCAGTCCCAGATCTGGAGCCGGGTGCCGTTCGCGGAGGACGGGCCGGTGGCGTCCAGGCAGCGGCCGGAGGCCGGGTTCACCAGCGTCTTGTTGGACTGCGCCTGCCACTGCTGGGCGCCGGTGCCGTTGCAGTCGTACAGCTGGGCCTGGGTGCCGTTGGCGGTGCCGGCCGAGGTGAGGTCGAGGCACTTGCCGAGCGCCCGGACGGTGCCGTCGGTGCCCACCGTCCACTGCTGGGCGGCGGTGCCGTTGCAGTCGTAGAGCTGCACGGCGGCGCCGTTGGCCGAGCTGGCGGCCGCGACGTCCACGCACTTGCCGCCGTAGCCGGTGATCTGGCCGGTGCGGCCACCGGTCGGCGGCGGGGTGGTGGTGCCGCCGGTGAGCGCGTTGAAGGTCTTGGAGAACTGGTACGCCGACTGCGGGGTGCCGCTGCAGCTGTCGGAGAGCGTGCCGCTGCTGGCGCACGCCTTGTCGCGGCCGATCGCCCAGAAGGCCAGCAGCTGGATGCCCTTGGACGCGGCGAAGGACTCCAGGGTCTGCGCGTTGGCGGTGGTGAACACCTCGGCGGTGGTGTCGTTGACCCCGATCATCGGGGTGTTGCCCTCCATCGCCCACAGCTGGTCGGAGGTCTTGGACGTCCAGATCTGGCCGAGCTGGGTGTGCAGGCCGTTGGCGGCGCTGATCGCGGCCTGGCCCATGTCCATGGCCGGGCCGTAGTCCATCGTCATGATGTTGACCGCGTTGACGGTCAGGCCGCGGCTCTTCGCGTTGTTCAGCAGGCTGATCGAGTTGGATTCGAGACCCGAAGGGCTGACCGGCAGCGTGTAGTTGACGTCCAGCCGCTTGCCCGCGGCCGCCTGGGCCTGCTGGAGCTGGGCCAGCGCCTGGTTGCGGCGGTCGTTGGCGGTGGTGTCGTTCAGCGCGCCGCCCTCGATGTCCAGGTCGATCCTGGTCAGGTTGAGCGCGTCCACCACCCGCTTGTACTGGGCCTGGAGGCTGGAGACGCTGGTGCACGCCTGGCCCAGCTCGGTGCCGGAGGCGCCGCCGAAGCTGGCGATCACGTCGCCGCCGGCCGCCCGGTGCGCGTTGATCGCGTTGGTCCAACCGGCGTCCGTGATCGAGGTGTTGCCGTTGAACGTGGCGTTGCAGCTGCCGTCGCTGATCACGAAGGCGAGGGTCACGTACTTCAGCCCGCCGCTGGTGCGGGCGTTCGCCAGCGTGTTCGGCGAGTTCCAGGTCTCCAGGTACGGCGCGGCGTAGTGCGCCGGGAAGCCCGGCCCGGCGTTGGCCGCGGCCGAGGCCGGGCCGGCACCGGCCACCAGCAGGCCGGCGACGGTGGCGGGCAGCGCGACGGCGGCGGCGACGGCCCGGAGGCGGGTGCCGGTACGGCCTTCGGCGCGGGGGCGCAGACGGGTGCGGATCAAGGCGGCTCCTCGTGGGGGAGAACGTTCACTCGTTCAGTTAGTGAACGCGAAGCGATGCCTGAGGGAGCGTCCGGAGTGGTCCGGGCAGGGCGGATCATCCCCCTGAGGGGGAATCAGTGGTGGTGGCCAGCAGCCCCGCCGGCTTTGGTCTGGACCTTTTTCAAGACGTGAAGTTAGGGGGGTCTGCGCGGCCACGTCAACCCCCGTGCGTACAGGACTCGAAGACCGTGCACGGAGCGGCCCGACGTGGAGCGCCGCAGCGGGACGTGCCCAGTTGTGTTTGTTAACAAATGAAAGTCGCCCGGGGCGGCCGCACCGGTGGTCCGCCGACGGCGGGGAGCGGGAAGGCGCCCCCCACGGCCGGGGACTTCAACCGGCAGGTCATCACAGAGCCCCGGGCGGGCGCCGGGAAGGCCGACGCGCTCGGCGGGGCGCGGCGGCGGGGCGCGGCGGTCAGCGGCTCCAGCGGGGCGGGATGCGGTTGAGGAGCAGGCTGCGGTGTTCCGCCAGTGTCATCGGGCGGGGCCGGAGCAACGCCCCGGCGGCGGTGGCGTCCCCGGCGGCGGTGAGGGCCGCTGCGGCTGCCGCGACGGTCGGCGGGGCCAGACGGCCGACCTCGTGCAGCAGGACCTCCAGGCGGCCGTGCTGGCCCGCCCGCCGGAAACCGGCGACCAGCGCGGGCAGGTCCGACGGCGCCCGTACCGCTCCGGCCCGCCGGACCAACCGCCCCGCGACCTCGAACTGCCCGGTGGCGTGGAACGCCGCGACCACCGCGCCCAGTTCGGCCGCCGGCCAGGCCCGCGCGACCGCCGCCACCAGGTCGTCCGGCGAGATCCCCGGGTGCCGGAGCCGGTGCAGCGTCGGCAGCCACTCCGCCCGGAACCGGCCCTCGCCCGAGGGCCGGGCCCGGACCCAGTCGAGGAACGCCGCCTCGTCCGCGGTCCCCGCCCCGGTCCGCCCGGGAATCTACCAGCCCGTCGCGGCCCGGGGCCGTCCGTCCGGGAACGGGCGGCGGCCCTCCCCGACGGGAGCGGGACGGCGCTGTGGGCGGGGCCTGCTTGAATGCGTGGATGCTGGTCGCCGAACTGATCCGCCGCCTCCCCGACACCCCCGCCGTCCTGGCGCGCTGCCGCGCCCTGGCGATGCTGGACGCCGTCCTCGGCCCGGACTGGGCGGACAGGTACTACTCGTGCGACTCCGGCTGGGCGCCCGGCGAGGTGATGGCCTCGATGCGGAACGGCAGCGGCGACTCCTACGCGATCGTCTTCACCGAGCAGGGCGCCCTAGCCCTGGGCTTCGACCACGAATCCGCGCTGAGCCCGTACCGGTACGACGCGCGGGAGCCGTGGCCCGGGCTGATCGACGAGGTGCCGGAGGCGTTCCGCGCGCAGCTGGAGGAGCCCGCCTTCCGCGACGAGGACGGGGTGCTGGAGGCCACGGTGTGCTTCTGGCGCGAGCGGGCCGACACCGCGTGGCGCACCGGCGACCTCGCCCCCGCACCGGACGGCGGTGACCAGGACGGCGGCGCCGCCCGGCTGTTCGACCTGCTGCTGGACGGCAGCTCCGAGGCGTACCGCGATTTCGCCGAGGAGTACTACGAGGTGGACGTCGACCTCGACGCCGTCCGCCACGTCCACGCCCTGCGCCCGCTCACCGCCGAGCTGGTGCGCGCACTGAACCCGGAGCTGGACCTCGCCGACCTCGCCGACGACCTCGCGGAGATCGGCTACCCGACCGGCGGGTGAGGCCCCGCCAGGGAGCCGCCACCGGATGAACCTCCGCCGGAGGAGCCGCCGGCAGGTGGGCCTCCGACGGCGGGGTGCCGCCAGGCTGTGGCAGCGCGGCACGGCTCCGGGCGGGCGAAGGAGCGGAACGGCGGGCCGATCAGCCCGACGGCGTGCGGTCCAGCGGCGTGGGCGGGTCGGGCCAGGTGTCCTGTGACTGGACCGCACCGGCTTGGCCGGGGACTCCGGGTGGTGGTCGCGGCCGGGGGTTTCGTAGCTGTCGGGCGGTGGTCGGCTTCGCGTTCGGCGGGCGGGACGTGACCCGTCTCGCCGGGGAGTCGGCGGTACGGCGTCCCGGGGCGGCCCGCGCCACGACTTCACCGCGTCCGTCCGAGCCTGACCGCCTCGGCCGTGGCAGCGGGGGCCGACCTGGCCTCGTCCGACGCCGGCCCCGTGGTCGAGGGAAGCGCCGCCCGCTACGCGCACCTCCGCGGTCGCCCCGACGACGCCGCGCTGCGCCGCCGGTTGCTGCGGCGGCCGGAGAGGGCGCACGACCCGCGCCGGGACCGGCACCGCCACCTGCTCGCGGTGGTCGACCGCTGGTCCGTCCCGCAGACCTCGTCACCCGTGCTCGACCGGTCCGGCGCGGCCGTGCGCGCGAGGTCGCGCCGGACCGCCTGCCTGCCGGCGGCAGGCCCCCGACCCGGCTGCGTCGGCGCCCCCTGCGGTTTCCCGTAGGGGTTGTGCGCCGACGACGGGTTCGTTCTCCGGCGCAACCCCTACGCCGTTGAGCCGACGTCAACTTCCTCCAAGGGAACGTACGGTCACGCCCATGACCAGAATCCGCCCCGCCGCCGCCCTGGCCGCCCTGCTGCTCGCCCTGCCGCTGTCCGTCGCCGCCGGCCCGCCCGCGGGGGCCGCCCCGGCCACCCCGGCCCGGGTCGCTGACTCCGCCGCCCCTGCGGCCGCGGTCCGGGCCGAACTCCCGCGCCCCACCGGGCCGTACACAGTCGGACAGGACGTCCTGGAACTCGTCGACCGGGACCGGACCGACCCGTGGGTGCCGGCGTCGGGCCCGCGCCGGCTGATGGTGTCGGTGTACTACCCGGCCAGGGCGGGCACCGGCGACCCGGCCGCGTACATGACCCCCGGCGCGGCGCGGATGCTGCTGGACGCCAAGCTGCCGGGCAACACCGTCCCCACCGAGGCGCTCACCGAGATCCGGACCTGGGCCGCCTCCGGGGCCCGCCCCGCGCCCGGCCGCTACCCACTGGTGCTCCTCTCGCCGGGCTTCACCATGCCCCGCACCTCGCTGACCGGCTTGGCCGAGGACCTGTCCAGCCACGGCTACGTGGTCGCGCTGATCGACCACACCTACGAGAACACCGGGACGACCTTCCCCGACGGGAGCACGCTGCCCTGCGTGATGTGTGGCCGACTGCGCTCCCCGGAGGACTGGGCGGGCCTGGACCGCAGCCGGGCCCAAGACGTCTCCTTCGTCATCGACCGGTTGACCGCCCGCCCCCACCCCGCCTGGCGCTACTCCCGCATGATCGACCCGGCCCGGATCGGCACGGCCGGCCACTCCGCGGGCGGCGCGGCGGCCGTCCCGGCCCTGCTCGCCGACGACCGCATCCGGGCCGGCGCGGACCTGGACGGCACCATGGACGTCCCGGTGCCCGCCACCGGCCTCGGCGGCAGAGCGTTCCTGATGATCGGTCACCCGCTGCCGGACGCCGCCGAGGACCCCAGCTGGGCCGAGAGCTGGCCCCGGCTCGACGGTTGGAAGCGCTGGCTGACCGTCGCCGGCACCAACCACGCCTCGTTCACCGACTTCCCCGTCCTCCTCGACGCCCTCGGCCTGCCCGACGACGGCCGGACCCTCTCATCCGGGCGCGCCCTCCAGCTCACTCGCACGTACGTCACGGCCTTCTTCGACCTGCGCCTGAAGGGCGTCGCCCAGCCGCTCCTCGACGGGCCGACCCCCCGGAACCCGGAGGTCTCCTTCCACCCGTAGGGACCGGCCGTCGGTCTCCTCCGGTCCCCTCCGAATCCGCCTGGCACGCGAAACCAGGTGACGAACCGGCTCGGCCCGGTGAACAGGCTCGGCCCGGTGAACAGGCTCGACAGCGCCTCCGGCCGTCGGTGCGGCGGCCAGGCTCACCGGGAGGAGACCGGCGGTCGAACCCACCTGTCGAGCGGTCGGGATCGGGTGCGGGAGGACACCGGGACGGTGCGGCGGACCCGGTGCCGGTCGAAGCACCCGCCGACCACGGCCCGCCCGCCGGGCCGCACCACCCGGCCCGGCTCCGGCAGCGGCACGCCCGGATCCGGGACCTCATCCGGGGCCGTCACCAGGTGCGCCGCGTCGAACGCGCCGTCGGGCAACGGCAGGGCGCGGGCGTCCGATCCGGCGGGGACGGTGCCGGTGGCGTCCTCCGCGGAGATCCGGACCGTCACGTGGCCGAGCGTCCCCTGCTGGACGCCGGCCACGTCGGCCACGTCGGCGATGCCGGTCACGTCAGCCACGTCGAGCCGCTTGGCGGGTCCCGCCGCGGCACCGCCCGCACGGAGACCAGCACCGTGCCCGGCCCGGTCTCCGACAGCACCGTCCGAGCCGGACTCGGCCTCCCGCACGCGGAGGCGGACCGCCGCCGGCTGCCGACGGTGCTGCGCTACCCGGGGGTGGCGGGCTGCCGGACCGTCCGGGGCGCTCGGCTCCCGCCCGGGAGGGGGAGGGGCAGACCGCCGCCGAGCAGGTCGAGGAGGTGGGGCCAGGCCAGGGCGCCCAGCCGGGTGTCGGCGGCCGGGGTGCCGCCGTGGGCGTGGACCGGGGACGGGGGCAGCGGGAGTTCGCCGGGGAGCACCACGCGGTGGCCCGCGTCCGGGTCGCTGACCAGCAGGGTGCGGGGGCCGCCGGACGCGGGGCGGTGCTCGCGGAGCTGCTCGGCGAACGGGAGGGACGGCCACATCGCGTCGGCGCCGCCCGCGACCAGCAGCAGGTCCGCCCGGGCCCGCTCGACCGGGATCCGGGCCGCGGGCAGGGCCGGGGCGAACGTCCGCGCGCTCCGCTCGTACCAGCCGCGGACGGCCACCGGGGCGCCCTCCGGCTCCGCGGGCGTCCAGCCCTCGTCCATCGGGACGAACGGCAACGGACGCCCCCACCAGGTCCAGGAGGAGCGGAACGGGCGGTCCGCGCCGTCCGGGCCCGGGCCGACGTTGCACCACACCAGGGAAGTGGGCGCCAGCGCGGCGACCGCGTCTACCCGGGGATCGCGCACGGCCGTCAGCAGCGCGGCCTCCGCGCCCTTCGACGTCCCGAGCAGGCCGACCCGGCGCGCCCCGTCCGCCCGCAGCAGGTCCACCGCCGCCGTGAAGGTCTCCAACGGGACCTCGCACACCCCCGGCGGCTGCCCCGGCCCGCCGAACCAGCGGATCGCCAGCGCGTCGAACCCCGCCCGGGCCAGCACCCGCGCCCGCGTCTCCTCCACCCGCCCGCTCGACCCCGACAGCCCCACCACCCCGACCGGGCTGCCCCCGGTCGGCGTGCACCGCAGCCCCTCCCAGGGCTCCGCCCAGGCCCGCTCGACGATCTCCATCCGCCTCCCCTTCTCCGTCCTGCCACCGGCACACCCACCCTCGCCGGGCCCGTCCCCGCCACGCAAGGGCGTACCGGACACCGTCGAGCCGCGGCGCACGCGCCCCGCAGGCCCGGGATGCGGGTGCCGGGCGGGTGCGGCACGGCAGGACGGCCGGGCCCCCGCCGAGGAGCGCGGCGCCGCCCGGGCGAAGTGGTGCCCTGTCCCCGGACGTTGGCGCCCCTCCGGTGGGCGCCCCGGTCAGTGGAGCTCCCGTGCGCGGTGCGCCGGGCACCGGCGTTTCTGGACTTGCTGGTCCATTTTTGCCCGCCTAACGTGCAGTACGTGCCCGGACGACGGCGGACGGGCCCGAGCAGGAAGGCGGTGTGCCATGCACGCGATCCGGATCGAGGAGCACGGCGGCCCCGAGGTGATGCGCTGGACCGAGCTGCCCGACCCCGTGCCCGGCCCCGGGGAGGCGCTGGTGCGGCTGGGCGCGGCCGGGGTCAACTACATGGACACCGGGGCCCGTTCCCAGGGCGGCCCGGGCTGGGCGGCGCCGACGGTGCTGGGCGCCGAGGGCATGGGGTACGTCACCGCGCTCGGCGCGGGCGTCGAGGACCTGGCCGTCGGCGACCGGGTGGCCTGGTTCTACCACCCCGGCAGCTACGCCGAACTGCTGGCCGTCCCGGCCGCCGCCCTGGTCAAGGTCCCGGACGGGGTGCCGGACGAGATCGCGGGCGGCCTGCTGATGCAGGGCCTGACCGCCAACCACCTGACCACCGAGACGTTCTCCGTCACCCCGGGCAGCACCGCCGTGGTGCACGCCGCGGCCGGCGGGGTCGGGCAGCTGCTCACCCAGCTGGTCAAGGCCCGCGGCGGCAGCGTGATCGGCCTGGTCTCCCGGGAGGAGAAGACCGCGGTGGCGAAGGAGGCCGGGGCCGACCACGTCCTGGTGCACTCCGGCGGCGGGTTCGAGGAGCGCATCCGCGAACTCACCGGCGGACGCGGGGCCGACGTGGTCTACGACGGCGGCGGCGCCGACACCTTCCGCTCCTCCCAACTGGCCCTGCGCCCGCACGGCGTGCACGCCTACTACGGCCCGTTCATGGGCGTGCCGACCATGCGGCCCACCGACCTGCCCCACAGCATCCTGCTCAGCTACCCGGTCGTGCACCACCACGTCGCCACCCGCGCGGACCTGGTGCGGCGCACCGGCGAACTGTTCGACCTGGTCCTGGACGGGCGGCTCACCCAGCGGATCACCGGCCGCTACCCCCTCGCCGACGCCGCCCGGGCGCACGCCGACCTCGAATCGCGCCGGACCACCGGCAAACTGCTCCTGCTGCCCTGACCGCCGACCGTCCCGGGAGGAGAACCGTGCCGCTGACCCGCAAGGGCGCCGCCACCCGGCAGCGCATCGTCGAGGGAACCGCCGAACAGATCCGGGAGGACGGCGTGTTCGCGGTCCGGCTGGAGGACGTGATGGCCCGCACCGCGACCAGCAAGAGCCAGCTCTTCCACTACTTCCCCGGCGGGAAGGACGACCTGCTGCTCGCCGTCGCCCGGCACGAGGCCGACCGGGTGCTGGCGGACCAGCAGCCGGAACTCGGCGCACTCACCTCCTGGGACGCCTGGCGGCAGTGGCGCGACAAGGTCCTCGCCCGCTACCGCGCCCAGGGCGGCAACTGCCCCCTGCACACGGCCCTCGCCCAACTCGGCGGCGCCACCGACGCCACCCGGGCGGTGGCCTGCGAACTGCTCGCCCAGTGGCAGCGCCACCTCGTCGCGGGCATCCGCCACCTCCAGGCCGACGGCGCGATCTCCCCGGAGCTGGACGCCGACCGGGAGGCCGCCGCGCTGCTGGCCGGCGTCCAGGGCGGCGTGCTGATCCTGATGACCACCGGCTCCGCCACCCACCTGGAGGCCGCCCTGGACACCGCCCTCGCCCGCCTGCGCGCGAGCGGGGCCTGAGGGGTGCGGACGCGCGCGGAGGCGGGGCGGGCGCTGGCGGGATCTTGACGGTCACAGGCGGTCACGCCACTCGTGGAGCGAGCGCGCGGGACCCGAGGATGGAGCCGTCGCCGACCGGTACCACCCGCACCCGTACCCGGTACGGCCCCGTCCCCCCCTCGCGTCCCGTCAGGAAGAGGCCCCCGTGTCCGTCGCCGAGAACACCCGTGAGAGCAGCAGCGCCGTCCCGGGCGACGCCGTTCCGATCAGCGCCGTCCTGAGCGTCCCCGCCGCCGCCCCGGCCGAGGCCGCCGCCCACTACGCCGCCCGGCTCGCCTTCGAGGCGGACGTCTCCGACGTGCACGCCGACCTCGCCGCCGGGGTGCCCGGCATCGTGGTGGTCGACACCCGCAGCAGGGCCGCCTGGGACCAGGGGCACCTCCCCGGCGCCGTCCACCTGCCCACCGCGCGGATCGCCGATCTGGCGCCGGGGACGATCGACCCGGCGCTGACCGTGGTCACCTACTGCTGGGGCCCCGGCTGCAACGGCGCCACCCGCGCGGCGCTGGCCTTCGCCCGGCTCGGCCACCCGGTCAAGGAGATGCTCGGCGGCTTCGAGTACTGGGTCCGCGAGGGCTTCGCGTACGACACCGCCGCCGGCACCGAGCAGCGCCCCGTCGACGACCTGACCGCCCCGCGCTCCGGCCTCTCCTGCGCCTGCTGAGCCCCGCGCCCCGCCCACGAACCCCCGCTCCGCCGCCGGTCCGGCGGGCGGTCGGCGTCAGTCGCGGTAGGCGGCCGTCGCCGTCTCGACGAAGGAGCGGACCAGCGGGTCGGCCCCGCGCTCGTTCCACGCCACCACCACCCGGCTCGGCGCCAGGTCCACCACCGGCACCACCGCCAGCTCGGCGGGCAGTTCGTGCCCGAGCGGCGCCAGCCCGACCGTGCCGTTCCAGAGCACCGCCTGCAGGCACTCCTGGACGCCGCGCACCACCGGCCCCTCGCGCGGGACGCCGCCGTGCCAGTACGCCTGCCAGTGCGGATCGGTGCCCGGGGGGAAGCGGAACCAGCGCCGGTCGGCCAACTCGGCCAGCCGCAGCCGCTCGCGGCGGGCCAGCGGGTCGTCCGCCCGCAGCACCGCGCCGACCGGGTCGGACCGCAGCGTGCGCACCGCTAGGCCGGTCCCGTCGAACGGAGCCCTGGTGAGCGCGACGTCGACCAGCCCGGCGCGCAGCCCGCAGGTCGGGTCGGTCAGGTCGGTCTCCCGGACCCGGACGTCCACGCCGGGGTGGCGGCGGCGGTAGGCGGCCGCCGACCGGAACACGCCGGGGTCGGTGCCGTCGCCCAGGATGCCGACGGTGATGCCCGCGCTCCCGGCCGCCGCGCCCACCCGTGCCCTTACCCGGTCGGCGTGGGCGAGCAGCGTCCGCGCCTCCGCCAGCAGCACCGCGCCCGCCGGGGTGAGCGCGACCCCGGCCGGCGAGCGGACGAACAGCGGCGCGCCGAGGTCGGCCTCCAACTGCTTGACGGCCCGGCTCAGCGGCGGCTGGCTGAGGTGCAGGCGGCGGGCGGCCCGGCCGAAGTGCAGTTCCTCGGCGACCGCGACGAAGTACCGCAGGGTTCGTAGCTCCACGCTGCGACGATACCCAGCCGGTATCGGCGGCCCGGAACGGGTCTTGGACAGCGCCCGGCCCCGGCGGTGGGGTGGACGGGGACGCGGCCGACCCGGCCGCCGCCACCGCCCGGCCCCGCCCAGCGGCGGCCACGTCCGAACGGGAACCATGGAACTCGCCTACTGGATCGTCGCGGGCCCGCTCGCCCTCCTCTACCTCTACGGGGGCGCGCTGAAGGCGGTCCGCAGCCCCGACCGGCTCCGCCCGATGATGGCCTGGGTCGACCGCGTCCCGCTCCCCGTCCTGCGCACCCTCGGGGTGCTCGAACTCCTCGGCGCCGCGGGCCTGCTGCTCCCGCCGCTGACCGGCACCGCCACCTGGCTCGCCCCGGCCGCGGCGGCCGGTCTGCTGCTGCTCCAGGCCGGCGCGGTCCCGGTCCACCTCACCGGCGGCGACCGCCGGATCGGCCTCAACCTCGTGCTGCTGGCCGCCGCGGCCGCGGCCCTCGCGCTGTCCGTCGGGTAGCCCGGGCCGGGGCCGAGCGAGTCGGAGAACAAATGGGTTGGACGGGCGGCGGGAGGTTGCTACTGTTCGGATCACCGTGACCGGAAGCGAGGAGGTGAGTTCCCGATGAGAGCTGGATCGAGGCGGGTGCTCCCCCTTTCCCCACGGTGCAACGACTGACACAGGTGTCGTCGGGAGCGCTCGCGTGACAACGCAGGCACTCCCGAAAGGCGAAAGCCATGAACACCGTGCAGATCACCCGGGTCGACGAGACCCAGTGGCAGGCCCTGGCCGACGACGTGGTCGTCGGCCACGGCGACGTCTCCTCGCGCCGCCACGACCTCCGCTACGTCAGCATCGACGTCTGGGACGACGCGGCCTTCCAGCCGCTCGCCGGGGCGATGCTCACCGCCCTGCCCGCCCCGCTCCGCACCCTGGTGCCGGGGGACGACGACACCGGCCTGGCCGCCCGCTGGGAGCGGGCCGGCTTCGTCCCCGAACGACGGGAGTGGGAGTACCTGCTGTCCACCGCCGTCGCCGCCGAGTCCCCCCGCCCCGCCCCGGGCGTCACGATCCTGCCCGCCGGGGCGGCCGACGAGGCCGCGCTGCGGGCGCTGGACCGGGAGATCCGGGCCGAGGTCGAGGCCGGGCCCGGCTGGCACACCATGCCCGCCGAGGTTCGACCCGGCCCTCCGGGGGACACTCTCATCGATCCCTCCCTGTACGCCGTCGCCGTCCACCGGGGCCGGTACGCCGGGCTGGTCCGGGTGGTCCGCGGTCGCGGCCCCGCCCGGATCGGCCTGCTCGCGGTCCGCGCCGCCGACCGGCGGCACGGCCTCGGCCGCTCCCTGCTCGCCCACGCCCTGCACACCCTGCACCGGGCGGGAGTCTCCGCCGCCTGGGCCGAGGTCGACCAGTCCCGCACCGCCGCCACCACCCTCGTCGAGAGCTTCGGCGCCGAACGGACCGGCCAGGTCCTGCACCTGATCCACCCCTGATCAGCCCTGATCGACCCGCACCACCCCTGATCGACCCGCACCACCCCGTCGGAACCCCACCAGAGAATCGAGATCCCTTGCCACGCGTCGCAAAGGGCCTGGAGCTCGAAGGCACCGTCCTCGAGTGTCTGCGCAACGCCACCTTCAAGGTGGAACTGCAGAACGGCCACCACGTGCTCGCCCACATCAGCGGAAAGATCCGCAAGAACTACATCAAGATCCTCCCGTTCGACCGCGTCCTGGTCGAACTCAGCCCGTACGACCTGACCAGGGGCCGCATCCTGTTCCGCTACCGCAACTGACCCCCCGCCAGGCCCGCCAGGCCCGTCAGACCCGTCAGGCCCGCCGCCCCGGAGTGTGGGACACCGCACATCGGGGCGGCGCGCGTTGCTCCGGCCCGCTGCCGGGTGACAGAGTGCCGGGCATGGCGGGAGACGGGCAGGTCGGGGACGTGGGTGCGGCGCCGGAGCGGGTGTTCGACTGGCTGGACGAGGCCGCGGCCGTCCGTGCGGAGGCCGGGCTGACCAGGCGGTTGCGCAGTCGCCCGGCCGAGGACCCGGTGCTCGACCTGGCGTCCAACGACTACCTCGGGCTGACCAGGCACCCGGCCGTCACCGCGGCCGCCGCCGGAGCCGCCGTGCGCTGGGGCGGCGGGGCGACCGGCTCCCGGCTGGTCACCGGGACCACCGAGGCGCACACCGAGCTGGAGCGCGAACTCGCCGAGTTCTGCGGGTACGAGGCCGCGCTGGTGTTCTCCTCCGGCTACACCGCCAACCTCGCCGTGCTCACCGCGCTCGCCGGGCCGGACACCCTGATCGTCTCCGACGCCCACAACCACGCCTCGCTGATCGACGGCTGCCGCCTCGCCAGGGGCCGCACCGTCCGCGCCGCGCACTGCGACCCCGGCGCGGTCCGGGCCGCCCTCGCCGGGCGGACCGAACCCCGCGCCCTGGTGGTCACCGACTCGGTGTTCTCGGTCGACGGCAACGCCGCCCCGCTCGCCGGACACCTCGCCGCGGCCCGGGAGTCCGGCGCCGCCCTGGTCGTCGACGACGCGCACGGCCTGGGCGTGCTGGGCCCCGGCGGCGCGGGCGCCGGAGCCGCCGCCGGCATCGCCGGACAGCCCGACGTGGTTGCCACCGCGACGCTCTCCAAGTCCCTCGGCGCCCAGGGCGGCGTCGTCCTCGGCCCCGAACGGGTCGTCCGCCACCTGGTCTCCGCCGCCCGCACCTTCATCTTCGACACCGGCCTGGCCCCCGCCGCGGTCGGTGCCGCCCTCGGCGCCCTGCGCCTGCTGCGCGCCGAACCCGGGCGGGCCGCCGACGCCCTCCGGGTGGCCCGCGAACTCGCCGACCGGCTCACCGAGTCCGGCCTGCACGCCTCCGCCCCCGACGGCGCCGTGGTCTCCGTCCGCGCCGAGGACCCCGAGCACGCCGTGCGCTGGGCCGCCGCCTGCCGCGAGGAGGGCCTGGCCGTCGGCTGCTTCCGCCCGCCGTCCGTCCCCGACGGCGTCCCGCGGCTGCGGCTGACCGCCCGCGCCGACCTGACGGACGAGCAGATCGCCTTCGCCGTCGGCGTGGTGCTCAAGACCCGCTGAACCGGTCCGGGGCGGGCCGGGCGCGACCCGCCCCGGACCGGGCGCGGCATCAGCCGAAGACGACCTGGTCGACCGTCCAGAACGCCGAGTTGGTGCCCGTGTAGCGGAACTGGAACCGGGCCGTCGACGCACCCGCCGGGACGGTGACGTCCAGGTGCTCGACGGTGTTCAGGTCCGCCCGGTAGGACTTCACCAGCTGCGCGGCGCCGCCGTCGAACGAGACGTACACGTCGCCGGTCTGCGGGCCGTCGACCTTGTAGTCGGTGGCGAAGGACAGCGTGCCGTGCGTGCGGCCGGCCACCGAGTAGGCCGGGCTGACCAGCGTCGAGTCGAACTGACCGGTGCCGTGCGACTTGTCGTCCCACTCGTCGGAGTCCGCGACCGCGAACACGTTGCGGGCCCGGACGTTGGTCTCCCGGCTCTGGCCGAGCTGCGCCGCCGTCCAGAACTCGTCGGTGGCGAACGCCCAGCCGCGCCACTCGGTGACGCCGCCGGACGGCATCCGCGCGTTGTCGATCGACCAGCCGGCCGGCGGGGTGTGGGTGAAGCCCTTGACCGTCGCGCCGATGCCGCTCTCGTCGACCCGGGTCTGCAGGCTCGGCCGCAGCGCGTCGAACTCGTCCGGCACGATCTCGTCCACCGGCGTGCCGTCCAGGCCCCAGGCCGGGTCGACCGGCGCGCCCTCGTGCTTGAGCACGGTCGGCGCGATGTCCACCGGCTTGACGTCGTAGCGGTGCGCGCCGGCCGCGTAGCCCCGGCCGTTGAGGACCATCCAGGTCTGCCGCTCGTTCGCCGAGTTGCCGCCGTGGCCGCCCGCGTCGGTGTGGCCGTGGTCGGTGGTGACCACCACCAGCCAGTCCTCCGCGGCGTAGGTGGCACGGGACCTGAGGCCCGCCAGCACCTGCCCGACCCGGGTGTCCGCGTCGTGGATCGCCGCCAGGTACTGGCTGGACGCGCCGCCGTACGAGTGCCCGGCCTCGTCCACCTCGTCCAGGTGCAGGAACACCGAGTCCGGGTTGCCGTGCGCCAGGTAGTCGGCGGTGTCCGCGGCGGCCTTCGCGTCGTTCTCGCTCTCCGAGACCCGCAGGTCGGCCCTGCTGCTGAAGACCGTGGTCGCGATCGGGTTCCAGGAGCCGACCACCAGCGTCGAGGCGGCCGGGGCGGCGCTCTCCAGCCGGCTCGTGTAGTCCGGGTACAGGTCGAAGCGCGAACCGGTGAAGTTGTTGTCCATCACCTTGTGCTTGTCCGGCCACACGCCGGTCGCGATGGTCGACCAGCCCGGGCCGGAGAGGGTCGGCGCCAGCGGGTTCGCGTACAGGTCGGACGTCGCCGTGGTGCCGGAGGCGATCAGCGCCTTCAGGTTCGGCGCGTCCGCCGTGAGCAGCTTGTCGTACCGGGTGCCGTCGATGCCGATGACCAGCGTCTTGGCCTGCTTGCTGCCGTTCGGCAGACCGTTGTACGCGCCGGTGGCGGCCACGGCGGACGAGCCGCCCAGCGGGACCAGCGCGGCCGCGACGACGGCCGCCGCGGAGAGGGAGAGGGCCATGGTGGAGCGGGAGTTGCGCACGGGGGCTCCCAACGGGAAAGCGTCACGGTGCGGTTGCACCGGCACCGAGGATGGGCCGGGCGGGCGAGCGCGAGCCCGCGCCGAATCCACGGTTGTATGAACAAGCGCCAAAATTCAGTACAGACCGGTTATCCGTTCGTGATGTTCCGTGGACGTCCGGACCGAGGGCGAGCCGAGGGCGGACCGGGGGCGGGGGAGGGGTGCTCGCTACCCTGGGCCGGTGAACCACGGCCCCTCCCGCGCCCCCCTCGCCCCCGCCCGGTCCGGCGTTCCCGAGCACGGCCGGGTGCCCAAGTACTACCTGGTCAAGGCCGAACTCGAAGAGCTGATCGAGGAGTTGGGCCCCGGCGGACGGCTCCCCACCGAAGCCGGCCTGGCCGAGCGGTACGGCGTCGCCCGGGCCACCGTCCGCCAGGCCCTGCGCGACCTGCTGATCGAGGGCCGCCTGCGCCGCCAGGGCCGCGGCACCGTGGTGGCCGGCGCCAAGATCGAACAGCCGCTGTCACTGGCCAGCTACACCGAGGGCGTCACCCGCCAGGGCCTGCGCCCCGGCCGCACCCTGATCGCCCTGGACCGCCAGCCCGCCGACCCCGCGACGGCCGACCGCCTCGCCGTCCCCGCGGGCGAGCCGCTCTGGCACCTCGAACGCGTGCTGCGCGCCGACGAGGAACGCGTCGGCCTGGAGTCCACCTACCTGCCGGTGGCCCGCGTCCCGCGGCTGGCCGCCGAGTTCGACCCCGCCGGCTCGCTCTACGGCTACCTGCGCGAACGCGGCGTCCACCTCGCCGGAGCCGAGGAACGCATCGAGACCGTCCTCGCCACCCCGCGCGAGGCCCTCCTGATCGGTACCCCGCCCGCCCTCCCGATGCTCCTGCTGAACCGCCGCAGCCGCGACGCCGCCGGCCGCCCGCTGGAACTCGTCCGCACCCTCTACCGCGGCGACCGCTTCAGCTTCACCCTCGACCTGACCGCCCCCACCACCGACTGACCACCGGCCGACCACCGGCCGACCACCGGCAGGAGGCGGCCTCGCGCCGGCGGTGAACGCCGCGGAGCGCGGCGTCAGGCGAGGGACTTGCGCATCAGGGTGCAGACCGTCTCGTGGCGGCGCAGGGTGCCGTCCGCGTCCTCCACCTCCCAGGAGTCGGCGGCGCGGCCGAAGGCGCGGTAGCCGAGGCGCTCGTACAGGGCGCGGGCGCGCGGGTCGGACTCCTCGACGCCGAGCTCGGCCCGGGTCAGGCCGCGCGCGACGATCCGCTGCTCGGCGGAGCGGATCAGCAGCGTGCCGATCCCGCAGGACTGCAGGGCCGGGTGGACGCCCAACTGCCAGAGCGTGCCCGCCCCGGGCGCGACCGCGTAGTCGACGCCGCCGACCGCCACCGGCAGCCCCACCGGCGTGCACACCGCCAGGTAGTCGACCTCGCCCGCCTCGGCCCGGCGGAGCTGTCGGACCAGCTCGCGCACGTGCCGGGGCGAACCGGCCCAGCCGCAGGACGGCAGGTCGGCCTCGGTGAGGTCGCGCACCGACAGGTGCAGCCTGATCTCGGCCATCGCGGTGTCCCTCCGGTTCGGCCCGGGCCGGTGCGGCTCCGGCCGTGGCCGTGGGCGTCCCCATTGCAGCAAGCCGCGCCCCGGGACGTCCAAGGGATTTGTGACGGGGGGTCAGGCCGGAGCCCCGAGAACGGTGGTGGTGGCAGACCCGGGGCCACCCGGTTCCACCCCGGACTCGCCCCGCTGGAGGGCGGCATCGTGGTCCGCAAGGTCCGGATCGGCACCGGGGCCACCACGGACCTGTACGAGCGGCTCGAGGCCCGCGGCGTCGACACGCCGGTCCTGAGCGGGATCAGCACCGGCGGCGTCGTGCTGTCGACGCTGCTCGACGCCGCCGACCGGGACCACCGGCCCCACGTGCTCTCCGACGGGGTGGCCGCCCGCGACCCGGAGGTGCAC
This sequence comes from Kitasatospora sp. NPDC090308, assembly GCF_044769485.1. NCBI lineage: Bacteria > Bacillati > Actinomycetota > Actinomycetes > Kitasatosporales > Streptomycetaceae > Kitasatospora > Kitasatospora sp. NPDC090308. Next base: position 376,164 of record NZ_JBIVXY010000004.1, on the reverse strand, counting down.
CGCGTCCTGCTGGAGAAGGTGTTCCCGAGCCGGACGCACGTCATCGACACCGCCCGGCCGGCCGAACTGCGGGGCCGAGGCGGCCCGTTGCCGCCGTCCGCCCCGGCCGCGACCCGCCGATGACCCGCCCAGGTCACGGCCCGCCCAGGTCACGGCCCGCCCGGGTCAGGGGCGGACGGCGACCGCGCCGTAGCAGGAGGCGCCGGCGTCGGTGATGTGCTCGGTGTCGTCCTCGGGGGAGGGGTTCCAGCGGGTGGTGGCGACCAGGCCCGGGTCGAGGAGGTCCCAGCCGGTGAAGAACTCGCCGAACCGGTCGCGGGTGCAGGCCGCGACCGGCGTGCCGGCGGCGGTGTAGACCTGGATGAGCCGGGCGGTCTCGTCGGGGGCGAAGTCGGGCGTCAGGTGGCTGATCACCAGCGCGGACCCGCGGGGCAGCCGGGCCTTGAGGCCCTCGGTGATCCGGTGCGCGTCGTCCGGGACGAAGTGCAGCAGCGCGTTCATGCTGAGCGCGACCGGCCGGTCGAAGTCGAGGGTCCGGGCGGCGGCCTCCAGCAGCGCGTCCGGCTCGCGGACGTCGGCCTGGACGTAGGCGGTGACGCCCTGCTCGGTGCCGCGCAGCAGGGCCTGGGCGTGCAGCAGCACGATCGGGTCGTTGTCGGCGTAGACGACCGCGGCGTCCGGCGCGATCCGCTGGGCCACCTCGTGCAGGTTGGGCGAGGTGGGGATGCCGGTGCCGATGTCGAGGAACTGCCGGATGCCGGAGCGGGCGAGCAGTCGGGTCGAGCGGCGCATGAAGGCGCGGTTGGCGCGGGCGGCGGAGCGGGCGTAGGGGAAGACGGCCAGGGCGCGGCCGGCGGCCTCCCGGTCCGCGGGGAAGTTGGTCGTCCCGCCGAGGTAGAAGTCGTACATCCGGGCCGAGTGCGCCAGGTGGATGTCGAGGTTGACCTCGACGCCCTCGGTCCGTCCGCTCACGTCTGTCACGCGCGCCCCCTGATCGTCCGTCACTCCTTCACTGCGCCCACTATGCCCATACGGGCGAACGGAGAATCAAGGGGGGTGGTCGCACCCGGGGCGCGGCCGGGCGAAACGGTCGGAATCGATCATCGGTCGGTCCGATCCGGTCGGCGCCCCGGATAGGCTGGTTTTCCGGCAGGGTGACTTGCGGCTGATCCGGAAACCTCTTGTGCCGGATTACCATTTCGGCACCTGATGCGCCTTACTGTTCCTGTGGGGGACGCGAGTTCTGGCGACCGGTGCCGGCGGCCGGCGCCGGCGTCCGGCTGCGGCGACCAGGGTGCCGCCGGGGAGGAGTGGGGCGTGAACGAGAGCGAACGGGCGGTGGGCGACCGGCACCGCCTGACGTTCGACGCATTCTGCGACACGCACCACCGGACGTGGACCGGCTTCGCCGCCGCCCGCCTGGGCGACCCCGGCGCGGTGCACGGCGCGGTGGAACTCGCCAAGGGCCGGGTCTGGCAGGAGTGGCCGCGCATCCTGCGCGAGCAGTTCCCGGCCTTCCAGGCCTGGACGATCCTCAAGGAGGAGGTCGGCGCGGCCCTGCTGCAGCGGATGATGGACGGCGAACCGCCGCCCTCCCCGGCGCACGTCCCGCTCTGGGTCTGCGCGGTGCGGGTCGCCGCCGAGCGGGCCGGCGACCTGCCGGAGACCGCCGCCGACCACTGGCAGCTGTACGCCGCCCTGCGCGGGCTCTCGGAGCGGCGCCACGACGTGGTCCTGCTGCGCTACCTGCTCGGCCTGACGGACCGGCAGATCGCCGACTGCCTGGCCACCACGGAGGCCAACGTCCGCTCCACCGCCGCCCAGGCCCTCGACCGGCTGGCCGCCGCCCTCGGCGCCCGGAACAGGGAACGCCGGTGACCGCCGGACCGGACAGCCTCCACCCACCCGCCACCCGCGAGCCCCGCCCGCGCCCCGGCGGTCCGCACCGCGCAGGCGGCCAGGGCGGCCAGGGCGGCCCGGACGGCCCCGGCGTCTCCTGGGACCGGCTGCTCACCGCCCCCCGCCCGTTCCCCTCCGAACACCTCCAGGCCGCCCACGAACTCGACCTGGCCACCTCGCTGGTCCTGGCGATGCCCACCGCCGCCCCCTCGCTGGACCTGCTCGTCAACGACGAACGCATCCACCCCGAGGGCGCCCTGGTCCTGGGCGCGCTGCTGCACGCCGCCCGCCACCGCGAGGGCGCCCAGTTCTGGTGGCAGTTCGCGGCCGGCGGCGGCTCCTACACCGCCGCGTCCTGCCTGAGCCTGCTGCACCGCAGCCTCGGCGAGTTCCTGGACGCCGAGGTCTGGCGGCGCCAGGCCGAGGCGCTGGCCGCCCGCCCCCGCCCGCCGCAGCACGTCCTAGGCGTCCGCGACACCCTGCTCCCGGCGGGCGTGCTCGCCGAGATCCTCGCCCTGTGCCACGACGGCCTCGACGTGAAGCTCCCGCCCCGGCTGGCCGCCGTCATCCACCAGCTCCCGGTCGACTGCGACGACCTCGAGTACGGCGAACTCCCGCAGGTGAGCAGCACCCTGGTCCGCGACCTGGCCCGCTGACCTGCTGACCGGCACCGGCCGGCCCGCACCGGGCGGCCCGTCGGCCCTCAGCGCTGGACGATCACCCGCTCGCCCTCGCCCACCGGCTCCTGGAAGGCGTCGAAGTACCGCCGCAGCGTCTCGTCCGGGACGGTCACGCTGTTCGCGTCGCTGCGCCGGCTGCGGGCGGCCAGGCGGCGGCGCAGCGTCTCCAGGTCGGCCCGCAGCCGGACCAACTCCCAGCGGCAGCCGTGGTCTTCGATCAGTGCCTTGTACCGGTCGCGGGTCTCCCGGCTCCAGAAGCTGTAGTCGACGACCACCGGGCGGCGCGCCTCCAGCAGCCCGACCAGTTCCTCCCACAGCTCCCGTTCCACGGCCGTCTTGAGCCGCTCGTACACGGCCGGTTCCAGCTCCGCCCCGTCGCGCCCGGTCCGCGCCCAGATCACCTCGTCGATCGACAGCCGGACGAACCCGCGCCGCTCCAGCGCCCGCGCGTACGTGCTCTTCCCCGATCCGGGCAGCCCGCACATCAGCACCACCAGCCCGCGCTCGGTCCCGTCCAGCTCCGGCAGCAGCTCCGCCTCGTCCGGTACCGTCTCCACCTCGTCCACGCGGCCCAGCCTATGCCGTTCCGGCCCGCGGCCGTCGCACCGGGGACGGGAGGACGGTCGGCGGCGCACCGCCCCGCGCCGCGGAACCGGCACCGCACGGCGGGGGGCCCGGCCTACAGGGGGGGGGATCGGCCGGGCCCTTCTTCCGCCGCACCCAGCGACTGCCCCGGATGCACGACTCCATGCCACCTTCTTCCGGGCCTCCGGGCCTCCGGGCTTCCGGGGCTTCTTCCGGGGCGGCGGGCGGGGGCCCCGGTCGGCGGGTGTGCGAAACATTGCAACGGGCCCGTGAACAGCGTGCGTTGTCTGCGCGCAGCCAATTGCGGGCCCTCGTCGCGCGCCCGTAGGTTCACCGTCAGTGCCGCGCACGCTCCGTCCGGCCGGGGACGCCCGCCGACCCGCTCCGCCCGCACGTTCCCTCCTGCCGCGAAAGGGTGCGCACACCATGAGCCGGAACACCGAACCTCCGCGCGACGAACCGAAGGCCGCATCGAAGGTGGACCGCCGCGGCTTCCTGGCCGGCGCGGTATCGGTCGCCGCCGCGACCGCCCTGCCCCTGACCCTGGGCGCCCCACCCGCCACCGCGGCCGCCGCCACCACCGAGCCCGGCGCCGCGCCGGGCACCCGGCCGAACATCCTGGTGATCCTCACCGACGACCAGCCCAAGCAGACCGAGTGGGCCACCCCCAGGACGGTCGACTGGCTGGTCGGCCACGGCGTCCGGTTCACCGCCGGGCACGTCACCACGCCGCTGTGCGCGCCGTCCCGCTCCTCGATCTTCAGCGGCCAGTACGCGCACCACCACGGCGTCCGCGACAACGGCCACCCGTACAACCTCGACCAGCAGCACACCATCCAGCGGGCGCTGCACCAGGCCGGCTACCGCACCGGCCTGTTCGGCAAGTACCTGAACGCCTGGCACCCGGCCGACAACCCGCCGCACTTCGACGAGTGGCTGCTGTCCGCGCCGGTGGTCTACAACAACGGCCAGTACAACGACAACGGCACCGTGCGCACCATCCCCGGCTACTCGACCTCGGTGATCCGCGACCACGCGCTCGCCTTCCTCGACAAGGCCGCCACCGACACGCGCCCGTGGTTCGCGTTCGTCGCGCCGAAGGCCTCGCACGAGCCCAACACGCCCGAGCCCAAGTACGCCGACACGCCCGTCCCGGCCTGGGACGGCCGCCCGTCCGTCGACGAGGCCGACCGCAGCGACAAGCCCGAGTGGATCCAGAACGGGACGGCCACCCTCGCCACCGCCCGGCAGCTGCGCGCCCGCCAACTGCGCACCCTGCTCTCGGTGGACGACGCCGTACAGGCCATCCACGACAAACTGGCCGCGCTCGGGCAGCTGCAGAACACCCTGGTGATCTACCTCGGCGACAACGGCTACACCTGGGCCGACCACGGCTGGTCGAAGAAGTCGGTGCCCTACCTGCCCTCGGTCGAGGTGCCGTTCTACCTGTCCTGGCCGGCCGGCGGCCTCGGCGCGGGCAGCCCCGCCGACCACCGGATCGTGGCCAACATCGACATCGCCCCGACCGTCCTGCAGGCCGCCGGGATCACCCCCGACTGGGCGGTCGACGGGCACTCGCTGCTCGGTGCGTACAGCCGCGACCACCTGCTGGTCGAGTTCTGGGAGCAGGGCGTCCACCAGGACGGGCGGCCGCACAGCTGGGCCTCGTACCTCTCCACGTCCAAGCAGTACACCGAGTACTACAAGCTGCACACCGATGCGAACGGCCTGCCCGCGGGCACCGGCCAGGTCGCCTTTCGCGAGTACTACGACCTGGACGCCGACCCGTACCAGCTGGTCAACAAGCTGTACCAGGCCACCCCCGCGCAGGAGCAGGCGCTGGGCATCCCGGCCCTCGCGGCGACCCTCGCCGCCGAACGCACCGCCTGACCGCACGGCCGCACGGCCGCACGGCTTCCTCGAAACCCCGGTCGGTCGCCCCCCACGGCGACCGGCCGGGCCCCACTTCCCGGCAACTCCGAACCGCCCGGGCCACCCGAACCACCCGAACCACCCGAACCCCCGCACCGAAGAGGCCGTCATGCTCCCCTGCTGCACCCCCGGACACGAGCCCACCGACCTCGGCCTGCCCGTCCTGCCGCTCCTGACCCCGGAACCGCCGCCCGTCGCACCGTCCCCCGCCGCGGTGCGGGCCGCCCGCGGGCTGCTGGAACTGCCCGGCGGGACGTTCCTGATGGGCGGGCAGGACCCGGACGGCGTCCCGGCCGACGGCGAGGGGCCGGTGCGCGAGGTGCGGCTCGGGCCGTTCGCGATCGCCGCGACCACCGTCACCAATGCCGAGTTCGCGTCCTTCGTCCGGGAGACCGGGTACGTCACCGACGCCGAGCGCTTCGGCTCCAGCTTCGTCTTCGAGGGCTTCCTCACCGACCGGCTGCGCGCCGCCTCCCCGCCGGTCGCCGCCACCCCGTGGTGGCGGGCCGTCGAGGGGGCCGACTGGCGCGCCCCCGAGGGCCCCGGCAGCGGTTTCGCCGCCCGCCAGCAGCACCCCGTGGTGCACGTCTCCTGGAACGACGCGCAGGCGTACTGCGCCTGGTCCGGCACCCGGCTGCCCACCGAGGCGCAGTGGGAGTACGCGGCCCGCGGCGGACGCACCGGCACCCGCTACCCGTGGGGCGACGAACTCGCCCCCGGCGGACGGGAGATGCTCAACATCTGGCAGGGCGAGTTCCCGATCCGCCACACCGGCCGGCACCGCTCCACCGCCCCCGTCCGCTCCTACCGCCCCAACGGGCACGGCCTGTACAACGTGCTCGGCAACGTCTGGGAGTGGTGCGCCGACCGCTTCAGCCCCAACCACCACCGCCCCGACACCCCCGCCACCCGCCACGACCCGCTCGGCCCGCCCACCGGCCCCGCCCGGGTGATGCGCGGCGGCTCCCACATGTGCCACGCCTCCTACTGCAACCGCTACCGGCTGTCCGCCCGCTCCTCGAACACCCCGGACAGCTCCAGCGGCAACATCGGCTTCCGGGTGGCCCGCTGACCGCCCGCCGGGGCGCCCCTGGGGCGCGGCGCGGCGCACCCTTGACCGGCCCTTGCCGGGCGGCGGGGGCATGTCGCGGGGGCGGTCCGCGGTCCTAGCGTCCTGCCGCCGAGCCGAACCCGGCCGCGACACCACACCCCATCGGTGCCGCGGCCGTCCCCCATCAACCCCGGCCCGGCGGGAGGAAACCCGATGAACCGCAAGACCGCGCTGGCGGCAGCCGTTGCGGCCGCCCTCACCCTGGGCACCGTGGTGGCGGCGAGTTCGCAGTCCCCCGCACTGGCGAGCGGCACCACCGCGAACGGTGCGGGCTTCCAGTCGATGACCGTCGTGGGCCGCCTCGCGGTCATGGAGCGGGCGGAGAAGGAGGCCGGGGCACTGGCGAAGACACTGGGCCTGGGCCCGGACGAGCGCCTGCTACCCAAGGACGTGCTGGTCGAGAACGACGGCGCCCGGCACGTGCGCTACGACCGCACCTACCGCGGACTGCCCGTGGTCGGCGGCGACCTGGTCGTGCACTACGCCGCGAACGGCAAGCCCGCCTCGACCACCTGGGCGCACGAGGGCGCCGTCAAGGTGGCCGGCGTGACCCCGAAGCTGACCGGCAAGGACGCCTCGGCCACCGCCGAGCGCAGCGCCAAGCACGTCACCTCGGCCCGCACCACCACCCTCGACACCAGCCAGCTGGTGGTCTGGGCGGTCGGCAAGGTACCGGTGCTGGCCTACCGCAACACCGTCACCGGCACCGGCGACGCGGGCCCCGGCTCCCACGAGGCGGTCGTGCTCGACGCGGCCAGCGGCGCCGTCCTCGACCAGTACGAGGTCGAGCAGACCGTCACCGGCACCGGCAACGGCGTCAACGTCGGCCAGGTCGGCATCGAGACCAGCCAGGGCGGCAGCGGCTACACGCTGACCGACGCGGCGCACGGCGGCACCATCGTCTACGACTCGTACAACAGCCCGCAGTCGAACCCCGCGCAGAACGCCCGGACCTTCTCCAAGTCGTCCAACTCCTGGGGCAACGGCTCCACTTCGAGCCGCGAGAGCGCCGCCGTCGACGCCTCCTACGGCCTGGCCAAGACCTGGGACTACTACAAGAGCACCTTCAACCGCAGCGGCATCCGCAACGACGGCCGCGGCGCCCCGGCCTACGTGCACGTGGACAACCAGCTGCTGAACGCGTTCTACGACGACTCCTGCTTCTGCATGTCCTTCGGCGACGGCTCCTCGCAGAACGGCAACACCCCGCTGACCGCCCTGGACGTCTCCGGCCACGAGATGAGCCACGGCGTCACCGCCGCCACCGCCAACCTGAACTACTCCGGCGAGTCCGGCGGCCTCAACGAGGCCACCAGCGACATCTTCGGCACCATGGTCGAGTTCTACGCCGGCAACAGCACCGACCCCGGCGACTACTACATCGGCGAGAAGCTCCACATGGGCAACGGCTACCTGCGCCGGATGGACAACCCGGCCGCCGACGGCTCCTCGCTCTCCTGCTACAGCAGCCGGGCCGGCCAGGTCGACGTGCACTACTCCTCCGGCATCGCCAACCACTTCTTCTACCTCGCCGCCGAGGGCACCGGCGCCAAGACCATCGGCGGCCTGCCGCACAACGGCACCCCGTGCAACGGCGACAGCTTCGGCGGCATCGGCCGGGACAAGGCCGCCGCGGTCTGGTACCGCGCCCTGTCCACCTACATGACCTCCACCACCACCTACTCCGGTGCCCGCACCGCCACCCTGCAGGCCGCCGCCGACCTGTACGGCGCCAACTCGCAGGAGCGGTACCTGGTCTCCAAGGCGTGGGCCGCCGTCAGCGTCGGCACCGCCCTGCCCGACCCGGGCAACGGCACCCCGACCCCGTCGCCGTCCGGCTCGCCCAGCCCCTCGCCCACCTCCTCGCCCACCGGCAACCCCAACCCGGGCAACGCGCTGACCAACGGCGGCTTCGAGCAGGGCGCCACCGGCTGGACCCAGAGCGCCGACGACATCACCAACTCCACCCAGCAGCAGGCCCACGGCGGCTCCTGGTACGCCTGGATGATGGGCTACGGCTCCACCGCCAGCGAGACGCTGGCGCAGAACAACGTCGCGGTGCCGTCCACCGGCAGCCCCAAGCTCACCTTCTGGCTCAAGGTCACCACCCAGGAGTCCGGCTCCACCGCCTACGACACGCTCAAGGTCACCGCCAACGGCCAGGCCCTGGCGACGTACTCCAACGCCAACGCCTCCGCCGGCTACGTGCAGAAGACCGTCGACCTGAGCGCCTTCCGCGGCCAGAGCGTCAACCTGGGCTTCGTCGGCCAGGAGGACGCCTACCTGTCGACCGTCTTCCTGGTCGACGACGTCAGCGTCGGCTGACCGGAGCCGACCGCCGGAGCCGACCGGCCGGAGCCGACCGCCGGAGCCGACCGGCCGGAGCCGACCGCCGGAGCCGGGAAGCGTCCGACCGGCTCCGGCCGGGCCACCCCAACAGGCGGTCCTTAAAGGGGACTTAACGGCGGGTCGTGAGGGTGTCGCGTTCAGGTGACACCCTCGCGCAGCCGGTTCCGAGGCGGCACACTGACCGCCATGACCGGCATCCTCCCCGGCCCGGCCGCAGCCGCCACCACCCCGGCGGGCCCGACCGAGCCCCCACTCGTCGACCGCGCGCACCTGCTCGCCGACATCCGCGCCGCCCTCGCCGCCACCGGCGGCGTCCTGCTGCACGGACCGGCCGGCATCGGCAAGACCGCGCTGCTCGACACCCTCGCCCAGGACGCCGGCCCGGCGGGCGGGACCGTCCTGCGCAGCAGCCCCACCGCCGCCGAGGCGGACCTGCCGCACCTCGCCCTGATCGACCTCCTCGGCGAGGCCCTCCCCGGCCTCGCCGAGGACCTGCCCGACCACCTGCGTCAGGCCCTGGAGTGCGCCCTGCTCCACCGCGCCCCCCAACCCGGCACCCCCACCGACCCGTTGGCCGTCCGGGTGGCCGTCCTCGAAGCACTGCGCCGACTCGCCCAGCGCGGCCCCGTCCTCGTCCTGCTCGACGACACCCAGTGGCTCGACGAGGCCAGCCGCCAGGTCATCGCCTTCGCCGCCCGCCGCCTCACCGACCGCCGGGTCCGGATCGCCGTCACCGAACGCACCGAACACGCCGCCGCCGCACCCGAGCGGGGCGCGCTCTGCCCGCCCGGCGCCCGCGAGATCCCGGTCGGCCCGCTCGGCGAACGCGGCACCGGCGCCCTGCTGCGCGAACGGCTCGGCCTGCGGCTGAGCGGACTCACCCTCACCCGGGTGCACGCCGTCAGCGGCGGAAACCCCTACTACGCGCTGGAGTTGGGCCGCTCGCTGGCCGCCGGCGGCGGTGAGAGCGCGCTGCCCGCCGACCCGGCCCGCCCGCTCGACGTCCCGCACCGGCTGCGCGCCCTGGTCTCCGCCCGGCTCGGCGAACTCCCCGACACCGCACGGCAGTCGCTCACCGTCCTGGCCGCCGCCCGGACCGGCACCGGCCTGCCCGCCACCGTCACCGAACCGCTCGCCGCCGCCCGCCGCCACGGCATCGTCCAGCAGACCCCCGCCGGCACCCCCCAGTTCAGCCACCCCCTGGTCGCCGAAGTGGTCCTCGCCGACGCCGCCCCCGACACCCTGCGCGCCGCCCACCGGCTGCTCGCCGAACTCACCGCCGACCCGGTCGAACAGGTCCGCCACCAGGCCCTCGCCGCCGACGCCCCCGACCCCCGCCTCGCCTCCCGGCTGCACCGCGCCGCCGACACCGCGCTCACCCGCGGCGCCCCCGGCACCGCCGCCGAACTGCTCCGCCTCGCCGCCGAACACACCCCCGACCCCGACACCGCGAGCCGCCGCCTGCTCGCCGCCGCCCGCAACGCCGCCGCCGCCGGCCTGCCCGACCTCGCCCGCGCCTGCGGCGAACGCCTCGCCGCCGCCCCCGCCGCCGACGTCCGGGTGCACGCCCGCCTGCTGCTCGCCCGCCTGCTCGGCCCCGACCACCCCGGTGCCGAACCCCTGCTCACCGCCGCCGCCGAGGACACCGGCGGCCACCCCGCCCTCACCGCCGCCGTCCACCAGGAACGCGCCGTCCGCGCCCTGCACCGCGGCGACCGCGCCGAAGGACTCGCCGAACTCGCCACCGCCGAGAAGCACGCCGACCACGCCGACGACCCCGACCTGCTGGTCGAACTCCTCGCCCAGCGTGCCCCGCTGACCCTGCTCACCGACCCCGCCCTGGGCCTGGCCCAACTCGAACGCGGCTGCCGCCTCGCCGCCGGCCGGCCCCCCACCGCCGCCGCCGTGTTCTGCCGCGAAGGACTCGCCGTCGCCGCCCTGCGCAGCGGCGACCTGCCCCGCGCCGTCGCCGAGGTCGAGGCGCTGCGCGCCGAGGTCGAAGCCGCCGGCCGCACCGAGGACCTCGCCAACGTCCTCTACATCGCCGCCTCCGTCTACGAGCGGGCCGGCCGCTGCGCCGAGGCGTACGCCGCCGGCCGCGCCGCCCACGACCTGCGCGAACGCATCGAACCCAGCCCCGGCCCGGCCCGCGTCCTGGGCGGAGCCGCCGAACTCAACGGCGGCACCGCCGACCGCGCCGCCCACCTCCTCGACTCCGCGATCCGCGCCGCCGAGAGCGACCACGACCGCGAATGGCTCGCCTACGCCCACGGCCTGCGCGGACGCGCCGAACTCCTGCGCGGCAACCACCCGGCCGCCGCCGACCACCTCGCCCGCTGCCGGCTCCTGCTGCGCCTGATGGAGTTCACCGACCCCGCGCTCTTCCTGGTGGACGCCGACCTGGCCGAGGCACTCGCCCTCTCCGGCCGCCCCGAGCAGGCCGCCGCCGCCCTCGCCGACGCCCGCGACCGCGCCGCCCGGCTCGGCCGCGACGTCCTCACCCTGGGCCTGCACCGCGCCGAAGCCCACCTCACCGCCGCCACCGACCCCCGCCGCGCCGCCGACACCCTGCGCGCCCTGCTCCCCGACACCCACCCCTACCCCCTCGAACTCGCCCGCGCCCACCTCGCCCTCGGCACCCTGGAACGCCGCGCCCGCCGCCGCGCCGCCGCCCGCACCGCCCTCCAGGAGGCCCACACCCGCTACACCGCCGCCGGCTGCCGCCCCTGGCAGCAGCACACCGCCGCCGCCCTCGCCGCCCTCGACGCCCTGGAGGCCGACCCCACCCCCATGCAGCAGCAGATCCTCACCCTGATCCGCTCCGGCGCCACCAACCGCGAGATCGCCGCCCGCCTCCACCTCTCCGTCAAGGCCGTCGAGGCCAACCTCACCCGCCTCTACCGCCAGTACGGCGTCCGCGGCCGGGCCGAACTGGCCCGCCACCGGGACTGACCCGGGGCCGGGCCGACCCGCGGCCCAGTGGCAGGATGGGCGGCATGAGCGAAGAAACCCGGCCCCTGCTCGTCGACCGCACGCCCTTCCCGGAGGGGCTGGACGAGCGGCTGCGCGCCCAGTTGACCTTCCTGGTGGAGGTGGACCGGCTCAAGACCGTCCTGCGCCAGTCGCCGCTGGCCGCCGCCGACCGCCGCGAGAACGACGCCGAGCACTCCTGGCACCTGGCGATGATGGTGACCGTTCTGGCCGAGTACGCCGACGAGCCGATCGACGTCGGCCACACCGTCCAACTGGTCCTGCTGCACGACCTGGTGGAGATCTACGCCGGGGACACCCCGCTGTACGACGACGCGGGGGCCGTCGACCAGGCGGAGCGCGAGGCCGTCGCCGCGGACGAGCTGTTCGGGCTGCTGCCCGCCGACCAGACCCGCCTGCTGCGCGCGCACTGGGACGAGTTCGAGGCCCGCCGCACCCCCGAGGCCCGGTTCGCCAAGGCGATGGACCGCCTCCAGCCCCTGCTGCTCAACTGGCTGGCCCGTGGCGGCACCTGGCGCACCCCCGGCGTCACCGCCGCCGACGTCCGGGCCCGCAAGGCCGTCATCGGCGACGCCTCCACCCCGCTGTGGGAGGCCGCCCGCCGACTGATCGACGAGGGCGAGGCCCGCGGCTGGTCCCGCCCCGCGCCCTGAGTCCGCCGCCCGGGCCAGGGGTCCGCCGCCCGGGCCGGTGGTCCGGACCGGCGGCCGTGCCACGGGTGTTGACATGTTCAGTGTCGGTCGGGATGCTGCGGAGGAGCGCTCCTCCAACGTTGCAGAGCCCGACGCGCCGCCACCGGCCGGGCCGGTGCCCGGCCCCGGGCCCCACCACGGATCGGGACACCATGAAGCCTTCCCGCCGCCTGTCCGGCGCCGTCGCCCTCACCCTGTCCGCCGTCCTCGCCGCCGCGCTGTCCACCGCGGTCACCGCCCCGGCCGAAGCGTCCCAGACCGCCCTGCGGGCCGCGGACCCCAGCGTGCTGCGGGTCGGCGGCACGTACGTCTCGGTGCAGTCCACCGGCGCGGGCATCGCCGTCCGGCAGGCCGCCTCGACGGCCGCGCTGGCCTCGGCGCCCGCCCGGCAGGTCTGGTCGGACACCGCCGGGCGCGGCGAGGTGTGGGCGCCGGAGATCGTGGTGGACGGCGGCCGCTACTACATCTACTTCTCGGCCGGCCGCGGCGCGGCCCACCGGATGTACGCCATCAGCTCCGCCACCCCCGACAGCGGCTACGGCGCCGAGACGAAACTGGCCCTGCCGGACGACAGGTGGGCCATCGACGGCACCCTGTTCACCTTCAACGGGCAGCGCTGGTTCGTCTGGTCCGGCTGGGCCGGCGACACCAACGTCGAGCAGAACCTCTACATCGCCCGGATGAACACCCCGACCGCGCCGACCGGCGCCCGCTACGTCATCTCCCAGCCCCGGGAGGGCTGGGAGCGGGTGGTCGGCAACCCGTTCATCAACGAGGCACCCGAGGCGATCAAGGACCCCAACGGGCAACTGCACGTCACGTACTCCGCCAACGGCAGCTGGAGCGACCAGTACTGCCTGGCCGACCTGCGGCTGCGGGCCGGCGGCGACCCGACGTACGTGTGGGACTGGTACAAGTCCAACGGCTGCCTGTTCGGCTCCCACCGCGAGACGATGATGTCCGGCTGGGACCCGACCCTGCACGTGGACGGCCCCGGCCACCACAGCTTCGTCCTGCTGAACGGCGACATCAACACCAGCCCGCCCGCCGGGTCGACCTTCCCCCTGATGTTCCACGCCGTCCCCAAGGGCACGCCCTACTCCTGGGCCGAACGGTACTGGTACACCGGCACGTTCGCCTGGTGGGGCGGCGCCACCTACCGCCGCGCCAACGTCCCCGGACCCACCGCCGACACCGGCTGGAGCCTGAAGTTCTTCGAGTGACCGGCCCGGGGCCCGGCCCTCCTCAGACGCGTTCGAGCGGGCGGTGCGGCTCGGGCGGCAGCGTGACGGTGACGGGGTCGCCGGGGCGGATCTCGCCGCCGGAGCGGACCACGCCCATGACGCCCGCCCTGCGGACCACCGCCCCGGTCTCGTCCCGCCCCACCACCTGCTTGAGCAGGCCGTGCCGGAAGCGGTCGATCTGCCCGCACGGGTTGCGCAGCCCGGTCACCTCGACCACCGCCTCGGCGCCGAGCCGCAGCAGCGTCCCGACGGGCAGGCCCAGCAGGTCCACGCCCCGGGTGGTGACGTTCTCGCCCAGCTGCCCGGGCCCGACGGTGTAACCGGCCTGCGCCAGCTCCTCGAACAGTTCGGCGTGCATCAGGTGCACCTGCCGCAAGTTCGGTTGGGTCGGGTCCTGCGCCACCCGGGAGCGGTGCCTGACCGTCACCCCCGCGTGCACGTCCCCCTCGACCCCGAGACCCGCCAGCAGGCGGATGCCGTCCCGGTTCGGCTTCGTGAACGAGTACTCCCCGCTGCTGCTGACCGCCACCACGCTCCCGGACACCCGGACCACCCCTCGTCGCACCGATGTTCCGTGCACCCACCCTACGGGCAGCCCGTCGGCGGCCCGCGGCGGGGGCCCGGCCGCGGCGGTCAGGGCAGCAGCCGGGTGCCGGGCGGGAGGGAGTCGGTGCGGTCGGCCTCGTGGAGGTGGGCGAGCAGGGTGTCGCGGAAGGCGCTCGCGGCGCGGGTCAGCGGGAGGTCGCGGCCGTGCGCGACGGCGATGGTGCGGCCGAGGCCGGGCGGGGCGAAGGGGGTGGTGGGGAGGTTGGCGCTGGCGGCGACCATGCCGGGGACGACCGCGGGCCCCAGGCCGGCCCGGACGGCGGCCAGGACCGCGTCCATCTCGCCGCCCTCGACGGCGTAGACCGGCTCGAACCCGGCGGCGCGGCAGGCCGCGAGGGTGGTCTCGCGCAGGTCGTAGCCCTCGCGGAACATCACCAGGCCCCGGCCGCGCAGGTCGGTGATCCGGGCCCGGCCGCGGGGGAGCGGGTCGGCCGAGACCAGCACCAGGTCCTCGTGCAGCAGCGGGGTGACGGCGAGCGGGGCGGGCGGCGCGGAGGCCGGGGTGATGACCAGCGCGAGGTCCAGCTCGCCGGCCTCCAGGTCGCGGACCAGGTCCCGGGAGCCGCCCTCGGTGAGGTGCAGGTCGACGCCGGGGTGCCGGGCCCGGTACGCGCGCAGCACCTCCGGGACCAGGCTGGCGCAGAGCGAGGGCGGGGCGCCGAAGCGGACCCGGCCCCGGCGCAGCTGCACGGTCTCGGCGACCGCCCGCCGGGCGCTGTCGGCGTCCGCGAGGATGCGCCGGGCCAGCGGCAGCAGGGCCTGTCCGGCGTCGGTCAGGGTCGTCCCGGAGCGCGAGCGGTGGAACAGCTCGGCGCCCAGCTCCCGTTCCAGGGCGCGGACCTGCTGGGAGAGCGAGGGCTGCGAGACGTGGCTGAGCTCGGCGGCCCGGGTGAAGTGCCGAACGTCGGCGACCGCGACGAAGTAGGCGAGCTGCTGCAACTGCACACCAGCCATCATAGGCACTGCCTATCGTGATCGGCGGTTCCATGTCTTGGACACCCGCGACACGCCCGGCTTACGGTCATGGCCATGGCTTCCGCACCCCCGGCGAACCGGGCGAAACGGACGGGCCGGGCCCCCGCCCCCGGCCGGCACCCGTCCTCCCTGGCGGCGCTCTGGCGCAGCTCCGTCGGCAAGAAGGCCGTGATGGCGGTCAGCGGCCTGGTGATGCTGGCGTACCTGGTCGCCCACATGCTCGGCAACCTCAAGATCTTCTTCGGTCCGGACGACATCAACGGGTACGCGCACTGGCTGCGCACCCTCGGCGAGCCGCTGCTGCACCACGGCTGGTTCCTCTGGCTGGCCCGCCTCGTCCTGGTGGCGGCCGTGGTCGCCCACGGCACCGCCGCCTACCAGCTCTCCCGCCGCGATCTGAAGGCCCGCCCGGTCAAGTACGCGCACCGGCGGCAGCGGGCCACGTACGCGACCCGGACGATGCGCTGGGGCGGGGTGATCCTCGGGCTGTTCATCGTCTGGCACATCCTCGACCTGACCACCCTCACGGTGAACCCGGCCGCCGAGGAGGGCCACCCGTACCAGAACGTCGTGGCCTCGTTCTCGACCTGGTACTCGGGCGTCATCTACTGCCTGGCGATGCTGGCGCTCGGCCTGCACGTGCGGCACGGCTTCTGGAGCGCCGCGCAGACCCTGGGCGTCAACAACCCGCGCCGCGACCGGGCGCTGAAGGTCGGCGCGAACGCGCTGGCGCTGCTGCTGACCGCCGGGTTCCTGTCGGTGCCGGTGGCCGTGATGGCCGGACTGGTCCGGTGACCCCGATGGACCCCGACACCGCGAAGGACGGAGCGGCCCCGATGAGCTACCTCGACTACACCCTCGGCGACCCGGTCGCCGACACCACCGCCCCGGCCGGGCCGATCGAACAGCGGTGGGAGCGGCGGCGGTTCGAGGCCAAGCTGGTCAACCCGGCCAACCGCCGCAAGCACACCGTGATCGTGGTCGGCACCGGCCTGGCCGGCGGCGCGGCCGGCGCCACCCTGGCCGAACAGGGCTACCACGTCGTCCAGTTCTGCTTCCAGGACTCCCCGCGGCGGGCCCACTCGATCGCCGCGCAGGGCGGCATCAACGCGGCCAAGAACTACCGCAACGACGGCGACTCGGTGCGCCGGCTGTTCTACGACACCGTCAAGGGCGGCGACTTCCGGGCCCGCGAGTCCAACGTGCACCGGCTGGCCGAGGTCTCGGTGGAGATCATCGACCAGTGCGTGGCCCAGGGCGTCCCGTTCGCCCGCGAGTACGGCGGCCTGCTCGACACCCGCTCCTTCGGCGGCGTCCAGGTCTCCCGCACCTTCTACGCCCGCGGCCAGACCGGCCAGCAGCTGCTGCTCGGCGCCTACCAGGCGCTGTCCCGGCAGATCGCCGCCGGGAACGTCGAGATGCACCCGCGCACCGAGATGCTCGACCTGCTGGTGGTCGACGGCCGGGCCCGCGGCATCGTCGCCCGAGACCTGGTCACCGGCGAGATCCGCTCGTACACCGCGGACGCCGTGGTGCTCGCCACCGGCGGCTACGGCAACGTCTTCTACCTCTCCACCAACGCCAAGAACTCCAACGCGACGGCGATCTGGCGCGCCCACCGGCGCGGCGCCCTGTTCGCCAACCCGTGCTTCACCCAGATCCACCCGACCTGCATCCCGCGCTCCGGCGACCACCAGTCCAAGCTCACCCTGATGAGCGAGTCGCTGCGCAACGACGGCCGGATCTGGGTGCCCAAGGCCGAGGGCGACACCCGCCCGCCCGGGCAGATCCCCGAGGACGAGCGCGACTACTACCTGGAGCGGATCTACCCGGCGTTCGGCAACCTGGTGCCGCGCGACATCGCCTCCCGGGCCGCCAAGGTGGTCTGCGACGAGGGCCGCGGCGTCGGCCCCGGCGGGCAGGGCGTCTACCTCGACTTCGCCGACGCCGTCGCCCGGCTCGGCCGGGACGCCGTCGAGGCCAAGTACGGCAACCTGTTCGAGATGTACGAGCGGATCACCGCCGAGGACCCGTACGCCGTCCCGATGCGGATCTACCCGGCGATCCACTACACGATGGGCGGCCTCTGGGTCGACTACGACCTACAGACCACCATCCCCGGCCTGTTCGCGATCGGCGAGGCCAACTTCTCCGACCACGGCGCCAACCGGCTCGGCGCCAGCGCCCTGATGCAGGGCCTGGCCGACGGCTACTTCGTGCTGCCGCCCACCCTCAACGACTACCTGGGCCGCACCAAGCTCGCCGCCGTCCCCGCCGACCACCCCGAACTCGCCGCCGTGGAGGCCGAGTCCGCCGACCGGCTGAACCTGATCCTGGCCGTCGACGGCGACCGCACCCCCGACTCGTTCCACCGCGAACTGGGCGAACTCCTCTGGGAGGAGTGCGGCATGGCCCGCGACGAGGCCGGGCTGCGCCGCGCGCTGGCCCGCATCCCGCGGATCCGGGACGAGTTCTGGCGCCGGATCAAGGTGCCCGGCACCGGCGAGGAGCTCAACCAGGCGCTGGAGAAGGCCAACCGGCTGGTCGACTACTTCGAACTCGCCGAACTGATGTGCCTGGACGCGCTGCACCGCGCCGAGTCCTGCGGCGGCCACTTCCGCACCGAGTCCGCCACCCCCGAGGGCGAAGCCGCCCGCCGCGACGAGGAGTTCGGCTACGCCGCCGCCTGGGAGTTCACCGGCACCGGCACCGCCCCCGTCCTGCACCAGGAACAGCTCGTCTTCGAGCACGTCCACCCCACCCAGCGGAGCTACGCGTGAACCTCACCCTGCGCATCTGGCGCCAGCAAGGCCCGGACACCCCGGGCGAGATGACCGAGTACCGGGTCTCCGGCATCAGCGCGGACATGTCCTTCCTGGAGATGCTCGACACCCTCAACGAGGAACTGATCCTGCGCGGCGAACGCCCGGTCGCCTTCGACCACGACTGCCGCGAAGGCATCTGCGGCGCCTGCGGCATGGTCATCAACGGCCAGGCCCACGGCCCCGAACGCACCACCACCTGCCAGCTGCACATGCGGCACTTCGACGACGGCGACACCATCGACGTCGAACCCTGGCGGGCCGGCGCGTTCCCCGTGGTCCGCGACCTGGTGGTGGACCGCTCCGCGCTCGACCGGATCATCGGCTCCGGCGGCTACATCACCGCCCCCACCGGCTCCGCCCCCGAGGCGCACGCCACGGCCGTCCCCAAGGAGGCCGCCGACCTGGCCTTCGAGCACGCCGAGTGCATCGGCTGCGGGGCCTGCGTCGCCGCCTGCCCCAACGGCTCCGCGATGCTGTTCACCGCTGCCAAGGTGGTCCACCTCAACGTCCTCCCGCAGGGCGCCCCCGAACGCGCCTCCCGGGTGCGGACCATGGTGGAGACCATGGACGACGAGGGTTTCGGCGGCTGCACCAACACCGGCGAGTGCGCCACCGCCTGCCCCAAGGGCATCCCGCTGTCCGGCATCGCCCGCCTGAACCGCGAGTTCCTGCGCAGCTGAGGAAGCCGGACCCGCCCTCCCCGCCAGCATCCTGACGCAGCGTCAGATGTCGCGCGGGGAGGCCAGCGGCAGCGGGCCCGGGCCCTTGACGATCCGGATGGTCGGCGCGGTCTCCAGGTGCTGCACCCCCGGCAGCGCCGCCACCCGGCTGGTCAGGTAGGCGTACAGCTCCCGCACGCTGCGGGTGATCACCACCGCGTGCAGGTTGCTCGGGCCGGTGGTCGCGCAGGCGTACGCCACCTCCGGGTGGGCGGCCAGCGCCGCACCGGCGGCGGCGAGTTCGGACGGCACCACGTTCAGCCACAGCCAGGTGTGGGTGCGCAGCCCGAAGATCCGCCAGTCCACGTCCAGGTCGTAGTAGAGCACCCCCGAGCCGGCCAGCTCCTCCAGCCGGCGGCGCGCCGTGCTCTCCGACTTCCCGCAGGCGGCGGCCAGTTCGGCCAGCGGGGCCCGCCCGTCCACCGCCAGCGCCGCCAGCAGCCGGCGGTCCGCCGCGTCCAACTCCGGCACCGGGCCGTCCGGTTCGGCGACCCGCGGACCGGCCGCGGTCAGCTCCGCGACCTGCCCGGCGGTCAGCGCCCCGGACTTGACCGCCAGGCTCTGCGCGCCGCCGAAGAAGGTGTGCAGCACGCAGTGCGCGCTCACCCCCAGCACGCTCGGGGTGCGCGGCAGGTGCTGGAGCAGCAGCGAGTGGTCCGAGCGGTCCGGCGGGGTGCGGGTCGAGCAGGCGATCTCGGTGCCGCCCGAGTTCAGCGACACCCACACGGTGTCCTCCCGGCGGGCCAGCGCCGCGGCCACCGCCCCCGCCGAGTCCGGCGAGCAGCGCACCCGCAACTGCCAGCGCACCTCGCCCAGCCGCTCCGGGTCGGGCAGCCCCAGCACCCGGATCACCCCCGCCCCGCGCAGCCGCCCGTACCGGCGCGCCACCGTCTGGTCCGACACCCCCAGCACCGCCGCCAGTCGGCTGAACGCCGCCCGCGGCGCCAACTGCAGCGCGTGCACCAGCTGCCGGTCGAGCGCGTCGTAGCCGTCGGATTCCACCGCACCATCGTAGGACGTGTCGAGAACCGGCGCGAACCGCGCACCGGCTAGGGGAAAGCGGCGGTCCGGAGCGAGAGTACGGAAGGAAACGACAACCCCGTCCCGGAAGGACGACCCCGCCCGTGCGCAAGTGGATACCCCTGACGGCGATCTGCGTCGGCGCGTTCATGCTGCTGGTCGACGCCAGCATCGTGAACACCGCGCTGCCCGAGATGTCCGAGGACCTGCACTCCACCTTCACCGCCCTGCAGTGGGTGGTGGACGTCTACGCCCTCACCCTCGCCGCCCTGCTGATGGCCTTCGGCTCGCTCGGCGACCGCCTCGGCCACCGCCGCCTCTACCTGGCCGGCCTCGCCGTCTTCGGCCTCGCCTCACTGGCCTGCGCGCTCGCCCCCGACGCCGGTACCCTGATCGCCGCCCGCGCTGCCCAGGGCCTCGGCGGCGCCGCCATGATGACCTCCACCACCGCCCTGCTCAACGCCGCCTACCAGGGCCGCGACCGGGGCACCGCGTTCGGCGTCTGGGGCGCGGTCAACGGCGCCGCGGCCGCCGCCGGGCCGGTGCTCGGCGGGCTGCTCACCCAGCAGTTCGGCTGGCGCTCGATCTTCCTGGTCAACCTGCCGATCGCCGCCGTCGCCGCCTGGCTCACCGTCCGCCACCTCACCGCCGACCGCCCCCGCGCCACGGAGGCCGAGGCTGCGGGCCGGTCCGGAGCGGTGGCGGGCCGGTCCGCCGGACGCTTCGACCTGCCCGGCGCCGCCACGTTCACGCTGTTCGCCGCCGCCCTCACCTACGGCCTGATCGAGAGCGGCGAACGCGGCTGGAGCGACCCCCTGGTGGCCGCCACCCTGATCGCCGCCGCCCTCGCCCTCGCCGCCTTCACCACCGTCGAACTGCGCACCGCCCGGCCCCTGCTGGACCTGCGGCTGCTGCGCAACCCCGCCTTCGTCGGCCTCGCCGCCGCCGGGCTGCTGCTCACCGCCGCCGCCTTCGCCCAGCTCACCTACACCGGCCTCTGGCTCCAACAGGTCCTGCACCTCAGCCCGTTGAACGCCGGACTGGCCGTCTGCCCGCTCGCCGCCGCCGCCTTCCTCACCGCCCCCGCCGGCAGCCGCCTGCTGCGCGGCGCACCCCCGCGGCTGCCGATCGCCCTCGGCCTGGCCCTGATCGGCGGCGGCACCCTGCTGCTCACCCTGGTCTCGCCCACCACCGGTTGGACGGCCCTGCTGCCCGGCCTGCTGGCCACCGGCGTCGGCGTCGGCCTGGCCACCCCGCCGATGATGGCCGCCGCCCTGGCCGCCGTCCCGCGCGAACGCGCCGGCATGGCCTCCGGCGCGTTCAACACCGCCCGCCAACTCGGCCTCGCCCTGGGCATCGCCGTCCTCGGCACGGTCTTCCAGAACACCCTGCGCGAACGCCCCGGCACCGATCCGCGCCACGCCTACGCCGCCGCCCTCGACCACGTCTACCTCACCGCCGGAGCGGCCGGACTGCTCGCCGCCGCGCTGGTCGTCCTGCTGGTGCGCCGCCCGGCCCCCGCCGCGCCCGCACCCGTTCCGCAGCCTCACGTCGTCAAGGAGCCGTCCGGGCAGCCGTCCTGACGGATGGTCAGTTCGACGGCAGGGAGTCGAGCCAGGAGGTCAGCAGCCCGTTGACCTCCTCGGCGCGCTCCTGCTGCACCCAGTGGCCGCAGCCCTCCAGCAGGTGGGCGGAGACCAGTCCGGGCAGCGTGGCCGGGAAGGCGTCGATCGCCTCCGCCATCCAGGTGGTCGAGGCGTCCCGCGTCCCGCCGACGAACAGCGCGGGCTGCTCCAGCGGACGCCCGGCGAAGGGGGCCAGCTCCGCCCAGTCCCGGTCCATGTTCCGGTAGCGGTTCAGCGCGCCGGTCAGGCCGGTGCGCTCGAACTCGCCCGCGTAGAAGTCGAGATCGGCCTCCGACAGCCAGGACGGCCGCACCCCGCGCGGGAAGCGCTCGCGGAGCGTCCCGCCCGCGGCCCGGGAGACGAAGTGCGGGTCCGGCGCGTCCGGGCCGGGCATGGTGTCGGCGGACAGCGCGGCGAAGAACCCCGCCAGCCAGCCCCGGACGTCCGGCTCGATCTCCGCCTCCGCCCGGCCCGGACGCTGGAAGTACGAGACGTAGAACTCCTCCGGCCCGCCCATCCCGGCGAACACCTCGCCCGGCCGCGGCCCGCCCGGCGGGGCGTACGGCACGCTCAGCAGGCCCACCGCGCGGAACACCTCCGGGTGCAGCAGGGCGGACGCGGCCGCGATGTTCGACCCCCAGTCGTGCCCGACCACCACCGCCGTCTCCGCGCCCGACCCCCGCACCAGCGCCAGGTTGTCCGCCACCAGCTCCCGCATCCGGTACGCCGCCGGATCGTCCGGCCGGCACGACCGCCCGTACCCGCGCACGTCCGGCGCCACCGCCCGGTACCCCGCCGCGGCGAGCGCCGGCAGCTGGTGCCGCCACGAGTACCAGGACTCCGGGAACCCGTGCACCAGCAGCACCAGCGGCCCGTCCCCCTGCTCCACCAGGTGCAGCGGCCCCGCGGGCCCGGCGACGGTGCGGTGCCGGGCCCCGGCGGCCGGGCCGGACCCGACGGTCTCCTGCGGTACGGACATGACGACTCCTCCAAGGGGCTGGACCGGGGACCGGACAAGGGGCTGGACGGCGGCGGGAACGCCCCGGCGCCGGGAACAGGTCGATCATGCGCCGTCCCGCCCCGCCCGGGCGACTACTCTTGCCGGATCGGCAACACCGCAGCTGAGGGGAGTGCCCGGGATGACCGGCAACGAGGAGGTGGCGCACCTGCTGGCCACCATGGGCCCACGGCTGCGCGCCGCCCGGGCCCGCGACGGTCGCGGCCTCGGCGAGGTGTGCCGGGCCACCGGCCTCACCCCCAGCACGCTGTCCCGGATGGAGAACGGCCACCGCCACCCCACCCTGGAGGTGCTGCTCCTGCTGGCCCGGGAGTACCGCGTCCCGCTCGACGAACTGGCCGGTACCGCGCCCGCGCGACCGGCACCGCTGCGGGGCGCGGACGACAAGGCGGTGCTCCCGCTGACCCGCTACGTCGGCGGCCTGCACGCGCACAAGCACGTCCTGCCCGCCACGGCCGCCGCCACCGACACCACCGCCGCCACCGCCGCCACCGACACCACCGCCACCGACACCACCGCCGACGGGCCCCCGTCCCGGCCGCGCCAGGTCTCCCACCCCGGCCACGAGTGGCTCTGCGTGCTCTCCGGGCGGCTCCGGCTGGCCCTCGGCGACCGCGAGCTGGTGCTGGCCGCCGGGGAGGTCGCCGAGTTCGACACCCGCGCCCCGCACGGGGTCGCCAACGCCGCCCCGGACCGCCCCGTCGAGTACCTGGTGATGTTCGGCCCGCAGGGCGAACGCCTGCGCGTCCGCAGCTGACGTCGGGCGGCCGAAATCCCCTGTCGCCGAAGGGGGTTCAGGCCGCCCCGCTCGGCGCGCCGCTCGGCACCCCGCCCCGCAGGCCGTCGCCGGACAGCGCCTCGGAACGGCCCAGCTGGTAGGCCATCTGAACCCGGCTCTGGGCGTCGTACGCCTTGAGGATCTTGGCGATGTGGGCCCGGCAGGTGCGGACGTTGAGGCTCATCCGACGGGCTATCGCGTCGTCCGGTTCGCCGTCCACCAGCATCCGCAGGATGGTCTGCTGGACTTCGTTCAGCCCCCGCCCGGCCGAGCCGCCGCGGTAGCGGACGTCGTACGGGCTGGCCCGCCGCCAGTCGCGCTCGAAGGCGTCGGCCAGGTAGGCGACCAGGGCGGGGTGGCGGACCAGCACCGCGCGGCGGCTGTCCTGGGCGGCCGAGACGAAGGCCGTCCTGCGGTCGAAGATCATCAGCCGTTTGGGCAGCTCGTCGAGGGTACGGACCTCCGCGCCCAGCGAGGACACCTTGGTCACGTAGTCCCGGATCGGCTCGCTGAACCGGGCCGGGTGCTGGTAGAGCGTGCGCAGGTGGGCGCCGCGGGCCAGCAGCTCCTCGGCCTTGCCGAGCGCCCGGGCCAGCGCGTCCGCCCGGCGGCCGTTGCCGGGCTGGGCGGTGAGCGCCTCCTCGGTGCAGTCGCGCATCGCCTCGTCGATCGCCGAGGTGATCATGTCCAGGCCGACCAGGTCCTGCACGGGCGCCGCCTGCGGGCCCTCCTCGGACGCCTGGTCGTAGAGGTGCGAGAGCCGGGTCAACTCCCCGACCAGGCGCGAGCCGTACTCCTCGATCCGGGCGGACTGCAGTCGCACCCGGCGGCGCACCGAGGCCGCGGCCAGCTGCGGGTCCACCGGGACCAGGCGGGCGGGCTCGGCGGCGTCGGCGGCGAGCAGCCCGAGCCTCAACAGCTGTTCGCTGGCGGCCAGTTCGTCAGGGGAGAGGCAGGCGGCGGAGAGGCCGACGGGACCGCCGCCGACCGCCGGGTTGGGCAGGCTGCCGCTGCTCAGCGAGCGCACGTAGAGCCGCTCGGCGGCGGGGCTGAGCCGGGGGACGTCCTCCTGACCGGGATCACCGGTCCGGTGTTCGGTGTTCATGACCACCCTCATGTTCATGCTGTTCATCAACATGAGCCAGCTGATCGCTTGCTCGACTCGGCCGGTCGGCCAAGAATTGTGTGTGCGGACGGACACGGGTTCTCCGCAACCACCCACCTGACAGAAGGATGTGACCGATGATCAGCCATGCCTCCAGCCACCTGCGGCGCTGGGTCGCCCTGCTCCTCCTGCCGGCCGCCGCCGTGATCGGCGTGGCGGCGGTCGGAACCGGCGCCGGGCACCCCGGTACCGGGCACGGCACCCGGGTGGTCGCGGACCTGGAATGGGACGTCACCCCCACCGGCGGTCACTGACCTCCGGACCGGCGGACGCGCTCCACCGCCGACGGCTCAGCCGCCGTCGACCGATCTCCCGGGGCAGGAACGCCGACATCGGACCGGAACGCGCACGGTCGGCCCGCTCACGACCGGGACTCTCGCAGCCGGGACTCTCGCAGCCGGAACGCGCACGACCGGGACTCTCGCGGCCGGAACGCGTACGACCGGAACCCTAGGAGCCGGGACTCTCGCAGCCGGGGCGCCCACGACCGGGAATGCCGCCGCCGGGAATCCCGCCACCGGGAATCCCGTGCCCGCGGCGGGCCCGCGGCCCGCGTCGACACCGATGCCGTGGCAGACCGGTTGCCGGAGCGTCGAGTACGTCCCCGACCTTCCTGGCACACCGCACATCCCAGCTCCCCATGTAGCTGCCGCCCCCGGCGCGGCATGAACCGTCGCGCTCATGACCAGGGCTGATCGTAACCAATGGAACGGCCCGATGCGCCGTTGTTCGACACTTCCGCACGCCGATCTACGCGCGTTCACGTGCGGAAAGACCTGATGCACCGTCAATTGTCCATGTAATCAAAGCATTTGCCCCCATCGCCGCTCCGGCCTGCCCGTCCAGGAGGACATCCATGAAGAAACTGCTGCTGATCGAGGCGAACGGCATGGTCGGTGGTGACCTGCTCGACGCGGCGCGGGAGTTGGGCGTCGAGGTGCACGTCGCCACCCACGAGGAGCTGTACCGCGACTACCGCCCCGAACTGAAGGAGAGGATCGACGGCACGGTCTTCACCGACCTCGGCGACACCGAGACGGCCGTCCGCGACCTGCTCTCCTTCGCCCGCGAGCGGGGCGTCGACGGCGTCGTCACCGGCTGGGAGTTCTTCTCCCCGCTGGTCACCCGGGTGGCCGCCGAACTCGGCCTGCCCGGCCACGACCCGGAGAAGGCCGCCGCCGCCCGCAACAAGCGGGTGATGGCGCAGGTCTTCGACGCCGCCGGCGTCCCCGCGCCGCGCACGGCCGTGGTGGCCGGCCCCGCCGAGGCCGCCGAGGCGCTGGCCCGGACCGGCCTCGACTACCCCGTGGTGGTCAAGCCGTGCGAGAACGCCGGCTCGGTCGGCGTCTCGGTGGTGCGCGGCGAGCAGGAGCTGGCCGCGGCGGTCGAGTTCGCCCAGGGCTGGCCGCGGGAGTTCCCGCACGGCACGCCGCTGGAGACCACCGTGCTGATCCAGGAGTACATCGGCGGGAAGGAGTTCAGCATCGAGACGGTGGTCTTCGAGGAGAAGTACCACCACCTGGCGATCACCGAGAAGTTCACCACCGACGACGCCACCCGCGCCGAGGTCGGCCACACCGTCCCCGCGGCGCTGGACGCGGCGGCCACCGAGGCGGTGCTCGCCACCGTCGAACAGGGCCTGGCCGCGCTGGGCTTCCGGTACGGCGTCGCGCACACCGAGCTCAAGCTGCTGGAGGACAACACCGCCCGGATCATCGAGGTCGGCGCCCGCCCGCCGGGCGACCACATCGTCAAGCTGGTCCGGCAGGCGACCGGCGTCAGCGAGGCCCGCGCCTACCTGCAGGCCGCGCTCGGCGAGCACCCCGACGTGCTGCCCACCCACCAGCGGGCCGCCGCGATCCGCTTCCTCACCCCGCCGTCGGCCGGCGTGCTGCGCTCCGTCGAGCACCTCCCCGAGGGCCCGCACACGGTGGCCACCGCGCTGTACGCCGAACCCGGCAAGGAACTCGCCCGCCCGCAGGACAACATCTCCCGGGTCGGCCACTTCATCCTGACCGCCGAAACGGCCGAGGAGGTCAACCGGCTCGCCGCCGAGGCCCTGGCCGCCGTCCGCATCGAGCTGGCCTGAGATGGCCCGCATCGCGCTGCTGCGCTCCATCGAGATCCAGCAGACCGACCCCTACGTCCGGGAGCTGGCCGGCCCGGCCGCCGAGGCCGGCCTCACCCTCAAGCTGTTCCACACCGACGGCGAGTGCGGACCGGACGACTTCCCCGGCGAGTCCGAGAAGCTCCCGCCCGGCCTGAGCTGCGAGCAGATCGCCGACCGGATCGCCGCCTGGGGCGCCGACGGCGTCGTCTCGCTCTCCATACCCGACGAGAACGCGCTGCGCGACGCCGTGGTGCGCGAGAAGCTCGCCGCCCGCGGCATCCCGATGGTCATGCACAGCCCGGACGCCACCTGCGTGCTGGCCAACAAGTGGGAGACCAAGCGGCTGCTCGCCGCCCACGGCCTCGACACCCCCGACGGGCTGCTGGTCGACGGCGACCTGCTGCGCGGCCGCAGCGTCCAGGCCCCGGCCTACCAGGACCTGCTGCTGGCGCAGGCCGAGCGGATCGGCTACCCGCTGCTCTCCAAGCCGCTGTGGGACTGCCTCGCCACCGGCATCCGCTTCCTGCCCGACCGGGCGGCCCTGCGCGCCTACCTCGCCGACCCGTACGACGGCAGCACCGTCCTGGAGCACTGCGTCACCGGCGAACTCTGCTCGGTGGAGGTGGTCGGCCGGCCCGGGCACTACGCCCTCCAGCCGCTGATCTGGAAGGGGCCGACCGGTGGTGCCCCGTCCTTCGTCTTCGACACCGTCCGCTACACCGCGCCGCGCCCCGGCCCCGACCGGGACTTCCGGCCGGTCGCCGAGCGGCTGCTGCGGCTGTGCGAGGACCTCGGGATCGAGGGCGCCATCGAGGTCGAGATGATCCACGTCGACGGCGGCTACCAGGTCATCGAGATCAACCCCCGGGTCTCCGGCTCCACCACGCTCTCCATCGCCGCCTCCGGCGACAACACCTACGCCGCGCTGCTCTCGCTGCTGCTCGGCACCTGGGAGCAGCAGGCCCCCGGCTTCGGCCGCCGCCGCCGGCTCGCGCTGCAACTGCCGATCCGCCGGGCCACCCCCGCGCTCACCGCGCTGCTGCGCGAACGCCTCGACCTGGTCCGGGCCAGCGAGTTCCACATCGACGGCCAGGCGTACGCCAACACCGTGCTCACCTGCGAGTTCGACCGTCGGGACGAACTCGCGGCGACACTGCGCGAGTTGACGGCCGAGCACGGACTGCTCACCCCCGGCGTGCTCGAACTGGCGGAGCAGCTCCTGGCCGCCCCCGCCCCGCTGGCCGCCGCCACGGCCTGACCGGCGCACCACCGCGCACCACCCGTACCGCCCCGTCCCACCGCGAACCCACGAACCACACGCACTACGCGCACCACGCGACCGAACCGAGAGGAACCGCCACCATGCTGGTCAGCGAGCAGGGCTCCGTCCTGGACACCGCCCCCGGCGTCGAACTGCGCAGCGACATCTCCGTCGAACTGGTCGACCACCGGGCCAGCGACGCCGGCGTCGTCCGGGCCGCCCGGGTCTCCACCATCGGCGAGGACGCCCAGATCGAGGACAAGGGCGAGGGCTACAGCGCCGGACTCCTCAACTACCTGATGAAGAGCCGCCACGGCAGCCCCTTCGAGCACAACTACATGACCTTCCTGATCACCGCGCCGATCTTCACCGTCCGCCACCTGATGCGCCACCGCACCTGGTCGTTCAACGAGGAGAGCGCCCGCTACCGGGAGCTGCGCCCGGTCTTCTACGTCCCGGACGGCGAGCGCCTGCTGCGTCAGAAGGGCAAGCCCGGCCACTACCAGTACGTCCCGGGCACCGACCAGGACCACGAGCAGATCCTCACCTCCGCGCACGCCGTCTACGCCAAGGCGTACGAGGAGTACACCGCGATGCTGGAGTCCGGCATCGCCCGCGAGATCGCCCGCATGGTGCTGCCGGTGGCCACCTACTCCTCGGTGTACGCGACCTGCAACTCCCGCGGCCTGATGCACTTCCTGAGCCTGCGCACCAACCGCGCCGACGCCACCTACCCCTCGCACCCGCAGCGCGAGATCGAGCTGGTCGCCGAGCAGATGGAGGACGCCTGGAAGGCCCTGATGCCGGTCACCCACGCGGCCTTCGAGACCTACGGCCGGGTCAGCCCCTGATGCGGGTCACCGTCTACGCCGGCTCCTCGGCGGGCCGGGACGAGGTGTACGCCCGGGAGGCCGCCGCCTTCGCCCGCGAACTCGCCGAGGCCGGGCACGAGATCGTCTACGGCGGCGGCAGCGTCGGACTGATGGGCGTGGTCGCCGACAGCGCGATGGCGGCCGGCGGCCGGGTCACCGGCGTCATCCCGCGCTCGCTGCACGACGCCGAGGTCGCCCACCTCGGCCTCACCGAACTGCACGTGGTCGACACCATGCACGAGCGCAAGGACCTGATGGCCCGGCTCGGCGACTGCTTCGTCGCCCTGCCGGGCGGCCTGGGCACCGTCGAGGAGCTCTTCGAGGTCTGGGCCTGGCTGATCCTCGGGCACCACGGCAAACCGGTCACCGTCCTGAACACCGACGGCTACTGGGACGGCCTGCTCGACACGGTCGAGGGCATCGCCCGGGCCGGGTTCATGCGGCCCGAGGAGAGCGCCTCGCTGGTCCCGGTCCGCAAGGCCGGCGACCTGCTCGCGCTCTGCGACAGCTGGCGGCCCCCGCCGCCGCGCTGGGCCTGACCGGCCCCGGACACCACCACGGGCACCCCCCACCGGCACCGCGGCACCACCCGCCGTCACCACCCACCGACCGAGAAAGGCAGTCCGTGCAGCAGCGCATGGCCACCCCCGCCTTCTCCCGACTGCCCCGCTCCGCCCGGCTGGACGGCGACTTCGACGTCGTCCGGCTGGGCGCGGAGCTGGCGGCGCTCCGCCAGGTCCACTGGCACCGCCGCCGGCGCTACCCGGCCCAGGCCCTCACCGCCGTCCCCGAGCAGTGGCGCACCCTGCCGCTGCGCAGCATCGGCGGCGACCCCGAGCGCACCGACGCCGGCGGCCCCGACCGGGACGACTTCGCCGACACCCCGTGGCTGGCCGGCGCCCCGTACCTCGCCGAGGTGCTGGGCGCCCTGCCCGCCGCCAAACGGGCCGTCCGGCTGATGGCGCTCACCCCCGGGGCCAGCGGCGCCCCGCACCGCGACACCAAGAACGGCCTGGCCTGGGGCACCGTCCGGCTCTACCTGCCGCTCACCGCCCACCCCGGCGCCGGACTGGTCATCGAGGGCGAACCGCAGCAGTGGACGCCGGGCACCCTCTGGTACGGCGACGTCAGCCGCAGCCACCGGCTGCTGCACCCCGGCACCGACGGCACCCCGGTCCACCTGGTCGCCGACCTGCTGCCCAACCGCGCCCTGCTGGACCTCTTCCCGCCGGTCTTCCGCACCCCCGAGGTGCTGGCCGAGAGCATCCTGGCCCGGCCCCCGGCCCCGCTCGACGCCGCCGCCCGGGCCGCCCACGGCCTGCGCTTCGACGTCCCCGAGTCCTTCACCGACCGGGACGAGGCGGACGGCGCCTTCCTGCGCCACCAGCGCCGACTGCCCAGCACCGTGCTGCTCCGCGCGGACCGGCTGTTCCTGACCGCGCCCGGCGAACCCGAGCTCGGCCTGGTCCACCTCGGCGGCGGCGAGTTCCGCTTCGCCGGCTGGACGGAGGAGCGCACCCTGCGGCTGCCCCGCCCCGGCGAGGTCCCGGCCGTCGTCCTGCGCACCCGCTGCGGCAGCACCGTCCGCGAAACGGCGGTGCCCGCCCGGCACGACACCTGACCGACCCCGGGCCCCGGCCCGGCCGACCGCGGCCCCGGCCGCCCCACCGACAGCAGACAGCAGACAGCAGAGAGGTGAGAACCGTGCCGACCCTGGCAGCGACCGCCGCCCCGACGGGCACCCCGGTGACCCTGGTGGACGGCTACGTGCCGGTCATCGACCTGAGCGGCGCCCGCACCGACCCCCGCCGCCGCGCCGAGGTCGCCGCGGCCGTCGACCGGACCTGCCGCACCAGCGGCTTCCTGGTCATCGTCGGCCACGGCGTCCCCGAGCAGGCCATCACCGAGATGTACCGCGCCACCCGCGAGTTCTTCGCGCTCCCGCCGGAGGTCAAGGCCGCCCACCTGGCCGACCCCGCCGACCCGCTGATGCGCGGCTTCGGCCGCAGCGGCAGCCTCGCCGCGTCCAACCCGGACGCCTCGGTGGCCACCGAACGGGCCCGCCCCGACGTCTCGGAGACCTTCACCGTCAACCGGCTCGGCGAACCCGAGGGCGCCCGCGCCCTGCCCGCCGACGCCGCCCCGGCGCTGCGCACCCCCAACCCGTGGCCCGACCTGCCGGGCTTCGCCGACGCGTACCGCGGCTACTACGCCGAGATGGAACGGCTGGCCGGCGAGCTGATGCGGCTGTTCGCCCTCGGACTCGGCCTGCCCGAGGACTGGTTCGAGGACAAGATCGACCAGCACATGACCAACCTGACCGCCAACTACTACCCGGCGCAGCCCGTCCCGCCCGCACCCGGACAGCTGCGCAAGGGCGAGCACAGCGACTGGGGCAGCCTCACCATCCTCTACCAGGACAACGGCACCGGCGGCCTCCAGGTGCTCGACCGCACCGGCGACCGCTGGCTGGACGTCCCCGTGGTCGAGGGCTCCTTCGTCGTCAACATCGGCGACCTGATGGCGATCTGGACCAACGACGCCTGGGTCAGCACCGTGCACCGGGTGGTCAACCCGCCCCGCGAAGAGGCCCACAACGAGCGCTACTCGGTGCCGTTCTTCCACCAGCCGAACTACGACGCCCTGATCGAGTGCATCGCCACCTGCACCGACCGGGACAACCCGCCGCGGCACGCCCCGGTCCGCTCCGGCCCCTACATCACCGGCAAGTTCGCCCGGGCGTACGGAAACTGACGCCCCCACACCCAAGCGGCGGCCGCCACCGGGGCGGCCGCCGCGCGCCCGCAGGAGAGTCATGGACAACAGCGCACCCCGGCCGTCGCAGTCCGCACGGCCGCCGCAGCCGCCGCGCGGACTGCGACACCTCCTCGGCCTGCCCGACCTCACCGGCAACGGCCGGTTCCTGGCGGCCAACGTCATCGACAGCCTCGGCAACGGACTGGTCCTCGCCTTCACCGTCGTCTACTTCACCCGGACCACCGACCTGCCGCTGGTCGAGATCGGCGCGGCCCTGACCCTGGGCCACCTGCTCTCGCTGCCGGTGCCCGCCCTGGTCGGGCCGCTGCTGGACCGGATCGGCCCGCGCGCCGTGGTCGCGGTGGGCAACCTGGTGTCGGCCGGCGGCTTCCTCGGCTTCCTGTTCTGCCGCCAGGCCTGGATGATCGTGCTGTTCCAACTGGTCGTGCAGACCGGCTCGAACATCTACTGGACCTCCAGCCGCCCGCTGGTCGTGCTGGCCGCCCGCGAGGGCGAACGGCAGCGCTGGTTCGCGCTCACCAGCTCGCTGCGCAACATCGGCGCGGGCTTCGGCGCGGCCGTCGCCGCCCTGCTGCTCCAGTTCGCCGGCACCACCGGCCTGCGGGCCGTGGTGGTCGCCAACACCGCGACCTTCCTGCTCGCCGCCTGGCTGATCTCCTCCTGGCGCCCGACCGGCGAACAGCCCCGCCCCACCGCCGCCGCCCCCGCCGACCGCCCGGCCGGCAGCTACCGGGACGTCCTGCGCGACCTGCCCTACCTGCGCCTGGTCGCCGCCAACCTGGGCTTCGTGCTGGCCGCCATGGTGCTGCCGGTGCTGCTCGCCGTCTACGCCACCGGGACGCTGCACTCCGCCGCCTGGATCGTCGGCGCCCTGGTCGTGCTGAACACCGGCCTGGTCGCGCTGGCCCAGACCACCGTCGCCCGCTGGGGCGAACACCGCAACCCCGTACGGGTGCTGGCGCTGGCCGCGATCCTGAACGCGGTGGCGTTCGCGCTGTTCGGCGCGCTGTCGGCGGTGCCCGGCTGGGCGGTCGAGGCGGGCCTGGTGCTGGCCGTGCTGGTCTACACGCTGGCGGAGATGGTCGGTGGCCCGCCGTCCAACGAACTCAGCGTGGCGATGGCCAAGGAGCACATCCAGGGCCGCTACCAGGCCGCCTTCCAACTCTCCTGGACGATCGGCGGCGCCGTGTCGCCGGTGGTCCTGACCGCCCTGCTGGGGCGCGGCCCGCTGTGGCCGTGGGTGTTCCTGGCCGCGTTCAGCCTGCTGTCGGTGCTGCTGGTGCAGGGGCTCGGCGGACGGCCCGCGAAGTCCGCCGAGCCCGCCGAGCCCGTCGCGTCGGCCGAGCCCGTCGCGTCCGCAGACCCCGCCGCCACCGCCCCCGCTCCGGCGGCCCCCGCTCCGGTCGCGTCCGCGGAGGTGTCCGGTGCTGCGTGAACGGCTCGGCCTGACCTGGGAGTTGCACGGCGACGGCCGCGAACCGCGCCCCGGCGCCGCCGTCCGGCCCGACCAGCGGCTCAGCTGGCCCCGGACGGTCGGCCTCGGCGCCCAGCACGTGGTGGCGATGTTCGGCGCCACCTTCGTCTTCCCGCTGGTGATGGGCCTCGACCCGAACCTCGGCATCATGATGTCCGGCATCGCCACCGCGCTCTTCCTGCTGGTGGTGCGCGGCCGCATCCCCAGCTACCTCGGCACCAGCGCCTCGTTCGTGGGCGCGGTCGCCGCGATCCGGGCGGCCGGCGGCTCCAGCGCCGTCGTCACCGGCGCGGTCGCGGTGTCCGGCATCGCGCTGGCCCTGGTCGGCCTGGCCGTGCACCGGGCCGGCAGCGCCGTCGTCAACCGGCTCTTCCCGCCGGTGGTGGCCGGCGCGGTGGTGCTGCTGATCGGCTTCAACCTGGCCCCCGTGGTCGCCCGGATCTACTGGCCGCAGGACCAGTGGACGGCGCTGGCCACGATGGCCGTGGTGCTCGCCTCCGGCGTCCTGCTGCGCGGCTTCTGGGGGCGGATCTCGGTCTTCGTCGGCCTGGTCTTCGGCTTCGCCCTCTCCTGGCTGCTGGACCTCACCACCGGCCCGATCACCGCCCCCGACGCCACCGGCGCGGTCACCACCCACTTCCGGGTCGACCTCGGCGCGGTGGCGCACGCCGACTGGATCGGCCTGCCCTCCACACACGCGCCGGAGTTCCGGCTCTCCGCGATCCTGCTCGCGCTGCCCGCGGTGATCGCCCTGGTCGCCGAGAACACCGGCCACGTGCGGGCGGTTGCCGAGATGACCGGCAGCGACCTGGACGGCAGCCTCGGCCGCGCCCTGTTCGCCGACGGCCTGGCCACGGCGGTCGCGGCCGGCACCGGCTCCGCCCCGACCACCACCTTCGCCGAGAACATCGGCGTGATGGCCGCGACCCGGGTCTACTCCACCGCCGCGTACTGGGTGGCCGCCGGCACCGCCGTCCTGCTCGGCCTGTGCCCCAAGTTCGGGGCGATCGTCGCCGCCACCCCCGGCGGGGTGCTCGGCGGCATCACCGTGGTCCTCTACGGCATGATCGGCCTGCTCGGCGCGAACATCTGGGTCCGGAACCGGGTCGACTTCGGCGACCCCGTCCACCTGGTCCCCACCGCGGCGGGCGTGGTCGCCGGGATCGGCGGCGTCTCGATCGGCGTCACGGGCGGCTTCTCGCTGAGCGGCATCACGCTGGGCACCCTGATCGTCCTGGTCGGCCACCACGCCCTGCGCCACCTCGCCGCCCGCCGCCGCACCGCCACCGGCCCGCACCCCGCGCCCGCCGCACCCGTTCCCGTCTCCGTCTCCGCACCCACCGCCGCGGACCCCCAGCCCGTCCCCGCCGCACCCGCCCCCGCCGCCGCCAGCCGAGGAGCAGCCCGATGACCAGCCCCGCGCCGACCCGCCCCGCCACCAGCACCCCCCCGGTCGCCGAGAACGCGCTGACCGCCGCCTACCTGGCCGGCCGCCCGAGCGCCGAGTCGCTGGCCCGGCGCTGCGCCGAGGACACCGCGCTGCGGACGGCCCTGGGCGGCAACTACCTGACCCGCCCGGTCTTCCTGGAGGGCGCCACCGCCCGCGACCTCGGCGTCCGCCTCAGCGGCCTCTACGACCTGCTGCTCTCGCTGCCGCACCGGCTCTTCGACGGCGACGTCCGGGCGTTCGCCGCGGCGGCCGGCTGGTCGCCGCTCCAGATCGCCACCTCGCTGCGCCCGGACGGCAGGCCGCGCACCGTGCCGCGGATCGCCCGCTCCGACCTCTACCAGGAGGCCGGCGGCTTCAAGCTGCTGGAGCTGAACGTCGGCAGCCCGCTCGGCGGCTTCGACACCCCGCTGATCAACCGGGCCATGCTCGGCGACGAGCAGCTGCGCCGCTTCGTGGCCGAACACCGCCTGGAGTACGCCGACACCCTGCACCTGCTGGTCGCCATGTGGCGCGAGGCGTTCCCCGAGCTGGACTTCGACGCCGCCCCGCTGGTCGCCCTGGTGGACTGGCCGACCAGCTTCCCCAGCCTGGAGCCGCGGCTGCGGGTGATGGCCGAGATGCTCGCCCCGCTGGGCATCGAGGCGGTCCCCTGCCACGCGGGCCAGGTCGAGACCCGCGCCGACGGGGTGTACGTGCACGGCCGGCGGATCGACCTGGTGCACCGCTGGTTCGTCAGCGAGGACCTGGTCGACCCGGCCGATGCCGCGCTGGCCGCCCCGATCCTGGCCGCCGCCGACGCGGGCCTGGTCGCGCTGTTCGCCACCCTGGAGACCGAGCTGTACGGCGCCAAGGGCTGCCTCGCGCTGGTCAGCGACGAACGCCACCGCCCGGCCTTCGGCACCGCCGAACTCGCCCTGGTCGACGGCCTGTTGCCGTGGACGCGGATGCTCGCCGACCGCAAGGTCGAGGCCGACGGCGAACAGGTCGACCTGCTGCCGTACGTGCTGGCCCACCGCGAGGAGTTCACCCTCAAGGCCACCGCCGGGCACGGCGGACTCGACGTCCTCCCCGGCTGGCAGACCGGGGAGGCGGAGTGGCGGGCCAAGGTGGCCGCCGCCGCGGGCGGCCCGTACGTGGTGCAGCGGCGGGTGCGGCCGGTGGTGGAGCGCTTCCCGGTCGGCGACGGGACGGGCCGCACCGAGCCAGTGGTGGTCAACTGGGGCGTCTTCATGATCGGCCACGGCTACGGCGGCGCCTTCAACCGCGGCATCGCCAACCCGGAACCCGGCGTGATCAGCCTCGCCAACGGCGCCAGCTTCACCACCGCCTTCCACACCCCGCTGGACTGACGCCCCGTCCGCCCCGCCCCGCCCGTCCGCCCCGCCCCGCTGCTCCCGTCCGCTACGCCGCCGCTACCCCGCCGCCGCTACGCCTCCGGCGCGAGCGCGGCGGCGGCGGCCCGGGCGAAGCCCTCCGGGTTGTCCAGCATGATGTTGTGCCCGCAGTCCGGGACGGCCACCACCGACACCCCGGCGGCGGCCAGCGCCTCCGCGCCCGGCAGCGGGGTGTCGGACGCCGGCAGCAGGAAGGTGCGCGGCACGGACAGGCCGCTCAGCACCTCCCGCACCGTCGGCGAGGTGTTGCGGGCCAGGTGGACGGCGCTGCGGTACAGCCCCTCCCGCCCGGCCAGCCGCATGGTGGACCACCAGTGCGGCCCCACCCGGTCCGCGACCTCGGCCCAGCCCCCGGCGAGGAACTCCTCCTCGGTGTACGCGGCGATGCCGCTCCCGCCGCCGTGTCCGGGCCGGGGCGGCACCGGGTCGAGGTTGGCGTCCACCAGCAGCAGCCGGGACACCAGGTGCGGGTGGCGGTCGGCGAGCACCACCGCCACCGAACCGCCCATGCTGTGCGCGACCAGCTCCGCGCCCGACACCCCCGCGGCGGTCAGCAGCGCGGCCAGCGCGTCGGCGTGCGACTCCAGGGTGTAGTCGAAGCCGGTCGGCCGGTCGCTGAGGCCGTGCCCCAGCAGGTCCACCAGCAGCGACCGCCGCCCGGCCAGCAGCGGATGGACCGCCGAGGCCGCGAAGTACGCGGGCGCGCTGGCCCCCAGCCCGTGCACGTAGACCCGGGCCGCCTCCCGTCCCTCGAACTCCACCCAGCGCATCTGATCGCCCTCGGGCGTCACGGTCGCGGTCCGCACCGTCCCAGCTCCCTCCGTCTCGCAGCCTGCCGACGGAGCAAGACCCTAGTGCGTCCCGACGCCCCGTCAGGACCGCCCGCGCTGATCCGGCACGATTCCGGAGCGCCGCACTAGGCTGACCGCCATGAGCCCTTCGATCGCCACCAACACCCGGGTGGAACTCGCCGAGTTGCTGGACTTCGTCCGCCCCCGCCACCGTGCCCTGCTGCTCACCCGGCGCGCCGACGGCAGCCCGCAGGCGTCCCCGCTGACCTGCGGCGTCGACGACGCCGGCCGGATCGTGGTCTCCACCTACCCGGAGCGGGCCAAGACCCGCAACGCCCGGCGCGACACCGCGGTCAGCGTGGTCGTGCTCTCCGACGAGTGGGACGGCCCCTGGGTGCAGGTCGACGGCGAGGCCGAGGTGCTGGACCTGCCGGAGGCGCTGGAGCCGCTGGTCGAGTACTACCGCACCATCTCCGGCGAGCACCCGGACTGGGACGAGTACCGCGCCGCGATGCGCCGCCAGGGCAAGTCGCTGATCCGGATCACCCCGCGCCGCTGGGGCCCGATCGCCACCGGCGGCTTCCCGGCCCGGCTGGCCACCACCGACTGACGCCGCGCCCGGTCCGTGCCGCCCGCCGGACCCGTTCCGTCGGGGCACGGGCACGGGCACGGGCACGGGGACGGCCCCGGTCTCCGTGGGGTGGGACCGGGGCCGTCGGGGGAGTGGCGGTGCGTCAGCCGGTGAAGCCGGCCGTGATGGAGCTGAACTGCCAGTCGGACTGGGCGATGCCGGAGCAGGTCTCCTGCAGGCCGCCGCCCGCGCAGCCGCGGTCCCGGTTGACCGACCAGAACGCCAGGCGGGCGATGTGGTTGGTGTTGGCCCAGTCGCGGATCGCGGTCCAGTTGGCGACGGTGGTGGTCTCGTTGGTGTCGCTGAGGCCGTTCATGCCGGAGATGCCCAGGTGCGCGTAGGCGGTGGCGTCGTCCCAGCCGTAGACCGACTTGAGCTTGTTCTTCAGGCCGGTGGCGGCGCTGACGGTGGCGGCGTACATGTCGGTGGACGCGTTGCCGAAGTCGAACGGCATGATGGTGAAGACGTCGATGTCCGCGCCGAGTGCCTTGGACTGCTCGATCAGCCGGTTGCCGGGGGCGGTCGGGCCGCTGGTCGAGGTGCCGAAGGTGACGATCGTCCGGATGCCGGGGTTCTTCTGCTTGACGATCTTCAGCGCGTTCAGGATGCGGTCCTGGACGGTGTAGTTCTCGAACTCGTCGGTGTTCTCGATGTCGATGTCGATCGCCTTCAGGTTGTAGGCGTCGATCACCTTCTGGTAGGCACCGGCCAGCGCGGTCGCGTCGGCGCAGTTCGGGCCGAGCTTGTTGCCCGACCAGCCGCCGAAGGACGGGACGACGTCGCCGCCCGCGGCGCGCACCGCGTTGACGGTCTGCTGGTCCACGCCGCCCAGCAGCGGGCGCTGGCTGTCCCAGGCCGGGTTGCAGCCGTTCTGCGCCAGCACGAAGGCCAGGGTGAACCACTTGACGCCGGTGGCGTTCATCACGGTGGTCGCGGCCGGCGGGTTGCCCCAGCCGTTGTACAGGTACGGCGCGGCC
The DNA here is from genome assembly GCF_044769485.1 of Kitasatospora sp. NPDC090308. Classification (NCBI taxonomy): domain Bacteria; kingdom Bacillati; phylum Actinomycetota; class Actinomycetes; order Kitasatosporales; family Streptomycetaceae; genus Kitasatospora; species Kitasatospora sp. NPDC090308. Next base: position 338,212 of record NZ_JBIVXY010000004.1, on the reverse strand, counting down.
TGCTTGAAGCCGCTCGGGGTGGTGGTCGGGGGCGTGGTCACCGCCAGCGCGTTGGACGCGGCGGAGGCGTTGCCGGCCGCGTCGCGGGCCTTCACGGTGAAGGTGTACGCGGTCGAGGCGGTCAGGCCGGTGACGGTCGCGGTGGTGCCGGTGACGCTGGTGGCCAGCGTGCCGTTGCGGTACACGTCGTAGCCGGTGACGCCGACGTTGTCGCTCGACGCGCCCCAGGAGAGCGAGACCTGGGTGGCGGCCGTCGCGGTCGCGGCCAGGCCGGTCGGCGCGGTCGGCGCCTGCTGGTCCCCGCCCGAAGGCGTGGTCACCGAGAGGGAGTTGGACGCGGCGGAGGCGTTGCCCGCGGCGTCGTGCGCCTTGACGGTGAAGGTGTAGGAGGTGCCCGCGCTCAGGCCGGTGACGGTCGCCGTGGTGCCGGTGACGGTGGTGGCCAGCGTGCCGTTGCGGTACACGTCGTAGCCGGTGACGCCGACGTTGTCGCTCGACGCGCCCCAGGAGAGCGAGACCTGGGTGGCGGCCGTCGCGGTCGCGGCCAGGCCGGTCGGCGCGGTCGGCGCCTGGGTGTCCGGCGTGCCGCCGCCCGGGCCGTCCAGGCTGATGTCGTCCGCGTAGTACGTGCCCTGCCCGAACCAGCCGTTCAGGTACACCTCGGCGCTGGTCTGCGAGGCGCCGGTGGTGAAGCTGACCGTCAGCTGCTTCCAGTCGGCCGCGGCCGGCGTCCAGGTCGAGGCGCCGCCGGTGACGCCGAGGTACACGTAGTTGCCGCGCACCCAACTCGACAGCGAGTAGGTGGTGTTGGGCTGCACCGCGACGGTCTGCACGCACTTGGCGTTGTCCGAGGCGCTGGCCGCGCCGGCCAGCGCCTTCGAGCCGCCGTGGACGGGGGTGGAGACCACCGAGCCGAGGACGCCGGAGCAGGACCAGCCGCTCAGCGTGCCGGTCTCGAAACCGGGGTTGGTCAGGATGTTCGCGGCGCTCGCGCTGCTCGGGACGGCGGCGACGGCGGCCGTCGCCAGCAGCAGCGCGGCGGCGCCGACCGCGGTGGTGCGGCGGTTGGGGGCGTGCACGGGGACCTCCAGTGGGGGATGGGGGCGGAGGTGCGTAGGGAGCGCGCACAACAAAATGGACTGGACCAATCCCGAATGTCAAGGCTAGGTCAAAACCCGGACACCCGGCTGACCCGCCGTCAGCCACCCGCCGGCCGCCCATCGGCCGCCTGCGGGCCTCCGCCCAGCACCCCCCTCGGCCCCCTTCGGCACCGCCCGGACGCCCCCGCGTCGCTGCTCCGTCCGGGTGTCTTGCGGCACGCCGGAGCCGGACCGGCGGCCCGGCTCGGGCACGATCGTTCAGCCCAGCTGTGGCACCCGTTAAGAATTCCTCGATGGACCGAACCCACCGTGACCGGGCAGATTTCACCCTGCCGGGCCGGTCACCGCCGCACGCCGGGCCGCCCCACCGGGCTGCGAACCGCCGCACGCCCGCACCCGGGCCTGCCGACCCGCAGGCCCGCCGAACCCCGCGTCAGGAGCGCTCGCCGTGAAGGCACTCGTCAAGCTGAACGCCGAACCCGGACTGTGGATGACCGACGTCCCGGAACCGGAGATCGGCCCCGGCGACGTCCTGATCAAGGTCCTGCGCACCGGCATCTGCGGCACCGACCTGCACATCCGCAAGTGGGACGGCTGGGCCCAGCAGACCATCAAGACCCCGCTGACCGTCGGCCACGAGTTCGTCGGCGAGGTCGCCGCCGTCGGCGCGGCCGTCACCGACGTCAACGTCGGCGACCTGGTCAGCGGCGAGGGCCACCTGGTCTGCGGCAAGTGCCGCAACTGCCTGGCCGGCCGCCGCCACCTGTGCCGCAACACCGTCGGCCTGGGCGTCAACCGCGACGGCGCGTTCGCCGAGTACGTCGCGCTGCCCGCCTCCAACGTCTGGGTGCACCGCGTCCCCGTCGACCTCGACGTCGCCGCGATCTTCGACCCGTTCGGCAACGCCGTGCACACCGCGCTCTCCTTCCCGCTGGTCGGCGAGGACGTCCTGGTCACCGGCGCCGGGCCGATCGGCATCATGGCCGCCGCCGTCGCCAAGCACGCCGGCGCCCGCAACGTCATGATCACCGACGTCTCCCCGTACCGCCTCGACCTGGCCCGCGAGCTCGGCGTCACCCTCGCCCTGGACGTCTCGCAGCACACCATCGAGGACGGCCAGCACCGGCTCGGCCTGCGCGAGGGCTTCGACGTCGGCCTGGAGATGTCCGGCCGCCCCGAGGCCATGCAGTCGATGATCGCCAACATGACCCACGGCGGGAAGATCGCCATGCTCGGCCTGCCCGCCGACGACTTCCCGATCGACTGGGCCCGGGTGGTCACCTCGATGCTCACCATCAAGGGCATCTACGGCCGCGAGATGTTCGAGACCTGGTACGCGATGTCCGTGCTGCTCGAGGGCGGACTCGACCTCACCCCGGTGATCACCGGCCGGCACGCCGCCCGGGACTTCGACGCCGCCTTCGACGAGGCCGCCGGCGGCAACTGCGGCAAGGTCATCCTCGACTGGACGACGCTCTAGGGACTGTCCTCGAACTCCCTTCCCCGGCAAGCCAGCTGATCCCTCGTTAGGAGCGACACCCCGTGTTCGAGAACGTCCGCGACGACCTCGCCGCCACCCTCGCCGAGATCCGCGAAGCCGGCCTGTTCAAGCCGGAACGCGTCATCGGCACCCCGCAGTCCGCCGAGATCACCGTCACCTCCGGCAACGGCGGCCAGGTGCTCAACTTCTGCGCCAACAACTACCTCGGCCTCGCCGACCACCCCGCCGTGGTCGCCGCCGCCAAGGACGCCCTGGACCGCTGGGGCTACGGCATGGCCTCGGTGCGCTTCATCTGCGGCACCCAGGACGTCCACAAGGAGCTCGAGCAGCGGCTCTCCCAGTTCCTCGGGCAGGAGGACACCATCCTCTACTCCTCCTGCTTCGACGCCAACGGCGGCGTCTTCGAGACCCTGCTCGACGAGCGCGACGCCGTCATCTCCGACGCACTCAACCACGCCTCCATCATCGACGGCATCCGGCTCTGCAAGGCCCGCCGCCACCGCTACGCCAACCGCGACCTCGCCGACCTGGAGAAGCAGCTGCAGGACACCCAGGACGCCCGCCGCCGCCTCATCGTCACCGACGGCGTCTTCTCGATGGACGGCTACATCGCCCCGCTCGCCGAGATCTGCGACCTCGCCGACCGCTACGACGCCATGGTCATGGTCGACGACTCGCACGCCGTCGGCTTCGTCGGCCCCACCGGCCGCGGCACGCCCGAACTGCACGGCGTCACCGACCGGGTCGACATCATCACCGGCACCCTCGGCAAGGCCCTCGGCGGCGCGTCCGGCGGCTACGTCGCCGCCCGCCGCGAGATCGTCGCCCTGCTGCGCCAGCGCTCCCGCCCCTACCTGTTCTCCAACTCGCTCGCCCCGGTGATCGCCGCCGCCTCGCTCACCGTGCTCGACCTGCTGGAGACCGGCGACGACCTGCGCGACCGGCTGCGCGCCAACACCGAGCTGTTCCGGACGAAGATGACCGAGGCCGGCTTCGAGATCCTGCCCGGCGAGCACGCCATCGCCCCCGTCATGGTCGGCGACGCCGCCAAGGCCGGCCGCCTCGCCGAACTCCTGCTCGAACGCGGCGTCTACGTGATCGGCTTCTCCTACCCCGTGGTCCCGCACGGCGCCGCCCGGATCCGGGTCCAGCTCTCCGCCGCCCACAGCACCGAGGACGTCGAACGCGCCGTCGCCGCCTTCATCGACGCCCGCACCGCCCTGGACGCCTGACCCCGTCCCCTTCCGCCAGGGCGCGGACCGACCCTCGACCGCGCCCCCCTCCGGGCCGCCCCCCACCCCCCTCCGGGGACGGCCCGCCCGGCGCGGGGAGCCACTCCCGGCTCCCCGCGCCACCCCCCGGCCTCCGGCCTCCGCGCCGGGGTTCCCGGGCCGCCCGGCCGCCCCGTCCCGGCCGCCCCCGTCCCGGTCGGCTCCGCCGCGCTGGCAGAATTGACCCGTGATCGACGCACGACGGCTGCGGACCCTCCGGGCCGTGGCCGACCACCGGACCGTGACCGCCGCCGCGGCCGCGCTCTACCTCACCCCCTCCGCGGTCTCCCAGCAGCTCGCCGCCCTCGAACAGGAGACCGGCCACACCCTGCTGGTCCGCGCCGGCCGGGGCGTCCGGCTCACCGCCGCCGGGGAGATCCTGCTCACCCACGCCGACGCCGTCCTCGCCCAGCTCGAACGCGCCGAGGCCGACCTGGCCGCCTACAGCTCCGGCGCGGCCGGCGAGGTCACCGTGGCCGCCTTCGCCACCGGCATCGCCCTCGTCCTCGCCCCCGCCGTCACCGCCCTCGCGGACACCGCCCCCGACCTGCGGGTGCGCGTCCTGGACGCGGAGGGCGACGCCAGCCTGCCGATGCTGCTCGACGGGCGCGCCGACATCGCCGTCGCCGTCGAGTACCGGGGCGCGCCGCGCCCCGACGACCGCCGCCTGACCCGCCTGCCGCTGTACGCCGAACCCTTCGACGCCGTCCTCCCGCTGCGCCACCCGCTGGCCGCCGGGAGCGGGCCCGTCGCGGTCGCCGCCCTCGCCGCCGAACCCTGGATCGGCCCCTACCCCGGCAACCCCTGCCACGACGTGGTCCTGCTCGCCTGCGAGCACGCGGGGTTCCAGCCGCGGCTGGTCCACTCCTCCGACGACTTCCGCGCCGTCACCGCGCTCGCCTCGGCCGGCGCCGGAGTCGCCCTCGTCCCGCGCTCCGCCCTGCGCGGCGCCGAACTCGCCGCCGTCGCCGTCCGCCCCGTCGACAGCGCCCTCGCCACCCGCAGGGTCTTCGCCGCGACCCGGGCCGGGGCCGAACTCCACCCCCTGATCAGCCCGGTCCTCACCGCCCTCGCCGAGGCCGCCGCCCCCCTCGACCACCCGGCCTGACCGCCCCGCGCCCCCGACCCTCCCCGATAACCGGTCGAAAGCCACCCCTCCCACCTGCTAGTTTCCGTTTCCGAACCGACCGGGGGGAGGCCCGAGATGCCGCACGACCGCAACCAGCTCCAGCTCCAGCTCCAGGACCAGAACCAGGGCCAGGACCAGGACCGGCGACCCGACGCCGAGCAGCGCGCCGCACGACGGGCCGCGCTGGTGGCCCGGATCCGGGCCGCGAACGCCGAGACGCTGGAGAGGCTGGCCGAGCTGTGAACGCGCCCCACCAGCACACCACCGACCACCTGGACGAGGACGACATCGCCTACCTGCTGGGCGACGTCGCGGTGGTCCGCGAGCGCTCGCTGCTGCGCTCCGCGCTCGGCCGCCCGCAGTCCTCCGCGTTCGGGGCGGACGCGTACCCGGACGCGTGGACCAAGGCGGTCGCGCTCGGCGAGTCACTGGCCCGCAACCACCCCATGACGGACCGGAACAAGCGCACCGCCTTCGAGTCGATGCTGCTCTTCCTCGACTACAACGGACAGCCCTACACCGACCCGCAGCCGGACGACGCGGTGGCCTTCATGCTGCGACTGGCCCAGGGCGGCTACCGCGACCGGTTCGACACCGCGGTGGCCGACTTCCGCCGGATCCTCGGCGCCGCTCCCGACCCTCCGCTCCCTCGCTGCCCTCCTGCCGCACCGACGCGAATCGGCCGATCCACCACGTCCTGACTGCTCAACACCCGTCCTGGCATATGCTGCCGGGTGGCCAGGGACCACCACCACCCACCCTCGCAGGAGTGCCCGATGAGCGATCACCAGACCGAACCCGGCACGAACCCGATCCCGATCGGCGTCGTCGGACTCGGCGACATCGCGCAGAAGGCGTACCTGCCCGTCCTCACCGCCCAACCCGGCATCGACCTGCGCCTGATGACCCGGGACCGGGCCAAGCTCGACCGGATCGGCGACGCCCACCGCCTCCCGTTCCGCACCACCGACCTGGGCGAACTCATCGACTCCGGCATCCGCGCCGCCTTCGTCCACGCCGCCACCGACCAGCACGTCCCGATCGTCGAGGAACTGCTCACCCGCGGCGTCGACGTGTACGTCGACAAGCCGCTCGCCTACGACCTCGACGGCGCCCGCCGCCTGACCTCCCTCGCCGAGCGCACCGGCCGCTCCCTGATGGTCGGCTTCAACCGCCGCCACGCCCCCGGCTACCTGCTCGCCGCCGAGCGCCCGCGCGACCTGATCGTGCTCCAGAAGCACCGCGAGGGCCTCCCCGAACGCGCCCGCACCCTGGTCTACGACGACTTCATCCACGTCGTCGACACCCTGCGCTTCCTCGTCCCCGGCGAGATCGAGCACGTGGACGTCCGCTCCCGCACCCGCGACGGCCTGGTCGAGCACGTCGTCCTCACCCTCGCCGGCCACGGCTTCACCGCCCTCGGCATCATGAACCGGGTCTCCGGCTCCACCGAGGAGATCCTCGAAGTCTCCGGCGCCGACTCCAAGCGCGAGGTCCACAACCTCGCCGAGGTCGTCGACCACCGCGGCCAGCCCACCGTCCGCCGCCGCGGCGACTGGGTCCCCGTCGCCCGCCAACGCGGCATCGAACAGATCGTCCTGCACTTCCTCGACGCCCTCCGCGCCGGCAAGACCCTCGACGCCGCCGACGCCCTGCGCACCCACGAACTCTGCGAACTCATCGTCGACCGCATCGAAACCGACCCCAGCTGACCCCGCCTCGGGTCCGACCCGCCCGCTCGGCCGCCACCGGCGCAGTGGCTGACGCCACGTCAACCACCCTGCGAAAAACGGGATGCGGACCACCGGAGACCCGGGCTAGGTTGATCCGATGCGCCTGACGAAGTACGCCCACGCCTGCGTCCGGATCGACTCACCCGACGGGGAGCGCTCCGTCCTGATCGATCCGGGCTGCTGGACGGAGCCGGAGGCGTTCCACGGCGTCCGGGCGGTGCTCTACACGCACGCGCACGCCGACCACCTCGACGAGGGCCTGCTCGCCGCCGCCCGCGCCGCCGACCCGGGCCTGGAGGTCTACACCCACCCGGAGCTCGCGGCCGAACTCGCCGGGCACCCCGCCCTCGCCGGCCTCCCGCCCACCGCCGTCCGGGCGGGGGAGGGTTTCGAGGCGGGCGGCTTCGCGGTGCGCGCGGTCGGCGGACGGCACGCGCAGGTCATCGACGAGTACCCGGACTGCGCGAACCTCGGCTACCTGGTCGAGGGCGTCTACCACCCCGGCGACGCCCTGCACGTCCCGCACGGCCCGGGGGAGGACGTCCGCGCCCTGCTGCTCCCCGCGTCCGGCCCGTGGCTGAGCCTGCGGGAGGCGATCGAAATGGTGCGCGCCATCCGCCCGGAGCGCACCTTCCCGATCCACGACGCCAACCTGAGCGCGATCGGCGCCGAGAACTTCGACGGCTGGCTCGGCGGGGAGGCGGCCACCCGCTACGCCCGGATCGCGCTGCGGGAGTCCGCCGTCCTGGACTGACACCGGCCGTCGATCACCGGCCCCCGGTCGCCGGCTCCCGATCACCGGCCCGTCGACCGCTCGACCGCTCGATCACTGGCCCATCACGTAGCGGACGGTCGGGCCGGTGGTCCAGCCGCCGTCCACCGCGAGCTCGGCGCCCGTGATGTAGGAGGCCGCGTCGGAGAGCAGGAAGACGGTGGCCGAGGCGATCTCGGGCGCCTCGCCGACCCGGCCCATCGGGGTGTTGGGGTAGTTGCCCTCACCGCGCCGGATGCCGGTGGACGCCGTCATCGGGGTGTAGGTCATGCCCGGGTGGACGGAGTTCACCCGGATCCGGTCCACGCCCAGCTCCACCGCGCCGATCTTGGTCAGCCCGCGGACACCCCACTTGGACGCGCCGTAGCCGGCCGTCAGCGCCAGGCCCATCAGGCCGGCCGCCGAGGAGATGTTCACCACCGAACCGCCCCCGGCCTCCCGCAGCGCCGGGATGACCGCCTTCATGCCGATGAACACGCCGGTCAGGTTGACGTCCAGGACCTTGCGGAAGTGCTCCACCGACTCCTCGGCCAGGAAGCTCCCGGTGGAGATGCCCGCGTTGTTCACCAGCCCGTGCACCGCCCCGAACTCGGCCCGCGCGTACGCGACCACGTCCGCCCAGTCCTGCTCCGAGGTGACGTCGTGGTGGCGGTAGCGGACCCGCTCGCCCAGCGCCGCGGCGGTGGCCTCGCCGTCCGCGTCCAGGACGTCGGTGATCAGCACGTTCGCCCCCGCCTCGACCGCCTGCTTGGCGGTCTCCGCGCCCAGGCCCCGGGCCCCGCCGGTGATGACGACGGTCTTGCCGGACAGCTCGTTCATGACTTGCTCCTCGCTCACTCGCTCCGCGGGGCAGACGCCCCGCGGGCGCTCGTTCCAGTGGTACGTCCTCCGCCGACATCCGGCGCCCGGCGCCCGGCGCTCGCCGCCCGGTACCCGGCGGCGGGGGTCAGGGCACCGGCGCGGTCAGCAGGCCGGTGCAGACGGAGACGAGGTCGGCCAGGTACGCGCGGTCCTCGCTCAGGGTGGGCTCGCCCTCGGCCAGCTGCCGGGCGCGCTCGGCGAGCGCGGCCCCGATCAGGGTCAGCGCCAGGTCGATCCGCTCCAGCCGGACGGGCTCGGGCGCCAGCGCGACCAGCGGCTCCTCCAGCGCGAGGATCAGCCGCCAGTACAGGGTGCCCGCGAGCCCGGCGTGCGGACGCCGCTCCCGGATGCCGCTGCGGTGGCTGACCTGGGTGGAGATCCGCAGGCAGTCCCGGCCGCGCTCGGTGCGCAGCTCGGTGGACTCCGCGTCCACCAGCGCCCCGAGCAGCTCGCCCAGCCCGCACCCCTCGGGCCGCGGCAGCCGCTCGGCGAGCGCCCGCTCGGTGCGCCGCTGCCGCTCGGCCATCACCGCGTCCAGCAGCCCCTCGCGCGAACCGAAGTGGTACTGCACCGCGGACGGGTTCGCCTGCCCGGCCCCCCGCACCACCTCGCGCAGTTGCGCCCCGTGCACGCCCCGCGCCGCGAACGCGCGCTCGGCGGAACGGATCAGCCGCGCCCGGGTGGAACCGCCGTCGCCGCCGCGGTCGTCATCGACCGGTCCGGGGCCGCTCCCGGCGCCCGTCGCCTTCTTCGTCATGCCACCACATTAATACTCGACATTATTAATGTCGAACATTAGGGCAGTTGGCGGAGCCCTCGACCCGTCCGTGTGCCGCCTGGGAACTCGCTGGGAACCCCGGCGCGCGGCAGGAGGAATCTCCAAGCCGCAGTTGCTAGCTTCGTGACGCATGATCGACTCGTCCCACCTGGCAGCCCGGTCACGCTCCCTGGCGCTCCACCTCCTGTCCCGGCTCAGACTCCGCCACCTCGCCTGGCCGCTGTTCGCCGTGGCGTTCTGGCGCTACCTGGTCGTCTACGGCCTGCCGTACGCCAACGACGTGGTCTTCCTCTGGCTGATCGCCGCCCTGATCGCGGCGTCCGTGCACAGCGGCGGTCGAAAGGGGTGGCTGTACGTCCTGCGCGACTGGGTCCCGGTGATGGCCGTGGTCTGGACGTACTCGCTGCTCCGGGGCTACGGCTCGCACACCCCCTGGAGGCCGCACTACGCCCCGCAGCTCGCCTTCGACAAGGTGCTCGGCTTCGGCGAGACCTGGACCGTCCGGCTCCAGGACTGGCTGTACCACCCCGGCCGGCCGCAGTGGTACGACTACGCGGCCGTCACCGTCTACATGTCGCACTTCTTCGCGGTCTTCGTGATCCTCGCCGTGCTGTGGAAGCGCAACCGCGCGCGGTTCCGGCACTTCCTCGGCTGCTACCTGGCGATCACCGCGATCGGCTTCGTCACCTACGTGCTCTACCCGGCCGACCCGCCGTGGCTGACCGCGCTGGAAGGCCACATGCCGGCCGTCAGCCGGGTCGTCTCCACCGTCCTCGACAGCAGCGGCCTGCACCGGGCCGGCACCGTCTTCGAGAACGGCAGCAAGTTCGCCAACGACGTCGCCGCGATGCCCTCGCTGCACGCCGCCTACCCGATGATGATCGCCCTGGTGTTCTGGCCGAAGGCCGGCCGCACCCTCCGCGTCCTGCTCACCGCGTACCCGCTGGCGATGGCCTTCACGCTGGTCTACGGCGCCGAGCACTTCATCATCGACATCCTGGTCGGCTGGGCCTACGCCTGGGCGATGGTCACCCTGGTCAACCGCTTCATTGCCCGCCGCGCGGCGGCCCGGGCGGTGCGGGAGGCGGCGGCCGCCCCCGCCGTCGAACCGGCCCCGACCGTCCCGGTCGGCTGAGGGCGCTCCTCCCCGCTCCCGCGGGCCCCGGCCCCGGCCCCGCAAGGTGGCCCCGGCCCGGCAAGGTGGTGCCGGACCGGGGCCCTTCCACGTCCCCGGCCCGCCGCCGCCGTCCGCCGTCGCGCCCGGGGAGGTGCCGGCGAGACCCTCCGGAGGCGGCTGAGCGGATGCCGGGAACTCGCTGGGCGTTCCCTGTGAATCGAACTGTTCCGCGTTCGCGCTGATGGGCCGCCCGGGTGAACCTGACGTCCCGTCAGAGGTGGTGGCCCCGAGGCGATCCGGTGGGAGCGGGGAAGGCTTTGCCAATCCGTGGCGGAGTCTTGTTGCGCCCCCGGGTAGCGTCGTGCGGAACACCGCAGGAGGACCCGCCATGGCCGCACCCCACGCCCCGTCAGCGCCCGGCGCGCGCCCCCGACCCGCCGGCGGGCCGACCGGCCGATGATCTCCGGCCACCTCGCCGCCCCCGTCCTGTGGGCGGTCCTGACGCCGCTCGGCGTCCTGCTCTCCGGTGCGGGCCTGGCCTCCACCATCCGCATCCGCCCGGGCACCGACCGCCCCCGCGACCACCTGCTCGGCCCCCTGCTGATCGCCGCCGGCATCCTGGTCGCGGGCTTCGGCCTCTGGATGCTCTGAAACCCCGCCACCCCCGCACGCGCGCGAACGTGGCTCGACCGCAGCGACGGTACTCAGCCGCCGTCCGCGATTCGGTCACCGGTGTCCGTGCACCAGTGGCCGATGCCGGTCCAGTCGAACCCCGACCGCCACTCCGGCTGCCCGCGCGACCAGCCGACCAGCGCGTTCACCACCTCGGCGAGGGAGACCGTCAGGGTCCGGTAGTGCTCGGCGGGGACGCCGTCGCGGTACTCCAACTGGTAGCCGCCGTTCTCCCGGAGACGGACCTGCACGTACCAGTCGCCCGCCGGCTCGTCCGCGCCGAACCGTTCGACGATCAGGTGGGATTCGCCCCGCTGCGTGTTCGCCACCAGCCGGCCCGGGGCGGCCGGCCCCGGGTCGCGCATCGACAGTCCGCGCTCGGTCATCGCGTGAAGCACGCGTGGAGCATGCCGCACCTCGCCGACAACGGCCCCACCGGGGACCACGGGAACGCGCGCCACCCCGACCCGTCCTGTCCCGCGCCCCCACCCCTGGTCCGCTCGTCCTCCGCCGACCAAAAACAAGCACGCGTGCTTGATTTGTCTTCGGGTTGCTGCCACGCTCGGTCCCGACCGGACGCGCTCCGTTCCCGGAAACCGCCGTCAACGGCAGCCGGGTGCGGCGGAGTTGGGGAGGTTTCGTGCTGCGGATCGGCAATGCTTCGGGGTTCTACGGGGACAGGTTCGGCGCGTTCCGCGAGATGCTGACCGGCGGACCGCTGGACGTGCTGACAGGGGACTACCTGGCCGAGCTGACCATGCTGATCCTGGCCCGGGACCGGCTGCGCGACCCGTCGCTGGGGTACGCGCGGACGTTCCTGCGGCAGGCCGAGGAGTGCCTCGCCGAGGCGCTCGACCGCGGGGTGCGGATCGTGGTGAACGCGGGCGGCCTCAACCCGGCCCGGCTGGCCGAGGCGCTCGGCGAACTCGCCGCCCGGCAGGGCCTCCGAGCCCGGATCGGCCACGTCACCGGCGACGAACTCCTCCCCAGGGCCGACGAGTTCGGCTGGACGGAGGAGTGGGACGCGCACCGTCCGCTGCTGGCCGCGAACGCCTACCTGGGGGCGTTCGGGATCGCCGCGTGCCTGCGCGCGGGCGCGGACGTGGTGGTGACCGGCCGGGTGACGGACGCCGCACTGGTGGTCGGGCCGGGCATCGCCCACCACGGGTGGACGCCGGACGACCTGGACGCGCTGGCGGGAGCGGTGGTGGCGGGCCACGTCCTGGAGTGCGGGGCGCAGGCGACCGGCGGGAACTACGCGTTCTTCACCGAGCACGACGTCGACCACCCGGGCTTCCCGATCGCCGAACTGCACGCCGACGGCAGTAGCGTGATCACCAAGCACCCGGGCACCGGCGGCGCGGTGACCGTGGAGACCGTCACCGCCCAACTCCTGTACGAGACGGGCGGACCGCGCTACCTCGGGCCGGACGTCACGGCCCGGCTGGACACCGTGACGCTCACCGCGCAGGGCGCCGACCGGGTCCGGATCGACGGCGTGCGCGGCGAGGCCCCGCCCGCCACCCTCAAGGTCGGGCTGAACCGGCTCGGCGGGTACCGCAACGAGCTGGCGTTCGTCCTCACCGGCCTGGACGCCGACGCCAAATCCGCCCTGGTGCAACGGCAGTTGAGCCGGGCGCTGGCCGCCGACCCGCCGGCCGAACTGCGCTGGACCGAGACCCGCACCCAGCACCCGGACGCCGACACCGAGGAACGCGCCAGCACCCTGCTCCGGCTCACCGCCCGCGACCCGCAGGAGCGCAGGGTCGGACGCGCCCTCACCGCCGCCGCCGTCGAACTCGGCCTGGCCGGCTACCCGGGCTTCCACCTCACCGCCCCGCCCGGCCGCCCCAGCCCCTACGGGGTGTTCGAGGCGAGGGAGTTGGACCAGAAGGCGGTCGACCACACCGCCCACCTGCCTGCTGGCCACCTGGCCGCCGCCGGCCTGCCCGTCGATCGCCCGGCCACCGGCCGACGTGTCTCCATCCCGCCCCCGACGGCCACCACCACCCGCCAACCCCCGCTCCCGCCCGTGCGGTTGCCGCCACCCCCGCCCCCCGGCCCGACCCGCCGCGCCCCGCTCGGCCTGGTCGCCGGGGCCCGCAGCGGCGACAAGGGCGGCGACGCCAACCTCGGCCTCTGGGCCCGCGACGAAGCCGGATGGCCCTGGCTCGCCCACACCCTCACCGTCGCCAGACTGCGCGAACTCCTCCCGGAGGCCGCCGAACTGGAGATCGAGCGCCACCTGTTCCCGAACCTCCGGGCGGTCAACTTCACCCTCCGCGGCCTGCTCGGCGAAGGCGTCGCCGCCCAGGCCAGGTTCGACCCCCAGGCGAAGGCGCTAGGGGAGTGGCTGCGCTCCCGCCACCTCGACATCCCGGAACCCCTTCTCCCGCCCGTCCGGCCCGAGCCCCCGGAGGCCCCGCTGTGACCGTCCTGCCCACCCGGCTCGACCCGGACGCGCCCGAGTACGCGGCCAACCGCGACGCGATGCTCGCCAGACTCGCCGACCTGGACGCCGAACACGCCAAGGCACTGGCCGGCGGCGGACCCAAGTACCTGGAACGGCACCGCGGTCGGGGCAAACTCGCGGCCCGCGAACGGATCGAGCTGCTGCTCGACCCGGACTCGCCGTTCCTCGAACTCTCCCCGCTCGCCGCCTGGGGCAGCCCGTACCAGGTCGGCGCGGCACTGGTCACCGGCATCGGCACGGTGGCCGGCACCGAGTGCGTGATCACCGCCAACGACCCCACCGTGCGCGGCGGTTCGTCCAACCCGTGGACGCTGCGCAAGGCCCTGCGGGCCAACGAGATCGCGCTGCGCAACCGGCTTCCGCTGATCAACCTGGTCGAGTCCGGCGGCGCCGACCTCCCCAGCCAGAAGGAGATATTCATCCCGGGCGGCGCGCTGTTCCGCGACCTGACCAGGCTGTCGGCGGCGGGCATCCCCACCGTGGCCGTGGTGTTCGGCAACTCCACGGCGGGCGGCGCGTACGTGCCGGGGATGTCCGACCACGTCATCATGGTCAAGGAGCGGGCCAAGGTGTTCCTCGGCGGCCCGCCGCTGGTGAAGATGGCCACCGGCGAGGAGTCCGACGACGAGTCGCTCGGCGGCGCCGAGATGCACGCCCGCACCTCCGGCCTCGCCGACCACCTCGCCCTCGACGAACCCGACGCCCTGCGCCTGGCCCGCCGGGTCGTCCACCGCCTGCACTGGCGCAAGTCCGGCCCCGAACCGGCGCGTCGCCCCGAGCCGCCCAAGTACCCGGAGGACGAACTGCTCGGCATCGTCCCCGGCGACCTCAAGGCGCCCTTCGACCCCCGCGAGGTGATCGCCCGGATCGTCGACGCCTCCGACTTCGACGAGTTCAAGCCCCGCTACGGCACCAGCCTCGCCACCGGCTGGGCCACCCTGCTCGGGTACCCCGTCGGCATCCTGGCCAACGCCCAGGGCGTGCTGTTCAGCCAGGAGTCCCAGAAGGCCGCCCAGTTCATCCAACTCGCCAACCAGCTGGACCGCCCGCTGGTCTTCCTGCACAACACCACCGGCTACATGGTCGGCCGGGAGTACGAGCAGGGCGGCATCATCAAGCACGGCGCGATGATGATCAACGCGGTGGCGAACAGCACCGTCCCGCACCTCTCCGTCCTGATGGGCGCCTCCTACGGCGCCGGCCACTACGGCATGTGCGGCCGGGCCTACGACCCCCGCTTCCTGTTCACCTGGCCGAGCGCCAAATCCGCGGTGATGGGCCCCCAGCAACTCGCCGGCGTCCTCTCCCTGGTCGCCCGCCAGTCCGCCGTCGCCAAGGGCCAGCCCTACGACGAGGAGGCCGACGCCGCGATCCGCGCCGCCGTCGAGCAGCAGATCGAGGCCGAGTCCCTCCCGGTCTTCCTCTCCGGCCGCCTCTACGACGACGGAGTGATCGACCCGCGCGACACCCGCACCATTCTCGGCCTCTGCCTGTCCGCCATCCACAGCGGACCGATCGCGGGCGCCAAGGGTTATGGCGTTTTCCGAATGTGACACCCCATCACAGTTGCAGCGTCCTGCAACCGTTACACCCCCTCACCGCCGCAAGGGCGCCTCGCTGCTGCACCTACTCGCAACCGTAACACCCTCTCGCGATTGCACCCTCTCGCAACCGTGACGCCCTCTCACCACTGCACCGGCCTGCAACCGCGAGTACCTCTCACCGCCCCGCCCCACGACCTCTCCGCCCCCGCCCCGATCCTCCCGCGAGAAAGCGAACTGACGGATGATCACCTCCCTGCTGGTGGCCAACCGAGGCGAGATCGCCCGCCGGGTCTTCCGCACCTGCCGCACCCTCGGCATCGCCACCGTCGCCGTGTACGCCGACCCGGACGCCGGTGCCCGGCACGTCCGGGAGGCCGACACCGCCGTCCGGCTGCCCGGCGCCGCGCCCGCCGACACCTACCTGCGCGCCGACCTGCTGGTCCGGGCCGCCCTCGACGCGGGGGCCGACGCCGTGCACCCCGGGTACGGGTTCCTCTCCGAGAGCGCCGACTTCGCGCAGGCCGTGCTGGACGCCGGGCTGCGCTGGATCGGCCCGCCGCCCGCCGCCATCGCCGCGATGGGCTCCAAGACCGCCGCCAAGCGGTTGATGGCCGCCGCGGGCGTCCCCGTCCTGGAGGTCGGCCCCCACCCCACCGAGGCCGACCTGCCGTTGCTGGTCAAGGCCGCGGCGGGCGGCGGCGGACGCGGCATGCGGGTGGTGCGCACCCTCGCCGAACTCCCCGACGCACTGGCTGCCGCCCGGGCCGAGGCCGCCGCCGCGTTCGGCGACGACGAGGTGTTCTGCGAGCCCTACCTGCCCACCGGCCGGCACCTGGAGGTCCAGCTGCTCGCCGACGCCCACGGCACCGTATGGGCGGTCGGCGACCGCGACTGCTCGCTCCAGCGGCGGCACCAGAAGGTGATCGAGGAAGCCCCGGCCCCCGGCCTCGCCCCCGAGTTGCGGGCCCGCCTGCACGCCGCCGCCGTCGCCGCCGCCCGCGCCGTCGGCTACCAGGGCGCCGGCACCGCCGAGTTCCTGCTCGCCCCCGACGGCCGCCTCGCCTTCCTGGAGATGAACACCCGCCTCCAGGTCGAACACCCCGTCACCGAGTGCGTCACCGGACTCGACCTGGTCGCCCTCCAACTCGCCGTCGCCGAAGGCGAACAGCTCCCCGCCGACCCGCCCCCCGTCCGCGGCTGCGCGATCGAGGCCCGCCTGTACGCCGAGGACCCGGCCCGCGACTGGCAACCCGCCACCGGACCGCTGCACCTCCTCGAACTCCCCGGCACGGACGTCGAATTCGCCACCCTCCCGAGCCCGGCCGGGCTGCGCCTGGACGCGGGGGCCGGGGCCGGTGACCAGGTCACCGTCCACTACGACCCGATGCTCGCCAAGGCCGTCGCCTGGGCCCCCACCCGCACCGCCGCCGCCCGCCGCCTCGCCGACGCCCTCGCCCGCGCCCGCCTGCACGGCCCCACCACCAACCGCGACCTGCTGGTCCGCGCCCTGCGCCACCCCGACTTCCTGGCCGGCCGCGTCCACACCGCCCTGCTCGCCGACCACCACGCCGAACTCACCGCCCCCGACGACAAATCCACCCCCCTGGCCGCGCTCGCCGCCGCCCTCGCCGATGCCGCCGACCGCCGCGGCCCCCTGCGCGAACTCCCCTCCGGCTGGCGCAACCTGCCCTCCCAGCCGCAGACCAAGCGCTACCGCGCCGCCGACGGCACCGAGTACGACGTCCACTACCGCCTCACCCGCGACGGACTGCGCGCCGACGACCACCCCGACGTCCAACTCCTGCACAGCACACCCGAATCCGTCGACCTGGCGATCGGACCGCTGCGCCGCCGCTACCGGATCGCCCGGTACGGCGACCAGGTCTTCGTCGACGCGCCCACCGAGCACCACACCCTGACCGCCGTCGACCGCCACCCCGCCCCCACCGCCCCGCTCGCCCCCGGCACCCTGCTCGCCCCGATGCCCGGCACCGTCGTCCGGATCGACGCCCGGCCCGGCGAACGCGTCACCACCGGCCAAGTCCTGCTCAGCATCGAGGCGATGAAGATGGAGCACCGGGTCACCGCCCCCGCGGACGGCACCCTCACCGACCTCCCCGCCACCCTCGGCCGCCAGGTCGAAACCGGAACCGTCCTCGCCGTCGTCCGCCCCGACCACTGACCCGCCCCGACCACTGACCCCGCCCGCCGCCACCGCCGCGCCCCGCCGCCACCGCCTCGCCACCCACGACAGACAGGACCCCGCCATGTCCACCCCCCTGACCCCGTCGCGTCCGCCCACCCTGCCGAGCCCGCCGACCTCGCTCACCGACACCGAGGACCAGCGCGACCTGCGCGCGGCCGTCGCCGCCCTCGCCGCCCGCTACGGCCGCGACTACTTCCAGCAAAAGGCCCGCGCCGGAGAGCCCGTCCGCGAACTCTGGTCGGAAGCCGCCAAGTTGGGCTACCTCGGGGTCAACCTCCCCGCCGCGTACGGCGGTGGAGGCGCGGGCATCGGTGAACTCGCGACCGTCCTGGAGGAGTTGGGCGCGGCCGGTTGCCCGCTGCTGATGCTGATCGTCTCCCCGGCGATCTGCGGCACCGTCATCGCCCGGTTCGGCACCGACCCGCAGAAACAGCGCTGGCTGCCCGGACTCGCCGACGGCACCGCCGTCATGGCCTTCGGCATCACCGAGCCCGACGCGGGTTCCAACTCGCACCGCATCTCCACCGTCGCCCGCCGTGACGGCGCCGACTGGCTGCTCACCGGCCGCAAGGTGTTCGTCTCCGGCATCGACCAGGCCGACGCCGTCCTCTTCGTCGCCCGCACCGAGGACGCCCGCACCGGCAAGCTCAAGCCCGCCCTGTTCGTCGTCCCGCGCGACACCCCCGGCTTCGAGTACCGGCCCATCCCGATGGAACTCACCGCCCCGGAGAAGCAGTTCCAGGTCTTCCTGGACGACGTCCGGCTGCCCGCCGACGCCCTGGTCGGCGACCAGGACTCCGGCCTGCTGCAACTCTTCGCGGGCCTCAACCCCGAACGCATCATGACGGCCGCCTTCACCCTCGGCATCGCCCGCCACGCCCTCGACACCGCCGTCTCCTACGCCCGCACCCGCACCGTCTGGGACCGCCCCATCGGCGCCCACCAGGGCATCGCCCACCCCCTGGCCCAGTGCGCCATCGAGGTCGAACTCGCCCGCCTGATGACCCGCAAGGCCGCCCAGCTGTACGACGCGGGCGACGACCTGGCCGCCGGCGAAGCCGCCAACATGGCCAAGTACGCAGCCGGCGAAGCCTCCTGCCGCGCCGTCGACCAGGCCGTCCAGACCCTCGGCGGCAACGGCCTCACCCAGGAGTACGGCCTGGCCGCCCTCATCACCGCCACCCGCGTCGGCCGGGTCGCCCCGGTCAGCCGGGAGATGATCCTCAACTACGTCGCCCAGCACACCCTCGGCCTGCCGCGCTCCTACTGACCCGCCCCACCCGCCCGGGCAGCACCACCCCGATCACCCGCCACCACCACCCGCCGCCGGCCACGCGGAGGGCGCCGCCGTACTCTTCCACCAGCC
This sequence comes from Kitasatospora sp. NPDC090308, assembly GCF_044769485.1. NCBI lineage: Bacteria > Bacillati > Actinomycetota > Actinomycetes > Kitasatosporales > Streptomycetaceae > Kitasatospora > Kitasatospora sp. NPDC090308. The sequence goes on along the minus strand of NZ_JBIVXY010000004.1, from coordinate 319,689 downwards.
CCGCGCCCGGGGACCGGAAGCCCGGACGGACCCCCGACCGGGCCCGAGCCGCCCACCGACCGGAAGGATCCCCGTGCGTGACGCCGATCTCGCCCGCCAGGCCGCCGAGCTCGGGGCGGAGGTGGTGCGGAGCCGGGCGTGGCAGGGCGTCGAACGGCAGGACAAGGGCGGCGGCGACTTCGCGACCGCGGTGGACGTGGAAGCGGAGCGGGCCATCCTCGACCTCCTCCGTGCCGCCCGCCCGGACGACGCGTTCACGGCGGAGGAGAGCGGCCGCACCGGTGCGCCCGACGCCGCCCGCCGCTGGCTGGTCGACCCGCTGTGCGGGACGCTCAACTTCGCGGCGGGCACCCACCTGGTGGCCGTCAACGTCGCACTCCAGGAACACGGCCGGACGGTCGCCGCCGCCACCGCCGACCCGTACACCGGCGAGACGTACTGGACCGACGGCGCCCGCGCCGCCCTCCGCCACCACGGGGAGGACACCCCGCTGGCACCGTCCGCGGGTTCCCGGCTGGTCGACCTCAACCTCGACCCGCCCTACCCGAACGCCCCCGCGCTGCGCGTCGCGCGCCTGCTCACCGACGCCGACTTCGAACGCGCCTTCCGCCCCCGGGTGGTCTCCAGCACCCTCGCGGTGGCCTGGGTCGCCGCCGGCCGCCGCGCCGCGTACCTGACGGACGGGCAACTGGCGGGCAGCGTCCACTTCGCGGCCGGCATCGCGCTCTGCGAGGCCGCCGGCTGCACCGTCACCGACCTGCGCGGCAGACCGGTCCACCACGGCGACGGCGGCCTGATCGCCGCAGCCGACGAGGAGACCCACGCCCGCCTGCTCGACCTGGTCACCCGACAGGAGAACCCCGGCGTACGCCGGTAAGCCGGGCACGCGCCCTGGTGGCGGCCAGCCATCCCCGGCACGCTTGCACCGCGACCGCGATCACGACCGCAACACCACCTCTCAATCGTTACGTCTTATTACTCATGCAGTGAGCACTCGTGTTCGTGATGGCCACTCACACTTTCAACACCATCTCACATTGGTAACGGCCTATCGCATGTGTGAGCAGCCATCGCGTTGGCAGTACCAACCCGCACCCCGCACCCCTCACCCGCACCTCGCGACCGCACCCCCGCGATCGCGCCCGCGCCCGCCGAGCCGCCCGGAGGCCCGCATGGTGTTCCACAGCGACTACCCGTCCGTCGCCCCGCTCGACCTGCCGATCCACGACGCCGTCCTCGACGGCTGCGCCACGGGCGAGCACGCCGACCGTCCGGCCCTGATAGACGGCCTGACCGGGCGCAGCGTCAGCTACCGGGAGCTGGAGACGGGCAGCCGCCGGGTCGCGGCGGGGCTCGCCGAGGCCGGGGTCGGCAAGGGTGACGTGGTGGCGCTGTTCAGTCCGAACTCGATCGCCTATCCGCTGGCGTTCTACGGCACCACCCGCACCGGCGCGACGGTGACCCCGGTCAGCGCGCTGGCCACCGCCGAGGAGCTGGCGGGGCAGTTGCGCGACTCCGGTGCCCGCTGGATCATCACCGTCGCCGCGTTCCTGCCGGTGGCCCGGCAGGCGGCCGCCGAGCACCCGGTCGCCGAGATCTTCGTCTGCGACGAGGCCGAGGGCCACCGCTCGCTCGCCGAGCTGGCGGCCGGCTCGGCCCCGGAGCCCGCCCCGTCGATCGACCCGGCCACCGACCTGGCGGTGCTGCCGTACTCCAGCGGGACGACCGGCCTGCCCAAGGGCGTGATGCTGACCCACCGCTCGGTGTCCACCAACCTGGCCCAGGTCGACGCGCTGCTCGGCCCCCGCCCCGGCGAGCGCACCCTGGCGGTGCTCCCGTTCTTCCACATCTACGGCCTGACCGCCCTGCTCAACCGCCCGCTGCGGGCCCGCGCCACCGTGGTCGTGCTGCCCCGCTTCGACCTGGAGCAGTTCCTGACGGCCATCCAGCAGCACCGGATCGAGGCGGTGTACGTGGCCCCGCCGATCGCCCTCGCACTGGCCAAGCACCCGCTGGTCGACCGCTTCGACCTGTCCTCGATCCGCTACGTGCTGAGCGCCGCCGCCCCGCTGGACGCCGAACTGGCCGCCGCCTGCGCCCGCCGCCTGGGCCTGTCGCACCTGCTGCAGGGCTACGGCATGACCGAGCTGTCCCCGGTCACCCACGTCCTCCCGCCCGGCGACCCGAACCCGCCGGTCGGCACCGTCGGCCGCCTGGTCCCCGGCACCGAGCTGCGGATCCGCTCCCTCTCGGCCCCGCACCACGACCTCGGCCCCGGCGAGGACGGCGAACTGCTGTTCCGCGGCCCGCAGGTGATGCGGGGCTACTTCGGCAAGGAGTCCGAGACCTCCGCGACCGTCGACCCGGACGGCTGGCTGCACACCGGCGACGTCGGCCACGTCGACGACGCCGGCTACCTGTTCGTGGTCGACCGGGTGAAGGAGCTGATCAAGTACAAGGGCTACCAGGTCGCCCCGGCCGAACTGGAGGCCGTGCTGCTCACCCACCCGAGCATCGCCGACGCCGCGGTGATCGGCGTCAACGACGCCCACGGCGCCGAGCACCCCAAGGCGTACGTGGTGCCCGCGTTCGGCTGCGACCTGGCCGAGCAGGAGGTGATCGAGTACGTGGCCCGCCGGGTCGCCCCGTACAAGAAGGTCCGCGAGGTGGAGTTCCTGGACGCGGTGCCGAAGTCCGCCAGCGGCAAGGTGCTGCGCCGCGAACTGCGGGCCCGCGGCGCGCAGCCGGCCCGGCACCCCGCCGACGGCGCGCAGGGCGCGGGAGCGGCGTCGCCCGGGAACGGCGGCGCACGGGGCGGCGACGTGGAGGAACGACCGCGCACGGGAACGGCGGTGCGCGAAACCGGCGGTGCATAGGATCGGCACCCGGAGCCCGCCCGCGCAGACCAGGAGCCGCCGATGACGACCAGCGCACCCGCCGCCCGCACGCCCCGGCAGGACCGCAGCCGCGCCACCCGCAGACGGCTGCTGGAGGCGGCGGTGGAGTGCCTGGCCGAGGTCGGCTGGCACGGCTCCACGGTGCTGGTGGTCGCCGAGCGGGCCGGGGTCACCCGCGGCGCCGCCCAGCACCACTTCCGCACCCGCGAGGACCTGTTCACCGCCGCCGTCGAACACGTCGCCGCCGAGCGGCTGGCCGCCGCCCTGGCCCGGGTCGAGCAGCTGCCGCCGTCCGGCCCGGCCCGCACCGAGGCGGTGGTGGAGATGATCGTGAGCCTCTACACCGGCCCGCTGTTCCGCGCCGCGCTGCACCTGTGGGTGGCCGCCGCCACCGAGGAGCCGCTGCGCAGCCGGATCACCGGCCTGGAGAACCACATCGGCCGGGAGGCGCACCGGGCCGCCGTCGAGTGCCTGGGCGCGGACGAGTCCGCCGCCGGCGTCCGGGAGACCGTCCAGGCCACCCTCGACCTGGCCCGCGGCCTGGGCCTGGCCAACCTGCTCACCGACGACGGCCCGCGCCGGGCCGGCGTGGTCCGCCAGTGGTCCCGCCTGCTGGACGCCGCACTCGCCGGCTGACCCGGTCCGGGCCGCCGTCCCGTCCCGGCCCGCCCGCCCGGAGGTCCCACCCGGAGCGCCCGCCCGGCCGCCTCCGCCCGGCCGCCTCCGCCCGCCGCCCCCCGCCCGACGCCGCACCGCGGACCGGCAGTTGGGAGTAGCACTCTTGCCCGAACCGGTCCGTATCCAGCACACTCGCATCTTCGGTCCGACCGCCCGCACGACCACCAGTCGCCAGCGTGCGGCGAGCCGTGCAGTCTGGTGGAAGCCGGAACGACCGGCAGAACCGGGGAAGGTACCGGGCAGGTGGCCAACTGAGCACGCACGGGTTCGAACAGAAGCCCGGCCGCGACGCGGCGGGTGCCGCTTCCGCGCGCCTGGCCGGGCACCGCCTGGTCCCGCTGGCCACCGCGCTGGTCCAGGAGGACGGCCGGATCCTGCACTGGAGCCAGGAGGCCGAGGCGCTCACCGGCTGGCCCGCCGACGAGGCGATCGGCGCGCACCCGGTCCGGCTGCTGCTGCCCGAGCAGGAGCGGGCCGCCGCCGAGCGGCTGTTCGAGCGGCTGGTCGCCGGACGCGGCTGGTCCGGCACCCACCCGGTGCGCCGCCGCGACGGCTCCACCGTCGAGCTGGAGTTCCACACCTACCCGGTGGCCGGCCCCGACGGCAGCACCCTGTTGCTGGCCACCGCCTCCGACACGCACGCCCTGCACGAGGTCGAGTCCGACCTGGCGATCCTGGACGGCTTCTTCGACCAGTCCCCGATCGGCCTGGCCGTCTACGACACCGACCTGCGCTTCGTCCGGCTGAACGCGGCGCTGGCCCGGATCAACGGCCTCAGCGCCGAGCAGCACCTCGGCCGCCGGCTCTCCGCCGTGCTGCCCGGCATCAACGCCGCCGAGATCGAGAACGTGATGCGGCAGGTGATCACCACCGGCAAACCGGTGGTCGACGCCCGCTCGTACGGCCGCGTCCCCGGCGACCCGCGCCGCGACCGGGCCTGGTCGGCGTCCTACTTCCGGCTGGAGGACTCCACCGGCAAGGTGCTCGGCGTCTCCTCCTCGATCATTGACGTCACCGAGCGCTTCCAGGCCGAGGCCCGCGCCTCCCGCGCCCAGGAGCGGCTGACCCTGCTCGCCTCGGCCGGCGCCCGGATCGGCACCACCCTCGACCTCAGGCGCACCGCGGAGGAGATGGTCGAGGCGATCATCCCGAAGTTCGCCGACTTCGCCACCGTCGACCTGCTGGAGCCCGTGCTGCGCGGCGAGGAGCCCGCCCCGATCCAGCCCGAGCGGGCCATCCAGGTCCGCGCCGTCGCGGTCGGCGAGGCGTACGGCTCCGGGCTGACCGGCGCCGCGGACGCCGTCGGGGGCACCACCGAGTACGGCCCGAACCGGGTCTACACCCAGTGCCTGCGCAGCGGCCGCCCGCTGCTCAAGCCGCACGTCGACGAGGAGGTGCTGCGCGGCCTGGTCCCCGACCCCGACCGGGTCGCCCCCGGCATCACGGCCGGCATCCACTCGTACCTGCTGGTGCCGCTGATCGCCCGCGGCATGGTGCTCGGCGGCGCCGAGTTCGTCCGCACCCGCAACCCCGAGCCGTTCGGCGCCGCCGACGTCTCGCTCGCCGAGGAACTGGTCGCCCGCACCGCCCTGGCCATCGACAACGCCCGGCTCTACCGGCGCGAGCGCGAGACCGCCCTCACCCTGCAGCGCAGCCTGCTGCCGCAGGAGATCCACCGCACCCTCGGCCTGGAGATCGCCCACCGCTACCTGCCCTCCAGCGTGGTCAGCGAGGTCGGCGGCGACTGGTTCGACGTCGTCCCGCTGTCCTGCGGGCGGGTCGCCCTGGTGGTCGGCGACGTGATGGGCCACGGCATCCGGGCCGCCGCCACGATGGGCCAGCTGCGAACCGTCGCCCGCACCCTGGCCACCCTCGACCTGCCGCCCGAGCAGGTCCTCGGCCGGCTCGACGAGACCGCCTCCGCGATCGGCGAGGGCCAGTTCGCCACCTGCGTGTGCGCCGTCTACGACCCGGTCGACCGCAGCGTGGTGATCTGCTCGGCCGGCCACCTGCCGCCCGTCCGGGTCGACCCCGACGGCACCGCCCAGGTCATCGACCTGCCGCCGGGCGTCCCGCTCGGCGTCGGCGGCGGCGCCTTCGAGTCGATCGAGTTCACCCTGCCGCCCGGCGCCACCTTCGCGCTCTACACCGACGGCCTGGTCGAACGCCGCGGCCGCGACCTCGACGAGGGCATCGACCTGCTCGCCCGCACCCTCGCCGCCCCCGGCCGCACCCTGGAGGAGAGCTGCGACGCCGCGCTGTCCGCCCTGGTCACCGACGGCACCGAGGACGACATCGCGATGATCATGGCCCGCGTGCTGCCCGTCCCCGCCGACCGGATCGCCACCCTGCTGCTGCCCAGCGAGGGCCCGCTGCCCGCCCGCGCCCGCCGCTTCACCCGCGCCACCCTGGACGCCTGGGGCCTGTCCGGGCTCACCGACTACGCCGAACTCGTGGTCAGCGAACTCGTCACCAACGCCCTGCTGCACGCCGACGCCCCGCGCCGCCTGCGGATCTTCCGCGACCGCACCCTCACCCTGGAGGTCTCCGACGCCGGCGGCCAGCCGCCCCGGCTGCGCACCTCCGCCGAGGAGGACGAGGGCGGCCGCGGCATCCACCTGGTCAGCGAACTCGCGCACCGCTGGGGCAGCCGCCCCACCCGGCACGGCAAGGTGGTCTGGGCGGAGATCGAACTCCCGTACCGGGCCGGCTGACCCGCCCGCCCGTACGACGGCCCCCCTCGTACGACGGTCACCCCCTCGTAGGACGGCCGCTCGCCCGTACGACGACCACCCATCCGGACGACGACCGCTCGCCCGGGTGACGGCCACCCGCCCGGACGAGGACCGCTCGCCCGGGCGGCGGGACTGACGGACAGTCGGAGGCAGTCCCCGCCGCCGACCGAAAGGCCCCCCGTGCCCGTCCGCCTCCTCCTCGCCGCCGCCGGCCTGCTCGCCCTCGCCGCCGCCGCCCCGGCCGCCGCCGACGACACCCCCACCGGTACGCCCGCCGACCCGCCCGCGGCGACCTCCGCCGCGACCACCGTCACGATCACCGGCGCCGCCATCGACCCGAAGATCCCCAGCCGGGTCCGGGTCGCCCTCGCCTACACCTGCGCGCCGACCGACCAGCCCCGCTCGCTGAACACCTCCGTCGAGCAGACCGACCCCGAGGACCCCGCCACCATCGCCTTCGGCTCCACCCGCACCGCACCGACCCAGGTGGTCTGCGACGGCACCCCGCAGACCCAGACCGTCACCGTCCAGTCCAAGACCAGCAACTGGCTGCCCGGCACCGACTCCGTGGTGATCACCACCCTCACCGACCTCGGCGCCACCCCGACCGCCGCCGCCGACGCCCGCCTGATCGCACTGGACCAGCCGCCCGCCCCCTGACCCGCCGTCAGCCGACCGGCCCCCCTCCCCGGCGCGCCGCCCGCCCGCCGCCGCCGTCGCCTCCGAGACTGGACGCCGGACGGAAGGGAACCCGGATGACCCAGCCCACGACAGCCACCGCACCGGCCCCCGAGGTGCGCCGCTGGCGGGCCCTCGCGGTGTGCCTGGTCGCCGGGTTCATGACCCTGCTCGACGTGTCGATCGTCAACGTCGCCCTGCCGTCCGTGCGCAGCGGACTGCACCTGTCCGAGGCCGGGCTCCAGTGGGTGCTCTCCGGCTACTCGCTGGCCTTCGGACTCGTGCTGGTCCCGGCCGGACGGCTCGGCGACGCGATCGGCCGCCGCCCGGTCTTCCTGACCGGACTGGGCCTGTTCACCGCCACCAGCGCCCTGGCCGGCGCCGCCCAGAACGAGACCTGGCTGGTGGTGGCCCGGCTGCTCCAGGGCATGGCCGGCGGACTGCTCGTCCCGCAGGTCTCCGGCTTCATCCAGCAGCTCTTCCGCGGCGGCGAACGGGCCCGCGCGTTCGGCATGCTCGGCACCACCATCGGCTTCTCCACCGCCGTCGGCCCGCTGCTCGGCGGCCTGCTGATCGCGGTGTTCGGCACCGCCGAGGGCTGGCGCTGGGTCTTCTACGTCAACCTCCCGATCGGCCTGGTGGCCCTCCCGCTGGCCCGCCGGCTGCTGCCCGCGCCCACCCCCGACACCTGCGCCCGCCGCGACTTCGACCCGGTCGGCGTGCTGCTGCTGGGCGTCGGCACCGTCCTGCTGCTGCTCCCGCTGGTCCAGACCCAGTGGCACGGCACCGGCAAGTGGCTGCTGCTGGCCGCCGCCGTCCTGGTCCTGGCCGCCTTCGCGGGCTGGGAACGCCGCTACGCCCGGCACCGCGAACCGCTCGTCCACCCCGAGCTGTTCCGCACCCGCTCCTTCACCTACGGCGCGCTGGTCTCCCTGCTCTACTTCGCCGGGTTCACCGCGGTCTTCTTCGTCTTCACCCTCTACCTGCAGTCCGGCCGCCACTACAGCGCCCTGCAGGCGGGCCTCGCCATCACCCCCTTCGCCCTGGCCTCCGCGGTCGCCTCCACCATCGGCGGACGCCTGGTCACCCGCCACGGCCGCCGCCTGATCGCCGTCGGCCTGGCCACCGTCGCCGTCGGCCTCGCCCTCGCCGCCCTCGCCGTGCACCTCTTCGACGGCCCCGAGGTCGGCTGGGCCACCGCCCTCCCGCTCCTGCTGGCCGGCCTCGGCAGCGGCCTGGTGGTCTCCCCGAACCAGGCACTGACCCTCAACGAGGTCCCGGTCGCCCGGGCCGGCTCCGCGGGCGGCGTCCTGCAGACCGCCCAGCGGATCGGCTCCGCCGCGGGCATCGCCACCGTCGGCGCCACCTTCTTCGCCCACCTGCACACCCCCGCCGACTACCCCACCGCCTTCCAGCTCAGCATCGCGGTGGTCCTCGCCTTCGTCCTGCTCGCCCTGCTCGCCGCGACCGAGCCCTTCGGCCGCAAGCCCCGCGAGAAGGCCGGATGAGCGGCGGGTCCGCGGCCGGGGCCGGTAGGACAGGTAGGACAGGTAGGACGGTAGACCGACAGGGCGGTGGGAACGGCGAACGGCGGAACGCTCCCGGCCGGTGGACCCCGGCCGTTCGCGCCCGCCGTTCCCCGTGCTCCCGGCGCTCCCGGTGCTACAGCCCCGCCACGCCGCGCGCGGCGACCCGCAGGGCGGCCACCGGGTCGCCGACCGAACTGCCGGCCCGCCAGCCGACGAAGCCGTCGGGGCGGACCAGGACGGCGCCGCCCTCGCGCAGGCCGTAGACCGCGGGCCAGCCGCTCGGCCCGGCCGGACGGGGCCCGGCCGGGAGGTCGGGCACGGGCTCGGGCACCAGGTCCCCGTCCTCGCCGACCAGCAGGCAGCGGATCGGCACCCCGGTCTGCTCGGAGACCGCCCGCGCCGCCTCCGGCCACCCCGCCCCGCCCGCCACGGGCGCCAGCAGCACCGGCTCGCGCCCGAACAGGTCGAGCGTGGACAGCCGGACGCCGTCCGCGTCGCGCAGCCACAGGTGCGGGGCCCGGGTGCCGACCTCGCCGGTCGCGGCGAAGCGCTCCGGGATCACCCCGGCGGTGGCGTCCGCGCCGACCAGCGCGCCCTCGGTGTAGCGGTAGCCGAGCGCCACCGCCAGCACGTTGGTGCGCGGCCCGCCCACCGGCGCCGCGTCGAAACCGGGGTGCTGGTGCTCCACCGACCGGGCCGCCGCCCGGGCCGCGGTCTGCACGGCGACCGGCCGCCGCTCCGCCCCGTACGACTCCAGCAGGCGCGGCCCGCCCCAGCCGTCGAGCACCGCGGCCAGCTTCCAGGCCAGGTTGTGGGCGTCCTGGATGCCGGTGTTGGAGCCGAACGCCCCGGTCGGCGGCATCTCGTGGGCGGAGTCGCCGCACAGGAAGACCCGCCCGGCGCGGTACCGGTCGGCGACCCGCTCGGCGGCGTGCCAGGGCGCCCGGCCGGTGATCTCCACGTCCAGGTCGGGCACCCCGGCCGCGGCCCGGATGTGCGCCGCGCACCTGGCGTCGGTGAAGTCCTCGACGGCCTCGCCGCGCTCCGGGTGCCAGGGCAGGTGGAAGACCCACTCCTCGCGGTTGTCGACGGGCAGCAGCGCGCCCGCGCCGGCCGGGTCGGTCAGGTAGCAGGCGATGAACAGGCGGTCGCCCACCACCTCGGCCAGCCGCTTGGCCCGGAAGGTCACCGAGACGTTGTGGAACAGGTCGCCGCGCCCGGACTGCCCGATCCCCAGCTGCTCCCGCACCGGGCTGCGCGGCCCGTCCGCCGCGATCAGGTAGTCGGCCCGCACCTCGCGCTCCTCGCCGCCGGCCCGGTCCCGCAGCCGTGCCGTCACCCCGTCGGCGTCCTGCGCGAAGGAGAGCAGCTCGGTGTTGAAGCGGACGTCGCCGCGCTCGGCGGCGTGCCGCAGCAGCACCGGTTCGAGGTCGTTCTGGCTGCACAGGCACCACGAGGACGGGCTGAACCTGGCCAGGCCCCCGCCCGGGTCGATCTCCCGGAACAGCCACTCCTGCTCCCCGCCGGAGAGCGTCTCGGCCTGCAGGATGCCGTGGTTGTCGGCCAGCACGGACGCCGCGGCGCGGACGTCCTGCTCGACGCCGGCACCCCGGAACAGCTCCATGGTGCGCAGGTTGTTGCCGCGCCCCCGGGGGTGCCGGGAGGTCTCGGCGTGCCGCTCCACCAGCAGGTGCGGCACACCGAGCCGACCGAGGAAGAGCGAGGCGGACAGTCCGACCAGCGAACCGCCCGTGATCAGGACCGGGACCCGGTCGGCCATCTGTGTGTTCATCAGCTCTGCTCCATCCGTGCGGGGCGCTGGAAGCGCCAGACCCGACATCCATCCCCCGCCGCGGGCGGCCACGCAGGGTGCGTCGCCCGGATGGCCGTGAAGTCTCGCGCGGCCGTCCGTCCCGCCCTGACGATCGAGGACGAACCGCCGCCCGCTCCGCCGACCGGCCCGGCCGCCCGAGGCCCGTCCGTGAAACCGGCGAAGGGCCCTTCGCGGGCAGACCGCGGAGGAAGCGCGGACGAACCACGAACCGACGACAGGATCCGCCGCCATGACCCTGCTCTCCGCAGCCGAGGAGACCACCACCACCGGCCGGCCCACCCCGGGCCGGCTCCGCGTCGTCCTGATGCTGGACGTCCACGACGGCGCCCAGGACCGCTTCCTGGACGCCTACGAACTGCTGCGCTACCAGGTCTCGTCCGTCCCCGGCCACGTCAGCGACCAGCTCTGCCAGTCCATCGACGACCCGTCCCGGTGGCTGATCACCAGCGAGTGGGAGAGCGCCGAGCCGTTCCTCGCCTGGGTCGACAGCCCCGCCCACCGCGAGATGGTCAAGCCCATGCACGGCTGCGTCAGCGACACCCGCTCGCTGCGCTACACCGTGCTGCGCGAGACCCACGGCGTCACCGCCACCGACACCCCCGCCCCGCCGCTGCGCCCCGGCGAGCACCACCCCGGCGTCCCCGGCGTGCCGCGGCCCGGCCCGGACGGCGTGGTCCGGCACGCGCTCAGCTTCACCGTCAAGCCCGGCACCGAGGCCCAGGCCGCCGAACTGCTGGCCGGCTACCGCTCCCCGCAGGCCCGGGTCGACGACACCACCCGCCTGCTGCGCACCTCGCTGTTCATGCACGGCAACCGGGTCGTCCGCTGCGTCGAGGTGGCCGGCGACCTGCCCACCGCGCTGCGGCACGTCGCCCGGCAGCCCGAGGTGCGGGCCGTCGAGGAGGCGCTCAACCCGTACCTGGAGGAGAACCGCGACCTGGACGACCCGCTGTCCGCCCGCGACTTCTTCCAGCGCGCCGCGCTGCCCGTCATCCACCACCACGCCGGCCTGAAGAGCGGCCCGGTGCAGCGGCACGCCTACCGCTACCCCGTCCGCCCCGGCGCCGGCGCGGCCCTCGTAGAGCTGCTGTCCGAGCAGGACGAGCACGCCGCCGCCGACCCCGGCAGCCCGCTGGTGCGCGCCACCGTCCACCGGCACGAGGACCTGGTGGTCCGGCTGGTCGACCTGCTCGTCGACCCCGCCGACGACCCGGCCGCCGCCCTCGGCCTGGCCGGCCCGCTGGCCGCCGCCGTCCTCGGCAAGCTCACCGAGCCGGTCGAGCACACCCGCGAGGGCCTGCGCCACCTGCTCGCCGAGTGCGCGATGACCCCGGTCACCGACCGCACCTCGGCCGAGGACTGACCCGGCGGGTCCTCGCCCGCCCCGTACGACCCGTACACCCCGCACACCCCGCACGAGAGGAACCAGCACCGTGACCACCGAGACGCCACGAGTCGTCCACGTCGACGACGCGCCCCCCAACCGCAAGCGCGGCGGCGACCTGCGGGCCATGCTCACCCCGCCGGCGGTCGGCGCGACCAGCGGATTCATGGGGGTGGCGATCGTCGAACCGGGGGACCGGATCGGCGAGCACTACCACCCGTACTCCGAGGAGTTCGTGTTCGTGATCTCCGGCGAGCTGGAGGTCGACCTGGACGACGTCACCCAGCGGCTGCGGCCCGACCAGGGGCTGATGATCCCGATCGGGATGCGGCACCGCTTCCGCAACGTCGGCAGCACCCAGGCCCGGATGGTCTTCCACCTCGGACCGCTCGCCCCGCGCCCCGAGCTCGGACACGTCGACACCGAGGAGGACGCAGCCGAGGCGGGCCCGCCCGAACCGGCGGAGGCCGCCTCGTGAGCCGCCGGGTCGCGGTGACCGGGATCGGCGTGGTCGCCCCCGGCGGCATCGGCGTCCCCCGGTTCTGGTCGCTGCTCACCGAGGGCCGCACCGCCACCCGCGGCATCACCCTGTTCGACCCGGAGGGCTTCCGCTCCCGGATCGCCGCCGAGTGCGACTTCGACCCCGCCGCCCACGGCCTGACGCCGGACCAGGTCGCCCGCAACGACAGGTACGTCCAGTTCGCGCTGGTCGCCGCCGCCGAGGCGGTCGCCGACGCCGGGCTCGACCCGGAACGCGAGGACCCCTGGCGGATCGGCGTCTCGCTCGGCACCGCCGTCGGCGGCACCACCCGGCTGGAACGCGACTACGTGCTGGTCAGCGAGCGCGGCGAGCACTGGGGCGTCGACCACGCCCCCGCCGCCCCGCACCTGGAGCGGGCCTTCTCCCCGTCCACCCTGGCCTCCGCGGTCGCCGAGCAGATCGGCGCGCACGGCCCGGTGCAGACCGTCTCCACCGGCTGCACCTCCGGCCTGGACGCCGTCGGCTACGCCGCCCTCGCCATCGAGGAGGGCCGCGCCGACGTGATCGTCACCGGGGCCTGCGACTCGCCGATCTCCCCGATCACCGTCGCCTGCTTCGACGCGATCAAGGCCACCTCGGCCCGCAACGAGGACCCCGAGCACGCCTCCCGCCCGTTCGACGCCGGCCGCGACGGCTTCGTGCTCGGCGAGGGCGGCGCCGTCCTGGTGCTGGAGGAGTGGGAGCACGCCAGGCGGCGCGGCGCCCGGATCTACGCCGAACTCGGCGGCTTCGCCACCTTCGGCAACGCCTACCACATGACCGGGCTCACCCAGGACGGCCTGGAGATGTCCCGGGCCATCGACCGGGCCCTGGCGCACGCCGGGGTCCCCGGCGAGGCCGTCGACTACGTCAACGCGCACGGCTCCGGCACCAAGCAGAACGACCGGCACGAGACCGCCGCCGTCAAGCGCTCGCTCGGCGAGCACGCCCGGCGCACCCCGATGAGCTCCATCAAGTCGATGGTCGGGCACTCGCTCGGCGCGATCGGCGCCATCGAACTCGTCGCCTGCACCCTCGCCCTGCACCACGGCGTCGTCCCGCCCACCGCCAACTACACCGAGCCCGACCCCGAGTGCGACCTCGACTACGTCCCCCGCACCGCCCGCGAACTGCCGCTGCGCCACGTGCTGTCGGTGGGCAGCGGCTTCGGCGGCTTCCAGTCCGCGGTGGTGCTGAGCAAGGTGGAGGCGGCCGCATGAGCGAACGAAGCGCGGTGATCACCGGCGTCGGCGTGGTCGCGCCCAACGGGATCGGCGCCGACGACTACTGGAAGGCCCTGGTCGAGGGCCGCTCCGCACTCGCCCCGATCGACCGGGAGGGCTGCGCGCACCTGCCGCTCAAGGTGGCCGGCCTGGTGCACGGCTTCGACGCCGAGGAGTACGTCGAGGCCCGCTACCTGGTGCAGACCGACCGCTTCACCCACTTCGCGATGGCCGCCGCCGAGCTCGCCACGGCCGACGCCGACCTCGCCGACCACCCCGACGACCCGTTCGGCGTCGCCGTGGTCACCGCGGCCGGCTCCGGCGGCGGCGAGTTCGGCCAGCGCGAACTGCAGCACCTGTGGGCCGAGGGGCCCCAGCACGTCGGCCCCTACCAGTCGATCGCCTGGTTCTACGCCGCCTCCACCGGCCAGATCTCCATCCGCGGCGGCTTCAAGGGCCCCTGCGGCGTGGTCGCCTCCGACGAGGCCGGCGGCCTGGACGCCCTCGCCCACGCCGCCCGGGCCGTCGCCCGCGGCACCGACGCGGTGCTGGCCGGCGCCACCGAAGCACCCATCGCCCCGTACTCGATGGTCTGCCAGCTCGGCTACCCCGGGCTGTCCACCGTCGAGGACCCCGAACGCGCCTACCGCCCGTTCGGCTCCGACGCGGCCGGGTTCGTCCCCGCCGAGGGCGGCGCGATGTTCGTCGTCGAGGACGAGCGCACCGCCCGCCGCCGCGGCACCCGCCCGCGCGCCCGGATCGCCGGCCACACCGCGACCTTCACCGGCGCCGCCCGCTGGAGCGAGAGCCGCGAAGGACTCGCCCACGCGATCCGCGGCGCCCTCGCCCAGGCGCGCTGCGCCCCGGACGAGGTCGACGTGGTCTTCGCCGACGCCCTCGGCGTCCCCGAAGCCGACCGGGCCGAGGCGCTCGCCCTGGCCGATGCCCTCGGCGAGCACGCCGAGCGCGTCCCCGTCACCGCCCCCAAGGCCGGACTCGGCCGCGCCCACAGCGGAGCCCCCGCCCTGGACGTCGCCGCCGCCGTGCTCGCCCTCGAACACGGCCTGGTCCCGCCCACCCCGCACACCGCGGACTGCCCGCACGGCCTCGACCTGGTCATCGGCCACCCGCGCGCCGCCGAGCTGCGCACCGCCCTGGTGCTCAGCCGCGGCCTGATGGGCTCCAACACCGCCCTGGTGCTGCGCCACCCCTGACCGTTCCGACCGCAAGGAGCACGACATGGCCTCCGAGATCACCTACGAGGAACTCGCCACCCTGATCAAGACCCGGGCCGGGGTGTCGGTCACCGTCGACGAACTCGCCGACCCCGGCTGCATGTTCCTCGACCTCGGTGTCGACTCGCTCGGCGTGCTCGGCGTCCTCGCCGACGTGGAGAACCGCTACGGCGTCTCCATCGACTCCTCCGACCTGCTCGGCCGTCCCGTCGCCGAGTTCCTGCAGACCGTCAACTCCACCGTGAAGGCTGGTGCCTGAGATGCCCGGACACACCGACAACACGATCGTCATCGACGCCCCGATCGACCTGGTCTGGGACGTGACCAACGACCTGGAGAACTGGCCGGAGCTGTTCAGCGAGTACGCCTCCGTCGAGATCCTCGACCGGCAGGACCAGCTGGTGCGCTTCCGCCTCACCATGCACCCCGACGAGAACGGCCAGGTGTGGAGCTGGGTCTCCGAGCGCGAGGCCGACCGCGACAAGCTCACCGTCCGGGCCCGCCGGGTCGAGCCCGGCCCGTTCGAGTTCATGGAGATCCGCTGGGAGTACGAGGAGCTGCCGCGGGGCACCGGCATGCGCTGGATCCAGGACTTCGCGATGAAGCCCACCGCGCCCGTCGACGACCTCGGCATGACCGACCGGATCAACCAGAACTCCAAGGTCCAGATGGAGCTGATCCGCGCCAAGGTCGAGCACCGCGCCGGAGCGGCCCGATGAGCGACCTGGCCACCGACCTGCACCGCACCCTGATCGTCGCCCGGATGAAGCCCGGCACCGCCGACCACATCGCCGGCGTCTTCGCCGACTCCGACCGCGGCGACCTGCCCGGCCTGATCGGCGTCCGCGGCCGCAGCCTGTTCCAGTTCGGCGACGTCTACCTGCACCTCATCGAGTCCGAGCGCCCCGCCGGACCGGAGGTCGCCAGGTACGCCCAGCACCCCGAGTTCCGCGACGTCAGCGAACGCCTCGCGGTCTACGTCGACGCCTACGACCCGGCGACCTGGCGCAGCCCCAAGGACGCCATGGCGCACGAGTTCTACCGCTGGGACCGCTGACGCTGCCGCTGAACCGCCGCGGCGCGGAGCGCAGAGCGGAGGGGCCGCCCGGAACTCCGGGCGGCCCCTCGGTGTCTGCTGGCGTCGGCGTCGGCGTCTGTCGGCGTCCGTCCGCGCGCGCCGTCTGCGGGGCTGTTTACGGGACGGTGCAGGAGAAGGCGTGCAGGTACGGGTTGACCGGGGCGACCGCGTCCAGCCGCAGGCCGGACTCCGCGATCAGGGCGGTCAGGCTGCCCAGGGTGTGCTTGGCGCCGCCGACGTTCAGCAGGAGCAGCAGGTCCATCGCGGTGGTGAACCGCATCGAGGGGGAGTCGTCCACCAGGTTCTCCACGATCACCACCCGGGCGCCCGGACGGGCCACCTGGCGCAGGTTGCGCAGCGTCCGGCGGGTGGAGTCGTCGTCCCACTCCAGGATGTTCTTCACCAGGTACAGGTCCGCCTGCACCGGCACCGCGGTGCGGCAGTCCCCGGGCACCAGCCGGGCCCGGTCGGCCAGCGACCCGCCGGGCAGCAGCCGCGGGTCCGCGTGCTCGACCACCTTCGGCAGGTCCAGCAGGGTGCCGTGCAGGTCGGGGTGGCGCTCCATCAGCTCGGCCAGCACCTGCCCCTGGCCGCCGCCGACGTCCGCCACCGAGGCGACGCCCGCCAGGTCGAGGAAACCGGCCAGGTCCTGCGCGGACTGCCGGCTGGACTGGGTCATCGCCCGGTTGAACAGGGCGGCGGACTCCGGCGCGTCGTCGTGCAGGTACTGGAAGAACTCCTTGCCGAAGGCGTCGCCGAAGACGCTGCGCCCGGTGCGCACCGCGTCGTCCAGCCGGGACCAGGACTGCCAGGTCCACGGCTCGGTGCACCACAGCGCGATGTCGCGCAGGCTGCCCGGCTCGTCGGTGCGCAGCAGGCGCGACAGCGGGGTGTGCCGGTAGCGGCCGTCGGCGTCCTCGGCGAACACCTCGTAGCAGGCCAGTGCGCGCAGCAGCCGCCGCAGCGGGCCGGGCTCGATGTCCAGCCGCCCGGCCAGCTGCTCGGCGGTGGCGGGCTCCTCGTCCAGCGCGTCCGGCAGCCGCAGGCTGGCGGCGGCGCGGACCGCGCCCGCGCAGGCGGCGCCGAACACCAGCTCGCGCAGCAGCATCGCGGGCGGGACGGCCGGGGCCGCGACCGACTCCGGCGGACTCTGCGGGCTCTGGGAGGTCTGCGGGCTCTGCGGGTTCGGCGAGGTGGTCGGGTTGGGCGGGGCGGTCGGGGCGGAGGTCACGGGGACGGCCTTTCGTCGGTGGGTCGGAGGATGGTCGGGGGACGTGGGTGGGGGCTGCGTGGGGGAGCGGGGTGAGAGTGGCTCAGCAGTGGCCGGCGGGCTCGGAGGTGCCGCAGACGTTGCCGGCGAACGTGTGGCCGGTGCCGTGCGGGTCCCGGTCGGCCAGGTCGGCGGGGACGTTGTCGCGCAGTGCGTTGCCGGTGACGGTGGCCCGGGCGTTGGGGGCGCCGACCACGCTCGGGTACAGCACGATGCCGCCGGACATCGGGGACGCCCCGGTGTGGTCGGCGACCTGGTTGCCGGAGACCGTGACGTCCTCGGTGCCGGTCAGCAGGATTCCGGTGCCCTGGACGAAGTCGAGCCGGGGATTGGGCGGGCAGTACCGGTTGTTCGCCCGCACCACGTTGTCCCGGAGGGCCAGCGCCCCGGCCCGGGGCACCCCGTCGTCGCCGACCACGAACAGGCCGCCGCAGTTCCCGGACGCCAGGTTGGCCTCCACCGTCAGCCCGCGCACCCGGCGCAGTTGCAGGCCGATCCGGTTGCCGGTCAGCCGGTTCTCGGACACCTCGGTGCCCAGGGTCTCCAGCGCGCCGCCCTTGCGGTCGTACCAGTTGGCGACGAAGATCCCCGCCTGGCCGTTGTCCCGGGCCTCGTTGTCGGTCAGCACGGTACGGGTCGACATCTCGACACTGATGCCTTGCAGGCCGTTGTCGTGCACCGCCACCCCGCGCACCGTCAGCCGGTCAGTGACGGCTGCGCCGACGCCGTTGCGGGCGAAGCCCGCCACCGTCAGCGCCTCCACCACCACGCCCGAGACCGGGTGCACCGGCACGCCCTGCGGGTCCGAACCGCCCGTCACGCACACGCCGTCACCGGCCTGTGCGCAGGCGCCGCGGTCGGCCGGATCGGGCCCCAGGACGGTGCCGGTGCCCTGGCCGCGCAGGGTCACGCGGTCGGTGGTGAGCGTCACGCTGCCCGGGTAGCGGCCCGCGGCGAGCTCCACCACGTCACCCGGGGCGGCCGCGTCCAGGGCGGCCTGCACGGACGCGCCCGGCGGGACCCGGAACACGGTCGGACCGGTGGGCGCCGCCGCAGCCGGGGCGGCGGCCAGCGCGGCGGGCACCGAGGCGGCGCAGGACAGCAGAACGGCGGCGACCCGGATCAGCGGGCGCGTCGGAGCGAGGAGAGCAGTCATCGAGAGCAGCCGGCTTCCAGACGTCGCGGTCGCGGACGGCATGAGGAGCACGTCCGCCGCCTCGAAGCTATGGTCGCGCCCCCGGCCCGGCCAGCCGGGTTGGCTCGCACGGGTTGCCCGCACCCGCCGACCGGGTGGCGGCGGGCCGGAAGAGCGAGGCAGGTACCACCCGTACACCCGATCGGGGGCCTCTGCGGCCGGGCACCGGGCCCGCACCGGCGGGCCGAACCACTATGGACCCATGGACACGCAGAATGGACGAACCACCGAGCAGACCGAACTCCTGGCCGCCGACCTGCGCCCCACCGGCGCCGACGGCACCGATCTCCGCACCGGACCCTGGTCCGGCCTCCGGCTGGTGGAACCCGGCGCCGACGCCTTCGGCGGGCCCGATGCCGACGCCTTCGCGGAGGCCATCGGCGAGGCGGCCGACGAGGCCGTCGCCGGGCAGGACGCGGAGGGCGCGGACGACCCGGCCTGGGACTACGAGGACGTCATCCTCCGCTCCGTCAACTGACCCGGTGCCGGGGCGGAGCGCGCACGGACACATGGACATACGGACATACGGACATACGGACATGCCGGCACGCGGAGATGCGGGCACGCGGATGCCGGTGGGTCCACCGCTCTCGACTCGTGCGGTGGACCCACCGGCATCCGCGTGCCCGGTCAGTAGCGGTAGGACTTCACCACCACCGGGATCAGGTTCACGCCCTGGCCCGCCTTGCTGAACGCCATCGGGTTGGCGGTCGCCCCCGCCGCCAGGTTCTCGATGCCGACCGCCTGGCTGTCCACGCTCTTGCCGGTGCTGTCGGTGAAGTCGACCTGGATCGCGTAGGAGCGGGTCTCGGTGGTGCTGTTGGTGACCGTGACCATCGCTGCCGTCAGGTCGCCGGAGGTCGAGTTCGGCACGCCGGTCAGCGTCACATCCGAGATCGCGTTGCCCGCGTCCGGGACGGCCGCCAAGACCTCCGCCGCCTTCGCCCGGGTGGCCGCGAGCTGGGCGTTGACCGAGGCCTCGAACGAGGCGGCGCGCTCGGACGCGCTGGCCTGCGCGGCCGAGACCGAGGCCAGCGCCGACTCGTGCGCGGACGCGAAGGCGGACGGCGGCTCGCCCGAGAAGCTCGCCGTCTCCGGCGGACCGACCGTGAACGTCGACATCGCCGCCTGCACCGGGTTCTCGCCCGAGCTGCCGCCGCAGGCCGCGACCACCGAGATCCCGGCCACCGCGCCGGCCAGCGCCAGCGAGACCCGCAGGCCGCGCCGGACCGGCCGCCGACGCGCCGGGTGCCGCTGCGGCGGCCCCACCCGGCCCTGCCGGACCAGCCCCCGGCCCGAACCGTTCCGCTCCGCGTCTCGCATCGCGATGCACCCTTTCGCTCAGAACCGCGCCGGGCCCGTGCGCGCCGCGGTCGTTCCGGCAGGCCCACGGCCCGCGCCCGGACGTGCGGAACCGGACGTCCGCCTCCGCCCTACGCCCCCATCGTCCGAGCCCGGCGCCACCCGGGGCCAGCGGCGCTGCGCCATTGGGGGAGCCGGACGTCCCGTCAGACCGGCGGTGCGGGCGGCGGGATGGGTACGGCGGGCGCGCGGCGGCGGCCGCGGCCGCGGGTGGCGGTCAGCGGTGGGCGGGGGACCTGGCGGGTTCCGCTCCGGACCGCGGGGCGGGGCGGTCGGCCGGCTGCGTGGGGCCGGCGGAGGTGGCGCCGGCGGTGGTGCCGGCGGCGGTGGTGCCGACGGTGCCGGTCGTGGTGCGGTCGGGCCGGTCGCGCAGCAGGTGGCGGGCGAGGGCGGCGGAGGCCAGCAGCAGGGCCGCCGAGACCCAGGCCGCGACCGTGACGCCGTGCACGAACGCGCCGTTCGCACTGGCGAGCAGCTGCCCGGCCGGGCCCGCGGGCAGGGCGGCCGCGGACTCCAGGGCGCCGCCCAGCGACTGGCGGGCCTGCTCCGCGAGCGCCGGATCGACGCCCGCCGGAACGGACAGCGAACCCGCGTACAGGGCCGTCACGATCGAGCCGACCAGGGCGATGCCCAGCGCCGCGCCCAGCTCGTACGCCGTCTCCGACACGGCCGAGGCGGCGCCCGTCCGGTCGGCCGGGGCGGCACCCAGCACCAGGTCCGAGGAGAGGGTGTACACCACGCCCTCGGCGGTGCCCAGCGCCAGGAAGGACGAGCCGAGCAGCAGGTACGCGCTGTCCACCTGGACGAAGCCCAGCACGCCGATGCCCAGGCCCATCACGAACAGGCTCGCCGTCAGCACCCGGCGGGCCCCCGCGCGCCGCACCAGCCGGGCCGTCAGCAGACCGCCCGCCACCGAGCCGACGAAGGCCGGCATCTCGGCGAAGCCCGCGTGGAGCGGGGAGTAGCCGCGCACCAGCTGGAGGTACTGCGACATGAAGAAGATCACGCCGGACAGGCCGATCAGGCAGATCAGCGAGGAGACCACCGCCGCCGTGAACCGCGCGTTCCGGAACAGCCGGACGTCCAGCAGCGGGGTCTCCAGCCGGAGCTGGCGCCGCACGAACACCACCAGCGCGACCGCGCCCAGCGCGAACACCAGCGGGGTCGTCCACCGCTCCAGGCCGTGCACGGCGAACTCCTTGACGCCGTACACCGCCCCGATCACCCCGGCCATCGACAGCAGCACGCTCAGCACGTCCCACCGGCCCGGACGCGGATCGCGGGACTCCGGCAGCAGCCAGCCGCCCAGCGCCAGCAGCAGCACCATCACCGGCAGGTTCAGCAGGAACACCGACCCCCACCAGAAGTGCTCCAGCAGCACGCCGCCCACCAGCGGGCCCAGCGCGGCGCCGGCCGCCGCGCCCGCGCCCCAGACGCCGATCGCGGTGGCCCGCTCCCGGGTGTCCGGGAACAGCGTGCGGATCAGCGAGAGCGTGGACGGCATGATCGTCGCCCCGGCCACGCCGAGCAGCGCCCTGGCCAGCACCAGCCAGCCCGGGCCCGGAGCGTACGCCGCCAGCAGCGAGGCCGCGCCGAACGCGGCCGAACCCGCCAGCAGCACCCGCTTGCGGCCCAGCCGGTCGCTGAGCGCGCCCATCGACACCAGCAGGCCGGCCAGCACGAAGGAGTAGACGTCGCCGATCCAGAGCAGCTGGGTGCCGGACGGGCGGAGGGTTTCGGTGATCGAGGGGATGGCGAGGGAGAGCACCGTCGCGTCCACCGCCACCAGGGTGACGGCGAGCACGAGGACGCCGAGACCGGCCCAGCGGTGGCCGGGCCGGGTGACGGGGGTGGGACTCATCAGGTATCAGATCTCCGTAGAGCACCGCCGAGGAACAACTCGGCGAGCGAGAACGCGCTTTCGCGGGGGGCGAGCCGGCCTTCCTGCACGGCCCAGCCGATGCCGGCCACCAGGTCGAAGAACGCCTCGCTCAGCCAGGCGGCCGAGAGCTCGACGCGGAACACCCCCTCCTGCTGGCCGCGCAGGAACAGCGCGCGGACCCGGGCGTCCTGCGTCTCCCAGAGGTCGTTGATCTCCTCGTGGTCGTACAGCTGGTTCTCACCGGCCAGGAAGGCGCACAGCGCGGCGTCCGGCACCACCGCGTCCACCAGCCGGCGCAGCGCGGCCTCGGCGTTGCCCTCCTCCACCCGCGCGGCATCGAGCGCGGAGGAGAAGCGGCGCAGACCGAGGGCGCCCACCTCCAGGATCAGCGCCTCGCGGCCCGGGAAGATCCGGTGCAGCGTGGCCCGGCTGATCCCGGCGGCGCGGGCGATCTCGTCGAGATGGGCCGTCGGGCGCCGGGACAGGATGCCCACGGCTGCCTCCAGGACGGAGTCGCGGTCGGTTGCCATGAGAAGAGGATAGCGCAACTGAGACATCTATGTCTCAGAATTTCGATGTGCGTCTCACCGGCGGGGTGCGGATACGGGCGCAGGAGGGGGCGGGGGAGTGCTTCCGGGCATGCCGAAGACCCCGCGCGGGGCGCGGGGTCCGTGGGTGTCGGTGGGTGTCGGTGGGGCTTGCGGCCGGGGCCGGGCGGTCAGCTCTGGTTGTAGAAGCCCGACTCGTCGAGCGGGCGGTCGATGACCGTCACCTCGACGTCGGCCGGGGTCAGCAGGAACACCCGGCGGGCGATCCGCTCGATGCCGCCGCAGGTGCCGAAGATCAGGCCGGAGGCGAAGTCGACCATGCGCTTGGCCTCGGCGTCGTCCATCTCGGTGAGGTCCATGACCACCGGGGTGGCGGCGCGGATGTGCTCGCCGACGGTGCGGGCGGCCTCGAAGCCCGTCGGTCGGAGCGAGACGATCTTGGAGGGGCCGGTCTGGACGCTGCTCGGCAGCGTCTCCTCGCCCTCCCACGGTTCCTCGTACATCGCGGCCGGGTAGCTTCCGGAAGGCATCAGCCACCCGTTGTGGTGCTCGTCGCGAAGTGCTCCCATTAGCCGCGCCTCCCTGTCTCGTTCCGTACTCGTCCCCCGGGGGACGACGGGTCGTTTTGACACGTCATCCACTTGTTGGAACTGTCCGAGTATCGCACTGATCACCGTGGATGTGCCCGCTTGTACCCGCTGGACGAGTTGTGGCGCGGGGGGAAATCCGTGGCTCCCCGGATGTCCGCAACGACGCCACCGGCAGGTGAACGGTTGCGCGGGACGACCCTATCGGTGCTACCCGGAAGCTAGTTGACTATGTGTCAACAATCATGTAACGGCTTCACCCGGGAGTGGCGGGTCGCGAACGGGGGGCGCGCGCGAGGGGGGTGGCGCGCGGCGCGGCGTGCGTCACACGGGCGTGGCGTCCCGCGCGGCGCGGGCGGACTACTCGCCGGTGGAGCCGTCGATTCGTTCCCGAAGCAGGTCGGCGTGGCCGTTGTGACGGGCGTACTCCTCGATCATGTGCACCAGGATCCAACGGAGCGTCACCTCGTTGCCGCGCCACCGGCCCCTGCCGGCCGTGTCCAACGACGCACCGGCGGCTGCGGACCGGGCGAACGCCACCTCCTCCTGCCAGACCGCGGTGTCGGCGACCGGATCGGCCCCGTCCACCAGGTCGAAGTCGCCGTCCGGGAACTCCTCCGTCCAGTAGCGGCCGGACGGCCCCAGGTCCTGGCCGTCCAGCACCTCGCGGAACCAGTGGCGCTCCACTTCCGCCATGTGCCGCACCAGGCCGAGCAGGGACAGCGAGGACGGCGGACAGGCGCGTCGGCGCAGTTGACCGGGTGACAGCCCCTCGCACTTGAGGGCGAGCGTGGCGCGGTGGAAGTCCAGCCAGGCGCCGAGCATGGTCGCCTCGTCGGCGGCGAAGGGCGGGCTGGTGCGGGTGGTGGCGGGGGCCGTGTTCGTCATGCGGACATGGTGGAGCAGCCCGGGCGGGGCGGGCGAACCGTTTTCCGGCGGCCGTTCCCTTTCCCTTTCCCGTTTCCCGTTACTGGGCCGGGCCGGGTGGGGCGGGGTTGTGGTGGGAGGATCGGATCATCGTGAGGGCTGGTGCCGCTGGTGTGGCGGGGAATGGGCGGTGGCGAGCGTGCGCAAGGTGGTGACGGGCACTCAGCTGGCGCTGCGCCTGCTGCTGGAGCTGGCCTCGCTGGCGGCGCTGGCCGTCGGCGGGTACGGGGTACGGGCGGACGGCCCGGTCGTGCTACGCACGCTGATCGCGCTGGTGCTGCCGGTGCTCGCGGTCCTGCTGTGGGGCCGCTACGCGGCGCCCCGGCGGCCGGTGCGCGACTCGGCCCTGCTCTGGTACGGGGTGCAACTGCTGGTCTGGGGCGGCGCGGTCGCGCTGCTGGCGGCCGGCGGGCACCCCGGGTGGGCGCTCGGCCTCGGCGTCGTGATGGCCGTCAACACGGTGGTGCTGTGGTCGCTCGGCGAGTGGTCGCCCGCGATCGAGCGCTAGGCGGACGGTCTGAGCCGAGGGAGCGGCCCGTTCCGGGGAGGGCGTGCCGTCGGTGCCGTACCGCGTCGTACCCACCGCGCGGTGCGCTGCCCGAGGCCGGATTCGCTGCGGAGGGCCTCGGCGTGGGGGCTCCGGCGCGGGGGCTCCGGCGCGGCCGGTCCTGCTCGGCCGGTGAGGCGGGCGTCGGGTACTGGGGTGCGGCGCCGGTCAGGCGGAGCGGCGGGGGCGGGCGCGCCAGAGCGAGACGGCGCTGAACACGCACATCGCGGTGATCACGCCTGCGGAGATCAGGAAGGCCGGGGAGGTGGGCGAACCCGCGCTCGCCCCGGCGACCACGTACGCGGCGGTGGTCGGCACCACGCCGAGGACGGTGGCCGCCAGGTACGGCCAGAACCTGACGCCGGAGAACGCGCACGCGAAGTTGCCGGCCTGGAACGGCGCACCCGGGAACAGCCGGATCAGCAGCACGCTGCGGAAGCCCTGTTCGGCCAGGCGCCGGTCGATCTCCGTCAGCACCCGGCCGCGCACCAGCGGCCGCAGTGCCTCGCGCCCCAGCGAACGTCCGAGCGCGAACGCCACCGCCGCGCCGATCGCCGACCCCGCGATCGCCAGCGGCACGCCCCACAGCGACCCGAACAGCACCCCCATGCCCGCGTTCAGCGCCGGACGGGGCAGGAAGGCCACCGTCCCGAAGCCGTACGCGGCGAGTGCGATCGGGATCCGCCACGGCCCCGAGGCGGCGGACAGGACGGCGGACGGGTCCCACAGCAGCAGCGAGCCCGCGGCGGCGGCCAGCACGGCGAGCAGCGCGCCCAGGCGCAGCAGCGCCCCGCGGTGCGGGCGGCGCGCGGTCCGGTGCGGCGGGGCGGCGGCGGGGAATTCCGGGACGTCGGCGCGGGGCGCGGGGGCGGTGGCGGGGTCCGCCGGGGTGCCGGTGCCGGCCTCGGCGGGGGTGGCGGTTCCGGTCGGGGTGGCGGGCGCGGCTATCGGCTGCGGAGCGTGCACCCGGGGAGCTTAACCCGCGCCGAGAGCCGTACCGCCCGGGAGGTACGCCCCCGGCCGGGTGGGCGGGCGCTCACGGGTTGGCCGGGCGGCGCAGTCGCTTGAGCAGGGCGATGTCGGCGGCGTGCCGGGCGCCCTCGACCCGGGCGGGGTCGTGGCGGCCGTCCGGGGTCTCGATGATCAGGGGGACGCCGGCGGTGGCCGGATGCGCGAGCAGCGCCTCGAACGCGGCCGCGCCGATGTGACCGGCGCCGATGTTCTCGTGGCGGTCCTTGCGGGCGCCCGCGACGTCCTGCGAGTCGTTGGCGTGGATCAGCCGCAACCGGCCGGGTCCGATCGCCCGGTGCAGGGCGTCGAAGAGCTCGTTGGCCCCGTCCGGCGCGGCCAGGTCGTGGCCGGCCGCGAAGGCGTGGCAGGTGTCCAGGCAGACGCCGACCAGCGGGTGGTGGTCGAGGGCGTCCAGGTAGGCGGCGAGGTCCTCCATCCGGGAGCAGAGCGAGCTGCCCTGGCCGGCCGTCGGTTCCAGTAACAACCACGGGGCGTCGGCACCGTACCGGTCGAGACCGTCCAGGATCGGCAGCACCTGCTCGCGGACCTGGGCGAGCGCCTCCGCGCGGGTGCCGCAGAGCGCGGACCCGGTGTGCACGACCGTGCCGAGGGCGCCGATGGCCGCCGAACGGTGCAACGAGTGCGTCAGCGACTCGGCGGAACGCTCCCGGGTCGCATCCGAGTCGGAGCCGAAGTTGATCAGGTACGGCGCGTGCACGTACGCCGGGACGCCCCGCTCGGCGCAGGCCGTCCGGAAGGCCAGGTCGTGCGCCGGATTCCCGGCCGGGGTCGCCCACCCGCGCGGGTTGGCGACGAACACCTGGACCGCCTCCGCCCCGACCTTCTCGGCGTAGGCCAGCCCCGTCCCCACCAGGCCCTTACCGGCGACGGGGACGTGGGCACCGATCGGGTTGCGCGGGGCGGAATCCATGACCACGAGCATCGCACGGCAGGACGGAGGCGCAGATCATCGGGTCGACGCACTCTCGGCGGCGGGTGGCAGGTGGCTGGTGGCGGATGGGTGGCGGCGGTCGCAGCGGGCGGCGCGCGCCCCGGGGGCGGGGCGGTGCCGGGGCTCCGGACGTGTCGAGGGGCGCGGGAGTGGATCTCCCGCGCCCCTCGACGGACGTCCGTCCGCCCATGCTCCGGCCGTCCGTCAGTGGGTCGGCTCCAAGGAGCCGGAGGTCGCGACCGGGACGTCCACCGACTTGCGGTGGCGCATCGCCGTCGCGGAGGGGACCAGCGCGGCGACGAGCAGCGTCACCGCGACGAAGGAGACCGTGAGCGAGCTGGCCTGGGCGATGCCGCCGACCACGGCCGGGGCGACCAGGCCGGAGGTGTACGTGATGGTGGCGACGCCGGCGATGGACTGGCTCGGGTTGGTGCCCGCCCGGCCCGCCGCGGCGAACGCGAGCGGAACGACCACGGCGATGCCGATGCCGATCAGCGCGAAGCCCGGGATGGCCAGGTACGGGGAGTCGGCGAGCACCACCAGCAGACCGCCGACGGTGGCGACCATGCCGCTCAGCCGGACGGCGCGCACCGGGCCGAGCCGGCGGACGACCGCGTCACCGGCCAGGCGGGCCGCGGCCATGGTGGCGGCGAAGGCGGTGAAGCAGGCGGCGGCGACGGAGGAGGAGGCACCGGTGATGTCACGGAGGTAGACCCCGCTCCAGTCCATCGACGCACCCTCGGCGAACACCGCGCAGAACCCGACCAGGCCGATGACCATCGCTTCCTTCGGAGGCAGCGCGAAACGCGGCGGGGCTTCCTCCTCGGCTGCCGGCCGGACGTCCAGCACCCCGCGCGACACCACCTGGGCGAGCAGCGCCAGGACCGCCGCGGTCACCGCGTACTGCACCCGGGCGTCCGCATGCTGATGGGCCGCCAGGACACCGAACGCGGAGGCGACCAGGCCGCCGACGCTCCACATGCCGTGCAGGCCGGACATGATCGACCGACCGATCCGCTCCTCGACCTCGACACCCTGCGCGTTCATCGCGACATCCGACATACCGGCCGTCGCGCCGTAGAGGAACAGCGCCAGACAGAAGACCGCCAGATTGGGGGAGAGTGCCGGCAGCGCCAGCGACAGGCACCACAGCGTCAACAGGCCCTGCAGCGCCGTCCGGGCGCCGAGGCGGTGCACGATCCGACCGGCCAGCGGCATCGCCATCGACGCGCCGATCGCCGGGAACACCAGGGCGAGACCGAGCTGGCCCGGGCTCAGGTGGAGGTGGTCCTTGATCCACGGGATGCGGCTGACGAAGGTGCCGGTGACGGCACCGTGAACGGCGAACACCAGCGCCACGCTCATCCGTGCGCGCTGGATGTCCTTGAGAGTCTCGCCCATGCTGGGCTCCCCCTTGGGTCGGTCGGATGGCAATAAACTATCAGGGACCCTGCCTGATAGAAACCTCTGGAAGGATGCAGGCTCATGACGACCGCTCGCACCGCCACGCCGAGCACCGCCCGGGCCATCAACGACCGGCTTGCCCTCGACCTGCTGCTCGAACGGGGCCCGCTCACCGCATCCGATCTGCGCGCGCTGACCGGACTCTCCCGGCCCACCGTCGCCGACCTGCTCGAACGACTCCAGCGCAGCGGCCTGGTCGCCCACGCCGGCGAGAGCGCCGCGCTGCGCCGCGGCCCCAACGCCCGCCTGTACGGACTGGTCGCCGACCGCGCGCACCTCGCCGGCATCGACATCCGCGCCAACGGCGTCAGCCTGGTGGTCGCCGACCTGACCGGCCGGACGCTCGGCACGGCCACCATCGCCGCCTCCACTCCTGCCCCCGCTGTGGACGCGCCCGGGGGGCCGGCGGACGGCGACCAGCTGGTGGAGCGGACCGTCGAGGCACTGCTCGCCACCGCCGCCGAGGCCGGTGCCGGGGAACTGCACACCGTGGCCGTCGGCGCTCCCGGCCTGGTCGACCCGGCGACCGGCGCGCTCAACAACTCCGGCAAGCTGCCCGAATGGCACACCAAGCTGCTCGCCGCCCTGCGGGCGCGCCCCGGGACGGAGGTGATCCTCGAGAACGAGGTGAACCTGGCCGGGATCGCCGAGCACCGCATCGGCGCGGCCCAGGGCCGACGGGACTTCGCGCTGATCTGGCTCGGACACGGCGTGGGCGCCTCCGTGGTGCTGGACGGTCGCCTGCGGCGCGGGGCCTCCGGGGGCACCGGCGAGATCGGCTTCCTGCCCGTGCCCGGGACCATCGGGCTGCCGGACTCGAAGAAGTGCGACAACGGCTTCCACTCCACGGTGTCGAGCGCGGCGGTCTGCGAACTCGCCGCCCGCCACGGGCTCAAGGTAGATATCGGTGCCGGTGCCGGCGCCGGGGCTGGTGTCGGGAGCACAGGTCGAACCCGAGCCGGAGGCGTGGCCAAGGACCAGGAACCCGCCGCCGAGGCGGTGGTCCGCCGGGCCGTCGAGACCGGCGCCGACGACTTCCTGGACGAACTCGCACTGCGGATCGCCGTCGGGGCCTCCGCGATCTGCGTCGTGCTCGACCCGGGATGCGTGGTGCTGGGCGGCGAGATCGGACAGGCCGGCGGCTCCGAACTGGCCGGTCGGGTCGAGCGCCATCTCACCCGACTCTCCCCGCTCGCCACCGAGGTGCGGGCCGGTACCGCGGGCGGCGGCGCCGTCCTGGCGGGCGCCGTGCTGACCGCCGGGGACGCGGCGCGACGGGAGCTGTTCGGGGGCGACTGAGAGCGCGACCTGGCGCGCGCCGCACGGAGCGCCGTGCCGGGTGCCGGGGCCGATGACCCGTCGGCGCTGCCGAACCGGATCTCTGCCCTTCGTCGTGGTGGCACCGGGGCGTAGCGGCCCTGCTGCCGCGCGGCGCGCTGGTCCGCAGCTCGTGTCGGCCGAATCGGTCGTGTGAGGCGGGCGCGGTGAGTCATGGTGCGTTGAGGTGCGGTCGTGGCCAGGGCCGCAGCGGCGGGCGGCGGGTCGGGGACGGGCCGGTTCCCGGTCGGAGGGTGGGGCGTGCTGGGGAAGTGGTGTCGGTACGGCAGGATGGCGGGGTCCGCCAGTCCGTTCTTGAATCGTCCGGGAGCCGCATCGATGGTCACGTCCGACCGGCCCGTCCACCCGTACCGCATCGGCGAGGCTGCCTCGATGCTGGGGGTGAGCGCCGACACCATGCGGCGATGGGTGGATGCGGGCCGACTGCCGGCGACGCGCGACGAGCACGGACACCGGATCATCGACGGGGCGCAACTCGCGGCGTTCGCCCGGGAACTCGCCCGACCGGAGAACGGCGAGGTGGAGGGGCGTTCATCGGCCCGGAACCGGTTCCCCGGGATCGTGACCGCCGTCGTCCTGGGCGACGTCGCGGCGCAGGTGGAGATCCAGGCGGGCCCGTTCCGGGTGGTCTCCCTGATCAGCCGTGACTCGGCGGAGGAACTCGGGCTCGTCCCGGGGGCGCCCGCCACCGCGGTGATCAAGTCGACCAACGTCGTGGTCGAACGGCGCTGAGGCCGGTTGAGGCCGAGCGGACCCTCGCGCAGCCTCAGGCAGGCTCCCACTCCCGCCCCCTCTTCCGCTCCGGTTCCTGCACCGATCGAGCCCGAGCCCGTGTGTGAACCCGAGCCCTGGTCCATGGCCGGGACCGGGTCGTTCGTGCGGTACCGATGGCCAGCGGCGGGGCGTGAACTGACGCCGCCTAGGATGCGGAGACCTGCGGTCGACCGGTAGCGGGA
The DNA here is from genome assembly GCF_044769485.1 of Kitasatospora sp. NPDC090308. Lineage (NCBI taxonomy): Bacteria > Bacillati > Actinomycetota > Actinomycetes > Kitasatosporales > Streptomycetaceae > Kitasatospora > Kitasatospora sp. NPDC090308. Next base: position 289,859 of record NZ_JBIVXY010000004.1, on the reverse strand, counting down.
CGGCCAGCGTTGTGAGTGCCCTGACCGTGCGAGAGGACGATCCCGTTGAAGAGCCGCGTGCGCGCCGTTGCCCATCGTGGTGACCCGTACCTGCACCGCGAGAACACCCTGCCGGCGGTCAGCGCCGCCCTCGCCGCGGGGGCCGACGCCGTCGAGGTCGACGTCCAGCTCACCCGGGACGGGGTGCCCGTGCTGCTGCACGACCGTAGCCTTGAGCGGCTGTGGAACGACCAGCGCCAGATCAACCGGGTGACGCTCGACCAGTTGGAAGAGCTGGCCACTCCCGGGCTCCGGATCCCCACCCTGGCCGAGACCTTGCAGGCCGTCGCCGCGACGGACGGGGCACGGCTGATGATCGATCTGGACGACAGCGCCCCGGCTGCCGTCACCTGGCAGGTCGTCAGCGAACTCCGGATGGAGTCCCGCGTCGCCTTCTGCGGACCGGTGGTGGCCATGCTGGCCGTCCGTGAACTCGCGCCCGGCGCGGAGATTTCGCTGACCTGGAAGCGTCTCCAGTTGCCGAAACAGCGACTGCTCGCCGAGCTGCGCCCCAGCTACCTCAACCCGCCCTTCGGGCTGGTGGACGAGCGGCTGGTGGCCTCCGTCCACGACGCCGGCCTGGGTCTGGCCACCTGGACCGTGGACCTGCGCCGCACCATGCGACGGATGATCGCGCTCGGAGTCGACTCGCTGACCTCCAACCGAATCGCCTTGCTGCGCCGAACGATCGACCAGCAGCAGGCCTGATCCACCGGTGCTGACCGTCCGCACCCGCACAACCGAGACGGGGGAAGCGAAGGGCGCGCGGGGCCACCGGTGGCGGCGTTCCGACCGCGCCGGTCGGCTGCTCCGACCGCCACGCCACGCCGCCGGCTCCTGCCAGTCGATATGACCGTTATCTGTTGAAATAAGACGATCATGACGACGGGTTGGCTGCGGAGGTGGCGGTGACGGCTGAGGGCTCTCCGAATCCGCAGGGACCGGACGACCGTCAGAACTCGTCGACGCCCTCCAGGGGCGGAGACGGCGAAGGGGCCGCCAGGGGCACCTCAGGGAAATCCGCATCAAGTGAGAGTCCTTCCACGGGGGACGAGGGAACCTCGGGAACGGCACCCGTGATCATCGCTGGAGGTACGCAGCCGGAACTGGACGATCGGCGGCCGGCCCAGATGCTGCCCGCGCCGGTTCGATCTGCTGCTGCCTGGTCCGCGGCGGTGATCCTCTTCATCACCGTGGCCGCGTTCGCCGTCTTCGTGGTGGTGGAACTGCGGGCCGCAACGATCCCGATGCTGATCGCCCTGCTGGCCACGGCCCTGCTCTACCCGGTGATGCCCTGGTTGGTGGACCGGGGCGTCAAGCGAGGTGTGGCGGCCGGACTGACCTGCACCATCCTTGTACTCGTGGTCACGGGAGGGATCGCGCTGCTGGTCAACTCCCTGGTGAGCAGCGCGCCTCAGATCGTCTCCGGGCTCCAACAGGCGGGCGACCGCATCGCCTCCTGGCTGGGGCCGTTCGGTGACAAGATCCAGTACGCGCTCAAGGAGAGCTCGGGGTCCGGGAGCACCCTGGTGGATTCACTCGCGGACGGAGTCCTGTCCGGGCTGGGGCTGGTCACCCAACTGCTGACCGGGGGAGTGCTCGCCCTCGCGCTGGTCTTCTTCTTCCTGCGCGACGGGCACCGCTTCGGCGACGCTATGCACGAACTGATGCCGGGCAGGCACGCCGACACGGTGATCGCGTGCGGTCAGCAGGCTTTCACGGCGATGGCCGGTTTCATGCGGGGCACCACCCTGATCGCGCTGATCGATGCCACGTTCATCTCCATCGGGCTGCTGGCCCTGGGGGTTCCCGGGGCGGCCGGACTCGGAGCGCTCGTCTTCATGGGTGCCTACATCCCTTTCGTCGGTGCCTTCCTCTCGGGAACGGTGGCCGTTCTGGTGGCCCTTGCGAACGGCGGACTGGGCACGGCCCTGTGGACCCTCGGGGTGGTGCTGGCGGTGCAGGCGATCGAGGGGAACATCCTGCAACCCCTCATCCAGAGCCGGACCGTCGAACTCCACCCCGCCACCATCATGATCGCGGTGGTGGCGGGCTCCGGGATCGCCGGAATCATCGGTGCTCTGCTGGCGGTGCCGGTCAGTGCGGCCGGACTCGGCGTGGTGTCCGTCCTCCGGGGTGAGGCGGAGGGGCCGGGGCTGCCGGGTAGCCGTCGGAAGCGTCAACGACCCGAGTCCTGAGTGGCCGTGCTGCGGGTACGAGTGCGGGTGCGCCCGGCTCCGGTTCGTGGCTGCGTCAGGTCCTCCGAATTCGGTCGAGCGGTCAGGGGGCAGGGAAGTAGGCGGCCATCCAGCGGTCCAACTCGGCGAAGACCTCGGCCCGGACCTGATCGGCCGACAGGACCAGGTCGTGCATGCCGCCTTCGATCCGGATGGTGGTGACGTGCCGACCCAGACGCGGTGCGAGTGCGGCGATGTCGTCGGCGCGCAGGACCGCGTCGGTGCGCATCAGCGCCGGGTCCCACCGGTTGGTGACGGTGGAGGCGGTGGATGCCATCAGCAGGACCGGGCAGTCGATCGAGAGCCCTTGGCGCACCTTCCGTTGGCCGCGCTGGATCGCGGCCAGCCAGCCGGCGAACAGTGGAAAACCCTCGGCGGGCTTCAGGGCGAGATCGAACTCCCAACTGCCCCGGTGGCTCAGGTGGAGGCTGTGGACGTAGTGCGGATTGAGCGGGGCGGGCAGCTTCCGGGTGGGGGCGGTCCGACCGATGGCTTCGAGCGCGGGGGCGCCGAGGGCCCGTACGGCCGGGGCGGCGGGCATCGACAGGAAGGGACTGTTGAGGAACAGGCCGTCGACCACCCCGTGGCCGACCCGTCGGGCCGCCCACAGGGCTGCCACCAGCCCGCCCGTCGAGTGCCCGTTCACCAGGAGCCGGGTGTGGCCGTCGAGCTCCCGGATGATCCGGACCGCCTCGTCCACCTCCTCGTCGTAGGCGGCGAGGTCCGTCACGAAGTTGGGGGAGTGGTGCGGGCGGAGCGACCTGCCGTACTTGCGGAGGTCCAACGCGTAGAAGGAGAAGCCGGCCGCCGTGAAGTGGTCCGCGAGGTGGGTCTGGAAGAAGTAGTCGGTGTAGCCGTGCAGGTACAGCACCGCTTGGCGGGACCCCTCGACCAGTCGACGGACCAGGGTGGCACTGACCTCGCCCTCCTCGTCGGGGAGCAGTGGGAGCTCCGCCGCCTCGTACGGGGCGCCCAGGATGTCTTCACGGAACTCCACGCCAGCCACGTCCATTTCCTGCTCTGCCGTGCCGCCCGGGACCACCCCGCGCGGTACCACTCCCGCGACCATACCGGTCGGTAGGATCCTTCGTTTGGGAAGACTGCCCTGGTGGGGCCTAAGCTGCCCGCATGGCTGTCCCTTCGTCGATCGTTCTTCGCCCCGTCACTTCCCGGAGGCCCGGCCGATGAGCGGCATCACCGCCGACGGGGCGGATCCGCGGCCGGCGGAGCGCGAGGTGGCGCTCGGCACCGCCAAGCTGATTCCCGACATCGACGTCGAAGGCGGCTGGCTGCTCACCCTCGACGGCACCCCGCAGTCGTATGTCGACCTCCAGGACCCGACACATCTCGAGTTCGAGTACGTGCAGCGGATCGCGCACCTGCTGGACGTGGTCGCGGACCCCGGTGAACCGTTGGACGCACTGCACCTGGGCGGCGGCGGGCTCACCCTGCCCCGCTACCTGGCGCGGGCCCGTCCCGGCTCGCGCCAGCAGGTGGTCGAACTGGACGGCCCGCTGACCGAGTTCATCGCCGAGCACCTTCCTTGGCCGTCCGGTATCGAGGTGACGGTCGGCGATGCCAGGGCCGCACTCGGGTCCGTGGCACCCGCCAGTGTCGATGTGGTGGTGGCCGACGTGTTCCGCGGCTCGCGGACGCCGGCTCACCTCACCAGCATCGAGTTCGTACGGCTGGCTGCCGCCGTGCTCCGGCCAGGGGGCTGCTACGCGGCGAACCTGGCGGACGGCCCGCCGCTCACCTTCGCCAAGGCCCAGGCTGCCACGGTCGCGGCCGTCTTTGCCCACGTCTGCCTGGTGGCCGAGCCCGCAGTGTTGAGGGGCCGGCGCTACGGGAACGTCTTGCTGGTCGGCTCCGATGCGCCGCTCCCCACCGGGGAGTTGACCCGGCTGCTCGCCGCGGACCCGTTCCCCGCCAGGCTCACGGAAACGCCGGAGCAAGCGGCAGAGCCGGTCACGGATGCGACGGCCGAAGATTCGCCGCCCCCTCCCAACGGAGCTTTCTCGCTGGGCTGAGCCGGAACGGTGGCGTGGCGGAGCACTGTGCTGGAAGTCGTACCTGATGGGAGGCGCTCCTTTCGGTGACGGGACGGCAGGTGCCTTTCGGCCCTGGGCAGACCGCAGGCCGGCAGTGGAAACGCCGGGCCGCTGGGCGGTCGGTCGATGCTGCTGCCGACATGGGCGTGGTGGCCGGTCAGACGGCGGAGAGGACCAGTCGGCGATTGCGGTTGCGGTAGCCGACCAGTTCGAGAGCGGCGACCACCGGATGGTTGGAGAGGCTGGTCTCGGCGCGGACCACCTCGGCCTGGCTTTCGGCGGCCAGGATCCGGGTGATCTCGGCGATGATCTCGGCAGCGAAGCCCCGTCCTCGGAATTCGGGCAGGACTCCGAGGTAACCCACCACCGGCACGACGGAGTTGTGCGAGGGGATGGCGAAACCGGCCACCTGCCCCGTTGATGTCCTGGCTATTCGCCACCAGGAACGCTTGCCGTACATCTCCCAGCGGTAGAACGCGACCTCGTTCCTGGCGTGTGCTTCTGAACCGATCAGGAGAGCCTCCCGGGTGCACATCGCGTCCAGACTGTTCGGCAGGACCCGGCGGAACAGGTCGACGAAGACTTCGTCGTCGGGCTCGGACGTGAAGAACAGCCGACCGGACAGGGAGGGGACAGGATGATCGGTCTCGCGTTCGAAGCGGAGCCGTTCGGCGGCGAGGCGCAATCCTGCGGCCTCGGCCGCGTGGCGACGCCACGCCACCGAAGCGGCGACCTCGGGGTGATCGCGCCAGTCGGGCGGTAGGAAGAGGTGGTAGTCGGGCGCGGGTACCAGCCCATCTGCGGCGAACACCTGATGGGCGGCGGTCAGCAGCGCGGCGGCGACCGCACTGCGCGGATCCACGGGCGGACTGGGCACCCGGGGCGTTCGCCTGCGCGGATCGATGGAGGGCCGGGCCGGATCGGACCGGGCGAACAACGCATCCAGATTGCTCGGATGGACGTCGGTGGGAGCGCCCCACCAGATGGCGACGGCCAGCGCTGCTCGGCCAGGGCCAGGCTCCGCCACCCAGATCCAGCCGGGACGGTACTCGCCGCTGGCCAGACGCGCGCGCACCATCTCTGCGGAGAGCGAGGTGGAAGGGTCGGGCCGGATCTGAGCCAGCACGGCGTTGAGTTCCTGCGGAACGATCGGACGGAAGATCACAGTGCCTCCAGGAAGGGGTGGGAGACGCTGAACCCGATCGTGGCGATCCGCCGCGACTGCTACGCGAGAACGGACCGGCGGGGTGGAGCAGCGATCGGGAGCGCCGCGGAACGGTCGCGGATTATCGGAACCATTGCGGGACTCCCTTCGAAGAGTGGCACTGCGAGACCTCGGTGCCCGGACGAGCGAACGCCGGGAGAACCAACGGCGGGACCTGATCCGCCGTCAGCTGTGCCCAAGAGTAGGAGGGACAGCGGATCGCCTGCAAATTATTATTCGAGGCCGGGATTCCTCGGATCCGCAGCACCGAGTGGAGAGACCGATGGGATCGGAGGACTGCTCGGAAAGCGAGGAATCGGGCTGATACGGGGTGGCCGCAGGCGGGAGCCGGAGGTCCTTCGTGCCTTCAGCAGTGATGCCTGCTCCGCCTCGGAGACCTACACCCCGGGGATGGATTGATCCGGCTTCAGCGCTGGTAACTAGATTCAGGCGAAGAAAGCGCCGCGCTCCTGCGAGGTGGGTGGCAGGAACGCGGCGGGATCGAAGGAGGGTGGGGCTTTCCGGGGCCGGTGCCCGGTCGGTGGATCAGACTCGACCGACCAGGGCGAAACCGGCGTCGGTGACGGCGGAACGAATCTGGTCGTCCTGGAGAGGTTCGGCAGATTCGACTGTCACCTGGCCGGACTTCGCGTCGGCGGTGACGTTGGTGACGCCGTTCAGCGCGGTCAATCCGGCGGTGACGGTTCGCTCGCAGTGGCCGCAGCTCATTCCTTCGACGGTGAAGACAGCGGTGGTAGACATGGATACCTCCAGAGAACATGCAGGACTGGGCGGGCGGCCGAGCGGGGCCGAAGGACGCCGTACAGCACAACGCACTCGATCGTGATGGGACACCGGGACACGCCGGTGAGTGCCCCCAACGGGTGGTGTGCTGAATGGGAGTTCGCCAGTGGCAGGCGCGGCCGGCCGCGGTTTTCCGGGAGGCGGCGTCGCGGTGCCGGGGTGGTGTCGCGGTGGTGCAGCACCCCGCTTGGGCCGAGCAGCGGGTGGGGCTGGCATCCGGATGCGCGCGGTGCGCCGCCTTGCCGTCTGCGCTCCCCGCCCTGCCGGGCGCCGGATTTTTCAGACTAAATCCGAATGGGCCGGGGAGGTTTATTTCTTGAATTCATAAAAATCTCTCGCTACGGTCGGCCGCGTCGATATCGCCGACGCTCTGTGGAGGGCTGTCGGCATGACCACGAGGGGGAAGCATGGCTGTGGAGTCCACGACCGCCATCGAGAAACAACAGCCCGTGCCGGCGTCACTGAACGTGTCAGCCGCGCGGTTCGCCGTATCAATCCTGCTCGGATTGGTAGCAGGGCTGGTGCTGCAGACCTGGACGGTGGCCTTCCTGGGGCGCCTGGGCCCAGAGGCGCTCTACGTCCGCTCGGTGTACACCCCGGTCGGTTACCTCGTGCTGGCGGTGACCGAAGGGCTCGTGGTGGCTGCTCAGGTCTCTGCGGGTATCGCTGCTCGGAACGGCAGAGAACGGGACTCGCTCAAGTCCATACCGACGTTCTTCGCCATCGGCGCGGGCCTGCTGATACTGCAAGCCGTCACCGCGGTGGCGGCCTCGGGCCCCTTCCTGTCCGCTCTCGGGACCGCGCCCGGCGCCCGGCACGAGGTGCTGGTCTTCGTCGTCGCCGTCGCTCTGACCGGAGTGGTCGGGCTGATCCCCTACCTCGGTACCGGAGTCCTACGCGGTCTGGGCCACACCGGTCCGGCCGCCTGGCTGGGGGTGCTGTTCACCGTGCTGTCCATCGTGGGCATGGTCGCGCTCCGCGCGGTCACGGGCCTCGGCGTACTGGCGGTGCCGATCGGGGGCCTGCCCGCCACCGTGATCGTCGGGACGGCTGTCGTGCGCGTTCTCCGGCGGAAGCAGGTGGCCTGGCCCGTGCTGACCCTCGACCGGGGTGCGATACGTGAACTCCTGGGCCTGGGCGCCCCGGTGGCGGGCACGTTCCTGCTGCTGTCCACCATGACCTTCGGCTACCTGCGGGTACTGCACGAGGCCGGGCCGACCGAGGTCGCGGGATTCGCCCTCGGGCAGATGGCCGTCGGACTGCTGATGGTGATCGCGATGGCCGCCGGCTCCGGTGCGGCCGTCGCCGTGACCTTGCGGCCCGGCGAGAACCGCCGAAGTCTCAACCACACGGGCCTGGTCACCGCCTTGCGGCTGGCGACCCCTCCGTACCTCCTGCTCGGGGCGGCGGTATTCCTGCTCCGGGAACCGATCGCCCGGGCGCTGACCACGGATCGTGCCGCGGCCTCCGTCACAGCCGACTACTTCGCCTGGGTCGGCCCCACCCTGGTGCTCTTCGGCGGAACGCTCGCGCTGCTCAGCTACCTGGAGCAGATCGGTCGAGCGGGGGTGGCCTTCCTGTTGAACGTCGTCTACTTCGCGGCGATGCTGGCCGCCGCGTTCCTCATACCCGGGCCCGTACGCGCCGGGGACCTGTCGAAGCTGATAGCTGCGGGCAACGTCCTGGGACTCGTCGGGCTCTGGTTCAGCGCACGCTTCCTTGTGCTGCGTCGGTGACGCCCCGCCGTCGTGGCCGGGAGGGCTGAAACCGGCTGCGGCACCACGGGCTCGGGCCTGTCCACCACCGCGTTGACGGCTGGACAGCCCCGCTGGCGGGAGGCGCGGCGGGTCAGATTCCCGACAGGTCGTCGGGCACGGGCGAGAAGGCGAACAGGTCGACCCGGCCGGTGCGGATGTAGTCGGCGTTCCGGAGGACGCCCTTCTTCTGGAACCCCGCCTTCTCGGCGACCCGCTGGGAGGCGGTGTTGCCGGTGGCGGCGAACAGCTGCAACCGTTGGAAACCCTACTCGCCCAACAGCCACTCACCGAGGGCCCGCGTTGCCTCGACCGTCACCCCGCGGCCCCGTGCCCACGGGGCGGTCCAGTAACAACCGACCCCGCTCACCCGGGCCGGCCAGTCAGTCTTCTTGAGGCCGCCGGTGCCGAGCAACTGCCCGGAGTCGCCTCCGGTGACGGCGAAGTGGATGCCGTCGCCGGAGGCGCGCAACCGGTGGGACACATCGGTGCACCAGGAAGCCGCGTGCTCGGTGGTGTAGGGATCGGGCAGTGGCTGCCACTGCTGGGTCAGCTCGTCGGAGCAGGCGGCTCGGGTGTCGTTCACGTCCTCTGCGGTGAAGGAGCGGAGGGGCAGCCGATCGGTGTGCAGGACGGTTTCGGGAAAGATCGGCGGCACAGGGGAGCTCCCGGTCCAGAGGCGGACAGAACGAGAGGCGGCCACCGGCGGACCGAACCGGGCCGGAACGGACAGCCGCCCCGTTCGAACCGGCCGGAGGACCGGACGGACACGGGCGAGTGTGGGCCGGATTCGGCACGCTCCGGTGTGCCGAAGCTTCGGGTGGGCGCGGACAACGGGGTCAACCTCATAGAACCCTAGAAATGTCTAATTGGTTGGTTTAGTACCTGTTATACCCTTTTCGGGTGTGGGTTCAGTGAGGCTCGGGCATCTTCCGGATCGTCAGCTCGCGGCAGTGCGAGCCCAGATCCAGCAGGAGGCCGAAGTGATCGAGCAGTTCAGGACGGGACTTGACGCGCAGCGCGGTGTAGAACGCTGCGGCAGCCTGCTCGGGGGCCAACGGCTTCCCGTCAGCGGAACGAACCACGAACCGCGGTTCGCTCGCCAGGCCGACGAGGGCGCCGTCGGGCAGCGACACGGCGATCAGCAGGCAGACGTAGTGAGCCCGGAGTTCGAGGACCCGGTGGTGAGCCGCGTCGAGCGAGGCGGACGGGCGCCGACAGACCAGAACGGAGGCGCTGTCGGTGAGGTGCGTATCGGGTTCCTCGGCATCACTCGCAAGATGTCAGAAGGTCTGCTCCGATTCCTCACCCGGCTCACGCGCCGCTGCCGGGTAACGGCGCACCGACACGCGGAGGGACGGACTGTCGGTGCCGAGAAGAGCCGTCTCCACGTAGAAGGAGGTGACAGGTGGGGCATCGGCCTGCGGTACGGGCGGGAAAGCCATCGGCCGGCCACCCGTCTCCGCCGGCGGAGCCAGTTTCAGCAACTGGTACAGCAGCCGACGGAGTTCCGGAAAGGCCGACCCGGGCTCCATGAATGCGCGCTGGGCGACAGCCATGAGCCGATCGGAGCGATGGCCCGAGACCGCCGCGTCGATCTGTGGGCGCAATGGAGCCGACCGGTCGAGCATCGGAACGGAACGGCCGAGCGTGTGCCCGGCCGTCCCGGGCACCATCTCCTCACCGAAGGCGGCGAGCACGACGGGCCTGCCGAGCGCAGCCCCGTAAAGGGTCACCGAGCCGTGGTCGCCGACCACCACGTCGGAGGCGGTCAGCGCCTGCTGCCAACCCGCCGTCGGATCGATCAGCAGAGCACCGGCAGCCAGTGCCGAACGCTGCGCCACCCGGATCTGCCACGCCCCGTGGCCGGACCAGACGTTCGGATGCAGCACCAGGGCGAGTCGGTACTCGTCTGCGGACAGCTCGGCCAGCAGCCGGGCCGGCAGGTCCGGGTGACGGCCGATCAGCGCGCCGGGCCCCCAGGCGGAGGTCACGAAGACCAGCTGTTGGCCGGGTCCGACCCCGAGCGAAGAGCGGTAGCGGTCCCGCCAGCGCAGATTGGCGTGCAGACGGTCCAGGCACGGGTCGCCCACCAGGACGGTCCGACCCGCAGTGGCTGGATGGGCGGCGGCGAGCTGGCTCTCCTGATCGAGGTGCGACACGGTGAGCCAGGCCCGACCCGCCGACAACAACCCGTCCGGCACCAGATCGGAAAGCCGAGTACCCGAAGACGCCGAATCCGGAACGAGCTTCTGGAAACCGATCCCGTGCGGAAGGACGAGCACCGGGTAGTCGCCGGACGGAACGCCGATGTTCTCGCTCGCCGAGATCAACAGGTCAGGTTCTGCCTCGGCGAGTTGAGCCCAGGGTGGGGTCCGGCAGCGCAGTGAGCGGAGCAGTTCCGGAACGCCTTCGCCGAAGGCGGAAGTGGGATCGTGGGCGAATACGATCGCCAACCGGGGATCATTGCCCACCAGATCCGGCAGGACTTCCAGAACACGAACGAGGGAGGTCACCGTTCGGGCCGCGACCGCTACGGTGCGCTCGCTGTCGAGGTGCGCCAGTGCCAGGCATCCGGACCGACCGGCACGAGGATGGGCCTATCGAAGTCCACCGGACACCTTCGCCCTTGCGGGCGATCGTACCGAATCGATCAGCGCCGGGCGCTCAATGACGCGGTTCGCGGCAAGGTAGATAGCGGATCGAAGGGGCTGAGACAAGGTACTCACCACCTGTTTCTCCGCATCTGCCGGGTCTTCTCTTGAAGGCTACTGGAGTGTGGAAGGTGGTTTCGACGGCCGGGACCGCAAAGGAAACGGACCGGAGAGCGGGCGATAGCGTCCGGGCAGGCGATGCGATGGGAAGGGGAGCCAATTGGTGCGGATACGGGTGGCAGCGGCCCAGTTCGAGTGCGTTGCGGGTGACGTGGTGGCCAATGTGCGGCGGATCGCCGGTCTGGCGCGGGAGGCGCGGGAGGCGGGCAGCGTGGTGATGGTCTGTCCGGAGTTGGCGCTCACCGGGTACGAGCCCGAGCTGATCGGTGCGGACCGGACGCTGTGGACCGAGGCGGAGGACGTGCGTCTCGACCCGCTGCGTGAAGCGGGGATCACGGTGGTGGTCAACGGGGCTACGGCAGGACCGGGAGGCCGACCACGGATCACCAGCACCGTGTACGCCCGGGACGGCTCCGTGGTGGAGGTGTACGCGAAGGAGCATCTGTACGAGAACGAACAGGAGGTGTTCGAGGCCGGGAGCGGGGGCGGCCGCTTCTGGCTGGACGGCATCGGCTACTCGTTGGGGACGTGCTTCGACAACCACTTCCCCGAGGTGGCCGCACGGAACGCAGCCCGGGGCTGCCAGGTGCACCTGGCGAGTTCGCTGTACGGGACCGGAGGGGGACGTGAAGAACGCCGAGTCCTTCATCCGGCGATAGCGAAGGCCACCGGAATGTACGTGGTGCTCGCCAACCACGTCGGCCCCGCCGGACCGTGGACGGGCTGCGGGGGCAGCGCCGTGTGGGCACCGGACGGGACCGTGATGGCGGAGGCCGACGAGAGCGGACCCCGACTGCTGGTGGCCGACCTGGAGGTGGAGGTGGAGGTGAGCGGTTGAGGCCGGGGGACCCGGCGGAACCGAAGGGGCGGCTCAGCGGTAGTCGTCGTCGGGGACGCGATCAGCCAGGTCGTCGAGCACGGTGAACCTGACCGCCTCGCGCAGCGGCTCGTCGGGCTCGGCGTCGTCGAACTCGGCTTCGGCGTCCTCGTCCGGGTACACCAGGTGCACAGCGGCCTCTTCCGCGCTGGCGGCCCCGGCGTCCGGTCCGACGTCGGTGCCCTCGGTGTCGATGCCGTCCTCGACCAAGCGGCCGGACCGGGGCGAGGGCCCGTCGGCCCAGCGGTCGTCGACCGCCTCGGGGCTGTCGTCGGGCTCCTCCTCGGACAGCAGCTGGTCCAGGGACTCGCCGCGCTCGGCCTCCTCGGGCGTGGTGCCGTACGCGGTGGCCCCGCGGTAGCCGTCCGGCGGGATGACTCCAGTGTCGAGCGGGTCGTCGTCCAGCCGGTCCGTGAGCAGGGAGTCGGCAGGTTCGAGAACGCCGTCGTCCTCGGCGGGCTCCGGGTCCTGGGCGTCCCAGTCGGTCATGACAGCACCTGTCCTCGTCGCTCGGGGTGAGGTCGCACGCAGTTTCTTCATGCTCGCCAGGGAGTCACCCGGCCCGCAACACGGCACGGTGCCGAAGCGCTCGGGGCAGGAGCCGGGACGGGCGGTCTCCGTGGGTCTGGCGGGAGCAGGTGGAACGGCTGTCAGCAGGGAAGTTGCCTGGCCGGGGGCACGGCAGCAGGTGCGTTGCCGTGGAGCGGAAGTGTCGGGACAAAGGCAGGACGGGGAGCGGTGCCGGGCCGTGGCCCAGGGCGGTGAGCCGGGGGTCGGGGCCGGTGAGCAGGCAGGTGGGTGCGGTGGAGGGATTTCAGATGCGAGAGGAGGTGGGAATGAAGGGTTCCGGTGAGGAGGCAGCCGAGCGTGGTGCGTCGGCGGGCGGCTGCCGGGGTGTGCGGGTGGCACGGCATGATGGGGCGTATGGAACGTACGTGCTCTCGCCGGCTGGTGCGGTCGGGTCGGGCGTGCGGATGGGGCGTGCGGAGATGAGGCACGGCGGGGGAGCGCCGGGCTTCGTCGGGCGGCGGCGGGAAGTGGCGCGGTTGGTCGAGGTGCTGCGCACTGCGTCGGCGGTGATGCTGGTGGAAGGCGATGCGGGAGTCGGGAAAACCGCGCTGGTCGAGCGGGCGCTGGCGGAGGCCGGGATCCCGGGGGAACGGGTGCTGACCGCACGGTGCCACCCAGTGGCCGAGCCGCCGCCCTACGGGCCGTTGCTGGACGCCTTCCGGCACAGCCGCCCGGCCCTGGCGGAGACCGCCGGAGTACCGTCGAGCGCCGGTGCGCTCCGCGCGTGGCTGCCGGACCTGGCCGACCTGCTGCCGGCGGACACCGCCGGGCCGGGAGCCGACGAGCGGTACCGGCTGGCACAGGGCCTGCGGGCGTTGCTCGGAGCGCTGGGCGAGGTGGTGCTGCTGGTCGAGGACGCGCAGTGGGCCGATCGGGCGACCAGAGAGCTGTTGCTGCTGCTGGCCAGAGACCCGAACCCCGGCCTGTCGCTGGTGGTGACCTACCGGCGGGAGGAGCTGCCGGACGGGGTGTCCGTGCTGGGAGCGGCCTACCGCTGCCCGCCCGGGGTCTCCGGTGGGTTGCTCAGGGTCGAGCCCTTGGACGAGGCGGAGGTCCTGGAGCTGGCCCGTGCCGCGCTCGGTGCCAGTGGCGGGAGCGGTTCGGCCGCTGGTGGCGGCCCCGCCGCCGGGAGCGTGCCCGCGGTGGCGGCCCTGCTGCACCGGCGCTCCGGTGGGTTTCCGGCGGCGATCGTCGAGGACCTGGCGGTACTGCGGGAGGACGATCGGCGGACGGACCCCGTCGCTCTCCTGGCCGGGGCGGACCTGCCGCGCAGCCTGCGGGACGCGGTGGCCGAGCGACTGGCAGGGCTCGGCCCGGAGGCGCGTGCGGTGGTGGAGACGGTTGCCGTGCTGGACGAGCCGGCCGGGGAGGAGCTGATCGCCGAGGTCTCCGCGCTGCCCTCCGAGCAGGTCTCCGCCGGGCTGGTGGAGGCCCTGCGCGCGGCGGTGCTGAGCGAGCCCGCCCCGGCCAGGTACGCGTTCCGCCGGGAGCCCGCCCGGCAGGTGGCGTACCGGCGGATACCGGGCCCGACGCGCTCCGCGCTCCACCGTCGGGCCATCGAGGCGCTGCGCGCCGGGCAACCGCGGCCACTCGCCCGGATCGCCGTGCACACCCGCGCGCTCGGCGACCGGGACGCCTGGCAGCAGGCCGCCGAGGCGGCGGCCGAACAGGCCGCGGAGCAGGGCCACACCGCGCTGGCGGGCTCGCTGCTGCGCGAGCTGCTCGCCGAGACCGACCTCGCGCCGGAGCGCCGCGGGCGGGCCGCCCGGGCGCTGGCCGGCCTGGCCGCGAACGCCGCCTACGACGAGGCCAGCACCGAGGTGCTGGCCGACATCATCGCGGACCCCCGGCTGCCGGTGGCCGACCGCGGTGAGGTCCGGCTGACCCTGGGCCTGCGGGTGGCCGTCCAGGGCGGCGACCGGGCCGGGTTCGCCCTGGTCGAACAGGCCGCCGACGAACTCATCGCCGAACGGCCGGCCCGCGCCGCCCGGGCCTTGGTCGCGCTTGCGATGAACGAACGCGACGGCGCGGGCGCGGCCGTCCGGGAGCGGATGGCCAAGGCCGCCGCCGCGCTGGAGATCGAGCCCGACGAGGAGGTCGCCGCCGCCTACCGCGCCACCAGGCTCACCTTCCAGGCCCGCGAGGGCGACCCCGAGCTGTGGCCCGAACTCGACCGGCTGCCGCGCGGCGCCTCCAGCCCGGAGCTCGTCCGGCAGACCACCAGGGCACTGTTCAACGTCGGCGAAATCGCGATGGAGACCGGCCACGACCAGCGGGCCGGACAGCTGCTCGCCGAGAGCCGCGCCCTGGCCCGGCAGGCCGCGATCTCCTACCTGGAGTGCTACAGCCGGATCGCCCTGCTGCGCCTCGACGGCCTGGCCGGGCGCTGGCAGGGCTTGGAGGAGCGGTTCGAGGCGCTCGGCACCGAGTACCCGGACGTGGCGATGGCCCGGGTCGAACGCGCCCTGCTGTTCGGTCGGATGGCCGCCTCGCGGGGGCGGCTGGCGGTCGCCCGGGCCGAGTTCGAGTCCGCCGCCGGGTACGGGGAGCGGGAGTCACAGGTCACCACGGCGATCAGGGCCGCCGCCGGTCTGGGAGCGGTGGAGCTGGTGGAACGCGGGGCGGAGGCGGCTGCCGCGCTGCTGGCGCCGGCGGTGGCGATCCTGCGCCAGGCCGGGGCGTGGGCCCGTGCGGGGGAACTGCTGCCGATCGCCGTGGAGGTCGTACGGGGCGTCGGTGACGAGGGCGCGGCCCGGCACCTGGTCGAGGAGGCGGCGGAGGCGATCGGGAGGACGGACGCGCCCGCCGCCCACGCGGGGCTGGCCCTGGCCCGTGGCGTCCTGCTGGAGGGGGCGGAGCCGTGCGGTGCGATCGAGTCCTACCGCCGGGCCCGGGACGCCTGGCGGAGCATCGGCCGCCCCTACGAGGTCGCCAGAGCGGAGGAGCGGCTGGCCCGGGCACTCGCGGAGCGCGAACCGCAGACCGCGGCCGAGCGGTTGGCCGCCGCCGAAGCCACCTACACCACCCTCGGAGCGGCCTCCGACGCGGCCCGTTGCCAGCACGTCCGGCGGGACCTCGGGCTCGGGCGGATGGCTTCGCCCGGACGGCGCGGCTACGGCGAGGCGCTCTCGCCGCGCGAGCGGCAGGTTGCGGAGCTGGTCGGGCAGGGGGTCAGCAACCAGGACATCGCCCAGGTGCTGTTCCTGTCGCCGCGCACGGTGGAGCACCACGTGGCCAGCGTGCTGAGGAAGTTGGGTGTGGGACGGAAGGACGTGGCGGAGGCGCTGGCGGAGACCGAGAGCTGAGTTCGAGTGGAGGGGCGGGTGGTGGGTGGGCGCTCGGCGGGGAGTGCGGCCGGGGGCGCGGAGGGGAGGAGAGCTGCGGGTGGGCATCCGGCCGGGCTGGGCCCACCGGTTCGCGGCGGGGTGGTGGTCGAGCGGGCCGGGCGGGCTCTGCGGCAGGTCGCTCCAGGGGCCGTTTCGGCGGGTGCTTCGAGTAGCGGTTCGAGCGGCGGGAGGCACCGGGCAGCCAGGAGCGTTCGGCTGGGGGTGGGTGACGCCCGGGGGAGAGCGGTGGACGGCGTGTCAGTGGTGCAGGGCGGCGCGGGCGGTGGCGGTGGCGGTGTCGGTGCGGGCGCCGCGGCGGTGGCGGAGGGTCGGGTGGGTGTGCGCGGTGGTGGCGGCTGTGGCGAGGGCCTCGACGTGGGTGAGGGCGCGGACGGCGAAGGTCTGCTTGCCGCAGGCGCCGGTGGGGCCGGGGGTGGGCATGGTGACCAGCCAGAGCGGGAGGTCGACTGTGGGGAGACGTCGCGGGGTGGGGAGGGTGGCGGCCGGGGGCGGAGTCAGGCACGGGGGTGGTGGGTGAGACGGGGGTGGTGGGTGAGACGGGCGAGTCGGGAGAGCGTGGCGCGGCGGGTCTGGCGTTCGACGGTGCCGCGGCGACGTCCGATCGTGGGCCGGTCGGCGCGGGCGGTGAAGTGTTCGCTGGTGTGCAGGCGGAAGCGTTCGCGGCGGGTCATCCGGGCCTCCGGGTGAGGGTGGGCGGAGAGGGAGTGCCAGCCAACCGGGGGTTCATTACGGTGATCAATGCGTGGCGGTACCCATCGCGGCGGGCGAAGGGCAGGTGGTGGCCGGTCGAGGCTGGGGATACCCAGGGTTCGGGGCGGATGTTGGGTAGGGGATACGCATTGTTCGGCCCGCGGGAGTGGCGCTTTTGGTGGCCGGTCGAGGCTGGGGATACCCAGGGTTCGGGGCGGATGTTGGGTAGGGGATACGCATTGTTCGGCCCGCGGGAGTGGCGCTTTGCTTGGGGTGTTCCCGATGACGGCTGCCAGCCGGTCCTCGGCTGCTCAGGAGGTTTCGATGACCCGCCGTGAACTCTTCCGTCGTTACGCCGCCGAGCACTTCACCGCCCCGGACGTGTCGGCCACCGGCCGGGCTCGCTGCCGGGGGGCGGTGGAGCGGCAGACCAGCCGGGCCCGGTTGGCCTCGCTGGCGCGGATCACCCCCCGCCACCCGCTGCCGGGGACGGCTGGGAGCGAGGTGGCCGGTGCCGGGATGCCTGCTCAGCGCTGGTCGCCGGCGGTCGGGGGAGTCGAGGTTCTGCGGATTCCGGCGCAGCGTTCGCGCGGCAGCCGTCCCGGTACGTCAGACAGTTGAGGATGGGGAGAGGGAAGAGAGAAAGATACCCCTGACGGACCGTCAGGGGGGCGGGCGGGGGTGGGCTCAGCGGATCAGGTGGGGGAGGAAGCGGGCGCCCTGGTGGGTGATGGGGCTGTCGTCCGTCTCGCGGATGCCGAGGCCGGCGGATTCGCCGTCGACGACCCAGGTGCCGAGGACGGGGCGGTTGCCGTCGAAGTCGGGGAGCGGGTGGTACTGCTGGTAGCAGTAGCCTTCGGCGCCGTAGCGGTCCGGGTCGCCGGCCCAGTCGGCGAGCCGGGTCTGGCTGCCGTCGGGTTCGACGATGCGGATGCCGGCGCCCTCCCGGCCGAGCAGCGGCTTGGCGGCGTAGCCGGGGCCGTCGGGGTCGGCGAGTTCGCGCGGGCCGTCGAGGTAGGCGGGCAGCAGGTTGGGGTGGCCGGGATTGAGCTCCCACAGCACGGCCAGCAGGGCCTTGTTGGAGAGCAGCATCTTCCAGGCGGGCTCGATCCACAGCGTGGAGCCGGTGCTGCCGCCGAGGTCGATGACGTCCAGCAGGTGGTCGGCGAACTCGTCGTCGACCAGCCACTCCCACGGGTAGAGCTTGAACGCGGAGCGGATGAAGCGGTGCTCCAGGTCGACGAAGCGGCCGGACAGCTCGTCCCAGCCGATGTCCTCCACGGCGATGCCGACGGTCCGCAGGCCGGCCTGTTCGGCGCACTCCTGCAGGTAGAGGGTGGTGAGCCAGTCCTCGCCCTCGGTGTCGCCGCGGGAGTGGGCGAAGTGGACGGGACCGGGCGGCAGGAGGTGCTTCTGGCGGGACCAGGACTCGATCAGCCGCTCGTGCAGGGAGTTCCACTGGTCGGCTTCGGGGAAGCGCTCCTCCAGCCAGAACCACTGCGGTCCGGCGGCCTCGATCAGCGAGGTCGGGGTGTCGGCGTTGTACTCGAAGAGCTTGGCCGGGCCGGTGCCGTCGTAGGCGAGGTCGAAACGACCGTACACGCTGGGCTGTTCGTCGCGGCGGCGCCAGGACTCGGCGACGACGGCGGCCAGGCGCGGGTCGGTGATGCCGAAGTCGGCGAAGCGGCCGGTGCGCACCACGTGCTCGGCGGCGGCGAGGGAGAGCTCGTGGAGTTCCTCGACGACCTCCTCCAGGGCCTCCACCTCGGGCAGCGAGAACTCGTAGTAGGCGCTCTCGTCCCAGTAGGCGTGCGGGCCGCCCTGGTTGCACGGGTCGGAGCACATCGCGTACACGAGGCCCTGGGACTCGACGGTGGCCAGCCAGTCGGGGCGCGGGGCGATGGTGTGGCGGCGCATCCGGATCAGCCTCCGCCCGAGCCGCTGCTGCTGCCCTTGGGGCAGCCGAAGCCGCCGCGCTTGGCGGCCGACTTGCTGAAGGTGCCGCCGCTCGCGGTGGTGGTGCCGGAGCCGCAGTAGTACCACTGGCCCGCGCCCGAGCCGCCCGCCGAACAGGAGTGCGCGTCGAGGACCTTGAGGGTGCCCGGGTCGACGCAGCGGCTGGGGGTCTTGCTCGACGAGGAGCAGCCGGCCAGCGTCAGGGCGAGGGTGCCGACCATCCCCAGGGCGACGAAGCCGGAGCGGCGGCGGGCACCGGGGGTCGGCCGGTCCGGTCCGGTGGCGGGGGAAGGCGGCGGCGGTGTCATGGCGGATCATCGTACGCGGGCCGCCGGACGGTGGGGGAGGTGCCCCCGGAAACTGACGGGACGCCAGTGCCCCGGGCCGTCCGTGGGATATCTTTTGCCGATCCTTGACCACGAGGCGGCCCGCACGGGCGCCCGACCTCCGGGGAGCCCCCGCAGATGAACGACATACTCCACGGCCTCGGCGCGGCCGCCGTCTACGGCCTGGTGGGCCTGGTCCTGCTGCTGCTCGGCTACCTGCTGATCGACCTGCTGACGCCCGGCAAGCTCGGCCGGCTGATCTGGGCCGAGGGCAACCGCAACGCGGCCGTGCTGCTCAGCTCCGCGCTGCTCGGCGTCGGCGGCATCGTCTACACCGCGATCCGGTACACCTACGACGACTTCGGCAAGGGCCTGCTGTCCACGCTCTGCTTCGGCGTGCTCGGCCTGCTGCTGATGGCGCTCGCGTTCTGGCTGCTGGACCTGCTCACCCCCGGACGGCTCGGCACGATCCTGGTCTCCACCGAGCCGCACCCGGCGGTGTGGGTGTCGGCCAGCTGCAACCTGGCCGCCGCGGCGATCGTGGCCGCCTCGATCGCCTGAGCACCTGAGCGCCCCGACCCGGGCGGCCTCCCGGAAGCAACACGTCAGCGCCGTTCGGCCGGCAGCAGTTCGGCGAACAGCGGAGCCACCTGCCCGGCCTCCAGCAGGAACCCGTCGTGGCCGTGCGGCGAGGAGATCGTCCGCAGCGCGTCGGCGTCCGGCAGCAGCGCGGCCAGTTCGGCCTGCTGGGCGGGCGGGTACAGCCGGTCGGAGTCGACCGCGGCGACCAGCGCCGGGACGGCGGCCCGGCGCAGCGCCGCCGCGGTGCCGCCCCGGCCGCGCCCGAGGTCGTGGGCGTTCATGGCCTCGTTGAGGACCACGTAGCTGCCCGCGTCGAAGCGGTGGGCGAGCTTGGCGGCGTGGTGGTCCAGGTACGACTCGACGGCGAACCGCCCGCCCCGCCAGGGGTGTTCGCCGGACTGCGGGTCCCGGCCGAAGCGGGCGGCCAGCTCGGGCTCGCTGCGGTAGGTGATCTGGGCGAGGCGCCGGGCCAGGCCCAGGCCGCGGTGCGGGCCGCCGCCGGGCGGCAGGTGGTGGTAGTCGCCGCCGTGCCACCCCGGGTCCGCGCGGATCGCGTGCAACTGCGCGGAGGCGTGCGCGATCTGCTCGGCGGAGGCCGCCGCCGCGGTGGCCAGCACCAGCAGCGCCCCGACCCGCCCCGGGTGGGTCACCGCCCACTCCAGCGCGCGCATCCCGCCCATCGACCCGCCGACCACCAGCGCCCAGCGCTCGATGCGCAGGGCGTCGGCGAGCCGCACCTCGGCGGCGACCTGGTCGCGCTGGGTGAGGAACGGGAACCGGCTGCCCCAGGGCCGCCCGTCCGGCGCGGTGGCGGACGGTCCGGTGGAGCCCTGGCAGCCGCCGAGCACGTTCGGCGCGACCACGAACCAGCGGTCGGTGTCCAGCGCCCGCCCCGGCCCGACCAGTTCCGTCCACCAACCGGCCGTCCGGTGCCCCGGTCCGGCCGGCCCGGTGAGGTGGCTGTCACCGGTCAGGGCGTGCAGCACCAGCACCGCGTTGGAGCCGTCGGGGTGCGGCGTGCCCCAGGTCTGGTACGCCAGCCGGGCCCCCGGCAGGGTGCCGCCCGCCTCCAGGGCGAGCGGCCCGGGCAGCGCGAACCAGCGCCGCCCGCCGACCGGATCGCCGTCCCGCCAGGCCCCGGAGGACGGCGGGACGGCGAGCTGCGGCAGGCCGTTCAGGACGCCGCGCCCTTCGCCGCGCGGAAACCCGCCTCCAGGTCGGCCCGCAGGTCCGTGACGCTCTCCAGCCCGACCGACAGGCGCACCAGGCCCGGCGCCGTCCCGGTGGCCACCAGCTGCTCGGCGTCCAGCTGGCTGTGCGTGGTGGACGCCGGGTGGATCACCAGGCTGCGCACGTCCCCGATGTTGGCGAGGTGGCTGAACAGCTCCAGCCCGTCCACGAACCGCCGCCCCGCCTCGACGCCGTCGCGGAGCTCGAAGGAGAGCACCGCGCCCGCACCGCGCGGCAGGTAGCGCTGGGCCGCCGCGTACCAGCGGCTGGAGGGCAGCCCCGGGTAGTGGACGACCGACACCTCGTCGCGCCGCTCCAGCCAGCGGGCCAGCTCCAGGGCGTTCGCGGTGTGCCGCTCCAGCCGCAGCGACAGCGTCTCCACGCCCTGCAGCAGCAGGAACGCCGAGTGCGGGGAGAGCGCGGGCCCGAGGTCGCGCAGCAGCTGGACCCGCAGCTTGGCGGCGAACGCGCCCGGGCCGAGGGCGTCCCAGAAGCGCAGGCCGTGGTAGCTCGGGTCGGGCTCGTTGAAGCCGGGGAAGCGCTCGGGGTGGGCGCCGAAGTCGAAGCTGCCGCCGTCCACGACCACGCCGCCGATGGTGGTGCCGTGCCCGCCGAGGAACTTGGTGGCCGAGTGCACCACGACGTCCGCGCCGTGCTCCAGCGGCCGCAGCAGGTACGGGGTCGGCACGGTGTTGTCGACGATCAGCGGCACCCCGGCGGCGTGCGCGACGTCCGCGACCCCGCGCACGTCCAGCACGTTGCCGCGCGGGTTGCCCAGCGACTCCGCGAACAGCGCCTTGGTGTTCGGGCGGACCGCCGCCCGCCACGCCTCCAGGTCGTCCGGGTCCTCGACGAAGCTCACCTCGATGCCGAACCGGGGCAGCGTGTGGCGCAGCAGGTTGTACGTGCCGCCGTACAGCGAGGCCGAGGACACCAGGTGGTCGCCCGCCTGGGCCACCGTCAGCAGCGCCAGCGTCTCGGCGGCCTGCCCGGAGGCCAGCGCGACCGCCGCCACGCCGCCCTCCAGCGAGGCCAGGCGCTGCTCCAGCACGTCGGTGGTCGGATTGTGGATGCGGGTGTAGATGTTGCCCGGCTCGGCGAGCGCGAACAGGTCGGCGGCGTGCGCGGTGTCCCGGAAGGCGAACGAGGTGGTCTGGTAGATCGGCACCGCCCGCGCCCCGGTCGCCGGATCGGGCTGCGCGCCCGCGTGGATCTGCCGGGTCTCGAACGACCAGCCGGGAACGGCCTCGGGGCTCTGCTCGGACATGCTGCTCCTGTACGGGATCGCGGGCGCGCCGCGGGCACGGCGGAGCCGTCGCTCGGACGCGGGAGGGCGGGGAGACGGCACCGCCGGCGGGTCTGCGCGGCCGGGGTGCCCGCCGTACCGGCGGTGCGGCGGCGCCGCCGGACGGTCACGGCGTCAGGTAAGCACAGGCCGCGAACGCCCCGCCAGCGGGTCGCCGAAACGGAAACGGGAGGACACGGGGCGCAATGTCCCGGCGACCTGACGGGTCATCATCCGATGGTCGTACCAGCGGATTCGGCCTGCTCCGGGACGGTGCCCGGGACGCCGAGCAGGGACAGGAACGCCGCGGTCGCCGGAGTGGGACCGGAGCGCGGCCAGACCACCGTCTCGATCCGGGTCGGCGCGTCCGTGACCTCCACGACGGCGACGCCGGTCAGCCGCGGGGCGTACGCGGCGGGCAGCATGGCCACCGCCAGGCCCGGGCCCACCAGGCGCGGGATGTAGGACGCCTCGTCGACCTCGAAGGCCACGTCGCGCACCAGCCCCGCGGCGGCGAACGCCAGATCGGTCTGGGCCCGCCCCGCACTGCCCGCCGGCAGGTCGACGAAGGGCTCGGCGGCCAGCTCGCGCAGCGGGACCCGGCCGCGGGAGGCCAGCGGGTGGTCCGGTGCGACGGCGGCGACCAGGGGGCCGCGGGCCAACTCGCGGGCCGTCACCCCCTCGGGCCGGAAGGTGGTCGGCAGCCCGAGGAAGGCGACGTCCAGCGCGCCCTGGCGGACCTGCTCGACCAGGTCCTTGCTGGCGCCCACCCGCAGGCTGATCCGCACCCGCGGGTGCCGGCCGCGGAACTCGCGCAGCCCGACCGGGATGTCCACCGCGGTGACGGTCGAGATCAGCCCGACCGCCAGCCGCCCGCGCACCTCGCCGACCGCCGCCGCGACCTCGGCGGCGGCCCGCTCGGCCGCCTCCAGGCACTGCCGGGCGGCCGGCAGGAAAGCCTCCCCGGCGGCGGTCAGCCGGACCCGGCGGCTGGTGCGCTCGAACAGCCGGGCGCCCAGCTCCTGTTCGAGCCGGGCGATCTGGTGGCTGAGCGCCGACTGCACGACCAGGCAGCGCTCGGCGGCCCGGGTGAAGCTCAGCGTCTCGGCGACCGCGAGGACGTAGCGCACCTGCTGGAGTTCCATGCGATCCATCATGGAACGAGATCGATGAGCTGACAAACATGTGTTGGACTCATCGATCGGGCCGGAGCCAAACTGCTGCCCATGAGAGCGAACCCCGGCACCACCCCCACCGTCAGCCCGCTCGACACCCGCGCCCCGTCCCCGGGTTCGCCCCGCCGCGCCGGTCTCGGCACCCTGCCCCGCACCGCGCTCACCGCGCTCGCCCCGATGGTTTGGGGCACCACCTACGTGGTCACCACCGAACTGCTGCCCCCGACCACCCGATGTCCGCCGCCCTGCTGCGCGCCCTGCCCGCCGGTCTGATCGCGCTGGCCGTCACCCGGACCCTGCCGCGCGGCAGTTGGTGGGGCAAGGCCGCGGTGCTCGGCGTGCTGAACATCGGCCTGTTCCTGCCGCTGCTGTTCACCGCCGCCGAGCGCCTCCCCGGCGGCGTGGCCGCCACCCTCGGCGCCGTCCAGCCGATGGCCGTCGCCCTGCTCGCCGTCCCGGTGCTGCGCCAGCGGCTGTCCGCCCGGCGGCTGGGCTGGGGACTGGTCGGTGTGGCCGGCGTCGGGCTGGTGGTGATCGGACCGAGCGCGGGGCTGGACGCCGTCGGCGTGGCCGCCGGGCTGGGCGGCGCCGCCACCATGGCGCTCGGCGTCACGCTCACCAAGCGCTGGGGCCGCCCCGAAGGCGTCGGCCCGCTCGCGCTGACCGGCTGGCAGCTCACCGCGGGCGGCCTGTTCCTGCTGCCCACCACCTTCCTGTTCGAGGGCGCGCCCCCGGCGGTCGACGGCCGGGCCGCGCTCGGCTACCTCTGGCTGGGCCTGGTCGGCGGACTGCTCACGTACGCCCTCTGGTTCCAGGGCATCGGCAGCCTCCCGGTCACCGGCGTCGCGGTGCTGAACCTGCTGTCGCCGCTGGTCGCGGCGGTGCTCGGCGCGCTGCTGCTGGACCAGACGCTCGGGTTGGTGCAGTTGCTGGGCTTCGCGCTGGCGCTGGCGTCGATCGTGGCCGGCCAGCTGCCCGACCGCCGTACGGCCGGCGGGCTGCCCGGACGGTCCTGAGCGGTCGTCGAACGCCCGTGCCCGTCGAACGCGCACGGCCGCCCGGGAGCCGGGCGGCCGTGCGTCGGTGGATGCGGGGGCCGGTCAGATCCGGCGGATGGTGCTGATGCTCAGCGCGTCGACCGCCATGGTGCGGACCGGGGCACCGGGCTTCGGCGCGTGCACCACCATGCCGTTGCCGATGTACATGGCGACGTGGTCCTGGGCGCCGTGCACGTTGTAGATCACCAGGTCGCCGGGCTGGGCGTTGTGCCAGTCGCGGCCCACGCTGCTGCCCGCGTGCGCCTGCTCCTGCGAGGTGCGCGGCAGGTGCACGCCGGCCTGGGCGTACGCGTACACCATCAGCCCGGAGCAGTCGAAGCTGCTCGGCCCCTCGGCGCCCCAGACGTACGGCTTGCCCCGCTGGGCGAGCGCGGTGGTCACGGCGGCCTGGGCGGCGCCGCTGGAAGCCTCAGGCAGGTCGGCGACGTCCAACCGGTCGGCGCCGCGCGAGGCGGTGCCCCCGTTGTCCGCGAGGATCGCCGCACGGTCGGCGGCGCTGAGCTGGTTGAGCAGCCGCTGCGACTCGGCGAGCTTGGACTGCACCTCGCCCTTGGTGTCGTTCAGCGTCCTGGTCTCGGTGTCCAGCTCGGCCAGGATCGACGAGGTCTCCTGCTTCTGCTGGTCCAGGCGGCGCTGCTGGTCCTTGAGCGCCTTGAGGATCTCGCTCTGGGTGTCGGCGGCCTGGTTGAAGGAGGACGCCTTGGTGAGGTACTGGTCCGGGTCCGCGGAGAGCATCAGCTGCATCGACGGGTCGACGCCGCCCTGCCGGTACTCGTCGGCCGCCACCTCGGCCAGCCCCGAGGCCAGCGCGGTCAGCTGCTCCTGGCTGCGGGCCACCTGGTCCTGCAACTGGCCGGCCTGCTGGCGCAGCTGGTCGGCCCGCTCCTTGGCCCCGTTGTACTTCTCGGTGGCCTGCTCCATCTCGCCGGTGAGCTTGTCGACCTGGGCCTTCACCTCGTCCTTGGACGGCTGGGCGGGCGCCGCGTGCGCCCCGGCCTGGGCCGAGAGGGCGACCACGGTCGCGGCGGCACCCGTGAGCACGGTCACCCGCGCTCGGCTCGGCTGCTTGGGGCGGCGGTGGGAGGCCATCCGAGGTTCCTTCTTCCGGTTCTGCCGGGCGAACTCTTCGCGCTTCGTTCGTCGTTCGAGTGATCATCCGAAGACGGGTTCGATGCCAGACCGTAATGAAAACCCGGCTCCGCGTCCACTCCTCCCCTCCGAACCCGGCAGGGAGAGGAGTGGCTGACTGTATGTCAGCCTGACGGCGACGCCTCGACAGGGGGCAGGTGGTATGTCACATGTGGTGGTGATGGCTGATGGGCGCACTACCGCAGGAGGACCGGACTCCCCTGACCAGGGCGAACGCGGCGCCGTCACCCCGGGGCGGGGCGGACGGACAGTGCGGCGCAGAATGGCTCCGTGCTCGAACTGACCACGGAGGAGCGACTC
Source organism: Kitasatospora sp. NPDC090308 (assembly GCF_044769485.1). Classification (NCBI taxonomy): domain Bacteria; kingdom Bacillati; phylum Actinomycetota; class Actinomycetes; order Kitasatosporales; family Streptomycetaceae; genus Kitasatospora; species Kitasatospora sp. NPDC090308. The sequence continues at coordinate 264,451 of NZ_JBIVXY010000004.1, read as the reverse complement.
CGCACCGCCACCGACGACGACAGCGTGCTGGTCTGGGCCGCGCAGGGACTCGCCGGCGGCGCCCGCGCCTGGACCTCCGCCTCCGGCCGGGCCGTCGCCGTCGCCTCGCCCGCGCTCTCCGGGCGCGACCGGATCGCCGTCCGCGGGCCCGCCGCCGAACTGCTGCCGCTGCTGGACGGGGTGACGGCCCTGGTCGGCCCGAGCTACCGCCCGTTCGGGGACGCCGAACTGCTCGCGGAACTCTGCGCGCGCCACGACGGGCTGGAGTCGCGCGGGCGGTTCGGCTGGATGCAGCGCGACGGGACCGGCGCTCCACCGCTCGGTGCCGGGGCGGCGGGTGGCGGTGGTGGCGCGTACTGGCTGGCTCCCGACGAGTGGGACGAGGCCGCCGAGCTGATCGACCGCCACTTCCCCGCCTCGTACGCCCACCCGCACCGGCCGGGCGTCCGTGCCTGGGCGGGCGTCCGCGACGAGGCCGGGCGGCTCACGGCGCTCGCCGCCGACGCGTGGCCCGCCCCGACGGTCGGCCTGCTCGCCGGTGTGGTCAGCGACCCCGTGCACGGGCGCGGACGCGGGCACGCGGCGGCGGCCTGCCGACTGGTGCTCGGCGGGATCCTGGCGCGGTCGCCGCGCGCGGCGCTGATGGTGGACGACTGGAACACGGCGGCGATCGGGCTCTACCGGCGGCTCGGCCTCGACCACCGGTTCCTCAGCGCGGCGGCGCAGCGCGGGGCCGACGCGGCGGCGGTGCCCGGACGGGAGGGCGGGTCCCGTCCGGGCGCGGTGCCGGAACTTGTCACCCGTGGTCGCTAGCGTGTTCGCATGACCGATGCCGAGCACGATCTGCGCCGTCTGCTGCCCAGTGGGGACCCGAGTACCGTCGCCGGACTGCTGCCCGCCGGGCGCCTGGTCAGCCCCCGGCAGGGAGGGGAGGAGGCGGCGCCGGTGCTCTGGCTGAGCGACGGGCCGGCACCGCTCGGGCTGTGGGAGAAGCTCCACCGGGAGCACCCGCGCAGCGGGCTGTGGCCGCTGCTGCTCGCGCCGCTGCGGGTCGGGGAGGAGGAGTTCCGGCCCTGGGCGACGGGCGAACTCGACACCGTCTCCGCCAGCGAACCCGACTGGTACGACCCGGCCGCGCTGCTGCGTACCGGCTGGGAGTACTCCACGGTCGTGGACTCCGACGGCGAGCCGCTCGACCCGGACGAGATGTCCGAACTCGGGCGGTCCGTCGCCCCGTTCCTCGACGGCTGGCCCGGCACCGCGCCCGCGGCCGAGCAGGCCGGCGACCCCGACGGGGCGGCCCGCGCGCTCGCCCGGGAACTGCTCGCGGGCAACGCGCACCTGCGGATCGGCCTGGTCGCCGCGGCGAGCGGGGCGGAGGCGCTGACCGCCTGCGGCTGGTCGGGCCCGGTCAACCACGAGGACGACATCGCCAAGGTGTCCGCCGTCCTGCTGGACTGGGAGCGCCGCTACGGCACCCGGCTGGTCCAGGTCGGCTTCGCGGAGCTGGAGTTGAGCGTGGCCGCCCCGCCCGGCGACGAGCGGAGCGCGCTGCGGATCGCCGCCGAGCACCTGGCGTTCTGCCCCGACAACATCTTCCAGGGCGCGGGCACGCTCACCGAGTACGCGCCCGGGCTGGTCGGAGCCGCGCAGTGGTCCTTCTGGTGGGACTGACGGGCGCCCGCCGCTGGTGCGTTCCCCGGGAGAACGTCAACTCCGGTTGATCACGCCCCACTCGTGCGAGCGAAGAATCGCACAAGAATTCGCTCCGGCGGGTGGTTTGGCCTCCGTAGCACCGAGTTCCCGTCTCCACGGACCCTAGGGTTGCTGACAAGACAGGGACGGAGCGGTACGGATCGGGCCGAAAAGCCCAGGGGGGAGCAGACCATGACGGAAAGCACGCGGACGGGCACCGGCGGATCGGGAGCAGGCTCGATGCTCCGCCGCACCCTGGGCGAACAGCGGATCGCCCTGGTCGCCTGGCGGCTGCTGGTGCTGCAGAACGCGCACCCGGCGGTCGCCGCCGGGGTCAGCCAACTGTCGACCTACCGCAGCCACCCGTGGCGGCGGATCGAGCACACCATGGACAGCGGCCGACGCCTGTTCTCCGCCGACCGGGAAGCCCTGCACCTGGAGGTCCAACGACTCGCACGGAGCCACCGCCGGATCGCCGGGGTCGACGACCGGGGCCGTCCCTACACCGCGCTCGACCCCGCCGTCCGGGTCTGGGTGCTGGTGACGCTGTACGAGGCGATGACCGCCCTCCACGCGCTCGCCGGGCGCCCGCTGCGCCCCGCCCAACTGGACCGGCTCTACCGGGAGTTCCGCAGGGTCTGCGCCGCCTTCGAACTCCCCGACGAACTGTTCCCGCCCACCGCCGCCGACGTTCCCGGCTACATCGGCGCCACCATCCGGGACACCCTGGAGTTCACCGAAGCGGCCCAGGACATGCTGTACACCGTCCTGACCCGCGCGCCGGCCCCGCGCCGCCTCGGCCGGCTCCGCCCCGCCTGGCCGCTGCTGCGCAGACTCGTCGCCCGCTTCCTGACCACGCTCACCCTGGCCGACCTGCCACCGGAGTTCCGCGCCAAGTTCGGCCTGCCGCGCAGCCGGGGCGCGGCCGTGCTCTCCTGGGTCGTCCACCGCGGCGCCCGGGCGGTGGCGCTCCAACTGCCGGACCGGTTGCGCTACCGCACGCTGTCGGACGGCGGGCGGGCCCGACCACAGCAGGCCAGGGCACCGCGCCCGGCGCGCACCCCGCGCCGGGACAACCGGCCGGCGCGGATGGCCGCGTTCTACCGCCAGGTGATGGACCAGACCGGGGACGGACGGCTGACCTCGGCCGACTTCCAGGCGATGGCCCACAACATCTGCTGGCCGCTGGAGCTCGACCAGGCCGGTGAGTCCGCCGTGTACGCCGCCTTCGACACCTGGTGGCACCACCTGCTGGCCACCGTGGACGCCGACGGCAACGGCGAGATCTCCTGCGAGGAGTTCGTCACCGCGATGCTCGCCGGCATCGACCGGGACCCGGACTACCTGGACCAGGGACTGCACGTCGCCGTCCGCGCCATGTTCCGCGCCGCCGACCTCGACCACAGCGGCCTGCTGGACGCCGAGGAGTACCGCACCCTGTTCGGCGGCTCCCGGGTCCATCCCGCCGAACTGACCCACGGCTTCCGCCAACTGGACACCGACGGGGACGGACAGATCACCGAGGAGGAGTTCGTGAGGGGATTCGCCGAGTTCTTCACCGCCCGGACGGAGAGCACCGCCGGTACCCAACTGCTGGGTCGACCATGACGGCACGGCGCTGAGCCGTGACGTCGGTGCCGGTACTGCCGCGGGCGCGGGCGGCGGTGCTGGTCGGGGCCGGGTGCGGAGACCGCCCCGGGGGGGGCAGTTCCTTGACAACTGGAGAGAGGGTGAACCGCCGGTCGGGCGGATCGAGGAACTGGTGCGGGCCCAGGGCCCGGTCGCCGAGGCCGCCGTCGCGGCGCTCAACGCCAGGACCGGCCACGGCCGCGTGCCGTACGACTTCCTCGCGTACGGCGGCAGCCGCAGCCGGGCGGACTTCCCCTCGAACTCGCCCGCCCGGTCAGACCGGCTTCGCCACCGCCTGTAGCGACTGGTTGGTGGCCGCCAGCACCTCGCCACCGGACCGCGTTCCCAGCGGGCGGCGTAGTTCGGCGATCTCCGGATCGGCCGCCGACACGGTGAGGGTGTAGGGGGCGGGGCCGGTGACGTTCTGGCCGGCGTCGGTCCGCGGGGTCAGCCCGGCGGCCAGCGCCGGTGCGTCGACGCCGGGGCACAGCGCTGCGGCGGGCAGCACCACGTGGGCGGTCGCGCCGCCGTCGGTGATCAGCCAGCCCCGGCCGTCGGGAGTGTGCGCGGCGCCGTCCACCGTGGTGGGCAGCCCGTGGGCGGCGGCCACCACCCCGTTCGGGCCCTCGATCTCGACCGCGACGCCCGCGCTGCCCAGCGGGGCGGCGAGTACCAGCGGGGCGTCCGAGTCAGAGCCGAGCTCCAGGTCGAAGACGAACTCGCCGGGCCGGCCGGCGTCCAGCCGCTGGTAGCCGTAGGAGGCGAAGCGCAGCCAGGGACCGGTGGGCTTCCCGGCGGACTCCCCGGCGGGGAGTGCGTCGGCGGTGGTCGGGAAGTGGTGGTAGCCGTGCTGCCCGCACTTGCTGCCGGCGAACGTCCCGCCGCCGGGAAGCGCCTGGTCGACGGTGGGACGGGGGCTGCCAGGGCGGGTGCCCGGGGACGCGATCTGCGGGGTGTGCGCCCGGTTCGGTCCGAACAGCAGCCCGCCGACCACGAGGAGGACGATCAGCACACCGAGCACCACCGTCCAGCGCTCGCCCCGGCTGAGCGTGCGGAACCGGGTGCCGAACCGTCCGGAGCCGGAGCGGCGGGTGCGGGCCGGGCCGTCCTGGGACCAGCGGCGGCCACCCGGATCGACCGGAGGCTCGTGGCGCCAGCGCTCGCTGAGCATCCTGGTCCGGGCGGACGGCTCGCTCACGGTGGCGGAGCGGATGAACTCCTCGTCCAGGACCAGACCTTCGAACGGGTCCGGAGGTTCGACGGCATCGGGCGGGCGGCGGTCGGGCATTGCGCCAGTATGCCCGCCGGGAGTGTCGTCGCGGGGCTATGTTCTGGATCACGGACGCGGCAGACCCGGGAAGGCCCCGGTGCGGCCCGCCGTCCGGGAAGGGCGACCGCCGTGCCGCAGATCCTGATCGACCACTCGCCGGACCTGGACTTCGACGCCACGGGCTTCGCCAAGGAGGTGCACCAGCTGATTCCCGCCGTCGTCGACACCCGGGTGGAGGACTGCAAGACACTGGTGCGCGAGGCTGCGCAGCACCTGGTGGGCGACGGTGCGTCGACGGAGGCGGTGGTGCTTGTCGAGATCAAGCTCCTGGCCGGTCGCAGCGCAGAGATCCGGAGCACGCTCACCACCCGGGTGATGGAGCTGCTGCGCGCGTACGTCCGGGTGCCCGCCGCGTTCTGCGTGGAGGTCACCGAACTCGACCGGGAGACCTACGTGTTCGTGCAGCACCCCGGACAGTGAGGGCCGGGGGGAGGACCGGAGAGTAGGACCGAGGGAGTGGGGGCCGGCGCCCGCCGGGCGGTAGCCGTGGCGGTGACGGCGGGGGTGGCGCCGATGGCGGGGCCGGGGTGGATGTGAGGGTCGAAGGAGGGCGATGGCCGGGACGGTGGGGCGTCAGAGTCCGGGAGTGGATTCGTCGAAGAGTAGGCAGCGGGCCCGGTGGTTCAGGTCGAGGGTGCGTCCGGAGACCACCTGGCGGCCCGGTTCGTCCACCTCCCGGGCGGTGTGGTGGATGCCCTTCGCACGGCTCAGGTCGGGGACGCGAGCGGTGCGGTCCGGGTAGCCGCTGTCCGGGATGAAGATCAGGTACTCCCAGTCGCGGGCCGGGTTGTGCACGGTGGAGCAGGGGTCGGGCGACAGGCGGATGGTGACGAAGTCCTTGTCGTTGGCCACCGCGGAGCGGCCGAGCCCGAACGCCCCGGTGCGGGGCAGGTCCAGCCGGGGGGTGGTGACGCCGCGCTTCGCCTGCTGGAACACCCAGATCTCGCCGTTCTGCTGTCCGTTGTTATCCTCGCGCTCGTAGAGGCAGAACGCGTCGGCGGGACAGGCCGCGACGCCGTGCCCGCGCGCCAGGTGAGCGCCGGACCGCTGGGTGGTGGCCGCCCCTGCGGGGCTCGCGGCGGCGGCCAGGACGAGTAGCCCGACCGCCGCACAAGTGATCATCTTCTTCATGCCCCGCCCAACGAGCCCCGGCCGGGCCGGGTACGCGCCCGCCCGCCTTTCGTGACGTTCCGTCACTTGGGCGGTGGATCTTGATACTCAGCGTGACGATTTGGCGTTGAAGTGTTACTCGGGAGCTGTCGAATTCACCTGGCGAACAGACGAGTGACATGCGTTGGTGTCGAGTGAGGGTGCGGGAGGGGGGTGGTGGAGGGGATTCGGCGCCGCATCGCGGAGCAGCCTCACGAGGGATCCGCCACCTTGACCCCCGAGGGGTACTTGGCCGACGAGTTCCCCGTGGGGGTCGTCGGGTTCGGGGCGTAGTCGGGCGGCGGTAGGTGGGTGCGGCGGGGGCTCGTGGGTGGGGTTGCTTGTGCCGCTGCTCGGGGCGTGTCTATGTTGGGCGGGAGTTCGACCGTTCGGCAGGATGCAAGAAGAGGTGCAGCGGCACGATGTGTGGCCCCCGCCCGGCAGCGTGGTACGGGAGCGGAGCCGGTTCCCCCGGCGCTCCGCGGGCGAAGGAGGCGTGAGGTGACCGGCACCCCGGACGCCATCGGCGCCCTGCTCGGAACCGGCCCCCGGAGGGTCGTCCCGCTCCCCGAACCGGCCGAACGCGAACGCCTGCGGGTGGCGTACGGGTTGACGAAGTCCGAGACCGCGCAGGCCCTCGGGATCAGCGCGAGCACGCTCACCGCCTGGGAGCAGGGCCGTCGCGACCCGCAGGGCGAGGGCCGGGCGGCGTACGCGCGCCTGCTGGAGGGCATCGCCGCGCAGTTGGCGGAGGAGCTTCCGGTAGAACCGGTGCCGGAGAGGGAGGCGCAGGCGGAGGCGGAGGCCGGGGCGGTTGAGCAGCAGGCGGTGATGCTCGATCAGCGCCCGGACGGTTCGTTGGTGATGGTTGACGCCGCGCCGTGCGTGCAGTGCGGGCAGCCGTCGGTGTACCGCGCGCAGGGGCGGCCCATGCACCTCGGGGGCTTCTGCCGTCCGCCGATGCCCGGGGCCGTACCCGCCCCCGTTCCTGTACCCGTAGCTGCCACCGCGCCCGTGCCGGCCCCGGAGCCCGTCTCCGCTCCGGCCCCGGCCAGGTCGCGCGGCGCCGAGGCGCGGGGTGGGCGGACGCGCAGGGGCAGTGAGGGGGAGGACTGGGAGCAGGCGGCCGCCGCCCGTTTCCCGGCCGGGCCGCTCGTGGTGGTGGACGTGGCGGCGGACGGGCGCGGGCTGGTGGCGCACGGCGCGGACGGTGCGGAGGTGCCCGGGGAGCGGCCGGCGGGCCGGACGGTGGCCGGGCTGCTGGAGTGGGCGCTGCGGGTGCGGCTCGGTTCGGCGCGGCTGCACCGTTACGGCAAGGACGGCGACCCGCTGCTGGTGCTGACCGACGCCGCCGCCGCCGAACTCGGTCTGCCGCCCGCCGGGCGCGACGAGAAGACCCAGTACGTCGCCCGGATCGGTCGGCTGCCCGACACCCACCAGCAGGTCAAGGCGCTGGCGAAGGAGGGCTGGCAGCTCACCCGGCGCGGGTTCGGCCCCTGGGCCCGGATCTACCGCGAGCCCGAGGCCGGCCGCCGGCAGTGCGTGCAACTGTGCGTGCTGCCGTGGGGCGCGCTGGACGGCGGCGGCTGGAAGCTCCCGGACGGGCTCGCCGCCCCCGAACTCGCCCGCCTGCTCGGCACGTACGCCCGCCGGGTGCACACCCCACGCGGCTCCACCGCCGTCTCCGGACTAGAACTCGTCACCGCGCTGCGCCCGCCGACCCGGCCGGTGCGCACCGGCAGCGGCTGGACGTCCGGGCCGGTGGAGGGCTCCCGGGCCCGGGTGTTCGACGCGGCGCCGCCCGAGGTCCCCGACGAGCACCCGCTGGCCGCCGACCGCGAGGACGACGCCGTCCTGGTCACCGAGGCCTGGGACTGGCACCGCCCGCTCACCGACCGGGAGTCCGCCGCGCCGTTCGCCGTCGGGCTCGACGTCAACATGGCCTTCCTCGCCGCCGCCGGGCGCCTCAACGTCCCGCTCTCCGAACCCGTCCACGAGCTGAACCCGACTTTCGACAAGAAGACCCCGGGCAGTTGGCGCGCCGACCTCAGCGGCCTCGCCCTCGACCCGCTGCTGCCCAACCCGTTCACCGCCGACGGCAGCGCCCCCACCGGCCCCGCCTGGTACAGCACCGCCAAACTCGCGTACGCCGTCGAGCTCGGCGCGGACGTCCGCCCCAGCGAGGGCTGGCTGCGCCACGAGTCCGGCCCGTACCTCGACCCGTGGCACAAGCGGCTGCGGCAGGCGTACGTCGACACCATGGCCGCGCTCGGCGTCCCGCTCGACCTCGCCGACCGCGACCCGGCGGCCTTCCTGGACGCGATGGCCGCGCTCGGCGACGGCGACCCGGCCGAACTTGCCGTGCTCGGCGCGATCAAGCAGACCGCCAAGGGCACCATCGGCAAGTTCCGCGAACGCCCGCGCGGCTTCGGCTACCGCCCCGGCCAGCGCTGGGCCGCCCTCGAACGACCCACCTGGGACCCGCTGGTGCGCGCCCTGGTGATCGACACCGCCACCGTCAACCTGCACCGCAAACTCACCCGGCTGCACGCCGAACTCGGCACCCCGCCGCTCGCCGTGCTCTCCGACTGCGCGGTCTTCGCCGCCCCCGGCCCCTCGGCGCTGGACGTGCTGCGCCGCCCCGACGGCAGCGTCTGCACCGCGCTGCGGCTCGGCGTCTCGCCCGGGCACGTCAAGTTCGAGGGCAGCCGACCGCTCGCCGAGATCCGCGAACTGCTCGCCGACGGCGCCAACCCGGCCCGCCACATCAAGACCGGCGGCCTGGTCTCCGCCGACGAGTGAACCGTCCCAGCGCAGCAGCGAGGAAGTGACGCCCCGTGGGGGAGATCGACGAAGGACTCGAACGGGTCGAGCGGACCCGGCCTATCCCGCGCACCGTGCCCGCCCGGGTCCGGTACCTGGTCAAGCGGGCCAAGGGCTCCACCCGGGCCGTCGCCGCCGAACTCGGCGTCTCCCAGCGCACCGTGCAGCGCTGGCTCAAGGGCACCATCGCCCCCAAGCCGGACGCCGCCCGCCGGATCGAGGAACGCGTCCGGGCCACCTGGCAGCCCGGCGTGCGCCGCCGGGTCCGCCGCCGCGCCGAGGAGCAGGGCTTCATGCTGCACATCCAGGCCAGGTTCGGTTACAGCGCGGCGGGCGGGTCGACGGACGACCCGCGCGAGCGGCTGATCACCCAGCACCTCCCCGGTGACGTCGCCCGCGAGCTCTACGCCGCCCGCGACGCCGGGGCCGGCGAGAGCGAGCAGCAGCGCATCCTGGCCGGCGCCCTCCAGGAGCACTACTTCAAGGACCGCGGCCGCCGCGCCGAGGGCCTGACCGCCGAGATCAACGACCTCGGCTGGCTGGAACTGGAGGTCTGACCCCCGGCACCCGGCCGGACGAGGACGGAGCCGGACGGGGGCGGGGCCGGTGACCGAGCGCTTCGGTCGGCGAGTGAGTACGCGGTGAGTGAGCACGCGGGTCGGCGACTCGGGCGGGCGTTGTCGGTGGCGCCGAGGAGCCGGGACGCGGTGGTCGGAACCCGGCCGCGGATGGTGGAGCCGGGGGGCTCACGCCCCCTGGCGGGTGTGACCCGGCCCGCGTTGTCCGCCGGCCCGGTAGCGGCCCGGGGTCGTGCCGACGAGGTCGGTGAACGCCGCGATGAAGCCGCTGGGGTTGGCCCAGCCGCAGGCGTGGGCGGTGTACGTGGTGTCGTGGCCCTCGGCCAGCAGCACCAGCGCGTGGTGCACGCGCAACTGCGTGCGCCACTCGTAGAACGTCATGCCGAGCTCGGCGCGCAACAGCCGGCTCAGGGTGCGGGCACTGGTCCCGACCTGCCGGCCGAGCCCGGCCAGCGTGGTGGTGTCGGCGGGCGTCCGGGACAGGATCCGCTCGATCGCCCGCAGCCGGTCGTCGCGCGGGTGCGGCAGGTGCAAGGGCTGTTCGTCGGCCTCGCGGAGTTCCTCGACCAGGACCCGCAACAGACGCCCGCGCGCGGCGCGGCCGTAGCCGGGCACCGCCCCACCCCCACCGCCCGAGCCGTGGTGGCCGTCGCCGCGCGGGCCGGTCAGGGCGAGCAGCACCTCCCGCGCCAGGCCGGAGACGCCGAACACCGCCGGACGCCCCGGCACCAGCCGGGCCAGGGACGGCGGCAGGAAGACGATCCGCATGTCCGTGTCCCCGTGGGCGCGATGGCGGTGGGTGAACCCGGCCGGTGTCCACGCGACCCGGTTGGCCGGGACGATCGACGTCCCGCTCTCGGTGTGCAGCGCCAGGACACCACTGGCCGCGTAGACCAGGTGCCCGCGCGCGTGCGCCTGGACCCCGCTGCCGCCGCCGGAGGGCCACAGGTGGCGCCCGCCGGAGGGCCACGTCAGCGACGTGGCGCCGGCGTCCGGGCGGGCTTGGCGGCGAACGGGCATCGGTTGGCAGCCTATCGGTGGCAAGCCACGACGTGCGTCGACGAGGCTTTTCGTCGTGAGCGGTGGCCCCCGACGCCACGGCCGAGCAGGTGAGGGGAAGTCCCATGGCAACGTTCGTCCTTGTTCTCGGCGGTTGGCACGGCTCCTGGGCGTTCGAGGCCGTGGTCCCGCTGCTGGAGCGGGTCGGCCACACCGTCCACACCCTGACCCTGACCGGCCTCCGCCCCCACGACGACCCCGCCACGATCGCCACCGCCAACCTCGACACCCACACCGACGACGTGCTGCGCCTGCTGGAGCGCGCCCACCTCGACGACGTGACGCTGGTCGGCCACAGCTACGCCGGGATGGTGATCACCGCCGCCGCCGACCGTGCCGACCGGCGGGTCCGCCGCCTGGTGTACCTGGACGCCTGCGTACCGCGCGACGGCGAGTCGTGCTGGTCCCTCATGAACGAGGGCTACCGGGAGTCGTTCGTCGCCGGTGCGGCCACCAGCGGCTACGCCGTCCAACCCCCGTGGCGGCCGGACGGCGACCCGCGCCGTCGCCCCCACCCGCTCGCCGCCTTCCTGCAGACGGTCCGCCTCACGGGCGCCCACGCCGACGTCCCCCGCCGCGAGTTCGTCTACTGCTCGGGATGGGAGGACCGCACACCGTTCGCCGACCAGCGCACCCGGCTGCTCGCCGACCCGGGATGGACCGTCCACGACCTGCCGACCGCCCACAACGCCATGCGCGAAGACCCGGGGGCGGTCGCCGCGCTCCTGCTCCACGAAGCGGACGGACCCGGTGGACCTGGTGGACCCGGCTGAGACGCCGCCCTCGCCCAGGGACGGACGGCCCGGTCGAGGTCGTGGCGTGCCCGGTCGAGCCGGGTGGCAACGGACACCCCCGGCCGGACAGCGCGACGGGCCGGGTGACCGCCGCCCGGCTCTGCCCGACCCGCCGTACCGCGCGCTCGGTCACAGGGCCGCGGGAGGGCTTCCGGAACAGTCCCGGCCGGTGCGCGGGCACGTGCTGCGAGGACGGGAGGAAGGGCTGTGAAGAGGACTCGCTCGTACGGTCGCGGTCACGGGCCGAGGTGCACGGACGCCGGTCCCGGCCGGTGGTGCGGGTGGGCGGTCGGGTGCCGGTTGCGTGCCGGGCTTGAACCGGGCGGGCGGGGCGAGGCAGCATCGTTGGTGGACAGCTTCCCCCGTGCGCAGGAGGCCCGCTCATGTCCGTCGAACAGCTGCTCCGTTCCCTGCCCGCCGAGGCCCCCGCCCCCGTGCTCAGGCCGACCGTGGTGGAGGTCCCCGGCCGGGTCCGGGTGCTGCGGTTGGACGGGGAGATCGACCTCGACCAGCGGCGCCTCCTGCGCCGGGCGTTGGAGCGCGCCCTGCGTGCCGCGCCGGCCCGACTGCTGGTGCTGGACCTGTCCCGGCTCGTGTTCTGCGACGTGACGGGGCTGAACGAACTGCTGCGGGCCCGGGAGGAGGCCGAGGCCGCCGGGTCCGGGCTGGTGCTGGCCGGGCCGCTCCCGCAGACGGCCCGGCTGCTGGAGGCCACCGGCACCCGGGCGGTGTTCGAGGTGCACGACAGCGTCGCCGGTGCCCTGGCCCACCGGGGGCGGCGATGAGCACCGACAGCCGGACCCAGCCGGAGCGGTACGTCGTCACCCTGCCCGGCCGTCCGGGCGCGCACTGCCGGGCGCGGACCGTCACCGTGTACCGCACCGGCCGGACCGGCCCCGGGGGAGGAGCCGTGTACGCGGACGCCGACGGCACGTTCCTGGTGGAGGTCACCGGTCAGGTCGCCAGCCCGCTGTCCCCGTCGCGCGGGTCCGGGCTGCCGGTCGTCCTGCACGCCCACCCCATGCCCTGACCGGCGCGGCCCTGGCCGGGGAGGTCGGGCGCGGAGCGTCCTGCCGCCGGTCGGGTGAACCCGGCGACCCTGCTGCCTTGGGCTCCGGCGGGCGGGGTAGGCGCGGATCATGCGCGCACTCATCCTCAACTGCACCCTCAAGCCCTCGCCCGAGCCGTCCAACACGGACGCCCTCGCCTCCCACGTCGCCGACGCCCTGGCCGAGCGCGGGGTGGAGGTCGGTACCGTCCGGGTTGTCGACCTGGACATCCGGCCCGGTGTGAAGACCGACATGGGCGGCGGCGACCAGTGGCCCGCCGTCCACGAGCGGCTGCTCGCCGCCGACATCCTGATCGTCGCCTCGCCGACCTGGGTCGGTCGGCCGTCCTCGGTCGCCCAGCGGGTGCTGGAGCGGATGGACGCGATGATCTCCGAGGCGGACGACGACGGCGTCCCGGTCGCGTTCGGCAAGGTGGCCGGCGTGGTGGTGACCGGCAACGAGGACGGTGCCCACCACGTGATCAGCGAAATCTGCGGCGGCCTGGTCGACATCGGCTACACGATCCCCGCCCAGGCCTGGACGTACTGGCACCTGGGCCCCGGCCCCGGCCCCGACTACCTGGACGAGGAGAAGGGCCACGACTGGGCGCACACCACCGGCCGCACCATGGCCGCCAACCTGCACCACGTCGCCTCGGCACTCGCCACCCGAGCCTGGCCCGCCCCCGCGCAGTGACCACCGACGCCGGTACCGCCCCGCCGCGGTCCCCGCTCCGTGGGCCGGGCGGGCGGAGAGGAAGGAACGAGCGATGACCCGCGACCGGTCCGCGTCGAGCGACCCCGTCGAGCAGTACCCGAAGCCCGACTTCGCCGAGCAGCAGCAGCCGCACCCCGGGAGCAGCGCGGAGATGGACCCGGAACCGGACTACGGCGAGGACACCTACCGCGGCACCGGCCGCCTGGCGGAGCGGGTCGCGCTCGTCACCGGCGCGGACTCCGGCATCGGCCGGGCCGTCGCGCTCGCCTTCGCCCGGGAGGGCGCCGACGTCGCGTTCTGCCACCTGCCCGAGGAGGAGGACGACGCGCGGGAGACGGTCCGGCTGGTCCGCGGCGCCGGACGGCGCGCCCTGGCGGTGGCGGGGGACGTCCGGGAGGAGCGGTTCTGCACGGACCTGGTGGCCCGCTGCGTCGCCGAACTCGGCGGCCTGGACGTGCTCGTCAACAACGCCGCCTACCAGATGTCCCAGCCGGACGGCCTGGCCGCCATCACCACCGAGCAGTTCGACCGGGTGGTGAAGACCAACCTGTACGCGATGTTCTGGCTCTGCCGGGCGGCGCTGCCGCACCTGAAACCGGGGTCGTCGATCATCAACACCGCGTCCGTCCAGGGCTACAAGCCGAGCCCGCACCTGCTGGACTACGCGACCACCAAGGGCGCCGTCGTCACGTTCACCCAGGGCCTGGCCCAGCAGCTCGCCCCCGAGGGCGTCCGGGTCAACGCCGTCGCCCCGGGCCCGGTGTGGACGCCGCTGATCCCCGCCACGATGGACGCCGAGAAGGTCGCCGGGTTCGGCAAGCAGTCCCCGCTGGGCCGCCCCGCCCAGCCCGCCGAGATGGCCCCCGCCTACGTCTTCCTGGCCTCGGCGGAGGCCGGCTACATCACCGGCGACATCGTCAACGCCACCGGCGGCACCCCGCTGCCCTGACCGCCCCGCTGCCCCGACCCCCGCAGAGCCGCAGAGCCGCAAAGCCGCGACCGTGACGGAAGGACCTCGACCGTGCGCCTGAGAACCAGCGACCCCCACCGGCCGGGGTACCGGCGGGTGCGGCACGGCCGGGGCTTCCGGTACCTCGCCCCGGACGGCCGGCCGGTGGGCGACGGGGAGCGGGCCCGCCTCAAGGCGCTGGCGGTGCCGCCCGCCTGGACCGAGGTGTGGATCTGCCCGTACCCCAACGGGCACCTCCAGGCCGTCGGCACCGACGCGGCCGGCCGCCGCCAGTACCTCTACCACCCGGCGTTCCGGGCCCGGCGGGACGAGGCCAAGCACGAGCACGTCGTGGCGGCGTCGGCGGCCCTCCCGAAGCTGCGGGCCGCCGTCGAGCGGGACCTCGCGGCGCGCGGACTGGGCCGCGAACGGGTGCTGGCGTGCGCGACCCGCCTGCTGGACCTCGGGCTCTTCCGGATCGGCTCCGACGCCTACGCCCGGGAGAACGGCTCCTACGGCCTGACCACCGTCCTGCGCTCGCACGTCACCCTGGCCCGCGGCGAGGTCCGCTTCGACTACCCGGCCAAGTCCGGCCGGCGGCGGATCGCGGCCCTCGCCGACCCGCCGACCCACGCCGTGGTCCGGTCCCTGCTGCGCAGCCGGTACCCGGGCGAGCGGCTCCTGGTCCACCGGGAGGGCCGCTCGTGGCACGAGGTGCACGGGAGCGACCTCAACGCGTACCTGCGCGAGACCGGCGGAAGCGACCTCACCGCCAAGGACTTCCGGACCTGGAACGCCACCGTCCTGGCCGCGGTCGGGCTCGCCGTCTCGCGGCCGGCGGCCGCGAGGTCCGAGGCGGCCCGGCGGCGAGCGGTGACGCGGGTGGTCCGGGAGGTGGCCGACTACCTGGGCAACACCCCGGCCGTCTGCCGGGCCTCCTACATCGACCCGCGCCTGATCGAACTGTTCGAGGAGGGCGTCACCATCGCCCCGGCCCTCGGCGGACTGGGCGCCGACGGCGGGCCGGTCGCCACGCACGGCCCGGTCGAGGACGCGGTCCGCGCGCTCCTCTCCTGATCGCCAGCCCGCCAGCCCGATCGCCCGATCGCCCGACCGCCGGACCGGCTCGCGGCGGAGGTGCGGGCCGGACGCGTGGGCGGACGCGGTGGCGCGTCGGGATCAGGGCGCGGCGGCGGCCGGGGGTGCGTCGCGGTCGTGGACGAGGACGCCGGCGGCGTAGGTGGCGCGGACGGCCCGGTCGTCGCCCAGCACGGCGAGCACGAAGAGCAGTTCCTCGACGTCCTCGGCCCGGGCGGTGCGCCGGGCCAGCAGCGGGGTGGCCTTCGGGTCCAGCACCACGAAGTCGGCCTCGTGGCCGGGTTCCAGCGAGCCGACCGTCCCCTCCAGGCCCATCGCCTGCGCGCCGCCGCGGGTGGCGAGGTGGAACGCCTCGACCGCGTCCAGCGAGTAGCCGGTGAGCTTGGCGACCTTGTGGGCCTCGTTCATGGTCGCCAGCATCGAGAAGCTCGTCCCCGCGCCGACGTCCGTGCCCAGGCCGAGGCGCACCGGCCGGGCCGGGTCCTTGGCGGCGCGGACGCGGAACAGGCCGCTGCCGAGGAACAGGTTGGACGTGGGGCAGTGCGCGAGCGCCGTCCCGGTCTCCGAGCAGCGGGCCCGTTCCCGCCCGGTCAGGTGGACGCCGTGGGCGAGCACCGCGCGGGGGCCGAGCAGCCCGTGGTGGTCGTAGACGTCCAGGTAGCCGCTCCGTTCCGGGAACAGCGAGCGGACGCGGGCGACCTCGTCGGTGTTCTCCGAGACGTGCGTGTGCACCAGCGTCCCCGGGTGCTCCCGCCACAGGGCCCCGGCCGCCTCCAGCTGTTCGGGGGTGCTGGTGGGGGCGAAGCGCGGGGTGATCGCGTAGAGGTTGCGGCCCTTGCCGTGCCAGCGCTCGATCAGTGCCTTGGAGTCGTCGTAGCCGCGCCGGGCGGTGTCCAGCAGCGCGTCGGGGGCGTCCCGGTCCATCAGCACCTTCCCCGCCGCGATCCGCAGGTCGCGCCGGGACGCCTCCGCGAACAGGGCGTCCACCGACTGCGGGTGGACCGTGCAGAAGGCCAGCGCGGTGGTGGTGCCGTTGCGCAGCAGCTCGTCGCAGAACGCGGCGGCCGTGTCCGCGGCGTACCGGGCGTCGGCGAAGCGCCGTTCCTCGGCGTAGGCGTAGTGGTCCAGCCAGTCGTCCAGCCGCGAGCCGAACGCGGCGATGACGCCGGTCTGCGCGTAGTGGACGTGGGTGTCGACGAACCCGGCGCTGATCACGTGGTCCGGGTAGTGCACCGGGGTGGTGCCCGCGGGGAGCCGGTCGCGCAGCGCGGTGTGGTCGCCGATCGCGGTGATCCTGCCGTCCTCGCAGATCAGCAGGCCGTCGGGCTCGTGGACGAAGGACTCCGCCCGGTCGGTCAGGAACGGGTCGGCCCGGAACCAGACCATCCGCCCGCGTACCGCCGTCGTGCCCCGTGCTCCGGTTGCCGTTGCCATGGGGGAGTATCCCCACGTCGCTCCGCGGATGGTCAAACCGGCCCGACGACCTGGTGCGGCGTCATGCGGCCTGCCGGGGGCGCGGGGTGAGGGCGGCGTGCTCCAGCGGGGCGGACGGGTCGACGGAGAGGTCGAGCGGGGCGGGTGCGGCGCCGGAGCGGGCCAGCAGGTCGCCGATGGCGGCGACCATCGCGCCGTTGTCGGTGCACAGGCGCGGTGGCGGGACGCGCAGGGTGATGCCGGCGGCGGCGCAGCGCTGCTCGGTCAGGGCGCGGACGCGGGAGTTGGCGGCGACGCCGCCGACCACGACGAGGGTGGTGACGCCGTGGTCGGTGCAGGCGCGGACGGCCTTGCGGGTGAGGGTGTCGGCGATCGCCTCCTGGAGGGAGGCGGCGGCGTCGGGCACGCGGGGGGTGGTGCCGGCGGCGCGGTGGGCCTCGACCCAGCGGGCGGCGGCGGTCTTCAGGCCGGAGAAGGAGAAGGCGTACGGGTCGTCGTGCGGTCCGGTGAGCGGGCGGGGCAGGCGGACGGCGGCCGGGTCGCCGGTGCGGGCGGCGCGGTCGACGGCGGGGCCGCCGGGGTAGGGCAGGCCCAGGACGCGGGCGGTCTTGTCGAAGCACTCGCCGGCCGCGTCGTCCAGGGTGTCGCCGAGGTGGACGATCGGATCGCGGGCCAGGTCGCGCACCAGCAGCAGCGAGGTGTGGCCGCCGGAGACGATCAGCACCACGCAGGGGTTCGGCAGCGGCCCGCCGTCCAGGGTGGCGGCGGCGACGTGTCCGGCCAGGTGGTGCACGCCGTACAGCGGCACGCTGAGCGAGAACGCGTAGCCCTTCGCCGCCGCCACGCCGACCTGGAGCGCGCCGGACAGGCCGGGGCCGGTGGTGACGGCCACCGCGCCGACGTCGGCGAGGGTCAACCCGGCGCGCTCCAGGGCCTCGCGCACCACCGGGGCCATGGCGTGGACGTGCGCGCGGGCGGCGATCTCCGGGACCACGCCGCCGTAGCGGGCGTGCTCGTCCATGCTGGAGGCCACTGCCTGCCCGAGCAGCACCCCGTCCCGCACCAGCCCCGCGCCCGTCTCGTCGCAGGACGACTCGATCCCCAGCACCACCGGCGACTTCGCCACCAGCCCGCCCTCCACTCCGCAATACGTTCGCACTTGCACACAGTGTGCAGTAAGGGGCCGTGAAGCGCGTACTCCCCGCCCTCCCGGGCTTTCCGGACCCGGGCGCTCCGGGGGTGCGTTTTCGGCCAGGTGCTTGACCTCTCCGAAGATGACGGGACATGCTCAAGCCGCGTCGGACGCAGGGGGACATCCGGAGCAGAGCGACTTCCGACCCGCACTCCAGGGAGGTGTGAGACCGTGCGTTCCGTTGCTCCTCCGGCGGTGGCGCCCGTCGCGTCGGGCCGGCTGCCGCTCCTCGGGCACCTGCCGCACCTGGCCGTCCGGCGGGTGGAGTTCCTGCAGTCGGTCAGGGGCCAGGGCGACATCGTCAGGATCTTCCTCGGCAACCGGCCGGTGTTCGTCCTGAACTCGCCCGAGGCGGTCCACGAGGTCATGGTGACGCAGGGCCGGAAGTTCGGCAAAGGGCTGCTGTTCGACGTCGCGCGCCCCTTCATCGGCAACGGCATCATCACCTCCGACCGGGACCTCCACCGGCGCCAACGGCGGGCGCTCCAACCCGCCTTCCGCCGCGACGGCATCGCCGCGTGCGTCGGCACGATGGCGGGCATCGCGGAGGAGCAGGTGGCGGCCTGGCGGCCGGGCGAGGTGATCGCCATGGACCTGGTGCTGCGCCGGATGATGACGGCCATGCTGGTCGCCACCCTGTTCAGCACCGGACGCCCGGACGGTGCCGCCGCGGTGGCCGCGCTCGGGGAGCGGGTGGCCGAACACCTGACCACGGTGATGCGCGGGGTCTTCGTGGGCACCGTCCTGCCCGCGCGGATCGCGACCTCGCCCGCGCTCGGGCACCGCAGGTACCTGGCCGCGGCCGCCGCGCTGCGCGAACTCGCCGACACCGCCGTCCGGCAGGCCCGGCAGGACCCCGCCGACCACGGCGACCTGCTGTCGGCCATGTTCGCCCCGACCCCCGGCAACCCGGACGGGATGACCGACACGGAGGCCCGCGACGAACTGCTGTCCCTGCTGATGGCCGGCGCCGAGACCACCTCGACCACGCTGGCCTGGGCGCTCCACGAACTCGGACGGCGCCCGGAGATCACCGACCGGATCAAGGCGGAGTGTGACGCGCTGCCCGCCGACGCCCTCCCCGGCGCCGCCGCGCTCCCCTTCACCGACCGCTTCCTCCGGGAGGTGCTCCGGCTGCACCAGCCCAGCTGGATCCTCATGCGGCGGGCCCTGGAACCGGTGCGGGTCCGCGGCGTCGAACTCCCCGCGGGCGCCGAGCTGATCTACAGCGCGGTGACGATGCACCGGGACCCCGCGCACTTCCCCGACCCCCTGCGGTTCGACCCGGACCGGTGGCTCGACCGCCCCGAGAAGGACCTCCCGCCGGGCGTCTACGTGCCGTTCGCCCTGGGCAACCGGAAGTGCATCGGGGACCACTTCGCGATGACCGAGATGCTGGTCGTCCTCCGCTCGATCGTCACCCGCTGGCGCCCGCACCCGGTCCAGGGGCACCGGGTCCGGCCGGTGGTCCAGGCGCTGATCCGGCCCGACGCGCTGCCCATGCGCGTCTCGCCCTGGCCGACCCGCTGAACCCACCCCCCACGCCCACGGAGGCGCGCCCCACCATGACACCGACGGCAGAGACGACCGCGCCCGCCGACGCCCCCCGGCACCCGGCCCCGGCGCCCCTCGCCCTCCCCTTCCCCGGCCGGACCAGCCCCGACCTGCGCGCCGCCCACGACCGCCACCTCGGCTGGCCGAAGTCCTTCGGGTTCCTCGCCTCGGAAGCGGAGGAGTCCCACCACCTCAAGGGCCAGTTCCCGCTGATCGCGGCCATGTTCTACCCGAACGCGACCGGAGCCGAACTGGACCTGGGCGTCGACCAGCAGAGCTGGTACTTCCTGTTCGACGACGCCCTCGACGAGCGGTGGGGCCGGTCGCCCGACCGGGTCCGGCACCTGGTCGGACTCGTCAAGGAGGGCGTCACCGGCGAGGCGTCCCCGCTGCCGCTGGCCGCCGCCTTCGCCGACATGCGGCGGCGCAGCTGCCGGGGCATGCCCGAGGACTGGCGCCGGAGGTCGGCCGCCCACTGGTCCTCCTACCTGGACCACCACGTCCACGAGGCGCGCAGCCGCCGGGACGGCGTCCCGATGCCGCTGAGCACCTACCTGCGGGTGCGGCGCCACACCATCGGCGTGGCACCGGTCATCGACCTCGCCGAGCGGCTCTCCTCGTGCGTCCTGCCGGACCACCTGTACACGCTGCCGCACCTGTCGGTCATGCGCGAGATGGCCAGGACGTTCGTCATCTGCGACAACGACCTCGTCTCGCTGGACAAGGACGCGGCCCTGGGGGAGCCGAACAACCTCGTGCTCTGCCTGGAACGCGAACACGGCCTCTCCCGGCCGGAAGCCCTGGCGCGCACCCGCCGCCGCCGCGCCGAGGCGCTGGACCTCTTCACCGCCGCCCAGCGCGCCCTGCTCGACCCGGCGGCGACCGGCCACCTCGACCCGGCCGAACGCGAACTGCTGCGCCGCTACTGCACCGAGGCGCTGCAGACCACCGTCCGCGGCGCCCACGACTGGCACCACGCCTCCACCCGCTACCACGGGTAGCGCGGGCACCCGCCAGCACGACGAGACGGCCCTCCCGGGGCCGACCCAACCGAGGAGCACGCACCGTGTCCGACCAGCGCCCGGCTTCCTTCGTGGCCTCCGAACGGGACCGCCGCCGCCCCTTCGACCCGTCACCCGACCTGCTGCGCCTGCGCGGGGAGAGCGGCCTGCCGCGCCTGCGCGTCGTCCACCCGGTGCGCGGGGAGATCGAGGCCGCCGTCCTCACCCGGTACGAGGACGTCCGGGCCGCCTTCGCCGACGAACGCCTGGTGACGGGCGACGGCATCGACCCGGAACTGCCGCGCACCCTGTTCAACCACCCCGGCTTCCTGCCCGCCTACAGCGGACCGGAACACGCCCGCCTGCGCCGCATGCTCACCGGCAGCTTCACCGTCCGCCAGGTCGAACGGCTGCGGCCGGCGATCCGGGAGACGGTCGCCGCCCACCTCGACGCCATGGCCGAACACGGCCCCGTCGTCGACCTGGTCGAGGCGTTCGCCCTGCCCGTCCCCTCCCTGGTGATCTGCGAACTGCTCGACGTCCCGTACGGGACGCGGTCGGTGTTCCAGCGCTGCGCACAGGTGATCATGGACGGGACGGCCGGAGCCGACCGGCTGGTGGCCGCGTCGGCCGAACTGAACGCCGCCATGGCCGACACCGTCGCCCGCCACCGGGCCGCCCCGGGCCACGGCGTGCTGGGCGCGGTGGTGCGGCAGCACGGCGCCGAACTCACCGACGACGAACTCGTCGGATTCGGCACCACCCTCCTGGTCGGCGGACACGAGACCACGGCGACCATGCTCGCGCTGAGCGTGCTGGCCCTGCTCCGCCACCCGGACCAGCTCGCCGCCCTCCGCGACGACCCCGCGACCACCGGCCCGGCCGTCGAGGAACTCCTGCGCCACCTCGCCATCCCCGCCCCGCTGCTGCGCACCGCCGTGACCGACGTCGAGGTCAACGGCCAGCGGATCGCCGCCGGCGAGCACGTGCTGCTCTCCCCGCTGACCGCGAACCGCGACCCCGCCCTCGTCCCCGAACGCCCCGACGAACTCGACGTCCACCGCCGCCCGGTCGCCCAACTCTCCTTCGGCTTCGGCGTCCACCAGTGCCTGGGCCAGCAACTGGCCCGGCTGGAGCTGAGGATCGCCCTGCCGGCCCTGCTGCGCCGCTTCCCCGCCCTCCGGCTCGCCGTCCCCGAAACGGCCCTCCGGTTCCGCCGGGGCTCGACGGTCTACGGCGTCGAGCAACTCCCGGTCGCCTGGTGACCGTACGGGCCGGATGACCGTACGGACCGGGTGACCGCGCGGGCCGGGTGACCGGCCGGAGCGGCCGGGGGCGATTTCGGCCGCGGGTTCCGGCGGCATGGTTGACCAAGTTGAAGCGGGCATGGCATTTTCGTGCGGCGCGGGCGTGCGCCGACCGGTCGCACGTCTGCAATCCCCCACAAGGAGAGCCATGTTCAAGAGATTCGCCGCCGCGCTGGGCGCGGGCACGGTCGTCGCGGGCGCCCTGACCTTCGGTGCCGCTCCCGCGCAGGCCGTTCAGGCGGGCGATCTGACCTCCACCATCGCGCTGAGCAACTGCTCCGCCTCGCTGGTCCGTTACCCGAGCTCGGTGGAGACCGACCGGGCGCTGATGCTGACCAACGGCCACTGCCTGCCGACCATGCCGACGGCGGGTCAGGTCATCCAGAACGCGAGCGCCAGCCGCAGCGGCACGCTGCTCAACTCCGCCGGCACCTCGCTCGGCACCGTCCAGGCGGACAAGGTGCTGTACGCGACGATGACCGGCACCGACGTCGCGCTCTACCAGCTCACCGACACCTTCGCCTCGATCACCTCCAAATACGGGGCGACGGCGCTGACGATCAGCGACACCCACCCGGTCGACGGGTCCTCGATGTACATACCCTCCTCGTACTGGAAGCAGGTGTGGAACTGCTCGATCAACGGGTTCGTCCCGACCCTGCGCGAGGACCAGTGGACCTGGCACGACTCGCTGCGCTACAGCGCCGGGTGCAACACCACGCACGGCACGTCCGGTTCGCCGATCGTCGACGCCGCCAGCCGGAAGATCGTCGGCATCAACAACACCGGCAACGACGACGGCGCGACGTGCACCCTGAACAACCCGTGCGAGGTGGCCGCGGACGGCACCACGACCGTCACCAAGGGCCAGAGCTACGGTGAGGAGACCTACTGGTTCACCACCTGCCTGGGCACCGGCCGGGTCATCGACCTGAACGTCAGCGGCTGCCTGCTGACCAAGCCGGCCGGCGCCGCCGTGTCGGTGACCAACCCGGGCAACCAGTCCACCGCGGTCGGCGGCGCGGTCGGCCTCCAGATCACGGCCGGCGGCGGCACCGCGCCGCTGACCTACTCGGCCACCGGCCTGCCGGCCGGCCTGTCGATCAACGCCTCCACCGGCCTGATCAGCGGGACGCCCACCGCCGCGGGCGGCTCCTCGGTGACCGTCACCGTCAAGGACGCGGCCAACAAGACCGCCTCCACCACCTTCTCCTGGACGGTCACCGCCACCCAGGGCTCCTGCACCCCGGCCCAGCTGCTCGGCAACCCCGGCTTCGAGACCGGCACCGCCGGCCCCTGGGCCGCCAGCTCCGGCGTGGTCAACAACTCCACCTCGCAGGCCGCCCACGGCGGTTCCTGGAAGGCCTGGCTGGACGGCTACGGCTCCGCCCACACCGACAGCCTCTCGCAGACCGTCACCATCCCGGCCGGTTGCAAGGCGACCCTGAGCTACTGGCTGCACGTCGACACCGCGGAGACCGGCACCACCGCGTACGACAAGCTGACCGTCACGGTGAACGGCACCACGGTGGCCTCGTACTCGAACCTCAACAAGGCCACCGGCTACGCGCAGAAGACCGCCGACCTGTCGGCCTACGCCGGTCAGAGCGTCACGGTGAAGTTCAACGCGGTCGAGGACTCCTCGCTGCAGACCAGCTTCGTGATCGACGACACCGCGATCCAGACCGGCTGAACCCGGTAGCCCCCGGCGGAGGAAGCAGGACGCCGCCGGGTTGCGCGCCCCCTCGCACCGGCCCCCGAGACCCGATCGCGGTCTCGGGGGCCGACGCCGTTCGGGTCGGGAAACCTTGGAGAGCGCTCTCCGGATATGGAGGGGGATGGCGTTCAAAGCGGTTTCGATCGCGGCTCCTCCGCCCGGGACGTGGGTGCGCGAAGGCCCGGATGTGGCGCACAGGAACAGGTGTGATCCCTTGACAGGTTCAGGTGGGGGTCAGGAGAATCCGGGAGAGCGCTCTCTCTTCTTGCCGCCGTGGCCCACCCCACCCCGCGAGCCGCCGGCTCGCGTCCCCCACCGCCGACTGGAGCCGTCGTGCGCCGTTCCGATCACCGACCAGCCCTCGCCGGGCCCCTCGCCGCCCTGCTGGTGGCCGGGGCCCTCGCCGCCTTCGGCAGTCCGGCGGCGCGGGCCGCCGACCAGCCGTGGACCAACGCGTCCCAGACCCCGGACCAGCGCGCCGACGAACTGCTCGCCGCGATGACCCAGACCGAGAAGCTGACCATGCTGCACGGCGGGCCGTCCTGCGGCTACGCGGGCTGCATCCCGGCCAACACCCGACTCGGCATCCCCGCGCTGCACTTCCAGGACGGACCGGTGGGCGCCGGTGACGGCCTGACCGGGGTGACGCAGCTGGCGGCCCCGGTGGCCGGGGCGGCCAGCTGGGACCCGGACCTGATGCGCGCGTACGGCCAGGTGCTCGGCGCCGAGCAGTGGGGCAAGGGCACGAACGTGGTGCTCGCCCCGACGGTCAACATCGTCCGCGACCCGCGCTGGGGCCGGGCCTTCGAGTCGTTCGGCGAGGACCCGTACCTGGCCGGGCAGATCGGCGCCGCCGACATCGCGGGCATCCAGAGCCAGGGCCCGATGGCGCAGGTGAAGCACTTCGCGGTCTACAACCAGGAGACCAACCGCAACTCGCTCGCCGACAACGCGGTGGTCTCCGACCGCGCCGAGCGGGAGATCTACCTGCCCGCGTTCGAGGCCGCCGTCCGGCAGGGCGTCGACTCCGCGATGTGCTCGTACTCGGCCGTCAACGGCGCCTTCGCCTGCGAGAACGGGCCGCTGCTGAACGGCGTGCTCAAGGGCGACCTCGGCTTCAAGGGGTTCGTCACCGCGGACTGGGGCGCCACCCACTCCACCGTGGCCTCGGCCAACAACGGCCTGGACGTGGAGATGCCCGGCAGCGACTACTACGGCAGCGCGCTGACCAACGCCGTCGGCGCGGGCCAGGTGTCGCAGGCGACCGTCGACGACCACGTCCGCCGGGTGCTGGTGTCGATGTTCCGCCGCGGGCTCTTCGACCGGGCGCAGAACGGCAACCGGGACGCGGTCGTCACCACCGCCGCGAACGCCGCCGTCGCGCAGCGGGTCGCGCAGGAGGGCAGCGTCCTGCTGAAGAACAGTGCCTCGGTGCTGCCGGTGGCGCCGTCGGTGAAGTCGATCGCGGTGATCGGCGAGGACGCCGGGGCCGGGGTGATGACCCAGGGCGGCGGCAGCGCCGCCGTCAACGCCCCGCACGTGGTGACGCCCTACCAGGGCATCAAGGCCCGCGCCGGGGCCGGGACCACGGTGACGTTCGCCCAGGGCGGGCCGTCCGCCGACGGCTCGCTGCCGCCGGTCCCGGCCACCGCGCTCAAGCCGTCCTCCGGCAGCGGCAGCGGCCTGTACGGCGAGTACCACAACAGCACCGACCTCTCCGGGCCGGTGGTGGCCAGCCGGGTCGACGCGGGCGTCGACACGGTCTGGGGCGGCCAGTCGCCCGCCGCCGGGGTCAACGCCACCAACTGGTCGGTGAAGTGGACCGGCACGCTGACCCCGCCCGCCAGCGGCAGCTACCAGTTCTCGCTGAACAGCGACGACGGCAGCCGACTGCTCGTCAACGGGCAGCAGGTCATCAACAACTGGTACAACCAGGGCCCGACCACCCGCACCGGCAGCATCACCCTGACGGCCGGTCAGCCGGTGAGCGTCGAGGTCGACTACTACCAGGCCGGCGGCGGCAGCAACGCCACGCTCGGCTGGTCGGTGCCCGGCCAGAGCGCCCACGACCAGGCCGTGACGGCGGCCCGGAACTCCGAGCTCGCGCTCGTCTTCGTCAGCGACTTCCAGTCCGAGGGCTCCGACCTGCGCGACATCGACCTGTCGGCCGCGCAGAACCAGCTCGTCGCGGACGTGGCCGCCGTCAACCCGCACACCGTCGTGGTCGTCAACAGCGGCTCCGCGGTCACCATGCCCTGGGCCGGCGCGGTGCAGGGCATCGTGGCCAACTGGTACCCGGGGCAGGAGGCGGGCTCGGCGATCGCCGCGCTGCTCTACGGGGACGTCAACTTCTCCGGCAAGCTGCCGGTGACCTTCCCGAAGTCGCTCGCCGACGTGCCCGCCGCGAGCACCGCGCAGTGGCCCGGCCAGAACGGCAGCGTGCAGTACTCGGAGGGCGTGAACGTCGGCTACCGCTGGTACGACGCGAAGAACAAGGAGCCGCTCTACCCCTTCGGGTACGGCCTCTCCTACACCACCTTCGGCTACTCCGGCCTCACCGTCTCCGCGCCGGACGCCGCGGGCGACGTGGCCGTCGGCTTCGACGTCACCAACACCGGCACCCGGGCCGGCTCCGAGGTCGCCCAGGTCTACGTCGGCCAGCCCGCCGCCAGCGGCGAGCCGCCGAAGAGCCTGCGCGGCTTCCGGAAGGTCACCCTCGACCCCGGCCGGACCGAGCACGTCGCGCTGACCCTGGACGCCCGCAGCTTCCAGTACTGGGCGGGCTCCTGGACGACCGCCCCCGGCACCCACACCGTCTCCGTCGGCTCCTCCTCCCGCGACCTGCGCCTCACCGGTCAGACCACCGTCACCGGCGGCGGCACCGGCGGCGGTCTGACCCTGCTGCCGCGGACGGGGTGGTCGGCGTCGGCGTCCTCGACGGGCGGGGGCGACGTTCCGGCGAACATGCTGGACGGGGTGGCTGGTTCGCGCTGGTCGTCGGGCGCGCCGATGGCGGCGGGGCAGTCGGTGACGGTGGACACCGGTGCGGTGCGGTCGCTGGCGCGGATCACGATGGACTCGGGCGGTAGCGCGAACGACTACGCGCGCGGCTACCAGGTGTTCCTGTCCTCGGACGGCGTGTCGTGGGGTTCGGCGGTGGCGTCGGGCAGTGGCACGGGGGCGCTGGTGACGGTGGACTTCCCGGCGCAGAACGCCCGGTACGTGAAGGTGGTGCAGACCGGGGCGTCCACCTCCTGGTGGTCGATCGCCGAGTTCAACGCCTACACCAGCGGCGGGAGTTCCGGCGGCGGCGGTCTGACCCTGCTGTCGCGGACGGGGTGGTCGGCGTCGGCGTCCTCGACGGGCGGGGGCGACGTTCCGGCGAACATGCTGGACGGGGTGGCTGGTTCGCGCTGGTCGTCGGGCGCGCCGATGGCGGCGGGGCAGTCGGTGACGGTGGACACCGGTGCGGTGCGGTCGCTGGCGCGGATCACGATGGACTCCGGTGGCAGTGCGAACGACTACGCGCGGGGCTACCAGGTGTTCCTGTCCTCGGACGGGGTGTCGTGGGGTTCGGCGGTGGCGTCGGGCAGCGGGACGGGGGCGCTGGTGACGGTGGACTTCCCGGCGCAGAACGCCCGGTACGTGAAGGTGGTGCAGACCGGGGCGTCCACCTCCTGGTGGTCGATCGCCGAGTTCAACGCCTACGGCTGAGCCGGTCCTGACGTCGCGGGGGCTGCCTCCCCCCGCGGACCGGAGGTGGCCAGCGCCTTCCCGACGCCGCTCGGGGAGGCGCTGACCGGTCCGGTGCCCCGGCGGCGGGGGAGCCGGTCTCCCGCCCACGGGTGCGGGCGGGTCGTGGCACCCGGTCGCCGCCGGGTTTTACAACGTTATACAGAGCCTGAGGGTCGTCGGCAAGGGTGCGTCGGTGCCCGTCGGCGGCCCTCCGGCCTTTCCGGTGAGCCGCCCGCTGCCGCCGCTGATCATGGGAATTGATCCGCGACGATCCCTGCCGGAGCACTGGACACCGCTCCCGCCGCATGCTGTCATGCCGTTGCCCCCAGGTTTCTAACGTTGGAATTCTCCTCGGGAGGAGAATGTCATGCCCATGAACCGCAGGCAGTTCGTCGGCAGCGCCGCCGCCGTCGGCGCCGGCCTCTCGTTGCCCGCACCGGCCGACGCACTCGCCACCCCCGCCCGGCCCGCCCCCGCCGCGACGGCCGCCGCCGCGACGGTCGCCCCCGCCCCGGGCGGCCTCTACTTCCCCAACGCGGCGCCGCTGGCCCCCGTCGCGTTCCTGCGCCTGCCGCCCGGCAGCATCACCGCGGCCGGCTGGCTCGACGGCCAGCTCCGGCTCCAACTCGCCGGCCTGTGCGGCCGCTACGACCAGCTCTCGCACTTCCTCGACCTGAACACCAGCGGCTGGACCCACCCCGACCGGGTCGGCTGGGAGGAAGTCCCGTACTGGCTGCGCGGCTACGTCGACCTGGCCGTCGCCACCCGCGACGCCACCGCCCTCGCCACCGCCCGCCGCTGGATCGACGCCATCGTCGCCACCCGGCAGTCCGACGGCTTCTTCGGGCCGACCGCCCTGCGCACCTCGCTCAACGGCGGACCGGACTTCTGGCCGTTCCTGCCGCTCACCTGGGCGCTGCGCAGCTGGCAGGAGTACAGCGGCGACACCCGGATCATCCCGCTGCTCAGCGCCTTCTTCCGCTACATGAACGCCCAGGGCCCCGGCGCGTTCAACAGCAGCTGGGTCTCGGTGCGCTGGGGCGACGCGCTGGACAGCGTCTTCTGGCTCTACAACCGCACCGGCGACGCCTTCCTGCTGTCCCTGGCCGACAAGATCCACACCTACGGCGCGAACTGGACCGACAACCTGCCCAGCCTGCACAACGTCAACATCGCGCAGGGCTTCCGCGAACCCGCCCAGTACGCACTGCGCTCCCCGTCCGCCACCCTGACCGGCTCGGCGTACCGCACCTACGACACCGTGATGGCGCGGTACGGCCAGTTCCCCGGCGGCGGCTTCGCGGGCGACGAGAACGCCCGGCCCGGCTTCGGCGACCCGCGCCAGGGCTTCGAGACCTGCGGCGTCGTCGAGTTCATGGCCAGCCACCAGCTGCTGAACCGGATCACCGGCGACCCGCTCTGGGCCGACCGCTGCGAGGACCTCGCCTTCAACTCGCTGCCCGCCGCGCTCGACCCGGCCGGCCGGGCCGTGCACTACATCACCAGCGCCAACAGCGTCGACCTCGACAACACCCCCAAGAGCCAGGGCCAGTTCCAGAACGGCTTCGCCATGCAGGCGTTCATGCCCGGCGTCGACCAGTACCGCTGCTGCCCGCACAACTACGGCATGGGCTGGCCCTACTTCCTGGAGGAACTCTGGCTCGCCACCCCCGACAACGGACTCGCCGCCGCCATGTACGCCGCCTGCTCGGTCACCGCCAAGGTCGCCGACGGCACGGCGGTCACCTTCACCGAGACCACCGACTACCCGTTCGCCGAGACCGTCACCCTGCGCCTGAGCACCCCCGAGCCGCTGGACTTCCCGCTCTACCTGCGCGTCCCCGGCTGGTGCGCCGCGCCCGCCCTCACCGTCAACGGCGCCGCCGTCAGCGCCCCCGCCGGACCGGCGTACACCGTCGTCCGCCGGACCTGGCGCGACGGCGACACCGTCGTGCTGCGCCTGCCGCAGCGCACCACCGTCCGCACCTGGGCCGCCAACCGCGGCAGCGTCTCGGTCGACCACGGCCCGCTGACGTACTCGCTGCGGATCGGCGAGAACTACCAGCAGTACGCCGGCACCGCCGCCTTCCCCGAGTACGCCGTGCACGCCACCACGCCCTGGAACTACGGCCTCGCACTGGACGCCGGGAGCCCCGCCTTCACCGCCGCCGGGGGACCGCTGCCAGCCAACCCCTTCACCCAGGCCGGCACCCCGGTGCGGATCACCGTGCCCGCCCGCCGCATCCCCGAGTGGCAGGCCGACGGCCAGCACGTGGTCACCCCGCTGCAGAACAGCCCCGCCCGCAGCACCGCGCCCGTCGAGACCGTCACCCTCATCCCGATGGGCGCGGCCCGGCTGCGGATCTCCGCCTTCCCCACCACCTCCCCGAACGGCACGCCCTGGACCACCGGCGGCGCCTCGTTCCGGCTGCGCAACCGCAACTCGGGCAAGGTGCTGGGCGTGGACGGCATGTCGACGGCGGACAGCGCGCGGGTGGTGCAGTTCGCGGACAGCGGGACGGCCGACCACCTGTGGCAGCTGGTCGACAACGGCGACGGCTGGCTGCGGATCCGCAACGTCAACTCCGGCAAGGTGCTGGGCGTGGACGGCATGTCGACGGCCGACAGCGCCCGGGTGGTGCAGTTCGCGGACAACGGCACCGCCGACCACCTGTGGCAGCTGGTCGACAACGGTGACGGCTGGTTCCGGCTGCGCAACCGCAACTCCGGCAAGGTGCTGGGCGTGGACGGCATGTCGACCGCCGACAGCGCGCAGGTGGTGCAGTTCGCCGACAGCGGCACCGCCGACCACCTGTGGCAGCTCCAGCCCGACGGCCAGGTGCGGGTCCAGAACCGCAACTCGGGCAAGGTGCTGGGCGTGGACGGCATGTCGACCGCGGACAGCGCGCAGGTGGTGCAGTTCGCCGACAGCGGCACCGCCGACCACCTGTGGACCTTCCTCGCCGACGCCGACGGCTGGTTCCGCATCCGCAACGTCAACTCGGGCAAGGTGCTGGGCGTGGACGGCATGTCGACGGCGGACAGCGCCCGGGTGGTGCAGTTCGCGGACAACGGCACCGCCGACCACCAGTGGCGCCTGGTCGACAACGGCGACGGCTGGTTCCGGCTGCGCAACCGCAACTCGGGCAAGGTGCTGGGCGTGGACGGCATGTCGACCGCCGACAGCGCCCGGGTGGTGCAGTTCGCTGACAGCGGCACCGCCGACCACCTCTGGCAGCTGCGCTGACTCCGCCGCACTCCGCACCACCGCAACCCCGCACCGCCCTTCCCCACCCCTTCGTTGGAGGAGCACCGATGCACCGACCGCCCCCCGCCGCAGCAGCCGCAGCCGCGCTCCGCAGCCGGACGGCCGCCCTGCTCGCCGTCCTCGTGACCGCCGCCGCCCTCCTGCTGGCGGCCGGGCAGGCCCCGGCCCGGGCCGCCGCCTGGACGCCCAAGTCGCCGCCGATGACCACCCCGTGGACCGGCCAGGTCTCCGTCGACCACCCGCTGCCGGAGTACCCGCGCCCGCAGCTCACCCGCCCCGACTGGCTCAACCTCAACGGCATCTGGGACTTCGCCGTCACCCCGGCCGGCGCCGGCCAGCCCGCGACCTTCGGCGAGCAGATCCGCGTGCCGTTCGTCGCCGAGTCCGCGCTCTCCGGCATCCAGCGGCAGATCACCCAGAACGACCGGCTCTGGTACAAGCGCACCTTCACCGTCCCGGCAGGTTGGTCCGGCCGCCGCGTCCTGCTCAACTTCGGCGCCTCCGACTGGCAGACCACCGTCCGGGTCAACGGCACCCAGGTCGGCGCCGTGCACAGCGGCGGCTACGACGCCTTCGGCTACGACATCACCCCCTACCTCAACGGCGGCACCAACACCGTCGTGGTCTCGGTCTGGGACCCGACCCAGACCGGCGGCGGCGCGGTCGGCAAGCAGCGCAACACCAACGGCGTCCTGCCGCACTCCGGCGGCGGCATCTTCTACACCGCCGCGTCCGGGATCTGGCAGACCGTCTGGCTGGAGCCCGTGGCCGCCGCCCACCTCAGCCGCCTCGACCTGGTGCCCGACCCCGCCGCCGGCACCGTCCGGGCCACCGCCCTCGCCGACGGCGCCACCGGCCAGAGCGTGCGGGTCACCGTCTCCACCGGCGGCACCGTGGTCGGCACCGCCACCGGCCAGGCCGGCGCGCCGATCACCGTGCCCGTCCCCGGCGCCCACCTGTGGACCCCCGAGGACCCGTTCCTCTACGACGTCCGCGCCGACCTGCTGTCCGGCACCACCACCGTCGACTCCGTCGGCAGCTACACCGGCATCCGCTCGATCGCCGTCGCCACCGTCAACGGCGTCCAACGCCCGGTCCTGAACGGGAAGTTCGTCTTCCAGACCGGCACCCTCGACCAGGGCTACTGGCCCGACGGCATCTACACCGCCCCCACCGACGACGCCCTGAAGTCCGACCTCCAGGCGCACAAGGACCTCGGCTTCAACCTGGTCCGCAAGCACATCAAGGTCGAGCCGCAGCGCTGGTTCTACTGGGCCGACCGGCTCGGCCTGCTGGTCTGGCAGGACATGCCCGCGATGGACACCCGCACCCCCGACGCCGCCGCCCGCACCCAGTGGGAGGCCGAGTACCACCGGATCATCGACCAGCACCGCAGCTCGCCCGCGCTGATCCAGTGGGTCGACGAGAACGAGGGCTGGGGCCAGTACGACCAGGCCCGGATCGCCGCCGACGTCAAGGCGTACGACCCCTCCCGGCTGGTCGACAACATGAGCGGCGTCAACTGCTGCGGCGCCGTCGACGGCGGCAACGGCGACGTGGTCGACAACCACGTCTACGTCGGCCCCGGCGCCACCACCCCCACCGCCACCCGGGCCGCCGTCCTCGGCGAGTACGGCGGTCTCGGCCTGCGGGTGGCCGGCCACGAGTGGTACCCCGGCGGCGGCTTCAGCTACGAGGACCAGCCCAGCGCGGCCGCCCTCAACGACCGCCTCGTCAACCTGCTCGACAGCCTGCGCACCGGCCAGATGCCCGCCGGGCTCTCCGCCTCCGTCTACACCGAGATCACCGACGTCGAGAACGAGGCCAACGGCCTGCTCAGCTACGACCGCCAGGTGGTCAAGGTGGACGCCGCCCGGGTCCGGGCCGCCAACCTCGCCCTGATCGCGGCCTCCCGCACCACCCCCGCCAACCCCACCCTGCCCACCGGCCAGGACAAGTCGCTGCGCGCCACCACCGCCTGCTGCACCGACCGCTACCTGCGCCACTACGACGGCCTCGCCAACACCGAGCACGTCGACGCCGCCAGCAGCGCGCTGCTCAAGGCCGACGCCACCTGGAAGGTCGTCACCGGCCTGGCCGACCCCGCCTGCTACTCCTTCGAGTCGCGCAACTACCCCGGCCAGTACCTGCGCCACCGCGACAGCCGGGTCTACCGCGAGGCCGGCAGCGACGCCCTCTTCCGCGCCGACGCCACCTTCTGCGCCCGGCCCGGCACCGGCGGCGTCCGCCTCACCGCCTACAACTACCCCGACCGCTACCTGCGCCACTTCGACTCCCAGGTGTGGATCGCCACCTACGGCGGCGGCAACCCGTGGGACGGCAACACCCCCTCGTTCGTCGCCGACACCACCTGGTCCGTCGACGCCCCCTGGGCGCCCTGACCGACCCGGCAGCACCGACCCGGCAGCACCGACCCGGCAGCACCGACCCCGCAGCACCGACCGACCCCCGCAGCACCGACCGACCCCCGCAGCACCGACCGCTTCCGCACGGCACCGACCGGCTGCGGCCGGGCCGACCCCGGCCCGGCCGTCGCCGCGTTCCCCCGCCCGTTCCCCCGTCCCCCAGCAGCACCAGGAGACCCCCGTGACCGTGTCCCGCCCCCTGCGCGCCGCCCTGCTCTCCACCGCCGTGCTGGCCGCGGCGCTGCCCGCCGTCAGCGCCGCCACCCCCGCCGCGGCCGTCACCGCCGCGATCTGCAACAAGTACTGCGACACCCGCGACCCCGCCCTCAGCCCGCAGGACCGGCAGCCGGTCTCCGCGGCGCTCTCGGGCCGCACGCTCGTCCTGCACTTCGACGACGGCGACGCCATGGGCTGGGCCTCGATCGCCGGCGGCGCGGCCGGCGACGAGGTGTGGCTGGACCGCTCCATGGACGGCGGCCGGACCTGGACCGGCGGCAGCAAGCTCGGCGACACCAAGGTCCCGGCGGGCGGCAGCGGCTGGCGCACCCTGATGTACAACGTGGACGACTGGAACACCCGCGGCGTCGGCGCGCTGCGGGCCTGCGGACAGGTCGGCACGGCCCTGGCCTGCACCCCCTGGGCGCGCACCACCTGGAACGCCTGGGACCGGCGCACCGCCGCCGCCACCGCCCTGATGGCCTCCTTCGACCGCACCACCAAGCTCTTCGGCGGCAACGGCTGGTGGACCGGCGCCAACGCGCTCACCGCGATCATCGACAACGCCCGGCTCACCGGCATGGGCAGCTACACCTACGCCATCGCCGAGACCTACGACAAGAACATCAACGCGCAGGGCGGCAACTTCACCAACGAGTACCTGGACGACACCGGCTGGTGGGGCCTGGCCTGGGTGGCCGCCTACGACCAGACCGGCGACGGCCGCTACCTGGCCACCGCCCGCGCCGACGCCGACCACATGAGCGCCAACTGGACCGGCTCCTGCGGCGGCGGCGTGCGCTGGAACACCGGCAGCACCTACAAGAACGCCATCACCAACGAGCTGTACCTCCAGCTCACCGCCGCCCTGCACAACCGCATCCCCGGCGACACCGCCTACCTCCAGCGGGCCCGCGACGAGTGGACCTGGTTCCGGGGCAGCGGCATGGTCAACGCCGACCACCTCGTCAACGACGGCCTGAACGACGCCTGCGCCAACAACGGCCAGCCCACCTGGACGTACAACCAGGGCGTGGTCCTCGGCGGCCTGACCGAGCTCTACCGGGCCACCGGCGACGCGAGCCTGCTCACCACCGCGCGCACCCTCGCCGACGCCTCCACCACTCGGCTGACCAGCGGGGGAGTGCTGCGCGAACCCGGCGAGGGCGACGGCTGCACCGGCGACGGCCCCTCCTTCAAGGGCGCCTACGTCCGCGGCCTGGGCCGGCTCAACACCCAGCTGTCCGACCACCCCTACGCGCCGACCCTCACCGCCTGGGCGAACTCCGCCTCCACCAAGGACCGCAACCCGCTCGACCAGTACGGCCCGCACTGGGCCGGCGGCCCCGGCAGCACCGACTACGGCTGCCAGCAGAGCGCCCTCGACCTGCTCAACGCGGCCGGCTGAGACCTGCCCCGACGTGCCGCCCGCCCGTCGCCCCGACGTACCGCCCGCCGGGCACGGCGGTGCCGCCCGCCCCGGTCGGGGGCGGGCGGCACCGGGCGGACGGCCCCGCTCGCTACGCGGAGGCCGGCGGGTTCCACTTCTGGGCGGCGGTCCCGTTGCAGTCCCAGATCTGGAGCTGCACGCCGTTGGCGGTGTTGGAGGACGGGATGTCCAGGCAGCGGCCGGAGTTGGGGTTCACCAGCGTGCCGTTGACGGCCTGCCACTGCTGCGCGCCGCTGCCGTTGCAGTCCCAGAGCTGGACCGGGGTGCCGGCGGCGGTGCCCGAGGAGGTGACGTCCAGGCACTTGCCGAGCGCCTGGAGGGTGCCGCCGGTGGACGTCCACTGCTGGGCGCCGCTGCCGTTGCAGTCCCACAGCACGACCTTGTTGCCGTTGGCGGTGCCGGAGTTGGAGTCGTCCACGCACTTCGCGGTGTTCAGGCCCGAGGTGATCGGACCGGACCCGGCGCCCGGCCCGGCGGCGTAGACCTCCAGTTCGTAGAGCCGGGCGGCGGTGTCGCCGCCGGTGTTGGTCGGGGTCGAGACCACCACCCGCACGTACCGGGCCGAGCGGACCGCGAACGGGCTGTAGGTGCGGCTGGAGCGCGAGCCCGTGACGGTGGCGGCGCTGGTCCAGGTGGTGCCGTCGGTGCTGGTCTGCACCTGGAAGGCGCCGGTGTTCCAGGCGGTGTTCTCACCGCCGAGCCCGGCGTGCTCGAGCACCACCGAACCGACCGGCTGCGCCGAGCCCAGGTCGACCTGGAGGCTCGCGCCGGCCGCCTTCGAGCACCACTTGCTGTTGTTCTGCAGGCTGCCGTCGACGGCCTTGTCCGCGCCCTCGGCGGTGGCGCACGCGGCCGAGGAGCTGGTCGCCTTCCCGCGCGCCAGGTTGGTGCCCAGCTCCGGGGCGGCGGGCACCGGGCTCGCGCCGTCCTGGAAGGAGGGCGGCACGTCGCCCGCGCCGGTGCCCCAGCTCGTGCTGGGCGCCGACCCCATGGTGAAGTCGAGGGTGCCGCCGGCCGCGAGGTCCGGGTAGCGCAGGTAGTTGTGGCTGGTGGCCGTCCCGTTGACCTTCAGGCCCTGCACGTAGGAGCCGGTGCCGGACGCGTTGACGGTGATGTTGCCGCCCGGGCGCTGGATCAGCACGGACGGGAAGGACGGGCCGTGCACGGCCAGGGTGTCGGCGCCGGGCGTCGACGGGTACAGGCCGAGGGCCGCCCAGACGTACCAGGCCGAGGTCGCCCCGAGGTCGTCGTTGCCGGGCAGTCCGCCCGCGCCGGTGGTGAAGGACTCGGTCATCACCTTGCGGACGGCCGCCGAGGCCCCGGCCGGGTAGCGGGCGTAGTTGTAGGCCCACGGGACGCCGTGCTCGGGCTCGTTGCCGATGTAGTAGTACGGCAGGCTCTGCCCGGCGTTGACCTGGGTGAAGTGGTGGTCGAGCCGCTGGACGGCGGTCTGCCGGCCGCCCATGTCGTTGATCAGGTCGGCGAAGTCGTAGGGGACCATCCAGGTGTACTGGGCGGCGTTGCCCTCGGTGAAGTCGGCCTGGGCGGCCGGGTCCAGCGGCCACTTCCAGCTGCCGTCGGAGTTGCGCGGCTGCACGTAGCCGGACTCGGGGCCGTAGGTGTTGCGCCACCACTGGGCCCGGGTCATGAAGTCGGTGTAGTCCGCGGTGCTGCCGAGCGCCTTGGCGAACTGGGCGACGGCGAAGTCGGAGGCCGAGTACTCCAGCGAGTCGGACGGCGCGCCGGGGATGTAGTGCAGGTTGGTGTAGGTGCCCTGGTTGCCGCGGATCGGCGAGCCCTGCGCGGTGCCGCCGGCCGAGGACTTCTTCATCAGCGCCAGCGCGGCGGCGGTGTCGAAGCCGCGGGCCCCGAAGGCGTACATGCTGGCGACGATGATCGGGCCGGGGTCGCCGGTCATCACGAAGTCCTCGTTGGTCTGCTGCGACCACTTGGGCAGCAGGCCGCCCTGCTGGCCGTCCAGGACCATCGAGTTGGCGATGTCGGCGGCCTCGTTCGGCGCGATCAGTGCGATCAGCGCCGCCCAGGAGCGGTAGATGTCCCAGCCGGAGTAGTTCTGGTAGACCGGGCGGGCGGAGTTGTGCACCGCGCCGTCGAAGCCGCGGTAGTCGCCGTTGACGTCGCTGGCGACGTTCGGGCTCTGGAAGACGTGGTACAGGGCGGTGTAGAACTTCTTCAGGTCGGTGGCCGAACCGCCGCTGACCTGGGCCCGGTTGAGGATCTGGTTCCACGCGGCGTCGGCGCCGGAGCGCACGGCGGCGAAGTCCCAGCCGTTGTTCTCGGCGGTCAGGTTGGCCTGGGCGTTGGCGGTGCTGACGTAGCTCAGCGCCACCTTGAACTGCACCGTCCGCGAGCTGCTGGTGTCGAAGGTGAGGTAGGCGCCGGTGTTGGTGCCGGACGCGCTCGCCGAACCGGCGCTGACGGTGGAGCCGGACCAGGTGCCGAAGCCGGTCGGGGCCCGGTCGAAGCGGATGTCGAAGTAGATCTGGTAGGTCTTCGAGGAGCCGCAGAAGCCGCCGGCGGTGACGCTGCCGGTCACCTCCGAACCGCTGACCTTCACCGAGCCGCTGCGGTTGCCGGTGGCGCTGCGGCCGGTGTTGACCAGCAGCTGGGCGGCGTTGGTGGCGGGGTAGGTGAGCCGGCCCATGCCGGTGCGGGTGGTGGCGGACAGCTCGACGTCGGTGGCGTACTTGTCGAGCCGGTTCTTGTAGTAGCCGGGGGAGGCGGCCTCGTTGGACTTGGTGTAGCCCGAGGCGTAGCCGGTCCAGCTGCTGCCGGGCGAGGCGCCCAGCGCGCCGGTGACCGGCAGCAGCGGGAGGTCCTCGTTGTTCGGGCAGCCGGCCCCGTCGAAGTGGGTGAGGCTGAAGTCCTCGATCGAGGTGTCCGAGTTGCGGTAGCCGGACGGCGAGGCCGTCGGCGTGTCGGGGCTGAACTGGACTCCGCCGAAGGGCACCACGGCGCCCGGGTAGGTGGAGCCGCCGGCGCCGCCCCCGACGGGGTTCGGCGCGTTGCTGTCGTCGGTCCCGATGAACGGGTCGACGTACGGGGTGAGGTTGGCCGCCGCCGTCGCGGCGTGCGCGACGGGGGCGGTGGCGAGGAGGCCGGGGCCGAAGGCGGCGAGCAGGAGCGCGCCGGCCGCGACGGCGGCCCGGGACTTGAGAGCGGGCAGGGGCACCGTGAGCACCTTCCGGTAGCGATGTGAACGTTACCGAGCGAGTGGCATTGTTCCGACGATGTCGAACGCCAGTCAAGGTCATGACACAACGTCAACTTCGGTTTTTTCCGGGGACTTTGCGCGGGACATCGAGGTGTGACGAAGCTATTGACAGTCCGCCGCCACGCCATCAGACTCCCAACTCTTGCGTGAACGTTACCAATTGCGGCACGGAGGCCGGCCCGATGACACAACCCCTCCTGGAAGCCAGGCAGGTGAGCAAGCGCTACGGCCAGGTGCACGCCCTCCAGGGCGCCGACTTCACCGTCCACCCCGGCGAGGTGGTCGCCCTGATCGGCGACAACGGCGCCGGGAAGAGCACCCTGGTCAAGACGCTCTCCGGCTCCGCCGCCCCCGACGGCGGCGAGATCCTGGTGGACGGCACACCGGTCCGGTTCGCCGGCCCGCTCGACGCCAGGCGCCACGGCGTGGAGACGGTCTACCAGGACCTGGCCCTCGCCCCCGACCTGGACGCCGCGGCCAACCTGCACCTGGGCCGCGAACTGCACCGCCCCGGCCTGCTGGGCCGGCTCGGCGTGCTGGACAACACCGCGATGCGCCGCGCCGCCGTCGCCGCCTTCGCCGAACTCGGCGTCGACCTGCGGGACGTGTCCGTCCCGGTGGCCGCGCTCTCCGGCGGCCAGCGGCAGTCGGTGGCGGTCGCCCGCGCGGTCGCCTTCGCCAGCCGCGTCATCTTCATGGACGAGCCCACCGCGGCCCTCGGCGTGGTCCAGCGCGGCCGGGTGCTGGAGACCGTCCGGCGGGTCCGCGACCGCGGCATCTCGGTCGTCCTGATCAGCCACAACATGCCGGAGGTGCTCTCGGTCGCCGACCGGGTCGAAGTCCTGCGCCTGGGACGGCGGGTGGCGGTCTTCGACGCCGCCGCCACCTCGGTCGAGGAACTGGTCGGCGCGATGACCAGGGCGCTGGACCCGGTGCCCACCTCCACCAGGAAGGACGGTACGGCGTGAGCACGCGGATGCCCGGAGCGGCCGGCGGCGAGACGGCCGGTGTCGGCGAGGCGGTCGAGGGCGGTGGGGCGGCCGGTGTCGGCGAGGGGGTCGGCGGCGGTGAGGCGGTCGCAGTCGAGGGCGGCGAGGGCGGCAAGGCGGTCGGCGGTGGCGCGGTGCGGCGTTCCCCGCTCGCCGTCCCCGGGTGGGCGCGCCGGCTCGCCGCGGCGAACGAGGCGTGGACCTTCGGCGTCCTGCTGCTGCTGGTGGCGTTCTTCACCGCCGCCCGGCCCGACACCTTCCTGACCCGCTACGACCTGACCCAGATCGCCACCAACGCCGCGATCTACCTGGTGCTGGGCGTCGGCATGACGTACGTGGTCATCGTCGCCGGGATCGACCTGTCGGTCGGCTCGGTCCTGGTGCTCTCCGCCGTGCTGTCGGCCGAGTACACCATCCACCACGGCGGGGCGGCGGCCGGCTGGGGTGCCGTCGCGGTGTCCACCCTGATCGCGCTCGTCACCGGGCTGCTCTGGGGCGCGCTGCAGGGCTGGCTGGTGGCCAAGGCGAAGGTGCCGCCGCTGATCGTCACGCTCGGCGGCTTCGGCGCCGCCCTGGGCATCGCCCAGATCGTCACCGGCGGCCAGGACCCGGCCGGGGCGGTCTCCGGGAAGCTCCAGCGCGGCGTCGGCTTCGGCAAGCTCCTCGGCCAGGTCCCCTGGCTGGTCGTCATCGCCTTCGCCACCACCGTGGTGTTCGGCCTGGTCCTGGCCCGCACCCGGTTCGGCCGGCACACCTACGCGATCGGCTCCAACCCGGAGGCCGCCCGCCGCTCCGGCATCGACGTGGACCGCCACCTGGTGCGGGTCTACGCCCTGACCGGGCTGCTCGCCGGACTCGGCAGCACGATGTGGCTGGCCTACTTCGGCACCACCTCGATCGCCGGGCACTCCACCGACAACCTGAAGGTCATCACCGCGGTCGTGCTCGGCGGCGCCAGCCTGTTCGGCGGGCGCGGCAGCGTGCTCGGCACGGTGATCGGCGTCTTCATCCCGGCCGTGCTCACCACCGGGCTGATCATCATGGACGTCCAGCAGTACTGGCAGGACGTCGCGATCGGCGTGGTCCTGGTCGCGGCGGTCTACCTCGACCAGTTCCGCCGGCGCGGCCGCGAGCGCGGCTGACCACCCGGCCGGTCCGCCCGGGCGACGCAGCACGTCCGGGCCCCGCTCCCGTACGCCGGCTCCCGCCGCCCGTCCGCTCCCGCTCCCGCTCCCGCACCTCTGCTCCCACCCACCCGCAGTTCCCCCCGCAGGAGGAGACCCGCCATGCCCGGAACCAGCAGATCGCGCACCCTCGTCCGCTGCTGCGCCGTCCTCGCCCTGGTCGCCGCCGGCACCGCCACCGCCGGCTGCGGCAGCGACGGTGGCGGCGGCGCCAAGAGCGTCACGCTGAAGCTCGTCACCGGCGTCAAGAGCGACCCGTTCTACATCACGATGGCCTGCGCCGCCCAGGCGGAGGCCGAGAAGCGGGGCGTGAAGCTCACCGTCGACGGCTCGGCGCAGTGGGACGTCGCGGTGCAGCGGCCCATCGTCGACGCGGTCGGCGCCAACCGCCCCGACGGGCTGCTGATCTCGCCGGTGGACACCGCGGCCCTCACCCCGTCGCTGACCCAGGTGCAGAACGCCGGCACCAAGGTCGTCCTGGTGGACACCGCGGTCAGCGACGCCTCCGTCGGCGTCTCCCGGATCTCCTCCGACAACGAGGCCGGCGGGCGGACGGCCGCCAAGGCGCTGGCCGAGCTGATGGGGGACCGGGGCTCCGCCCTGGTGATCAGCGTCAAGCCCGGGGTCTCCACCACCGACGCCCGGATCAAGGGCTTCACCGAGGAGATGAAGGCGAACCACCCGGCGATCACCCTGCTGCCCGTCCTCTACGACAACGACCTGCCCGCGACCGCGGCCTCCCAGCTCCAGGCCACCCTGGCCGCCCACCCCGACCTCGGCGGTGTCTTCGCCGGCAACACCAACACCGCGCAGGGCGTCGCCACCGGCCTCCAGGCCGCGGGGCGCCAGGGCGCGGTCAAGGTCGCCGCGTTCGACGCCGAGCCCGACGAGGTCGCCGCCCTGAAGAGCGGCACCCTGGACGTCCTGGTCGCCCAGGACCCGGCCGGCATCGGCACCCAGGGCGTCGACCAGGCGCTCGCCGCCGTCGCCGGGCAGCCGGTCACCGCGCAGATCGGCACCACCATGGTGGCCATCACCAAGGCCAACCTGGACGACCCCGAGGTCGGCAAGTACGTCTACCGGGAAGCCTGCTGACCCCGGGCCGGGGCGGCTCCCGGCCCCGGTGGGAGCCGCCCGGCGGCCGGCCGGGGACGGGCCGGCGGGCGTCGTAGGATGCACTCTCCGACGCCCGCGCCGACCCGCGGGCGCCCGGGACCCCGTCGTCCGATGCCCCGGTACGCCGCGCGCGCACGCACCGGACGCCGCGGGGCCGCGGCAGGGGCTCGACGGCGGGCCCCGGGGGAGTGCGCCGAGGAGGAGCCCTGTTGAAGCGCCCGACGATGAAGGACGTGGCCGAAGCCGCGGGGGTCAGTCTGATGACGGTCTCCCGGGTGGTCTCCAACACCCCGGGCGTCTCGCCCGACACCGCCGCCAAGGTCGAACAGGCGGTGCGCCGACTCGGCTACCAGCGCAACGACAACGCCCGCAACCTGCGGCAGAAGCGACTCGGCACGTCCACGATCGGGCTGGTCGTCGACGACCTCGCCAACCCCTTCTACGCCCTGATGGCCCGTTCGATCGAGGACGAGGCGCACCGGCGCGGCTG
Organism: Kitasatospora sp. NPDC090308; assembly: GCF_044769485.1. Taxonomy (NCBI): domain Bacteria; kingdom Bacillati; phylum Actinomycetota; class Actinomycetes; order Kitasatosporales; family Streptomycetaceae; genus Kitasatospora; species Kitasatospora sp. NPDC090308. The sequence goes on along the minus strand of NZ_JBIVXY010000004.1, from coordinate 223,267 downwards.
CGTCGTCCTGGTCGGCAGCACCAACGACGAACCGCGCCGGGAGCGCGAGGTGATCGCCGCCTTCACCGCCCGGCAGGTGGACGGTCTGATCATCGTCCCGACCATCGGCAGCCACGGCTTCCTGAAACCCGCCATGGAGGCGGGCACCCAGGTGGTCTGCGTCGACCGCCCCGCCAAGGACCTCGACGTGGACACCGTCACGGTCGACAACCGCGACGGCGCCCGACGGGCCGTCACCCACCTGCTGGACCACGGCCACACCAGGATCGCCTACCTCGGCGACCGCTACGACATCTGGACCCAGCGCGAACGCCACGCGGGCTACCTGGACGCGCTCCGCGCCCGCGGCCTGGCCCCCGACCCCGCCCTGGTGCGGCACGGCCTGCGCTCCCACCTGGACACCCGGCTCGCCCTCGCCGCCCTGCGCGCCCTGCCCGAACCGCCGTCCGCCCTGTTCAGCAGCAACGACCTGATCACGCTCGGCGTCCTGGACCGCGCCGACGGCCCGGACGGCCCGGACGGCCCGGAGACCGCCGACGTCCCCGCGCCGATGGCCATCGTCGGCTTCGACGACCTGCCGCTCGCCAAACGCCTCAACCCGCCCCTGACCGTCGTCAGCCAGGACCCGGTCGCGGTCGGCAGCACCGCGGCCAACCTCCTGTTCGCCCGGATCACCGGCGACCGCTCCGCCCCGCGCCAGGTCGTCCTCCTCACCCGCTTCGTCGAACGCCGCTCGGGCGAACGCCCCGCCCACCGGACCGACCACCGCACCGACAGCCCGGCCGCGGCGCCCTGAGCGGCCCGGGCTCCGACCCGGGCTCCGACCCGGGCTCCGGCCCGGGGGGTGGGGCGGGGGGTGCGGTGGTTAAGGTCGGGGCATGAGCGCTCGTTACCTCCTTCCGTACGCACCCGATGTGATCGGCGGTCTGCCCGCCGGACTCGACGCCCTGGTGTGGGACGGGGACGGGCCGGTGCCGCCGGACGAGGCGCTGCGCGAGGTGGAGTTCTTCTGCCTGCCGTACATGCGGCACGCCGTCGCGCTGCCGGTGATCGGGCGGCTGCCGTCGCTCAAGGTGGTCCAGACGCTCACCGCCGGGATGGACGACGTCCTGCCGCACGTGCCGGCCGGGGCCGTCGCGTGCAACGCGCCCGGGCTGCACGACGCCAGCACCGCCGAGCTGGCGGTGACGCTGATCCTCGCCTCGCTGCGCGGCGTCCCGCACTTCACCCGCCTCCAGGACCGGGAGCGCTGGCAGCAGGAGTTCCACCCGTCCCTCGCCGACCGGACGGTGCTCATCCTCGGCTACGGCTCGATCGGCCGGGCGCTCGCCGCGCGGCTGGAGCCCTTCGAGTGCGAGGTGGTCCGGGTCGCCCGCCGCCCCCGCCCCGAGGAGGGGGTGCACGGCGTGGCGGAGCTGGCCGAGCTGCTCCCGGCCGCGGACGTCGTCGTGCTGCTGACGCCGCTGACCCCGGAGAGCCGCCACCTGGTCGACGCCGGGTTCCTGGCCCGGATGAAGGACGGCGCGCTGCTCGTCAACGTCGCCCGGGGCCCCGTCGTCGACACCGGGGCGCTGCTCGCGGAACTCTCCGCGCAGCGCCTGCGGGCGGCGCTCGACGTCACCGACCCGGAACCGCTGCCCGCCGGGCACCCGCTCTGGCACGCCCCCGGGGTGCTGATCACCCCGCACGTCGGCGGCCCCAGCAGCGCCTTCCTGCCGCGGGCCAAGCGCGCCCTGCGCCGGCAGGTGCTGCGGTTCGAGCACGGCGAACCGCTCACCCCCGGACACTGACCCGCACCACCCGGCCCCCGGTCCCCGGCCGCCCCTCGCGCCTGCGCGGCACTTCCTTCGGACGACCACCCGATCCGGGGTGCACGACGTGGTGCGCGCGCCCACTCGGCCCGGGCGGACCCGCAGCGGCCGTCGCGGGTTCAGCCCAGGTCGAGGAGCTGCTCGTGGAAGCCGCCGAAGCCCCGCGCGGTGTCGACGAGGTGGATCTCCAGGATCCAGTGGCAGACCCGTCCGGCCCGGTCGGTGCGGCGCATGGGCGTGGTGTTGCCGGGCGCGATGTAGGACTCGATCTCGGCGGCGTCGATCTTCTCGTGCGGGAACTCGCCCACCAGGTGCCCGGCGTGGCCGGTGCCGCCGAGCGTCCAGCCCGCGGCCCGGGCCAGGCGGTCGACCTCGGCGTGCAGCCGGGCGCCGGTGACGTCCGGGTGCTCGGCGAAGTAGCGGCGACCGGCGTCGAACACCGCGGGCAGGTCCGCGGCGAGGCGCAGCTTGTCCGGGTCGTCGCCCAGGACGTAGGTGCGGCCGAGGTCGGCCTCGAACTCCTCGAAGATCGGGCCGAAGTCGGCGAAGGCGATGTCGTCGGCCCCGAGGACCCGGTCCGGCGGGTTCTCCCGGTAGGGGAACAGGGTGTGCGGGCCCGAGCGGACGATGCGCTTGTGCCAGTGCTTGGTCGTCCCGAACAGCTCGTTCGCCAGGTCGCGGATGCTGTCGCTGACGGCCTGTTCGCTCCGGCCGGGGGCGACCAGGCCGCGCCGGGCCACCTCCTCGAACAGGACGGTCGCCTTGGCCTGGGCGTCGAGCAGCCGCCGGGCGCGGAACTCCTCCGCGGTGGCGGTGTCCACGTAGGCCCAGGCCCGGGCGCCGGAGCGCAGGTCGGCCCGGATGCGCAGGTAGTCCTCGACCTCGTAGTGATCGGCCGCCGCCAGCTCCGCGGCGCTGAGCGTGAAGACGCTGCCCTCGATCGCGTCCGCGGGGTCGTCGGAGCGGACGGCCACCGGGTGCCGGTCGCTGCCGCTGTCGGCGATCACGTCCGGGTCGGTGATCGTCACGGTGTCCAGCCGGAAACCGGTCAGCGCGTCGGGGCGGCCCGCCAACTCGCGCCCGAACCGGGCCCGTTGGACCTGCGGGAGGCGGAGCGTCCCGTACGAGAACAGCAGCTGGTCGGACACGGGACCCCCATCGCGGTGTGGCATCTGCCAGTGGTTTCGCCACTCTACCGTGGCAGTTGCGAGGGTCTCCGGTGATTTCGCCCACGCCCGGGGCGGCTCGCGCGTGGGTGCTCCCGGTGCGGCGGTCAGTGTGCGACCGGGCCGATCCAGACCTCGGTGACACCGCCGATGTAGCGCCCGCCGCAGCGGTCGGCGGGCACCACCAGCTGCGGACCGGCACCGTCCAGCGCCGCGCCGTCGGCGCTGGTGGCGAGGAGGACCTGCTGGCCGCCGAAGTCCGGGTCGATCTCGGCCCAGGACAGGACCGCGCAGTGGCCGTCCGCGCCGGTCACGGCCAGCAGGAAGCGCAGGCGCTGCTTGCGGCCGCGCAGGTCGATCCGCGGACGGGCCTCGCGCACCGCGTCCCACAGCTTCGGGCCCTCGAAGCTGTGCCGCCGCTCGCCGTCGGCGAGGCAGTCGAAGCTCACCTCGGCCCGGTGGGCGGGCAGCGCGCGCAGCTGGGCGACGGTCAGCCGCAGCGGTGCGTCGACGCTGCCGTGGAACCGTACGGCGGGTGGCGCGGTGGTGGCGGTCACGGTGGCTCCTTCCCGGCCGCCGCGGCGGGTCCGGTACCGGCCGGGCGGGGCGCGGCACCCTCGCAACTGCGCGCCGCTGGCGGTATTTTCGCCAGCAGATGCGGGGATCATGCGCCGGACGGGCCGGCAGCTGCCGCAAGTCCGGCTCCATGGCGCGGACGGGGTCGGGCGGACCGGGCGGGTCGGGTGGACTGGGCGGGCCGAGCGGACTGGGCGGGTCGGAGATTCGGGCACGGGCGGAGTCGTTCCCGCCCGCCGGGAAGTCCTCGCTGTGCGGGACGCGGACGGAGTGGTTGCCGAACCGGGTGCCGAGTCCCGGCCGACGTGGCGCGCGCACAGGGCGGGTGCACAGAGCGCGCGCACAGAGCGGGTGCACAGGGCGGGCGATCGCCCCTCCACCGCACCGGATCAGCCGGCCGCCCGCCGGTTGCGGGCCGGGCGGATTCCGGCGGGGATGCGCTCCACCAGGGCCGCGGCCTCCGGTGTGCGCACCACGAAGTGCACCTCCCAGGACGTCCCGCCCGCCAGTTCGGCCTCCACCGCGGCCCACACCGCGGCCAGCGCGGTCTCGCGCGGCAGGCCGCCGCGGCCCGAGCCGAGCAGCGGGAAGCACACCGAGCGCAGCGGCGGGTCGAACCGTCCGCACTCTTCGGCGAGCAGCGCGAACACCCGGGAGGCGGCCCGGGTGACGTCGGCGGGCAGCACGTCGTAGTCGTTGGTCCCGGCCCGGGGGACGGCCACCGCCGCGTGGTAGATCCGGCGGACGCCCCGCTCCGCCAGGACGCCGGGGCCGGTGGCCGCCACCGTCCCGGGCAGCACGGCGCGTCCGGCCACCCCGCGCCGGGCCGCCCAGGCGCGCAGCTCCTCGCGCAGCGGGTCGGCCAGCACGTCCCCGGTCACCCCGCGCCGGGCGGCGGCCCGGCGCAGCGAGGCGGCCACCGAGGACTTGTACGACTCGGGCAGCGCGAAGTACACGTTCGACGGGGAGACGACCACGTCCACCCCGCGCAGCAGGTCCACCGGGTGCACGTGCAGGGCGAGTTCCACCGGCCGCCCGCCGGCGGTGACGCGGACCGTCCGGTGCGTGCCGGAGCCGGCCCCCGCGGGGACCGGCTCCGGCTCCGGCTCCGCGACCAGGCGCAGGACGTGCTCGGCGACCTGCTCCAGGACCATCACCTCCTGGTTCCGGCGGAACCACTCCACGCCCACCCCGTACACGCGGGCCGCCCGGGCCCGGCGGTCGGCGGGCGGCCAGTCCCGGGTGCCCTGCGCCAGCCCGAGGGTGTACTCGGCGGCGGTGCGCAGCGTCCCCGCGTCCAGCCGGGAGACGGCCAGCCGCAGCAGTGCCTCGATCCCCGCGACGGGCGTCGCGGCGGCGGCACCGGTGGACACCGCCCCGGCCGCGGCCTCCAGGGCGGGCAGCGCCCGCCCGCGCAGCCGGACCAGCCCGTTGAGCCTGACTTCCTTCAGTTCCTTCACAAGTGACGCCGCGTCAGGGAGGGGTGTCATGTCCCCACGATGGCACCGTGCTCCGAGGACGCACAAGTTGCGGGGGGATCGCCGCTCCCCGGTCCGCCGCGCCGCTCACTGCCCGGTCCCCTGGCCGGCCCCCTGCCCGGCCCCCTGCCCGGTCCACGTCGCGGGCACCGAGACCCTCGCCCGCAGGGGCGCGAGCACCTCGTTGGCGCGCGCGAGGCCCTCCGGGGAGCCCAGGTCGGGGACGCTCCGCTCCGGCACCGCCTCCAGCGGCCCGTCCGCGCCGCGCCCGACCCGGTCCCGGTAGAGCACCATCACGTCGTCGCGCCGGTTGCGCCGGGAGTCCCAGAGCAGGCCCTGCGCCCGGGGCTCCTGCGCCCGGATCTCGCTCGACCAGCGCCGCGACACGGCGTAGTTGCGCTCGTCGTCGAGGAGGGTCTCCTGGCAGCGCACGGCGGCCAGGTCCGCGCCGGTCAGCAGCGGGACCAGGACCAGGTCGCACCGGGAGCGCAGGCAGCTCAGCGCCCGCCCCTCGGCCGCGGCGTAGCCGACCTCCCGCACGCCGTCCCCGCCGTAGGGCACGGAACGCAGCAGGCTCTCGGCGAGCGCCGTGAGCGGTGTCGCCGCGAGGTAGAGGTAGTGGTACGGGTCGAGGACGGTGCCCTCGAAGCGGCCGCCGCCGAAGTGGATGTCCGCGAGCCGGTCGTTGAACTCGTCCGGCGCGTACTTGGACTTGTGCACCCGCCACAGCTCGGTCCCGGCCGGGACGGTGGTGAGGTGGGGGCTCAGCTCCGTCCCGGCCCGGGGGAAGAAGCCGGTGGGGTCGAAGGGACGTCCGCTCGTCATTCGCCCTCCACCAGTTGGGCCGCCGCCCCGACCAGCTCGGCATCGGGCAGTCGGCCGAGCAGCGACACGGGCCGACCGCCCAGCCAGCTGTTGCCGCCGAGCCACCAACTCGCGGCCCCCCAGGGGTCGATGTCCGCCAGCAGCAGCCGGTTGACCGCCAGGACCACCCCGTGCGGGGCGCCGTCGCCCGCGAACTGGAACCGCGGGTACCGCGCGCTCTCCGGAGAGCCGGGCACCCGGATCAGCTCGGGCGGCGGCGGACCGCCGCAGCGCTCCCGGGCCTCCCGCGCCGAGATCGCCGCCTCGCCGAGCAGCGGGTGGCCCGGCCTGGCCCCGCCGGACCGGACGGGGGAGGGCTCGCGTTCCGGCGCGGGCTCGGGTGCCGGTACGGGGGAGGGCGCCGGTACGGGGGAGGGCCCGGGTTCCGGCGCGGGTACCGGTGTCGGTTCCGGTTCCGGTGCGGACAGCCAGGCCAGCAGCTCCCGGGCGGCGGCCACGTCCGCCGGCCCGGGTACGTCGGCGACCAGCCGGGAGGACTCCAACGCGGCCCGCACCGGATGCTCGAAGGACAGCCGCCGCAGCGCCAGCCGGACGCCCTGGAGCGCGTTGCGCCGACCCCGGTCGTCGTCCGGGGGCACCGCGGCGAGCGCCGCCAGACTGCCCAGCAGGACGGCGTACCGCTCCTCGCCGAGCTGCGCGCGGATGCTGTCGCGGTGTTCGCGGATCAGGCCGAGCAGCCGTGTCGTCGCCCGTCCGCGGCCCTCGTCCGCACCGTCCTCACGCATGTGCCCCTCCCTCGCTCCCGTTCTTCGGCCCGCCGGGCCCGGCGGGCCCGGGGTGGCCCTGGTGGATGAAGGCCGCCCAGTGCGCGATCCGGTCCAGCCCCGGGCGCCGCAGTTCGTCCACCAGCTCCTCGTGCAGCGACTCCGGGGCCCGACGGTCCGGGTCGAGCATCCACAGCTGGGCGGCCCGCAAGGCGTCGACGGGGCTGAGCCGGTCGACGTTCAGGTGGTGGTGGAACACCGCCATCAGCAGCGCCGACACGCCGTCCGAGACGGCCCAGCGGGAGCCGACCACGTCTCGCGCACCGGCCGCGCAGAAGCCGGTGGTGAGGGTCAGCGCCTCGTCGTGGTCACGGGACGACAGGTCGGTCCGGCAGGCGCTGAGCACGACCAGCGGGCCGTCCTCGGCGGTGCCCCGGGCACCCGGGTGGTCGAGCAGCCGGGTGACCGTGAGCCGCCCCGCGGCGGGGTCCGGGTCGCCGTCGGGGCCGGCCAGGTGGAGGGCCGAGGCGGTGGGGTCGGTGCCCTCCGAGCCGTGCGCGCTCAGGTGGAGCAGCGAGGCGCCGTCGGCGAACCGTCCCAGGACGGCCCCGGGCGTGCCGGGGGCCACCTCGTCCGCGGCCAGGTACGAGACGCTGCCGTACAGCCGGGCCCCGGGGTAGAAGGAGTCCCGCAGCGCCGTCACCTCGATCTCGGCGTACATCAGGCTCTGGCCCGGGTCGGCCAGCAGGACGGGCGCGGCCGTCGGCGGCCGGGGCGCGCGCCGCACCGAGCGCAGGAACTGGCTGCCCGAGGCGGCGTAGCTGACCACCGCGGCCTGGCAGAGGTACCCGCGGGGCGGCCCACCGGGGAGACGGCCGGCGTGCCAGGGCACCAGGCCCAGGCGTCCGCACGGCACCAGGACGATCCGCAGCGGCTGGCCCCCGGCGCCCAGGTCCCGCTCCAGATCGGCCAGCAGCGGGCCGAGCACCTCCCCCGCCCAGTCGCAGAGCGCGTCGAGCGCGTCCTCCCAGGCCCGCCGCAGCGCGGGGTCCTCGCCGTCCGCCCGCGCCGCGGCGTCGAGCGCCGCGGCGGCGTCCAGGTAGTCCTCCAGCGGTCCGCTCCCGGCCCGGGACAGCTGCTCCAGGACGACCATCGCCGCCCCGAGCCGCGGGCTGACGACGATGACCACCCCGGGGCTGACCCCGTCGCCGGGGACCAGGTACAGCAGGGCGTCCGCACCGCCGTCCGCGAGCCCGTCCGAGAGGTCCGCCAGCGTGGGGGTGGCGAGCAGGCCGTCCTCCGCGCGGTAGCCGAGCGCCCGGAGCGCCCGCCGGCGCAGGGCGCTGGGCAACTCGCCGGGGACCCCGCCGTCGGCGTCGCCGTCGTCGCCCGTCGTCGCGGTGGCCGTCGTCGCGGTGGCCGCCCTCGTGGTGGCCACCCGCCAGGCGTCGGCGAGCTCCCGGTGCCCGCGCCGCTCCAGGAGTTCCGGGACGGCCGCGGAGGTCGACGCCGCGTGCAGCACCAGCGCCCGTCCCGCCTCCAGCGCCGCCACCGCCTCGGGCAACCGCCCCTGCGACCCGGCCCACAGCGCGGCCTGCACGCCCCGGCTGGCCCCGGCCCGGGCGGCCACCAGCCCGTGCTCGGCACCGGTCTGCAACAGGACGTCCGCGGCGAGCGCGGTCAGCGACTCCTTCGCCGCCCCCAGCGCCCTGAGGTCCGACACGTCCCCGTCCTCGACCGCGCGCACCCGGTACGCCTCGGCCAGTTTCCACAGCGCCTCGGTGGCGATCCGCGGCGCCCGCCCCTCCCGGACGCCCGTCCGGACCCGCTCCAACTCCCCGATCAGCAGGTCGAGGACGCCCCGGTCACGGGTCATGCCGTACCGGAGGGCCAGCGAGAGCGCGGAGCTGTGGACCTGCTCGGTGGAGGCGTGCGGCGGCGGGGTGCGGTGCTCCCGCATCGGCGGCGGCGGGGTGCCGCCCAGACCGGCCCGCAGGAGGTCGAAGTCCGAGGTGTCCGGGATCGGGATCCGCTCGCCGAACGGCGCCCCCGTCGCCCTCAGCTCGGACACCCCGTCCTCCAGGACGGACAGGCTGTCCAGCAGTTGCTGCCGGTCCCGGGCGAGCACGCCGAGCTTGGCGCGGGCCGCGCCGACCGTCAGCGTGACCAGCCCCCGGAAGAAGCCGTCCGGGACCTCCTCGGCCAGCCGCTCGGCCTCGGCCACCAAGCCGCGCGCCGTCTGCACGTCCTCCTCGGGGTCCCCGCCCGCCCTGAGGTCCATGACCTGCTGGTACAGGCCCGTCACCCGGCCCAGGACGGTCGGGTCCCCGACGCCGGGCGGCAGCGAACCCTTCATCTTCTCCAGGCCGTCCCGGAACGCCGCCAGGTGCCGGAGGCCGGCCTCCTGGTCCTGGAACGTGCCGCCGGTGCGGCCGCCGACGTTGAGCAGGACCGCCCGGAGCGCCTCCAGGTGGTGGGACCAGTCGACTCCGGCGGGCGGCCGGCCCTGGACGGTGCGCAGCCGGTCGAGCAGCTCGTCGATCCGCTGCTGCGGGTCCGTGCTGTCCAGCGCCTCGCCGAGCCCGGCGGAGGTGGCGTTGACCGCGTCCACGGTGGCGGCGATGCGGCGCAGATCGGCGGGGTCGGTCGGGGTGGCGGGGTCGGTCGGGGTGGTGGGGTGCTCGGCCGGGGTGGCGGGGTCGGTCGGGGTGGTGGGGTGCTCGGCCGGGGTGGCGGGGTCGGCCGGGCCCTGCGCGGTGGGCGTCGGCGCTGCCGCTCCGAAGGTCCGGTCGAGCAGCTGCCGGAACTGTTCCGCGAAGGGGTCCCCGTCCGGAAGCGCGCCCGTCAGGACGTCGTGGAGGCCCGCCGTCGACGGAGCCGCCATCCCCGCCCGCAGGCGGCCCAGCAGATCGCCGTGCTCGGGCGGCAGCGGCAGGTCCCCGATCTCCGCGAACAGGGTCTGCACCTCCCGGGCGAAGCCCATCAGCTCCGCCGGCGTGGAGCGCGTCGTCCAGTCCAGGAAGGCCGAGAGGTCGGGCACCGAACGGAACCCGCTCTGCGGCGGGACGGGCGCGATCAGTCCGACCAGGTGGAACGCCGCCCACTGGCGGTGCTCCCCGCTCGCCGTCGCCCCCAGCACCGTGGCCGGGTCCCGCACCTCGCGCAGCAGGGACTCCGCCCGCTCCCGGTCGCCCGGTGCCCCGGTGGCGGCCCACCGGGTGGCCAGCGCGACGCCCAGCCACAGGTGCGCCGCACTGCGCAGCGCCGGGTCGTGGTCCAACAGCCCCGCCAGCTGTTCGAGTTCCCGGACGGACGCCTCGCACGCGGGCAGCAGCGGCAGCCCGCCGCCCGGGGCGGGCAGCAGGCGCCTGGCCCGCTCCTCCGCCTCCGCGACCCAGGTGCGCAACCCCCGTACGCCGCCGTCCTCCGTGTCCTCGTGCTCGACCTCGCCGTTCTGCGTGCCGCCGTTCTGCGTGTCGCCGTGCTCGCCGTCGCCGTTCCGCGTGCCGTCGTGCTCCACGTCGTCGTGCTCCACGTCCCCCACCGGCTGCCTCCCGCCTCTCCGCGTTCCCTCCGTGACACTCCGCCACTATGCCGAGACCCGGACCCCGGCCGCAGTCGATCCCGGGACCCGCCCGCTCAACGTCCGGAATCCGACCGGGAGACGCCCAGTTGGGCCCGCATCTCGTCCCGGACCCGGCGCAGCCCGGCCCACCCGGTGTCGATGCCCTGCTGCGCGGCGGCCGGGGAGTCGCCGGCCCGGGGCGTACCCGCGTCGAGGCGGCGGACCATGCCGTAGAGCGCGCCCAGGCCGTGGCTGAACGGCCCGGCGAGGTCGAGCACGGGCTCGGGCACCCGCAACTGCGCCTCGGCGTACACCGCCCGGTACCGGTCGCGCGCCTCGGCCAGCCGCTGCCGGGCCGCCGGGACGTCGCCGTTCCGGCCCAGGGCGTGCACCTGGTCGGCGAGGGCGGCCAGGTACTGCCGGGCCGTCGTGTTCAACGCGACGTAGCACGCGCGCAGTTCGTGCTCGCGCCGCTGCCGCTCCGCCGCCGCCCCGGCGCGTTCCTGCTCGCGCCGTCGCCCGTCGTCCGCCGCGCGTTGCGTCAGCAGCGCGGACAGCAGCGTCCCGAGGACGCCGACCACCGCGACGCCCAGCGCGCCGGTCCCCTCGATGTCCACCCCGGCCCTCCGTCCGCCGCGCTCCGCCGAACGGCCAGCGAAGCAGCGGGCCCAGGGGCGGGGGAAGGGCAGGTCCTGGGTTCGCCCGGGATCCGCCCGGAGTCCGGCCGGGGTTCGACCCGGGGCCGGGCCGGTGTCAAGCCGTTGCTCGGGAAGGGGCGTTCGGGCGGCGGGCCAGGAAGACGTGTTCCCGGCCGGGGCGGTCCGGGGCGCCCCGGACCTCGACCGGATCCAGGCCCGCCGCGCGCAGGTCGGCCTCGACCTCGGCGCGTTCGCGGAAGCGCAGGGTCGAGTCCGAGGTGAGGTGCTGCCCGTCCGCCGCGAACACGTAGTGCCAACGGAACGTCACCAGCGGCCCGGAGACGTCCAGCAGCTCCACCCAGTTCTCCACCGCACCGACGTCCGGCAGCTCGCTCACCCGGTGGGACGCCTCCCGCGTCCAGGACTCCCAGGCCCGGCGGGCCGGCACCCGGCTCTCGAACACCAGGTGCCCGCCCGGGCGCAGCGCGCCGCGCACGCCCAGCAGGGTGGCGTGCCACTGCCCGGGACCGGTGACCGCCTGGGCGGCGTTGGCGGTCATGGTGACCAGGTCGACCTCCAGCGGGGGCAGGCCCGTCGCGTTCCCGACCAGCCAGCGGACCCGCTCGGCACCCGGCTTGCGGCGGGCCACCGCGACGGACGCGGCGGCCGGGTCGACACCGAGCACGCGCACGCCGCGCCCGGCCAGCAGCAGGGCGAACACCCCGGTGCCGCAGCCCAGGTCGAGGACGCGGGACGCGCCGAGCTCGTCCACCAGGGCGAGGTAGGGCGGCAGGTCGTCGCGCACCGGGTCGAGGGCGTCGTAGATCGCCGCCAGCCGGGGCAGGGTGAAGCATTCGTCGGCCATCCGCGCGACGGTAGCGCCGACGGCGCTCCGGCCGCGCCCGGTTTTCGGTGCGGCCGGGGCGGGGGGAGAGGGGAGCGGCGGCAGTGGGAAAAGGAGTTGTCGGGGGAGGAGGGGGTTCCGTACGGTGTCCGGGTGAACACCGGAACGGCCATGGGCCACGCACGGATCGGTGACCCGGTGGGCGACTGACCGCGCCCCGGGTGCCGCAGGGTCGCCCGCACGCCAGAGGACCACCACCTCCTCCGCGCAGTGCGCGTACCGCCCCCTTGCCGACCACATCCGGAACGAGGTCAGACCCGAACCATGCCCGCCGCCTTCAACCACACCATCATCGCCTCGCGGGACCGCACCGTCTCCGCCCGCTTCTACCAGGAGCTGCTGGAGGCCGAACAGGCGCCCTCCTGGGGCCCGTTCACCAATCTCCAACTCGCCGACGGCGTGCTGCTGCAGTTCGCCGAACCGCCGGTGGAGATCCAGCGGCAGCACTACGCCTTCCTGGTCGACGACGAACTCTTCGACCGCGCCCACACCATGCTGCGCGAACGCGGCATCGACCACTGGGCCGACCCGCAGATGCAGCGCCTCGGCGAGACCAACACCGAACACGGCGGACGCGGCGTCTACGTGCTCGATCCGGCCGGCCACGGGCTGGAGCTGATCACCCGCCCCTACCTGTGATCGGTTGATCTGTCGACCTGTTGATCTATCGACCCGCCGACCCGCTGACCTGTCGACGCGGGTCGGCGGGCCGACGGGTCGGCAGGTCAGCGGGTCAGCAGGTGGGCGTAGCGGCGAATCGCGGGTGCGAGGATGGGGCGATGGACCATCGGGAACTGCGTGCGGCCCTGACGGAGACGCGAAGCGTCCTCACCCCGCAGCTCGGCCTGGACTGGGGCGTCCCGGCCGGCCCCCTGGAGTGGAGCTGCCGGGACACCCTCGCCCACATCGGCCACGACCTGCTCGCCTACGCCGGGCAGCTCGCCGCCCGGCCCACCGACCGCTACCTGCCCTTCGACCTGACGATACGTCAGGACGCATTCCCCGCCGACCTGCTGGCGACCGCGCTGGCCTGCGGCGACCTGCTGGCCCTCGCGCTGGCCGCCGCCGACCCCGGGCTGCGCGCCTGGCACTGGGGCTCGACCGACCCGAGCGGTTTCGCCGCGATGGGCGTCGCCGAGACGCTGCTGCACACCCACGACATCACCACCGGCCTGGCCCTCGACTGGACGCCGCTGCCCGCGCTCTGCGCCGCCGTCCTGGCCCGGCTCTTCCCGGGCGCCCCCGCCGGAGAGCCCGCCCCCGTCCTGCTCTGGTGCACCGGCCGCGGCGAACTCCCGGGTCGGCCGCGCCGGGAGTCCTGGGCCTGGCGGGCGGCGCTCGCCGAATAGCCGTCGGAGCTGTCGGAGCTGTCGGAGCCGCCGGAGCCGGTGTGGCTGTCGCAGTCGGCGGAGGCGTGCGGGCGCCGGGTGCGCCTTCGCTAGAGTCGGGGCATGAGCGAGCAGACGGAGCAGCTGGAGCAGGCCGGGTCGACCGAGGAGTCGGTGCGGGCGCCGTTCGGGAACTTCCCGCAGGTGCGCCGGGCGGTGGACGCCGTCGGGGAGTTGGCGGCCCCGGTGGCCGAACTGCTCGGGCGCTGGGACGCGGAGCTGGCCCGGCAGGTGCTGTACGTGGACACCGATCCGGAGCTGGCCGACACCGCCGTGTTCTGCGCCGCGTACGACGTCCCGGCGGAGGCGTCCGCGAACTGCGTGGTGGTCGCCGCGAAGCGCGGCGGGGAGACCACGCTGGCCGCCGGGCTGGTGCTGGCCACCACCCGGCTCGACGTCAACAAGGCGGTGCGGAGTCACCTGGGCGCGCGCAAGGCGTCGTTCGCGCCGATGGACACCGCCGTCGGCGAGAGCGGCATGGAGTACGGCGGCATCACCCCCGTCGGCCTGCCCGCGCACTGGCCGCTGCTGGTCGACGCCGCGGTCGCCGCCGCCCCGTACGTGCTGGTGGGCAGCGGTCGGCGGCGCGGGAAGCTGATCCTGCCGGGTGCGGTCGCCGGTGCGCTGCCCGGGGCGCAGGTGCTGGAGGGGCTGGCCGGCTGAGCGAGGCGGTGCGCGGGTCGGCGCACGGGCCGGGCGGGGAACATCGGGGGTGTCCGGGCGGTTGGACCGGATGGTCCCCCGGGGCGGTGCCCCGGGCGGACGAGTCGACGTCCCATGCGAGGAGTGAGTACTAGATGACCACGGACCGTGCCGTCCTGGCCGGCGGCTGCTTCTGGGGTATGCAGGAGCTGATCCGCAAACTCCCCGGCGTCCAGTCGACCCGCACCGGCTACACCGGCGGCGAGAACGCGCACGCCACCTACCGCAACCACCCCGGCCACGCCGAGGCGCTGGAGATCGTCTACGACCCGGAGCGGATCAGCTACCGGACGCTGCTGGAGTACTTCTTCCAGATCCACGACCCGAGCACCCTGGACCGGCAGGGCAACGACATCGGCAGCAGCTACCGCTCGGCGATCTTCTACGCGGACGAGGCCCAGCGCGCCACCGCCCTCGACACCATCGCGGACGTCGACGCGAGCGGCCTGTGGCCGGGCAAGGTGGTCACCGAGGTGACCCCGCTCGGCGACTTCTGGGAGGCCGAGCCCGAGCACCAGGACTACCTCCAGCACTACCCCAACGGCTACACCTGCCACTACCCGCGCCCGGGCTGGAAGCTCCCGGTCCGCGAAGGAGCGTAAGGGCCCGAGCCCCGGCCCCTGCGGGGGCTGAGGGCGTGCACGGCGGCGGCGGTCATCGGTTTCGGTGGCCGCCGTTCGCCGTGTGCGGGGGCCGGGGTGGGCGCCGTTCGTCGCAGGCGTCTACGGGGCCGGTGCGGGGTGACGAGGACCCTCGAAATCGGCGCTGACCGGAGTGCTGTGAAAGACCGGGTCGCAGACGTGAATGCGGAAGCGTTCCGCTGCGGGACGAAACGCCCGGCTTCGTTCACGGCAGGGTGGCGGGGGCGTTGAGCTCGGTCGTCCTGCGCAGGAGTTCACGGTCGGTGCAGTAGCTGTCCGGATCGTCCACGGTGCACAGGACGTATTCGCCGTGGACGCGGAAGACACTCAGTGCGAACTCGCAGTCCCATGACTTGCCGAAGCTGGCAAATGCCTCCTGCCCCTCGGTGGCGCTCCGTTCACTGACGAAGACATCGGATTCGCTCCGGGCGTAGAACATCCAGGTGCCCTCGCGTTCGCACGAGGCCGTGCCCGGAATGCCGTCGGCGGTGGCCCGGTGGTCGAGGCCCAGATGCAGCGTCATGCCGAAGCCGTCCTGCCACGTCCCGAGCATGTCGCTCTGGCCGACCACGACTTCGTCGGGCCGCTGGTAGCCGATCAGGCCGGCACGAGCTGCCGAGAGGAGGGCCAGCGGCGCGAGAAGTACCGCCACGATGAGCCCGACCCACCCCCAACGCGCCAGTGCTGTCTTCTTGATCATGGGTACCCGCCCTGTTTCGTTCGACGCATACGAACGCACCCGGCCGACGGCATCCCAGGACGGACGATCGGATGAGATCGCCTCATCATGGCATCGAATTTGAACATGTTCAATCTTGTGATGCCGTCCCGGAGGGATGGCAGCGCGAACCCGGTCCTCTGCCGACCGGGTACTGCGGCCCGGGACGTGCCCACTGCGCATTCTGACGGCTCGGCGGACTTTCGGGGGAGCGGTGCACGAGGTGACCGGGGAAGACGGGAAAGGAGGGCTCGTGAACCCCGCCGACTTCTCCACCGAACCGAACAGTCACCCGCCACGCGCCGCACTACTTGGCGGTGCGGCTTTCTGTGGCTGTGCCCGGAATTGCGTGACAGGCCAGGTCGCCGGCCTGAATGTGGGACCGTTTCGCGGGGATGGGTTTGCCTACTCGGAAACGGGCGAGTCGGCACCCCTCCTCGATCGTTCGCGGGCCCCCGGCCATAGCCTCGGAATTCCCCTGGTTCTGCCCGGATTCCCGTGCGGTTGAGCGGTTGAGCGGTTGAGCGGTTGAGTGGTTGAGCGGCGGACGGCGAGGTCGGGTCGCGCTCCGGATCGCCGTGGCTCAGCTCGGCGAGTGCATCAGGGAGGTGAGGTAGGCGTTCAGCCGCTCCTCCACGGTTTGTGTCGTCAGCTCGGTTCGTCCGGCCTCCCGCCACGGCTGTGCCACCCACTGGACTTCCTCCGAGAACGCCAGGGGGGCTCGCACCTGCCAGTACAGCCGTTCGGGCGCGGTCGGGGCCAGCGTTCCGCCGGCCTCCTGGTAGGTCTCGGTGAAGCGCAGGCCCCACTGCGGGCCGTGCAGTAGCGCGAGATTGGTGGAGCAGTGCGCCACGTCGAGGTCCGTCGGGCCCCAGGAGGCCGCCGCCCAGTCGACGACACCGGTGATCCGGGGGTCGGCGGTGCCGGTCGGATCGTCGGCCGGTGGGCCGAACAGCACGTTGCCGGGCTGGAAGTCGCGGTGCAGGAAACGCCCTTCGTGGCGCGGCGCGGGCGGGCGGATCACGTCGATCGCGGCGTTCCAGACCGCGGTGTCGGCGGTCTCGGGGGTCACGACCGTGTCGGCGGTCGTCAGCGCCACGTACTCCCGGGGTCGGACGGCGGGCCGTACCGCGTGGATCGCCACGAGTTGACGGGCCAGCAAGGGCAGGCGCGTCTCAAGCCCTTCGTCGGCAAGGACCGTTCGGCCCGGCAGATGGGTCATGAGGAGCGAGGGGTACGCGCAGTGCGCTGCGGTCGGATCGACGGCCACCAGTGCGGGCGCCGACACGTCGGTACCGGTCAGCGTGGTCAGGGCGCCGGCCTCCCGGTGCAGGAGGTCCTCGGCCGGCCCCTGCCGGGTCGGGGCGACGAAGGAGCGGAGCACCAGGTGGCGGGTTCCTCCGTCCCGCGTGCCGATGGTCAGCCTCCGCATGTCGGCGGTGGCGCCGCCGTGCAGCGTCTCCGCTCGGACGATCCGTTCGCCGGACCCCAGGTGCCGACGCACCCAGGCCAGTGTCGACGGTCGGACGGGCGCCGCCTCGTCATGGTTGGTCACCGTGCCACCTCATCATCCGGTCGGCGGTGCGCGCGAGCCTTTGCGGGCCGGTCCGCGAGTGGTGGGTGGGGATTTTCAGGGCTCTGACCGGAATTCCGTGAAGGCTCCCTTGGCGTATGTGATCTACTCGCGGCATGGGCAGCTCGAACATGGACTACCGCGGTTCCGGGTTCTGGGTCCGCGACTACCAGGTCGAAGTGTGGCTGTACCTCTTGGCGCAGGAAGCCAAGGCGGTCGCTGACGCTCCGGCATGGTTGGCCGGCGCCCGTGATGAGTGGGAGGCGCAGGCCACGGCCGGCTTCATGGGATGCGTCTCGTCACGCTTGGACGAGCACCTTGGAACGGACCCTGATCGCGTCGCGCTCACGCTTCATCTTTCGGAGCGCGCCGTCCAGCGACTACTCGCATGGGCTCCGGCCATCCCGAAGGATCTCGTGAATTCCTTTGGCACTGGCGGTGATCAGGAGGCGTTCGACACGGACCTGCCCACCGACCCTTTGCTGGCATGTGGTCGTGCCTTCATCAGCCTTCTTCGTGGAGAGGTCCCGCCCGGATACGACAGGTGGGCGTCCTGATCTCGCTCGGGCACAGGCTCACGCCCTTTTGGGGATGTGTATCCGAAGGAGTCGAAACGAAGCCCGGCCGTACATGGTTCTTTTGAGCGTTTTGACCCGGTTCACGTTGCCTTCGACCTCGCCGGAGATCCATTCGAGGGTGAGTCCGGCGGTGACGGCGGCGAGGTCCTGGCGGAGGAAGCCGGCGAACGAGCGCATCGGCGCGGGGGCGCCCTGCTCGGCCTGGTCGATCCAGTCCGGCAGGAGGGTGCCGAGGCGGTTGGTCATGAGGTCGTGGAAGCATCGGGCCAGGTCGTAGGCGCGGGCGATGTCCGGGCAGGCGGTCCTGACGTCCAGCAGCTCGTCCTGCTCGCGTTCGGTGAGGGTGCCGATGGGCCGCATGATCCAGGAGGTGATCCGGCGCGGGCTGGGGATGTCGGTGCGGACGGGTTCGGCGGTTCCCTCGCGCAGGGAGGCGACGTGGCGGCGCACGGCCAGGACGCTGCCCTGGTAGCCGCGTTCGGTGATTTCGCGGAAGAGTTGCTGGGCGCTGGTGCACCCGGCGGTGAACCGGCTGTTGAGGTAGGGCTTGGACGGGTCGATCAGCCCCTGCTTGCCGACGCCGAACTCCCGGGCGGAGGCGAGGAGTTCGTCCAGCGGGGTGGTCTTGAAGCGGCGGACGGTCTTGCGGTCGAGCCCGAGGTGGCGGGCGATGGCGCTGATCGTCCACTTCTGGTCCAGTAGGCGGTGGACGTCCCCGTAGCGGTCGCGGGTGCGTTCGACGATCGGGGTCCGGGGCAGTTGGAGGACCGGCAGGTTGATCGCGGGCAGCTCGGGAGGCGCTTCCTGGTCTGCGTGTTTGCGCAGGCAGGAGCGGTGCTGGTGGCAGGTCTTCTCGACCGCGGCGGACAGGTTCTGCAGCAGGTGCCAGCGGTCGGCGGCCTCGATCGCACCGGGTGCGGTCGACCGCGACACTGAGCTTGCGGCACAACCGCTCGCCCGTGCGGCCGCCGAGTTCGACGGCCACCGCTCGCAGCCAGTCCTTCAGCCCGGTGCTGGAGCGCAGGTGACGCTCGCTCGGCCCCCGGACCTGCTCGACGAACGTCCGCCGCGCGCAGCGGACGCGGTCGCAGAAGTACCGGCGCACCCGCAGCCGCATCAACAACTTCCGCCCCGGCAAAGGGCTTTCGGCCACCATGTGCCAGTACGTGGAGTGGACCCGCCGACCCCGGATCCCGCAGTCCGGGCAACGGACGGTCGGACCGCACGCGCCGACCTCGACCAGCACCAGGTCCAACCCGGCGGTCACCCGCTCCAGTTCAACATCGACTCCAGGGAACAGCACGTCTTCGATCGCGTCGAGAGCCACGTGAAGGTCGTCCCGTAGCGAAACGATCCTGCATTCATGCCGATGACCTGGTCTTTCACGGAATTCCGGGCGGAGCCATTTTCAGCCAGTCCGCTCGGGGGTGCTGCGGGCGCGGAGGAGGGTGTCGAGGGAGTCGACGATCCAGTCCCAGGACTCCTGCGGGGGGACGGGGGTGTGAGCGAAGCCGCCGGCGGATTCCAGGCCGATGTAGCCGTGGAAGACGCTGCCGAGGAGGCGGACCGCGTGGGTCTGGTCGGGTTCGGGGAGGTGGTAGCCGCGGAGGATGGCCCGGGTGAGGTGGGAGTGGCGGGGGGCGGCACTGGCGGCGGCGGTCTCGGGGTCGAGGCGGAGGCGGGCGGCGTCGTAGCGGCCCGGGTGTTCGCGGGCGTAGCCGCGGTACGCCTCGGCGAAGGCGGCGAGGGCGTCGCGGCCGGACCGGCCGGCGATCGCGTCGGTGGCGCGGTCGGCGAGTTCGGCGAGGGCCAGCAGGGCGATCCGGACCTTGAGGTCGTGGGAGCTCTTGACGTGCGAGTACAGGCTGGCGACCTTGACGTCGAAGCGGCGGGCCAGCTCGGTCACCGTCACCTGGTCGAAGCCCACCTCGTCGGCCAGTTCCGCGCCCGCTCGGGCCAGTACCTCGGGGGTCAGACCTGCACGTGCCACCGCACCCACCCGTCCCTTCCTCGTCGTCGTCCGGTCGTGCTTCCTGAGTCGATTATCCATTTGCCTAAACGACTTAGGCAAATTAGCGTGGTGTTTCGTGAGAGAGCTGACCGACCCCGAGATCCGCGCCGCGTTCCTGAACTGCTCCAAGGGCGAGGCGAAACGTCTGAACCTGCCCCGCGAGCTGCACGAACAGCCCTGGTCGGAGCTGGACTTCCTCGGCTGGCGCGACCCGCAGGCCCCGGACCGGGCCTACCTGGTCGCCGAGCTGGAGGGCCGCCCGCAGGCCGTCGTCCTGCGGTCCTCCTCCGGCGCGTCCTGGCAGCCGCGCCGCAGCATCTGCTCGCTGTGCGTCACCACCCACACCGGCGGGGTCTCGCTGCTGGTGGCCCCGCTGGCCGGTCCCGCCGGGCGGCAGGGCAACTCGGTCGGCGCGTACATGTGCAGCGACCTGGCCTGCTCGCTGTACGTCCGCGGCCTGCGCGAGACCGGCACCAAGATCCACGAGTCGCTGACGCCGGAGCAGCGGATCGAGCGGATGCGCGGCAACCTGGCCGCCTTCCTGGCGAAGGTGCGCGGGGAGGCTGCGGCGGGCTGAAGCCCCCTCGGGGGTGCGCGGCCGGGCTCAGGGGAGTTCGACGGAGAGCTGGGTGCCCAGTTCGCGGAAGCCGACCCGGGCGGCGACCCGGCGGGAGGCCGGGACGCGGGCGCGCCACTGGGGGAGCAGCCCGGCGGCGAGGGCGTGGGCGGCGGCGGCCGTCGCGGCGACGCGGGCCAGGCCGCGGCCGCGGGCCGTCGGGTCGGTCAGTGCGCTGAACTGGGCGGTCTCGAACGGCCAGGCACGGTAACCGCAGGCGGCCAGGACGCGGCCGTCCCGGAGGACGGCGAACGCGGGCGAGGTGATCTCGCCGAGCGCGGCCTCGTCGCGTTCCATGGCCGGCACCCTGGCCTCCAGGGCGCGCAACTCCTGCTGTTCGTTGGGGAGTTCGTGGACGGGTGGGCGTCGGGCCGCCGACGCGAGGTCGGTCGGGGCGAGGTAGGCGAGCGCGGCGGGGCCGAGCACCCGGCCGACCGGCAGTGCGGCGCGCAGCCGGTCCGCGTCCCACCCGGCCTCCGGGCAGGACCGCAGCGCGGCGCGGAGCAGTTCGGCGCGCCGGGCATCCGGGGCGGTCGCCAGCACCGCGCCGCCCAGCGTCAGCAGGCCGACCCAACCCGGCGGGCACAGGCCGGAGTTCGGTGACACCACGACACTCGAGGCGCCGGGCGCGGGGAAGGCCGCGGGCACGTCGGCCAGCCCCGTCCAGAGGCGGGACGCCCGGTGGAGCAGGTGGTCGTCGGTCATCGCCCGATTCTGGCAGTGCGGTCGGCTCCGCCGCGCCGGGATTGCGGGCCGGGGGCGGGGCGGAGGAGGGAGGCTCAGTGGCCGCCCTTCGGGAGTGCGCAGCCGCCCTCCAGGTACGGGCCGTGCACCTCGATGTGCGGCGGGTCGGACAGCACGCCCGTCAGGCAGGGGCCGAGCTGCGGGACGGAGAAGGTGAAGTGCACGCCGTCGCCGCCCTGGTCGACGGTGGCGTCCGGGTAGCCGAGGCGGGTGAGCAGGGCCTTGGCCTGCTCGGGGCCGGTCGGGGGCTGCGCGGCGGCCTCGGCGGCGATGCGGGCGGCGTGCGCCTCGCCGCGGCACTGGGCGGCGGGGTTCAGCGGGGCCGTCCGCAGGTAGGCGTGGTTCTCGGCGTACTTGGGGTTCTCGGGCTGGGGGCCGGACGACGGGGTGTCCACCGGTGACGGCTGCGCGGTGGGCTTCCCCGCGCAGGTCCTCGCGACGCTCGGGAACGCCCGATCGTGGTCGGCCACCGCCTGTGCGTACTGCTGCTCGTACTCCTGCTGGGCCGCCTGCGCGGCATCCGGCGAACCGGCGGCGGCACCCGCGGCGGAGCCGGAACGCGCGGCGGAGCCGGAGCCCGTGACGGAGCCGGAGCCGGGGGAGTCGGAGCTGCGGGTGGAGCCGCAGCCGGCGAGTAGGGTGCCCGCGGCGAGCACGGTGGCGGCCACGGCCAGGGCGGGACGTTTCACGGTGGGGCGCTCCGGTCGGCAGGGACGGGCCCCTGCGGCCCGTCGCGCCGATCATCATTCCGTATGCGGTGGACCGGCGGCCTGAGTACCCGTACTCAGGCCCGCGACGCGGGGGCGGGCGGTAAGGGCGTTCCGGTGCAAGTCAGTTCGAGACGGCCGTGGTCAGGGCAGTCGGAGGGCCGCGCGGAAGGCCGGCAGGTGGTCGGCGAGGAAGGCGTCCACCGTGCGGGCGGGGCGGCCGAGCAGGTCGGGGACGGCGGTGGTCACTCCGGCCAGCGAGCCCGCGGCGACCTGGCGCAGCAGCTCGGCCAGGCCCGCGGTGAAGCCGGCCGGGAGGCCCTGGGCGGCCAGTGCGGCGGAGACCTCGTCCGGGGTGAGGGGCGCGAGGCCGACCGTCCGGCCCAGGGCGTGCGAGATCCGGGCGGCCAGCTCCCGGTCGGTGACGGCCTCCGGCCCGGTCAGGACGAAGGACTCACCGGGGCGCGGCGGCCCCGTCAGCAGGGCCTCCGCGCACTCGGCGATGTCCCGGCAGTCGATGTGCGAGACGGGCGCGCCGCCGTAGCGGCCGACCAGGCGCCCGTCGGGGGTGAACGTGCCCGGGGCCAGCAGGTTCTGCAGGAAGCCGGAGGGTTGCAGGAGCGTCCAGGCGGCCGGGCCGGACTCGGCGAGGCGGCGGTCGAGCACGCCGTGCACGCCCTCGGAGAGCGGGCGGCCGGGCGCGGCGTGCCACACCGAGACCTTCACCACCCGTTCGACGCCCGCCGCCGCGGCCGCGTCGATGACGGAGCCGAGCTGACGGACCATCGGCTGCTCCCCGTCCACCGGCGCCGCGCCGGGCCCGTTCAGGAACAGCCGGTCGACGCCGTCGAACGCGGCGGTGAGCGAGCCCGGATCGGCGAAGTCGCCCACGACGTACGCGCAGCCCAGGGCGCGGCCCTTGGCCTCGTCCCGGACCAGGGCGCGGAACTCGGCGCCCCGGTCGGCGAGTCGGCGGACCAGGTGGCGGCCGATCGAGCCGGTGGCTCCGGTCAGCAGGATCACGGCGGGTTCTCCCCTGTCTGGTGTTCCGTGGCGCGGCGGACGGCGCGCCGATAAGCTGAGGCATCCTCGGTTTCGAGGTGAGTCGAGGATGCCTCGACTTGACGGCCGACCGCAAGAGCCGACGGGCAGGGGTCGGCCACCAGGGCCGGGCGCAGGGGCCGACCGCGAGGACCGGCAGCAAGGGCCCGGCCGGGAAAGGGAGATGACGTGACCGAGACCGCCCGCCGCCGTCCGCGCGCCGACGCGCGGCGCAACCGTGAGCGGCTGCTCGCCGAGGCCGACGCCGTCTTCCGGGAGGAGGGCACCGGTGCCTCGCTGGAGCGGGTGGCCCGCCGCGCCGGGGTGGCCATCGGCACGCTCTACGGCCACTTCCCGACCCGCGCCGCACTGATCGCCGCCCTGCTGGACGCGCGCAACCAGGAGCTGTTCGCCCACGGGGACGGACTCGCCGAGCACCCCGACCCGGCCCGGGCGCTGGCCGACTGGATCCGCGCGGTGGTCCGGCACGCCGCCGCCTACCAGGGCCTGGCCGCCGCGCTGGCCGCCCGTTTCGACGAACTCCAGGACTCCTGCCACCGGTTGACGGCCATCGGCGACCGCCTGGTCGACCGGGCCCGCCGGGCGGGCGCCCTGCGCGGCGACACCACGGGCGCGGACGTGTTCACCCTGATGAACGCCGCCGCCTGGGCCCGCGAGCACGACACCGAGGCCCAGGCCGACCGGCTGCTCGACCTCGCGCTGGCGGGGATGATCGCGCGGTGACGCCGGGACGGGGGCGGGGACGGGGCGGGGCGGGCGGCGGGCGGGGTGGACGGGCGGTGGCCACGGAGTGCCGGAGCCGGTGAGTTCGCGCGGGTGTTCAACGGTGACGGAACTTTCAACACATTCACCGGTCATATGACTGGATGGTGGGCGTACTGATTGGGCACTGTGGTGACGGGCCGGACGCCGGCCGCGCCGAGGGGAGTCGGTGCGGGGCCGGGCGCGGTGCGGCCCGTACCGGATCGGCCCTCTCGCTGCTGCGGAGCGTGCAGTCATGCCCGTGTCGGTTCACATGTTCCCAGGTCAGGGGGACTTCCCCGTGCAGACGCTGTACCGGGCCGCCGCCCGGGACGGTGCCCTGCGCCGCGCGCTGCGGGCCGTCTACGAGGAGATCGACGCCACCGTCGCGACCGCCGACGCCTCCGTCGATGACGCCGTCCCCGCTTCCGACACCCCCGCACCCGCCTCCGTCCCCCCGCTGGCCGCCCTGCTGCTCGGCGAACACCCGCCCGGCGGAAGGGAGTTGGCCGAGGGTCCGGTCGGCCTCCAGCAACTGGCCCACTACGGTGCGGCGGTGGCCTGGCAGCGGGTGCTGGCCGAACGGTACGGGCCGCCCGACGCGCTGCTGGCCGTCAGCTTCGGGGAACTCGCCGCGCTGACCGTCGCCGGTGCCTGGACGGTCGGGGCCGGCGCGCGCGCCGCGTACGGCCTGGCCCGGGTGCTGGCCCGGACGCCCGGCGGGCTGACGCTGATCGGCTGCGGGGAGCGGCGGGCTGCCACGCTGGCCGCCCGCGCCGGGGGCGGCCGGGTCGCCGTCGGCTGCGTCAACAGCCCCGGGGAGTGCGTGCTCGGCGGGCCGGTCGACCGGCTGGCCGCCGTCGAGCGGCTCGCCGCCGAGCAGGGCGTCACCGCCGTCCGGCTGCGCCTGCCCTTCACCTCGCACCACCCGGAACTCGACCGGCAGCGACGGCAGTTCGAGGAGATCCTGCGCGGCGGCCCGGCGATCGGGGAGCCCGCCGTCCCGGTCTACTCGGCCGTCGCCGGACGCCGCTACACCCCCGCCGACGACCTGGCCGCCCGCGCCGCCGACTGCCTGGTCCGCCCCGCCCACCTGCCCCGGCTCCTCGCCCTGCTCGCCGCCCACGGCCACACCGACTACCGCGAGGCCGGTCCGGGTGGCGCGCTGAGCCGCAACGCCGCCGACTGCCTGCGCGGCACCGGCGCCCGGGTGCACGTTCCACCGACCGGCCAGCCGTTCGCCCCACCGCTCGACGAGCTGCCCGATCAGCTGCTCGCTTCAGCGCCCGGTCGGCCGCTTGCTTCACCGTCCGGCCTGCCGCTCGACCAGCTGCTTGCTTCACCGTCCGGCCAGCTGCCCGTCCCACTGCCCGGCCTGCCGCCCGATCGGCCGCTCGCCTCACCGTCCGGCCAGCCGCCCGCCCCACTACCCGTCCCACTGCCCGTCCGGCCGCCCGCCTCACCGTCCGGCCAGCCGCCCGCCCCACTACCCGACCACCCGCCGACCCCCGCAGCGAGAAGGACCGTGACGATGGCCGAGGAGCCGACGAGGACCCTGGACGAACTGCTGCACGGTCGCCACCACCCCGGCTACCTGCCCCGCCTGCACCGCGCCCTGGCCCGGCACCCCTACCGGGTCGCCGAGTCCGCCGCCGAGCGCGAGCCCTACCTGTACCGCCGCCTGCGCGCCCTGCTGCGCGCCCTGCCCGCCGCCGCCGACCTGCACGCCGACGCCGACGCGCTGGCCGCCGCCCTGGCCTGGGCCACCGTCGCCGACCCCCGGCTCGGCATGACGGTGGTCACCCAGAGCATCCTGGGCCAGGGCTCGTTGCTGCGGCTGGCCGGCGGGCCCAAGGACGTCCGGCCGGAGCTCGACGCCGTCGACGCCGGTGCCCTGCGGATCGGCTACCTGGTCACCGAGGCCGGCCGCGCCAGCAGCCACCTCGGCGCCGGGACGGTGGCCGAATTCGACCCCGGTCGGCGGGAGTTCGTGCTGCGCACCCCCACCACGGCGGACCGGAAGTTCGGCGGCGTGGCCGGGCACCCCGGGCCGCGCGGAGCCGTGGTGATCGCCCGCGCGGTGGACGGGCGGGGCCGGGAGGGCGGGGTGTTCGCCTTCCTGGTGCGGCTGGCCGACCACAACGGCCCGCGCCCGGGCGTCACCCTCTCCCCGCCCGTCCCGGTCGGCGCGCTCCCGCTCGGCTACCACCGGATCGGGTTCGACGGCGTCCGCGTCCCCGAGGCGCACTGGCTGCGCGACGACGCCGACCTCGACGAGCACGGCCGCCTGCGCGACCCGCGCACCCCCGAGGACCGGCTGCGCCGCACCCTCGCCGTCGGCCAGGACCTGTGGGGCGTCCTGCCCACCGCGCTGGCCGCACTCGCCCGCCAGTCCGCGGTGCTCGCCGTCCGGCACTCCCGCCACCGCGAGACCCGCGCCGCACTCGCCCCCGGCAGCCCCCTGCTCGCCCACCGCAGCCAGCAGCGCGCCCTGCTCGGCGCCCTCGCCGACGCCTTCGCGCTCAGCTGCGCCGCCGCCCGCGCCCGCGAACTGCTCGCCGCCGCCCGGGAGTCCGACACCGCCGACGCCGAGGCCGGGTTCGCACCCTGGTCCGCCGTCAGCCGCCCGCTGTCCGCGTACAAGGCGCACTGCGCCGACGAGGCCGAACGGATCGTCGCCGAGTGCCAGCGCCGCTGCGGCCACGCCGGACTCGCCGACGACAACCGGCTGGCCGGCTACCACGGCTTCGCCCGCTCCTTCGACCCGGCCGGCGGCGACAGCCGGCTGATCCGCTACGACCTCGGGCGCGCCCTGCTCGACGACCCGCCCGCCACCGGCATCGGCACCGCCACCGGCGCCCTCCCGCCCGTCCCGGCCGACCTCGCCGACCCCGGCTGGTGGCCCGCCGTGCTGGCCCGCCACCAGCACACCCTCACCGGGTGGCTGCGCCGGGCCCGCACCGAGCACGCGCCCGGCTCCGCCACCCCTTTCGAGGTGTGGAACCCGCTGCTCGACCGGGCGGCCGAACTCGGCGCCACCTACGCCGCCCGGCTCGCCGCCGAGGACCTCCCGCGCGCCCTCGCCACCCTCCCCCCGGACGAGGCCACCACCGCCCTCGCCCACCTCGCCGCCCTGCGCGCCGCCGACCGGACGGCCGGCGCCCTGCTGCGCCACCGCACCCTCACCCCGGGCGACCTGGTCGGCCTGGAGAACGCCCTGGAGCGCGGCTACGACCGGCTGCTGCCGCACCTGGAGCGGATCGAACGCGCCTTCGCCTTCCCGGACGACCTGGTCCGGGCCCGCGACGGCGCACCCGAGGCCCGGTCGGCCGCCACCGACTCCGCCGACCCCGCCGACTCCGCCGACCCTGCCGAGCGGAAGGAGCCGGGGCCGTGAACGCGGTGGGCGTGTGGGGCACCGGGCGGTACGTGCCGGCCCGGGTGCGGAGCAACGCGGAGGTCGCGGCCGGGACGGGGGTGACGCCGGAGTGGATCGCGGAGCGCACCGGCGTGCGCCGTCGGCACGTCGCGGACGGGTCGCAGGCGGCCTCGGACCTGGCTGCGGAGGCGGTGCGCCGGGCGCTGGCCTCGGCGGGCGTGACGGCCCGGCAGCTCGGGCTGCTGGTCTGCGCGACCTCGACGCCGGACGAACTGGGCCCGGCGACGGCCTGCCGGGTGCAGGCCCTGGTCGGGGCGGCGGACGCCGTCGCGCTCGACGTCTCCGCGGCCTGCTCGGGCTGGCTGTTCGGCGCGAAGGTCGCGCACGACTGGCTGCGGGAGGCGGACGGGCCGATGCTCGCGGTGGTGGTCGGGGTGGAGGCGTACTCGAAGTTCCTCGACCCCGCGGACCGGGCCACCGCCGTGCTGTTCGCGGACGGGGCCGCCGCCACCGTGCTGGGCCCGGTCGAACCGCCGGGCGGGCTGGGCGGGTTCCGGCTGGGCTCGGACGGCAGGCTCGCGGACCGGGTGCTGATCCCGGCCGGCGGCAGCCGGCGCCCGGCGACCCGGCAGACCCTCGCGGAGGGCGCCCACCGGATCCGGATGGACGGGCGGACGGTGAGCCGGTTCATCCGGGACGCCTTCCCGCGGATGCTCGGCGAGACGCTGGAGCGCCACGGCCTGACCACCGACGACATCGACCACGTGATCACCCACCAGCCCAACCCCGTCCTGGTGCGCCGGCTCGCCGCCGAGGCGGGCCTCGCCGACCGGATGACCGTGGTCGGCGACCTGGTCGGCAACATCGGCGCGGCCAGCGCCCCGTACGCACTGGCCACCGCGCACGCCGAGGGCCGGCTGCAACCCGGCGACCTGATCCTGCTGACCGTCTTCGGCGCCGGCATGACCTGGGGCAGCGCCCTGCTGCGCTGGTCCGAGACCAGCTCCGAGACCAGCTCCGAGACCAGCTCCGAGACCAGCTCCGAGACCCGCCCCGAAGCCCGTCCAGAGACCCGCCCCGGCAGCCGCACCGACACCGGGGCTGGCACCGGGACCGACCCGCACCGCACCGAACGGAAGGAAGAACTGTCATGAGCAGCAGCACACTGCCGGGCGCGTTCCGGCTGGACGGCGCCCGCGCCCTGGTGACCGGGGCCTCCCGGGGCATCGGGCGGGCCTGCGCGCTGGCGCTGGCCGAGGCCGGGTGCGAGGTCGTGCTGACCGCCCGGTCGGCGGCGGCGCTGCACGCGGTCGCCAAGGAGGCCGAGGCGCTCGGCGCCCGGGCCCGGGCGCTGCCCGCGGACCTGGGCGCGCTGGGCGCGCCGAGCGCCGTGGTGGCGGAGGCGGCCGCCGCGCTGGGCGGGATCGACGTGCTGGTGCACAACGCCGGGGTGCTGCCCACGGCGGCGGACGGCAGCCCCGTCCTGGTGCCGTTCCAGGACTCCGCGCAGGACGACTGGGAGCACGTGATCGCCGTCAACCTGAACGTCACGGCCGAGCTGTGCCGGGCCGCGCACCCGCACCTGGCGGCCTCCGGGCGGGCCTCGCTGATCCTGATGTCCTCGGCGGCCGGGCTGATGGGCACCCCGATGCTGGAGGCGTACGCGGCCTCGAAGGCCGCCCAGATCTCGCTGGCCCGCAGCCTGGGCGTCGGCTGGGCGCGGGAGGGCATCCGGGTGAACGCGGTCTGTCCCGGCTGGGTGACCACCGACATGACGAGTTTCGCGTCCGACGCGGAGCCGGTCTCGCAGTGGCTGATGAGCCACGTTCCGCAGGGCCGCTGGGGCACCCCCGAGGACGTCGCCGCGGCGGTGCTGTTCCTGGCCTCGCCCGCCGCCGACCTGGTCACCGCGCAGACCCTGGTGCTGGACGGCGGGCTCAGCACCCCGGACGGCGGACTGGCGGGCGTCCCCAAGCCGCCGTCCCCGTTCGCGGCCTGAGGGGGCGCCGGATGCCCCGCGCGGCCGTCGTCGGCCTCGGCTCCTGCCTGCCCGCCCGCAGCGTCGACAACGAGGAGGTGATCGCCGAGGGCGGGCTCGACAGCAGCGACGAGTGGATCCGCCGGCGCACCGGCATCCACCGCCGCCGCCGCGCCGCGCCCGGCACCGCCACCGGCGACCTCGCCGTGTACGCCGCCGCCGCCGCGATCGAATCCGCCGACGCCGCACCGGACTTCGTCCTGCTCGCCACCACCACCCCCGACCACCCTTGCCCCGCCACCGCCCCCGCCGTCGCCCACCGGCTCGGCCTGCCGCACGTCCCCGCCCTCGACCTGGCCGCGGTCTGCTCCGGCTTCCTGTACGCGCTGGCCACCGCCGACGCCCTGGTGCGGGCCGGGGCCTGCCGCCGTCCGCTGGTGATCGGCGCCGACACCTACTCCACCATCGTCGACCCCGCCGACCGCGGCACCGCCGCCCTGTTCGGCGACGGCGCCGGGGCGGTGCTGCTGGCCGCCGCCGAGGACGGCGCGCCCGGCGCCCTGCACGCCGCCGACCTGGGCAGCGACGGCGGCGGGGCCGCCCTGATCACCATCGGCGCGGGCGGCTCCCGGCACCCCGACCGGCAGCGGCGGGACCCGGACGCGCACTGGTTCCGGATGCGCGGCCGGTCGGTCTACGGCCAGGCCGTCCGCCACCTCACCGACTCCGCCGCCCGGGCGCTGGCCGCCGCCGGGTGGAGACCCGCCGACCTGGGCGCGTTCGTCGCCCACCAGGCCAACCAGCGCATCCTCGACTCGGTCGCCGACCGCCTCGGCCTGCCGCCCGCCGTCCGCTTCGGCAACCTGCGCGACCTCGGCAACACCGCCGCCGCGTCCATCCCGCTGGTGCTCGCCGACGACGGCCCGCAGCGCGCCCTCGCCCCCGGCACCCCCACCCTGCTCACCGCCTTCGGCGGCGGCCTCACCTGGGCGTCCGTCGCCCTCACCTGGCCCGCCGCCACCCCCGTCCGCCGCACCCTGGGCTGACGGCCCCGCCACCAGGAGGAGACCCCGTGGACCAGGTCACCGCACGCATCACCGCCGTCCTCACCGAGAAGTTCGACGTCCCCGCCGAGCTGATCACCGCCCGGGCGAGCTTCCAGGAGCTCGACCTCGACTCGCTGTCCGTCGTCGAGCTGTACGTCACCCTCCAGGAGGAGTGGGGCGTCCCGCTGGACGCCGAGGCCGCCACCGGCGAGGTGACGGTCGGCGAACTCGCCGACGAGGTGCGGAAGTCGCTGGAGGGGAGGCGACCCGACGATGACTGACCGGATCGTGGTCACCGGCACCGGGACGGTCACCGCCGGGGGCGAGGGGACGGACGCGACCTGGCGCACCCTGTGCGAGGGCCGCGGCACCGCCCGGCCCGACCCCGGCCTGGCCGGCACCCCGGTGCCGATCAGCTGCCGCCCGCCGCACCCCGACCGGGCCCCCGTCCGGCAGGGCTGGCGGCTGGACCGCTCCACCCGCTACCTGCTGACCGCCGCCCGGGAAGCCCTCCGGGAGGCCGGGATCGAGGCGTTCGGCGAACGGCCCCCCGACTGGGACCCGGGCCGGGTCGCCGTGGTGGTCGGCTCGGCCGCCGGGGGCGTGGCCGTCCTGGAGGACGCCCACCGCCGGCTGCTGGAACGCGGACCGGACGCGCTCTCCCCGCTCACCCTCACCGGCTACCTGCCCAACCTGTCCGCCGCCGGCCACCTCGCCCTCGCGCTGCGCACCACCGGCCCCGCCCTGCACACCTCCACCGCCTGCGCCTCCGGCGCCAACGCGATCGCGCACGCCGCGCTGCTGCTGGCCACCGGCGCCTGCGACCTTGCGGTGGCGGGCGGCACCGACGCGATGGCGACCCCGCTGTGCGCCGCCGCCTTCGCCCGGACCGGCGCGCTCTCCCGGCGCACCGACCGGCCCGCCACCGCGTCCCGCCCCTTCGACCGGGACCGCGACGGCTTCGTGCTCGGCGAGGGCGCCGGCGTCCTGGTGCTGGAGCGGGCCGCCGACGCCGCCGCCCGCCGCGCCCCCGCCCTCGCCCGCCTCGCCGGGTGGGCCACCACCTCCGACGCCCACCACCCCGTCGCGCCCGACCCGGCCGGCCGCGGCCTGCGCGTCGCCGTCACGCTCGCCCTGCGGGCCGCCGACGCCGGGCCCGAGCAGGTCGACCACGTCAACGCGCACGGCACCGGCACCCCGCAGGGCGACCGGGTCGAAGCCGCCGCGATCCGCGACCTGTTCGCCCGCACCCCGCCCAGCGTCACCTCCGCCAAGGGCGCCCTCGGCCACACCATGGGCGCGGCCGGCGCGATCGAGGCCGCCCTCACCGTCCGCACCCTGCTCACCGGCACCGTCCCGCCCACCGCCAACCACGACGCCCCCGGCCCCGACACCGCCGGGATCGACCTGGTCACCGGCGCGCCCCGCCGGCACGCGCCCCGGCTGGCCCTCAGCCACTCGATCGGCTTCGGCGGCCACAACACCGTGCTGGCGCTGCGCCGCTGACCGGCCGTCCGGCGCTCGGTCACAGGCGGCGCGGGCCGACCCCGCCCTCGGCCAGGCTGTCGCCCGGGTTCAGCAGCGCGCACGCCTTCATCGACAGGCAGCCGCAGCCGATGCAGCCGGTCAGTTCGGCCTCCAGCCGCTCGATGGTCTGCCGGCGCTCCTCCAGGCGGCGCTTCCAGCCGCGCGAGGCGCGCTGCCACTCCTGGTGGCTGGGCGGCCGATCCAGCGGCACGTCGGCGAACGCCGCCCGGACGTCCTCCAGCGGGACGCCGATCCGCTTCGCCACCGAGACCAGCGCGATCCGGCGCAGCATGTGCCGCGGGTAGTGCCGCCGCCCCCGCCCGTCGCGCTCGGAGGCGATCAGGCCCAGCTCCTCGTAGAACCGCAGCGCCGACACCGCCACCCCCGTCCGCGCGCTGACCTCGCCGATCGCCAGCCAGTCACCCGCCGCGGGCCGCCCGCCACCGGACCGATGGGTCGTCATCCCCGCCTCCCCGCCTCCCCTGTTGACCTCAACCTTACTTGAGGACCTACGGTCGGCTGCGCCAGCGCGGCGAGCACCACCGACCGGAGAGGACCGCACCCCGATGACCTTTGTGATCGCCCTGCCCTGCGTCGACGTCAAGGACAGGGCCTGCGTGGACGACTGCCCCGTCGACTGCATCTACGAGGGGGAGCGGATGCTCTACGTCCACCCCGACGAGTGCATCGACTGCGGCGCCTGCGAACCGGTCTGCCCGGTCGAGGCGATCTTCTACGAGGACGACCTCCCGGAGGAGTGGCAGCCCTTCACCCCCGCCAACGCCGAGTTCTTCGACGACCTCGGCACCCCGGGCGGCAGCGCCAAACTCGGCCTGATCCCCAAGGACCACCCCGCCGTGGCCGCCCTCCCCGCCCAGCACACCGCCTGACCGACACCCCCCGCCCCGCCCCGGCGCGGGGCGGGGGGTGTCGGGCACGTGGTGGGGCGCGGGCGTACTGCACCACGCTGGACGGGGTGGTGTGCGTGGCGGCGAACGGGGCCGAGCCGTGGCGGTCGGTGATCGAGCCGGAGTGGACGCACGCGCGGGGGCACCGCCCCGGGTGCGGGCTCTCGGTGGACGGGCGGCGGCTGTGGCTCTACCGGCCCGACGCGATGGCCGGCCGCGGCTGCCACGACCACTGGACGGTGCTGGACGCCGGGACCGGCGCGCGGCTCGCGCCGGTCGAGCTGCCCACCGTCGGCCACGGCGGCGAGCACTTCGCGCACCCCGACGGGGAGATGCTGCTGTGCGTCGGCGAGGGCCAGGACGGCATCGCCGTCTTCCGGGGCACCGTCGCCGACGGCGTGCTGCGACCCGTGCCCCTCCCCTGGACCGACCGCTGCCTGATCGCCCTCCCCCCGGACGGCTCGCACTTCCTGACGGTCGACCACGGGCAGACGGACTTCGCCGTGCACGCCCACCCCGGCGGCGAGGTGGTGCGCAGCGCCACCGTCGACGACTTCGGCCACGACGGCGAGCGGTGGGAGGCCGTGGTCGAGTGGAGCGGCGGCCACCTGGACCGCGACACCCTTGCGGTGGTGCTGTACGGCGAGGACGCGGAGACCGGGCGGGAGTGGTTCCGCAGCCACCGGGCCGACGCGCGCACCGGCCGCGACCTCGACGCGTTCGACTCCGGGGCCCGGGACTGCTACGACCTGTGCCCGCTCGGCGACGGCAGCCGGCCGACCACCGACGAGTCCGGCCACCCCGTGCGCGGCTTCCCGCCCGCGGAGCCGGACTGACGGGCGGTCAGGAGACCCGCCGGGCCGGGCCCGTTCGGCGCGCGGCGGCGGAGTCCGTCAGGGAGCGGACGGGGCGGGTCCGGCGGGCTTGCGGGCCTCGAACAGGGTGCGGGACATGGTGGAGACGAATACGCCCTCGCGCTCGATCAGCCCGTGCAGCGCGCGCAGGCGCTCGCGGTAGCGGTCGACCGAGAAGTCCGGCACCGTCCAGACCACCTTGCGCAGGAACCAGACCACCGCGCCGACGTCGAAGAACTCCAGGCGCAGCCGCTCGTTGCGGCACCGCACCACCTCCAGCCCGGCCGCCCGGGCCCGTTCGGCCTCCACCTCGTGCTCGCGGGCGGTGGGCACCGGGAACGGGCCGAGGAAGAACGCGCTCAGCTCGACGTTGGTGCGTCCGCCCACGTGCTGGGCGAAGTAGGTGCCGCCCGGGGCCAGCACCCGGGCGATCTCCGGGAAGTCCACCGCGGCCGGGTGGCGGCTGGTCACCAGGTCGAACGCGCCGTCCGCGAACGGCAGCGGCGCGTCGGCCGGGGAGGACACCAGCACGGCGCCCATCGGGTGCAGCCGCCGGGTGGCCAGCGCCGCGTTCGGCGCCCAGCCCTCGGTGGCCGCCATCGTGCGCGGGAAGTGCGGGAAGTCCGCCGCGCCCGCGCCCGCGAGCACCTCGCCGCCGCCGGTCTGCAGGTCGAGCGCCGCGCGGGCGGCGGCCAGCCGCTCGCCCAGCAGCCGCTGGTAGCCCCAGGAGGGGCGCTGCTCGGTGGCCCGGCCGTCGAGCCAGGCGAAACCCCAGCCGTCGACGGGGGCGGCCCCGGCCTCGTCGACCAGGGCGTCGAATGATCGGTCCATGGCGATCATCCAAGCACGTCAGGGCCGGTGGACCGAGGGATTCAACGCCCCGTGAAATCTTCCCGACAGGGCGTCGGCAACAGCTTGACTTAGGTGAGCCTCACCTAAATAATCGTAGGGATTCGATCTTTGGAGGCCCTTCCCGATGTCCAGCCCCGACCAGCAGCCCGCCGCTTTCTCCGCCCTGCTCCGCACCGCCAGCGCCGAGGAGCACCAGGCGGCCGAGCAGTCCTCCTTCATGAGCGACCTGCTCGGCGGGCGGCTCGGCGTCCAGGCCTATACCGACCTCACCGGCCAGCTCTGGTACGTCTACCGCGCCCTGGAGTCCCGCCTGGACGCCCTGGCCGCCGACCCGCTGGCCGGCCCGCTGATCGACCGCGCCCTGCTGCGCACCGCCGCCATCGAGCGCGACCTCGACCACCTGGCCGGCCCGGACTGGCGCAGCACGCTCGCCCCGCTGCCCGCCACCGAGGCGATCGCCGCCCGGATCGAGGAGCTCGCCGACACCTGGCCGGCCGGCTACCTCGCCCACCACTACACCCGCTACCTGGGCGACCTGTCGGGCGGTCAGATCATCCGCGGCGTCGCCGAGCGCACCTGGGGCTTCGAGCGCAAGGGCGACGGCGTCCGGTTCTACGTCTTCGAGGAGATCGACAACCCGGCCGCGTTCAAGCGCGACTACCGGGCCAAGCTGGACGCCGCGGGCGCGCTGATGGACGAGGTCGAGCAGCGCCGGGTCGCCGAGGAGTGCAAGCGCGCCTTCGTCCTCAACGGCGCGATATTCAGCGAGCTCGGCGGGCGGTACCCGCTGAGCGCCTGAGCGACTGGGCGCCTGAGCGGCTGGACACCCGGGCGGCTGGACACCCGGGCGCCCGAGCGAGCGGAGTGCCGAGAGGCCCGGTGCGGGAACGGTTCCCGCACCGGGCCTCGTCGTCGTCCGTACCGGGTCGGGACGGGGGCGTACCGGGTCGGGGCGGGTGACGGGGCGGCCGTGCGCTCGGGCATCATCGTCCGCATGAGCGACACGCACAACGACCAGTTGGACACCCGCTGGCAGGGCTTCCTCGGCCTGCCCTTCCCGCAGAGCTGCTACCGGCGTTCGCCCGCCGGCGAGGACCTGGTGCTGCTGGACAGCCACCTCGCGGGCTGCGTGTCCGCCGCGTTGACCGGCCCGCTCGACCAACGCCGCAGAGCGGCCCTGCGCACCGGCATAGCGACCGTCGACCGCATCCTGCCCGAACTGGCCGACGACCCCGGGGCCGCCGACTACTTCACCCGCCTGCGCGAACTGGCCGTCCTGGCCGCCGCCCGGTAGACCCTGTCCGCCGGGAGCCGGTGAGGACGCGGTCGGGCCCGCGCGGAAGTGTCCGCGCGGGCCCGAAAGGGGGTCAGCGGCCTTACTCGGCCGCGGCGGTGTCGGCGGTGGCGGTGCCGGAGGAGCGGCGGCGGACCAGGACGGTGGTCGCCCCGCCCACCAGCAGCAGCCCGGCCGCGGTGGCCAGCATCGGCACCGTGCCGGTGCCGCCGCCGGTGAAGGCCAGCTCACCGCCGGTGCCGCCGGAGGTGGTGAGGGTGGCCCCACCGGTCCCGCCGGTGCCGGTGCCCGCGCCCGTGCCGGTGCCCGTTCCGGTGCCGGTGCCGGTGCCGGTGGTCGGGGTGCCGGACGGCAGGGTCGCGTTCCGGTCGAAGGAGAGGACCGCCGTCACCGGGGCCAGCTCCTTGCCCTCCTTGTACTGGCCGAACACCGGCACGCCCTCGGCCGTCAGCGTCGCCGGGACCTGGCGCAGCGTCACCACGCCGTCGACCGGGGTGAAGTCGGCCTTGGCGAGGTCCAGCTTGGCGATCTTCGCCCCGGTCAGCCGGACCGGCGCCCCGCCGGAGAGCGAGTTGGCGGTCACGTCGGCCACCAGGTACGCGCCGGAGGCGTCCACCCGCAGGCCCAGGTGGGAGAGGGCGGTGTCCAACTGGTAGTGCCCGTCGGCCGCCTGGTGCCCGAGGAAGCGCACCGACCCGGCGAAGCCCGCCGACAGCGCGTGGGTGTCCGTCCGGTAGCTGCCGCTGCCCGAACCGAAGCGGAACTCGGCCGCGCCGCCGCCGAACTCCACCTTGCCGTTGGCGATCGGTCCCGTCACGTAGGCCAGGAAGTCGGACTGCACGTTCCACTCCAGCCGGCCGTCGACGATCGCCAGCTCGTTGCCCGCCGGGGTGGAGGCGGACGCGGAGGGCGAGGGGGAGGAGGACGGCGCGGCGGAGGCGGACGCGGAGGGCGAGGGGGAGGAGGACGGCCCGGTGGAGGCGGACGCGGACGCCGAGGGCGAGGGCGAGGAGGACGGCCCGGGCGAGGCCGAAGCGGAGGCCGAAGCGGAGGCGGAGGCCGAGGGGGACGGGGCGGGCGTCTGCTTGAGGACGATCGACAGCGGGTCCAGCGCGGTGCCCTCGGGGTAGAACCCGGCGAACGCCTTCGCGCCGTCGGCGGTCAGGGTGGCGGCGGTGGCCCCGCCGTTGGTGGTGTCGCGGGCGACGGTGAAGGTGGCCAGCGCGACGTCCTGGCGCAGCGTCGGGGCGGTGGCGCCGATGCTCTCCTTCGAGGCGGTGTCCGCGGTGAGGGTGCCGGTGGTGCCCTCGGTGACGATCCGCAGGTCGCTGATCGCGATGTCCAGCGCGCCGTCGTGGGCGAGGAAGCGCACCCCGCCGTCGAAGGCCGCGTTCAGCCGGTGCGTCGTCAGGTCGTAGCCCGCGGAGGCCAGGTTGAAGTGGTAGGAGCCGTCCGCGTTGGTGGTGGCCCCACCGCTCAGGGTGACGCTCCCGCCGCCGGCCGGGCCGGTCACGTAGGTGCGGAAGCTCGCCTTGACGCCCCAGTCCAGCGAACCGGTGTCGTAGCTGACGGTGGTGGGGGCGCCGGCGCCGAAGGCGAGCGAGGGCAGGCCGAAGGCGGTCAGGCCGAGACC
Source organism: Kitasatospora sp. NPDC090308 (assembly GCF_044769485.1). Lineage (NCBI taxonomy): Bacteria > Bacillati > Actinomycetota > Actinomycetes > Kitasatosporales > Streptomycetaceae > Kitasatospora > Kitasatospora sp. NPDC090308. The sequence goes on along the minus strand of NZ_JBIVXY010000004.1, from coordinate 186,588 downwards.
CGCGGTCGCGGCGGCCAGCGCGGCCAGCCGGGTGCGGTTGCGGTGGCGGACGGCAGGGGTGTGGGACATGGATCGGACTCCGGAATCGGTGGGGTGGGGCGGGAGGAGGGGCCGGGGGAGCGGCCGGGGACCTGCCGGGGGCGTTCGGGAACGGGGGCGTTCAGGAACGCCTGCGGCGCCGGACGACGAGGGTCGTGGCCGCCGCCACCGCCGCGGCGAGCACCAGGGCGAGGGTGGTGATCAGGGCGGTGTGGGAGGAGGAGGACGTGGCGGCGGCGACGGGCGCGGTGGCCGGGGGCGGCGTGGGCGTGGGCGTCGCGCCGAGGTCGGGCAGCGGCGGGACGGCCGCGGCGGGGGTGAGCGGGAGGTTGACGGTGAGCGGGTCCATCTCGGTGCCGGCCGGGTAGAGGTTGCCGAAGGCGCCCGCACCGGCGGCGGTGAGGGTGAGCGGCAGGTCGGTGGCGGTGAGGAGGTCGTTCTCGGTCTTCAGGGCGCTCGCGTCGAAGGTGGCGATCTCGGTGGTGGCGGCGGTGCGGGTGGTGCCGTCGGGGGTGCGGCCGGAGACGTCGACGGTCAGGTGGCCCTCGGTGCCGGCGGCGGTCAGGCGCGGGTTGGCGAGTGTCAGGTCCAGGCCGAGGGTGTCGCCCTCGCGCAGGCCAGTGAAGCGGACGGTGCCGGTGAAGCCCGCGTCGAGGGTGCGGGCGGCCGGGTCCCAGGTGCCGCGGGCGGGCGTCCAGCGGAAGAACGCCCCGCCGTCGGCCGCGCCGTCGCCGAGCTGCCAACCGCCCTGGGCGATCGAGCCGGTGACGTAGTCGCGGAAGGTCCGCCGGACGCCCCAGTCGAGCGCGCCCCGGTCGAGGGCGGTGGCGGTGGCGGTGGCGCTCGGGGTGGCTCCGGCCGCGCTCTCCGCGGGCTCCGGGGCGGCGGTCGGGGCGGCGGTCGGGGTGGGCGTCGGCGTCGGGGAGGGCGCGGCGGCCGGGGACTTGAGCGTCACGGAGAAGGTGAGCGGGTCGAGCGCGGTGCCCGCGGTGTAGAAGCCGCCGAAGGCACTGGCCCCGGCCGGGGTCAGCGTCGCGGGGACGTTGCTGAGGGTGAGGGTGCCGGAGGCGTTCTTGAGCGAGACGCCGGAGAGCGAGAGGTCGGCCAGCCGGGCCTGGCCGGTGCTGGAGGTCTTGCCGGTCTCGCGGGACTTGGAGCTGACGTCCGCGTACAGGGCGGCGCTGCCGTCGGCCGCGGCCTTGACGGTGAGGTGGGAGATCGAGAGGTCGAGCGCGTTGCTGCCGTTCTCCTGATGGCCGGTGAAGCGGACCCCGCCCTGGAAGGCGGCGGAGAGCGCGCCGGTGGCCGGGTCGTAGCTGCCGGCCGCGGAGTGGAAGCGGAACGCCGAGCCGCCGACGGTGGCCGCGCCGCCGGTCAGGGCCCACTTGCCGTTGGCGATCGGGCCGGTGACGTAGGTGAGGAAGGACTGCTTGATGCCCCAGTCGAGCCGGCCGCCGGAGACCGCCGGATCGGCCGCGGCGGCCCGGCCGGGGAGCCAGGCCAGGGCCAGCAGCAGGGCGAGCGGCAGCACGAGGGCGGTGCGCAGCCGGCCGGCCGGGCGGCGGGGTGGTACGGGGGGCCGTCCGGGGACGGGCATGGCGGATCACTCCTCGGCGGAGGGGAAGCGGGCAGGTGGCAAGGGGTGCGGGGGGAGGCGGCCCCCTTGCTCAATTGAGGTAAGGCTAACCTAATATATGAGTCAAGTGTCCCGACCACGACCCCCCTGGGCGACCTCGACGGGACGTCAACGCACCGAGAAAGGCCCGAGGTTGACCCGCACCCTCCGCGACCGGACCAGAACCGCCCCCGCCGTCCTGCTCGCCGTCCTCGGACTCCTGCTCGGTGCCGCCGCCTGCTCCACCGGCGAGGCCGCCCCCGACACACCGGCGGCCTCCGCCTCCGCTTCCGCCACCGCCGACCCCGACCGGATCGAGGCGCTGCCCGACACCCCCGCGCCCCGCCTGCCCGTCACCGTCCCCTCCGCCGACGGCCGACAGGTCACCGTCACCAGCGCGGACCGGATCATCCCGCTCAACGGCAGCCTGGCCGAGCTGGTGTTCAGCCTCGGCCTCGGCGACCGCGCGGTCGCCCGGGACGTGTCCACCACCTTCGAACAGGCCGCGAAACTCCCCGTCATCACCCAGGCCCACGAGGTCTCCGCCGAGGGCGTGCTCTCCCTGCACCCCACCGTGGTGCTCGCCGACCGCAGCACCGGCCCCGCCGAGGCCGTCGACCAGATCCGCGCCGCCGGCGTCCCGCTGATCGTCCTGGACGACGCCAAGAAGCTGGACGACGTCGGCCCCCGGATCGACCGGGTCGCCGCCGCCCTCGGCGTGCCCGAGGCCGGTGCCCGGCTCAAGGAGCGCACCCAACGTCAGATCGCCGACGTGCAGGCGCAGCTCCCGGCCGCCGGGGCCACCCGCCCCAAGGTCGCCTTCCTCTACCTGCGCGGCAGCGCCTCCGTCTTCCTGCTCGGCGGCCCCGACTCCGGCGCGCCCTCGCTGATCGAGGCCGCCGGCGGCGAGGACGCCGGCACCGCCGCCCACCTCACCGGCGACTTCACCCCGCTCACCAGCGAAGCCCTGGTCAAGGCCGCCCCCGACGCGATCCTGGTGATGACCAAGGGCCTGGAGTCGGTCGGCGGCGTCGACGGCCTGCTCGAACTCCCCGGCGTCGCCCAGACCCCCGCCGGACTCGACCGCCGGATCATCGCCGTCGACGACGGCCGCCTGCTCTCCTACGGCCCGCGCACCCCCGAGGTGCTGCGCGACATCGCCACCCAGCTGCACCGGGACGCCGAATGACCGCCACCCTGCCCGAGACCGGCCCGACCGGCGGGACCGGCGCCGCCGCGCCCCCGCCGGTGAAGAAGGCCGCCCGCGACCGGCGCCCGCTGCTGCTGGCCGGGCTCTGCGCCGCCCTGCTCGCCTGCGCGCTGCTCGCCGCCGGCACCGGCGCCTACGCCATCCCGCTCGGCGACATCCTCGCCTCGCTCGCCCACCGCGCCCACCTCGGCGGCCACGCGCTGGAGCGGGTCCCCGAATCGGTGCTGTGGAACGTCCGGCTGCCCCGGGTGGTGCTGGCCCTGCTGGTCGGCGGCGCGCTCGGCTGCGCCGGGGCGCTGATGCAGGGCGTGTTCGGCAACCCGCTGGCCGAACCCGCCGTGATCGGCGTCTCCTCCGGCGGCGCGGTCGGCGCCGTCAGCTGCATCGTGCTCGGCCTGGACGCGCTCGGCTCCTGGACGGTCACCGCCGCCGCGTTCGCCTCCGGCCTGCTCACCGTCGGCGCCGTCTACGCCATGTCGCGCAGCGGCGGCCGCACCGAGGTGGTCACCCTGCTGCTCACCGGCATCGCCGTCAACGCGTTCTGCGGCGCGCTGATCGGCCTGCTGCTGTTCACCGCCGACACCGCCGCGATCAGCCAGGTGACGTTCTGGCAGCTCGGCTCGCTCTCCCAGGCCAGCTGGACGAAGGTGCTGGCCGTGCTGCCGTTCGCCGCCCTCGGCCTGGCCGTCGCCCCCCGCTACGCCCGCCGCCTGGACCTGCTCGCGCTCGGCGAACGCCCCGCCCGGCACCTGGGCGTGGACGTCGAACGGATGCGGATCGTGCTGATCACCGTGGTCGCGCTGCTCACCGCCGCAGCCGTCGCGGTCAGCGGCATCATCGGCTTCGTCGGCCTGGTCGTCCCGCACCTGCTGCGGATGCTGGCCGGCCCCGGCCACCGCTTCCTGCTGCCCGCCTCCGCCGTCGGCGGCGCGCTCGTCCTGGTCGCCGGCGACCTCGCCGCCCGCACCCTCGCCGCACCCGCCGAACTCCCGCTCGGCGTCCTCACCGCACTCATCGGCAGCCCGTTCTTCTTCTGGCTGCTGCGCCGCACCCGACGCCGCCAGGGAGGCTGGGCATGACCGTGCTGCTGGAAGCCGACCGGATCGGTTTCGCCGTCGGGGGACGGGAGTTGCTGGCGGACGTCGACCTGACCGTGCGGGCCGGGGAGATCCTGGCGCTGCTCGGCCCCAACGGCGCCGGCAAGTCCACCCTGCTGTCCGTCCTGGCGGGCGACCAGCGCCCGGCCCGCGGCGAGGTGCGGATCGACGGCCGCCCGCTGGCCGGGCACCGGCCCGCCGAACTCGCCCGCCGCCGCGCCCTGCTGCCGCAGACCCACGAGGTGTCCTTCCCGTTCCCCGCCGTCGAGGTGGTCCGGATGGGACGCGCCCCCTGGGCCGGCCGCTGCACCGCCGACCAGGACGAACGGGCCGTCGCCCGCGCGATGGCCGCCACCGACTGCGCGCACCTGGCCGAACGCCCGTTCACCGCGCTCTCCGGCGGCGAACGGGCCCGGGTCGCGCTGGCCCGCGTCCTCGCCCAGGACACCGCGCTGCTGCTGCTCGACGAACCCACCGCCGCGCTCGACCTGCGCCACCAGGAACTCGTGCTGCGGGTCGCCCGGGAACGTGCCGACGCCGGACACGGCGTGGTCGTCGTCCTGCACGACCTGACGCTGGCCGCCGCGCACGCCGACCGGATCGCACTGCTGGACGCCGGACGCACCGTCGCCGTCGGCCCCACCGCCGAGATCCTGGACGCCGACCTGCTCAGTCGGGTCTACCGCCACCCCGTGGAGGTCCTGGCGCACCCGCGCGGGGGCGCGCCGATCGTGCTGCCCGAGCGCCCCCGGGAAGCAGATTGACGGATCGTCTGCCCGGGAAGATCCACGGTTGGTGGGCGACCGACCGGGCGAGATCCGGGCCGCAAGGCGGTCCGGGCGGGTGACCCGGGAGGGCGGTCCACATGTCCGCGCCAGGTGTGGGTACCCGCACCAGCAGGAACCGGACCACCCGGAGGCACCACATGCAACTCACCATGCTTCTGCTGCTCACCCCCCTGATCCTCGCCGCGGCCGTCACCGCGACCCGCGCCCCCGCCCGTCGCGGCCGCCACCGCGCCGCCCCGCGCGGCCGGGAATCCTGACAGGCCGTCACTCCTCGTACCGGACGGTGAAGCGGGTCCCGCCGCACCGGCCCGGCCCGCCGAGGCGCAGCACCAGCAGGGTGCCGTACCGGGCCCGCGCGTCCGCCAGCCGCGCCCGGTCCGCCCGGTCGGTCCGGTCGGTCCGGGCGGACCGGCCCGGCGATCGGGGCGGGACGCTCCAGCGGCGGTGGCGCAGTCGGCCGGAGCCGATCCCCCGGCGCGGCGCCCGCACCCCGTCCCGGAGCGGGAGCGGCGCCCCCGGCCGGTCCCAGTCGATCCGCAGCTCCGGAGTGCCGAACTCCGGGCCGGTGGATCGGGCCGGGCCGCACTCCGGGGGCGGCATCCAGTCCGCGATGCCGTACCGCCGGAGCTCGTCCAGGACGTCGGCCACCTCGCCGCGGACCCCGAAGTAGGCGACGGCCCGCAGCTCGCAGGTGACCTTGCGGACGGCGGGGGAGCCGAAACCCGCGAACTCGGTGCGCCGGGAGAAGGTCTCCGCGCAGTGCGTCAGCACGTGCTCCAGACCCCCGAACGCGCCCACCCGCTCGACCACCGCCCCCATCCCGCGCTCCGCCGCCGCCCGGCGCGACTCCACCCCGGGCGACTCGACCAGCCGCCGCAGCTTCCGCTTCGACGGCCCGCTGAGGTTCGTCCCGCCGAACCGCACCAGGACGAGCGCCCCGACCAGCCCCAGCGTCCTGGCGCACTCGGCCGCGAGCGACCTCCGCTTCCCCGTCATCCCGCACCTCCGGCTCCACCATCGGCGAGCCGGGGGCCGGACGCATGAGTACGGGTACTCAGCCGGCACCGGCCGCGGCGGCGTTGCTGTGCGCCTGGCCCGGGCGCGAGGGGGCGCCGGGCGTCCGGGGGGCGGGGGCGGGCGTCAGGCGGGCGGTTTCTCCCGGACCGGGACGTGCTGGGTGCTGTGTTCGGTGAACGGTGCCCGCGTCCACCCGTCCCAGCGGTCGCGGAGCCGCAGGCCGGCCGGTCGGGTCATCAGGTCCGGTTCGGCGGGCCAGGCGTAGCGGAAGGGGACGGTCCGGGCGGTGCCGCGGCCGTCCGGGGTGACCTGGAGGTAAGTGGCAGGTCGCGTCCTGGGTGACGGTGTCGTAGGCGGTGCAGGCCCACTCGCCGGGGCCGGTGCGGAACGGGACGGTGTTCTGCCCGGCCGGGATCTTGCGCAGCTCCGGGACCATCGCCTCGACGGCGAAGCGGCCGCCGGGCGCGAGGTGGGCGGCGGCGGTGCGGAAGCAGGCGACCTGGGCCTCCTGGCCGGTCAGGTTCATGAGGGTGCGGAAGACCGGGAAGACCAGGGCGAAGGGCCCGTCGGCCGTCAGGTCCGCCTGCGCGGTGGCGAAGTCCCCGAGGGTGACGCCGATCGACTCGCCGCCGGGCTCGGCGCGCAGGCGCCGCACCATCGCCCGGGACGGCTCGATGCCGTGCACCGGGACGCCGTGGCGGGCGAGCGGCAGGGCGATCCGCCCCGTCCCGACCCCCAGCTCCAACGCCTTTCCGCCGCCCGCCAGTTCGGCGAGGACGTCGACCGTCCGGGCGATGGCGTCCGCCCGGAACTCGGGCCCCGAGGACTCGTCGTACCGCTCCGCCACCTGCTCGCCGAAGTACCCGTCCGCGTCGCTCGCCGGCCGACCGTACCGCGCGGGCGGCGCGGGGGACCGGCATTTTTCCGGCCGCAACTCCCGCCGCCCGAAAGGCCGTTCGGCCTGGGGGCGGGAGGGCGGGGGAGGGTCAGCGGGTGCGGTGGTCGATCAGGGCGGCGATGCCGTCGAGGATGCGGGCGATGCCGAAGTCGTAGGCGTCGTCGCGGCCACCGGGGGGTTCGGCGAGGGCGGCGGCGAGGGCGGGGTAGCGGTCGGCGTGGGTGTGGACCAAATCGCCGAGGGCGCGCAGGAGTTCGGCCTCGGGGGAGCCGTCGCGGGACTGGCGGTGCTGGGCGGCGATGGTGCGGACGTGGCCGACCAGCAGGACGGCGGCGTCCATGCGTTCCGCGCCGGACAGGCCGTGGCCGTCGAGGGCCGCCACCACCCGTTCCAGCCAGGCCAGTTCGCGCGGGCCGGTGGGGCGCGGGGCGGCGAGGGCGTCCAGCAGCCAGGGGTGGGCGGCCAGCACGGCGGACATCCGGTGGGCCCAGTCGGCGAGCTGTTCGCGCCACGGGGCGTCGCTCGCGGGCGGGGGGTCGCCCGCGGCGTGCTCGACCATCAGGGCGACCAGTTCGGCCTTGCCCGGCACGTACCGGTACAGCGCCATCTTGGTGTGGTCGAGCAGCCCCGCGACCCGCTGCATGGACACCGCCGCCAGGCCCTCGGCGTCCGCGATGCCGACCCCGGCGCGGGCGATCGACTCCAGGCTCAGGGACGGCTTCGGCCCCCGGGTGGGCCGGGCGGGCGGGCCCCACAGCAGCCGCAGCGCCGCGTTCGGTTCCGGCACGGCCCCTCCTCGCTCCGCGGGCCGGCCTTGTGCGCGGCCCGGAACTGTGTCTACCGTACACAGCAATGAACCGCGTCCGCTGGACGCAGTTTCTCGGCGGTGACGTCACCCGAGGAGGAAGCACGTGCGGATACTGATCTCCGGCGCCGGCATCGGCGGCCCCGCGCTCGCGTACTGGCTCGCCCGGTACGGACACCGGCCCACCGTGGTCGAACTCGCCCCCGGACTGCGGGCCGGCGGGCAGGCCGTCGACTTCCGCGGCCCCACCCACCTGACCGTCCTGCGCCGGATGGGCCTGCTGGACGAACTGCGCGCGCACCGCACCGGCGGCACCCCCATGACCTTCACCGACCCGCGCGGCCGGACCAGGCTGCGGCTGCCCGCCGAGTTCGCCGGCGGCGAGGTGGAGATCCCGCGCGGCGACCTCGTCCGGCTGCTGCACCGGCACAGCGCGCCCGGCACCGAGTACCTGTTCGGCGACACCGCCACCGCCCTGCGGCAGCGGCCCGACGGCGTCCTGGTCTCCTTCCGGCACGCCCCCGAACGGCACTTCGACCTGGTGGTCGGCGCCGACGGCCTGCACTCCCGGGTCCGCGCCCTCGCCTTCGGACCGGAACGGCGCTACGTCCGCCACCTCGGCTACTACGCCGCCACCTGGCCCTTCCCCAACCGCCTCGGCCTGCCCGCCGGCAGCACCGGCGTCAACACCCCCGGCCGGCTCGCCGCCGCCGGGGCCGACCCCCGCGACCCCGCCCGGGCCGGCGCCTTCCTGCTGTTCGCCTCGCCCGAACTGCCCCTCGACCGGCACGCCCCCGCCCGGCTCAAGGCACTGCTGCGCGAACGCTTCGCCGACCTGCCACACCCCGTCCCGCACCTGCTCGCCACCCTGGACGAGGTCGACGACCGCGACCTGTACGTCGACTCGATCAGCCGCGCCGACGTCCCCGCCTGGTCCGACGGCCGGATCGCCCTGCTCGGCGACGCCGCCTGCGGCGCCACCATCGGAGGGATGGGCACCGGCACCGCCCTGGTCGCCGCGTACGTCCTGGCCACCGAACTCGCCCGCGCCGACGGCGACCACCGCGCCGCACTCACCCGCTACGAACGCACCGTCCGCCCCTACGCCCGACGCTGCCAGCGCGGCGGCGACCGCACCGGGCCCTTCCTCGCCCCGCGCACCGCCCGCGGCCTGTGGCTGCGCAACACCCTGCTCGGCCGGCGCCCGCTGCTGGACCGGATGCTCGCGATGGGGGAGGACATCGCCACCCTCGACCTGCCCGAGCCCGCCCGGGCGCGGCAGGGGTGAGGGGGCGGCCGTCGGTCCCGTTCCGTCGGGGGTGAAAGTTTCGCGGGGCCGGCAGGCTCCTCGGGGCGGCCGGGCGCGGGTGGGACGGGCGCGAAGGGCCTGTTCGACAGCGGTTCGACGGTGGTACGGCCCGGTGGCGCGGAGTCAGGGGCGGTCGGGGCGGCGGGAGTTCGCGGGGTCCGGGGCCTGCCGTGAGGGCGGGGCGGGCCGCTAGCATCGGGCGCGGTTCGTTGCGGGAGCGCTCCCACGTTCCGGTTCCCGCATCGGCCCCGGTCAGCATGCCCCCCACCCGGCTGCCGTCCGCCTCTCCCACCCGAGAGCACCCCACCGGAGGACACCGTGCACACCCCCGACCCGCACCGGCACACCCCCGTCCCGCCCGTCCGGCCGACCCGTCGGGCCGCCGCCCTCGCCCTCGCCGCCGCGACCGCGGCCGTCGGCCTGGTGGTCGCCGCCCAGGGCGGCGCGGGCGCGGCCGTGCAGGGCAGCCTCGCCGCCGACACCCAGTTCTACAAGGACCCGACCTCGCAGGTCGTCAAGTGGGTCGCCGCCAACCCCGGGGACTCCCGCACCCAGGTGATCTCCAAGCGGATCGCCAGCCAGCCGCAGGGCATCTGGTTCTCCAACTACCGCCCCGACAGCGTCACCTCCGACGTCCGCGCGGTCACCTCGGCCGCCGCCCAGGCCGGCCAGGTGCCGGTGCTGGTGGCCTACGCGATCCCCAACCGGGACTGCGGCGGCGCCTCCGCCGGCGGCGCGCCCGACCTGCCCTCGTACGACGCCTGGGTCGGCAAGTTCGCCGCCGGACTGGGCAGTTCGCGCACCGTGGTGGTGCTGGAGCCCGACTCGATCGCGCTCACCACCTGCCTGAGCGCCCAGCAGCAGAACGACCGGTTCGCCTCGCTGGCCCGCGCCGTCACCACCATCCACGCCGCGAACCCGAACGCCAAGGTCTACCTCGACGGCGGCCACTCCACCTGGAACTCCGCCGCCGAGCAGGCCAACCGGCTGCGCGGCGCGGGCGTGCTGAACGCGGACGGCTTCTTCACCAACGTCTCCAACTTCAACACCACCGCCAACGAGAGCTCCTTCGCCCGCAACGTGCTGAACGCCCTCGGCAACCCCGGCAACCTGCACGCCGTCATCGACACCAGCCGCAACGGCAACGGCCCGGCGGGCAGCGCCTGGTGCGACCCGTCCGGCCGCCGGATCGGCAACTACCCGACCGCTGCGACCAACGACAGCGCCGTCGACGCCTTCCTGTGGATCAAGCCCCCGGGCGAGGCCGACGGCTGCGCCGCCGCGGCCGGGACGTTCGTCCCCGACATCGCCTACCAGCTGGCGCAGAACGCGCCCGACCCGAGCACGCCGTCCCAGCCGCCGTCCTCGCAGCCGCCGACGTCCCAGCCCCCGACCTCGCAGCCGCCCACCTCGCAGCCGCCGGCCGGGAACGCGGCCTGCTCGATCGCGTACCGGGCCAACTCCTGGGCGGGCGGCTTCACCGCCGACGTGACGGTGAAGAACACCGGCTCCGCCGCGATCTCCGGCTGGACGCTCGGCTGGACCTTCCCCGGCGACCAGAAGGTCACCAGCGCCTGGAACGCCAGGGTCACCCAGAGCGGGGCCGCCGTCACCGCCACCGACCTCGGCTACAACGGCACCCTGGCGGCCGGCGCGTCCACCGCCTTCGGCCTGCAGGCGACGTACGGGTCGAACAACACCACCCCGACCGCCTTCACGCTGAACGGCACCGCCTGCACCACCTCCTGAACCACCCTCCCCAGCCCCGCCGGCCACCCCCACCCGAGGGCCGGCGGGGCACCCTTCCGTTCCGCCCCGCCCGCTCCGCGCGGGTCAGGGCCGGAGCTGGACGGCCGTCACCATCACGTAGCCGACCAGCAGTCCGAACAGGCACACCGCGGTGATGTACCGGGGGGTGAACGGCAGCCCCGCGAGCGACGGGTAGAGCAGGACGGCGCCGCCCGCCGCGAGGTCGGCGATGTACAGGCCGTCGGGCGGGACGATGCCGGTGCTGCGGGCGGCCCAGCCGGTGGCGATCAGGAAGCCCGTCAGCAGGGTGAACCCGGACAGCAGCCCGGACCCGATCGCCCCGAGCGTGGGGTGCGGTTCCGGGAACGGCTCGCCCTCCGGGACCTCGGGGCGCAGCCGGTTCGCCACCGCGAGCGCGCCCACCGCGAGCACCAGCGCCCCGAGGGCGCCGAGCAACGGAGCAAGGTTCAACGTCTCCTCCTGGAGAACACGAAGTGCTGTCCGGCGAGGGCCGCGAGCGCGGCCGGCAGCAGGACGGTGACGAGCAGGACGGTCGCCCAGACCGAGGGTTCGAGCGGGCCCGGCCCGGCCGGGGCCTCCGGCGGCGGGGCGGCGACCAGGGTCGAGGGGGCGGTGCCGGGTGCCGGGACGGGGGCGGGTGCCGGGGGCGGCGGGCTCGCCGCCCGGGCGACGGCCGTCGAAGCCGGAGCCGGAGCCGGGGCCGCGGTCTGGGACTGCGGGTGGGGGGAGGCGGACGGGGTGCGGAGGGGCGTCGGGTACGAGGCGGCGGGAGGCGCGGTCGGGGCCGGGGCCGGGAGCGGCGTCGGGTGCGCAGTGGGTGCGGGGGTGGGAACGGGAGTTGGCGACGGGTGCGGCGTGGGTGTCGGGACGGGGGTGGGTGTCGGGACGGGGGTGGGTGTCGGGGTGGGGGTCGGGGTGGGCGTGGGTGCCGGGTGGTGGCAGTGCCACGGCCACGGCCAGGGCGGGTGGTGCGGCAGGGGCAGCGAGGGCAGCGAGGGCAGCGGAGGCAGGGGCGGGAGCGACGGGAACAGGGGCAGGGGCAGGGGCGGCGGGTACGCGCCCGCGGCATGGTCCATTGCCCGATCATCGGACCGTTCCGGTGGTGCGCGGTAGCCGTTCGGGGTCAAACCCCACCGGCCGGTGAACCCTCCCGGGCTGCGGCGGAACGTTCGAACGCGGATCGGTCGCCCGTTCGGTCGGTGGCGGCCGCGGTCAGGGCCACCGCCGCCGCGGCGAGCACCGGCAGGCCGGTCCCGAGCAGCAGGGCCAGGACCGCCGGGCAGCTCACGGCCGCGGCCAGGCGCGGCGCGCCGGTCAGGACCCGGACCGCCGAGGCCGTGCAGGTCAGGTAGACGGTGAGGAACAGCGCGGTGGGGACCGCCACCAGCTGAGCGGTGGTCAGCACGCCCCAGCCGACCAGGGCGAACAGCGGGACGCCGATGAGCGCGGTCGCGGCCGGTACCGCGAGCGCACCGCGTCGTCCGGCCGCCGCACCGGACGGGAGCAGGGCGTCCAGCAGGGCGGCGGCGCCGGTCAGATAGGTGTTGGTGGCGGCCAGGGTCAGGACCAGGGCCGCGCCCGCGGCCAGCAGCGGGCCCCGGTCGCCGATCGCGGCGCGCATCAGGTCGGCGAGCGGCACGGAACCGCCCGCGCCCGGGCCGAGCACGGCGACCGTCGCGGCCGCCAGGCCCAGGCAGAGCAGCGAGGTGACGGCGAAGGCGATCAGCACCACCCGGCGCAGCTGGCGGCGCGGGTCGCGCAGCCGGGTGGTCAGCGAGGCGGCGGCCTCCCACCCGACGAACGCGAACATCAGCGGCGGCGCGGCCCGCGCGACGCCCGTCCAACCGTGCGGCAGGAACGGCGTCCAGTGCGCGGCCCGGGCCGCCGGAGCCGCACCGATCACCGCGAACAGCACCAGCCCCACCAGCGCGGACACCAGCACCAGTTGCAGCCCGGCACCGGTGCGCACCCCCAGCAGCCGCACGGCCAGCACCACCGCCAGCAGCACCAGCCCCGCCCGGACGGCCGCGCCCCCGTCCGCGCCGACGGCCGCCGCCGCGTAGCTCCCGCCGATCAGGCAGACCACCGGCGCCCCCGCGACCACCCCCGCCAGGAAGCACCACCCCGCGGCCCGGCCCGCCCGCGCCCCCAGCCCGGCCGCCGTGTACCCGGCCACCCCGCCGGACGACCCCAGCCGGGTGCCCAGCCCGCAGAACACGGCCGCGATCAGCCCGGACAGCGCCAGCAGCCCCAGCCACGCCACCAGCGAGGCCGGGCCCGCCGCCCGCGCCGCGAGCCCCGGCAGGAGCAGCAGGCTCGGCCCGAGCAGCGCACCGATGTACAGCGCGGACGCCCCGGCGGTGGACAGCAAGGCGGCCGGGCGGGAGGAGCCCCGGCGGGAGGCCCGGGAGGCCCGGGAGGCTCGGGAGGCTCGGGAGGCTCGGGAGGCTCGGGAGGTGAGGAGGCGGGGGCGGGGGTGGGGGCGGGTCGCGGACGGGGTGTCGGTCATGCCCTGATCCTGGCCCCGATCGCGTGGCACCCGCTGGTGAAATCCGCGCCGCGACGGGGCCCGGACGGCATGCGCTGCCGCGCGGCGGTCGTTTCGCGGCACCACGTGCCGGGGCTAGGGTGCGGGGCATGCCGAGTCCGCAGTACGACCGCATCGACCGCGCCATCCTGGCCCACCTCCAGCGCCACGGCCGGACGCCCAACGTCGACCTCGCCGAGGCCGTCCGGCTCTCGCCCTCCTCCGCGTTGCGCCGGACGAAGGCGCTGGAGGCGGACGGGGTGATCGCCGGGTACCGGGCCGAACTCGACCGGGAGCGGGTCGGGTTGGGGCTGACGGTGTTCGTGGCGCTGCGGGTGGAGCAGCACTCGCGGGAGACCTCCCGGCACATCGAGGAGTCGCTGTGCGCGATCCCGGCGGTGGTCGCCTGCCACGTGGTGTCGGGCGAGGCGGACTTCCTGGTGGAGATCGCCGTCCCGGACCTGGCCACCTACGAGCAGGTGCTGCTGGACGAGATCCTCGCGGTCGGCCCGGTCCGCGACGCCCGCTCCACCTTCGCCATCCGCACCGTCCGGTCCCGGGGGCCGCTGCCGCTCGACCACTGGCCGCCCCGACGGGGGTAGGACGGGGGCGGGTACCCGGGCTACCGGTGGGTACGGAAGACTGGGCCGGGGCGGTGAGCGCCGTCGTCCCACCGCTCCGCCGTACCGTCGTTCCGTCGTCGCGTCCGTCCCGTACCGGAGGTGCCACCGTGGCCGAACCCCTGATCGCCGCCGTCGGCGGACTGCACCCGCAGGTCGACCCCGAGGCGTTCGTCGCGCCCGGGGCGGTGGTGGTCGGGGCGGTGACCGTCGCCGCCGGGGCCAGCGTCTGGTACGGGGCGGTGCTGCGCGGGGACGCCGAGCGGATCAGCGTCGGCGCGCTGACCAACATCCAGGACAACTGCACCGTCCACGCCGACCCGTCCTTCCCCGCCGTCCTCGGGGAGCGGGTCTCGGTCGGCCACAACGCCGTCCTGCACGGCTGCACGGTCGAGGACGACGTGCTGATCGGGATGAGCGCCACCGTCCTCAACGGCGCCCGGATCGGGGCCGGTTCGCTGGTCGCGGCCGGCGCGGTCGTCCCGCAGGGCATGCAGGTGCCGCCCGGGTCGCTGGTCGCCGGCGTCCCCGCGAAGGTCAAGCGCGAGCTCACCGAGGAGGAACGGGCCGGCATCCGGGCCAACGGCGAGGGCTACCAGCTGCTGGCCGCCGCCCACGCCCGGGACGTCCCCGGGGCGGGCCGCTGAGACCCGGCCGCCCTCCGACCGGTTCCGGGCGGCGGCTCAGGAGACGAAGCCGACGACGCCGAAGCCCGGGCGCTTCTCCACCTGGCGCAGCCAGCCGACGACGTCGGAGACGGCGTCCGCCACGGCGGGCTCCAGCGGCGGGGCGTGGTCGTCCCGCTCGGTCCGCTCGAACTGCTCCAGCGCGGCCAGGCACTGCTCGTGCGTCCACTCGCCGCAGCGCGGCAGGTCGTCCGAGGGGATTCCGCTCGGCAGGCCCCCGTAGTAGCCGAACTCGGCCACCGAGACCGCCGTGATCCGCAGCGCCCGCAGGCCCTCGTCGACCATCTCCAGCCAGGAGCCGCGGAACGGCGAGAAGCCGGAGTTGTCCAGGAAACTGCCGGTCAGCTCGCACAGGCGCTTGTAGGCGTAGCCGTACTGGAAGACGTACGGGGAGTCCGCCGGGTAGGGGCCGCCGTGCACCACCGCGTGCAGCGCCTCCGCGGCGGTCGGCGCGCCTTCCGCTATCTCGTCGGAGAACCAGTCGTCGTCCGCGGCGAGGCGGGCGCCGAAGCGCTCGCCGATCAGCCGGAGCATCTGATCGTCGCCGGAGCCGACCAGGCCGCGCACGGCGGCGGTGTCGATCAGGAAGGGGCTCAGGGAGGAACTCATGTGATCACCCTAGGCGCCGTGACCGACAGTCAACTCGGGCGTCCGGCAGTCACAGCAGGCCACGTCCGGGCGCGGCGTCCGACGGCCAGTGGCCGGAGCGGGCCAGGGTGAGGACGAGGGCGGCGATGTTCCAGGCGTCGTCCGCGCCGCTGTGGTGGCGGCCCTCCAACGGGAGGCCGGCCAGCTCCAGGGCCTGCGCCATGCCCGGGCGCCGGCGCAGGCCGCGGGCGTCCGTGAAGACCGCCTTGGCGTTGGTGTGCCGGTGGCCGAACGGGTACGCGGTGCCCGTGGCCCGGCACTGGCGGGCGAACTGCCGCTGGTCGTAGTCGCCCCAGCTGGCCCAGGGCCGCTCGCCCGCCCGGTGCTCGGTGGCCAGCAGGCGGCAGGCGGCGGAGAACGGCAGGCCGGTGTCCACCTCGGGCCCGGTCAGGCCGGTCAGTTCGGTGCAGAAGGCGCTGACGGTCGAACGCTGGGGGCGGACCAGGACGCGGTGCCGGCCGACCCGCTCCAGGGAGTCGAGGTCCACCACCGTCAGCCCGATCTCGATGATCTCGCTGACCTGGCCGGGCGGCGGCTGCCCGTCCCAGCAGGTGGCCTCGATGTCGACCACGTTCAACAGCCCCTGCGGCAGCCCGTGTTCCATGGGGGGATGATGGGCGGAGCCCGCCGCGCCGGTCAATCGGATATCGCCGTCGCCGACCGGCCGCAGTCAGTGGTGGCCGGGCGTCGCGACGGGGGGTGTGCTGTCCGGTGAGGTCGGGGACGCGGCACTGGCTGATCGTTGCTCTGCGCGGGGACATCGAGCCGTGCGGCACCGGTCCGCAGCACGTGGATGAGACCGGCCAGGGCCGTCCGGTCCGGGATGCGCGGTCGCCCGGGGGGCCTGTCGGCCCCGGCCGACCCTCGTCGGCGTCGCCGGCGGGTTCGGCGGCACCCGCTCCGGCTCCACCCGGCCCGGCCGGAACGCGGAGGTCTCCTCCACCCGCTCCAGCGCCTTGCCCCGGCTTCGGTGACCTGGCCGCGGCATCCTCGTTGGAACGATCATGATGTTGACCCATGACCCGCACCGCGGCCCGTCCGAGAGCGCTCCCGCGCGGCGCGCACTCCCACCAGTGACAGCCGGAGGCGCCGGCACCGGGCAGGAAGGGCTGGACCGCATGATCGCGCTCCCCGCCGCCGCCACCCTGGGCACCGACCACCACATCGACGGCGCCCAGACCCTCGCCCGGCTCGGCGCGGACCGCGTCTACATGATGGGCGACAACCCGGCGCTGCCACCGATGCCCGCCAGGCCCACCCTGGCGGACTTCTTCCGCCTGCGGCTCGCGCAGGATCCTTTCACCGCCCTGCACCTGATCCACAGCGCCCGCCGCGCCCGCGCCCTCGACCTCGGCGACGCGGTGGTCACCGCCTGCCTGCTGCACGACATCGCCGTCGGCGGCCTGCTGCGCAGCCACCACGGGCACTGGGGCGCCCAGCTGGTCGCCCCCTACGTCAGCGAGGAGGTCGCCTGGGCGATCCGCCAGCACGAGGTCCTCCGCTTCTTCCCCGACCCCGCGGTGGGCTATGACTACCCGCAGGCCTACGACGCGTTCTTCGGCGCCGACTACCGTCCGCCCGAGCACGTGCGGCACGCCTACCGTCAGGCCCGTGCCCACCGCTGGTACATGACGGCGCGCCTGGTCACCCTCAACGACCTCTACACCTTCGACTTCGACCCGGCCGAGGCGATCGACATCGGCGAGTTCGAGGACGAGCTCGGCCGCTGCTTCCGGCAGCCCCGCGAAGGGCTGGGGTTCGACGACTCGCCCTCGGCACACATGTGGCGCACCATGATCTGGCCCAACAACTTCCTGTAGCGCGGCTCGGCGGCGCCGCGGACTCCGGCCGGCCGTGGCGGTCTCGGTCCCCTGGTCGCGCAGAGCTGCCTGACACAGCCGCTCGACCATGACGGGACGAGCCTCGGGGTGGCTGTCGACCGAAGGGGGGCGGCGGACGGCCGACGTCGCGGAGCTGATCTGCTATCCCGTGAAGGGGTGCGCGGGCACCTCGACGACCGAGGCGCTCCTGACGCCGGCGGGCCTCGCGCACGACCGCAGCTTCATGGTCATCGGCGAGGACGGCACCTACCGCACCCAGCGCCGCCACCCCCGCCTCGCCCTGGTCCGGCCCGCCGTCAGCCCCGACGGCACCCGGCTCACCCTCGACCCGGCCGACGGTACGGACCGCTTCGGCACGGTGCGCCTCGACGTGACGACGACCGCGCCCCGCCGCGACGCCGACCTGTTCGGCACCGCCTTCCGGGGCATCGACCGGGGCGACGAAGTCGCCGCCCGGCTCTCGGAGTTCCTCGGCACCCCCAGCCGCCTGGTCCGGGTGCCGCCCGAGCACGACCGGATCGCCGACGGCCTGACCCCCGGCCCCGCCGGCTACGCGGACAGCAGCGCCGTCCACCTGCTGTCCCGCGCCTCGCCGGCCCTCCTCGACCGGCGACTGGCCGAACGGGGCGCCCCGCCCCTGCCGATGAACCGCTTCCGCCCGGACACCGTCGTCGGCAGCCACGGCCACGACGACGAGGGCCACGGCGACGACCGGGCGGCCGTCCCGCACGCCGAGGACCGGGCGCGCCGCCTCACCATCGGCGCGGCCGAGTCGGGCTGCGCCGAACTCGCGGTGCGCTGCGCCGTCACCCTGGTGGAGCAGGAGACCGGGGCGCGCCGGGGCCCGGAGCCGCTGCGCACCCTCGCGGGCTACCGGCGGGCCGCGAGCGGCGGCGTGGTGTTCGGGACGAAGTTCTCCGTGCTGACACCGGGAAAGCCGTCGGTCGGCGACGAGGTGGCCGTCCGGGAGTGGGAGGAACCCGAACGGATTTCCTGGGCCCTGTCCGGCAAGACCGGCCGGACGGGGTCCAACGGGGTCCAACGGGGCCTAACGCCAGAGCGGTTCCTCGGCCCGGTGTTCGGCCTCGCGCAGCACCCGCAGCACGTTGCGGCCGGTCAGTGCCTCCAGCTCCGTTGCGGACCAGCCGCGTTCGGCCAGTTCGTCCAGGAGGAGGGGGTAGCCGGACACGTCGGGCAGGTCGACCGGCTGCCGGTCGACGCCGTCGTAGTCGCCGCCGAGGCCGATGTGGTCCAGGCCCGCGACCTCCCGGGCGCGCTCGACGTGGTCGGCGACCTGGGCGGCGGTGGCCTCGGGGCGCGGGTGGGCGTCCAGCCAGCGCTTGAGCTCGGGCGGCGGGGGCCCGCCCGGACCGGCGGCGAAGGCGGCGGCGATCTCCTCGGCCGCGGCGGCCGGGCTCTCGCCCGGGGCCGGGTGCCGGGGCCAGCTCCAGGACGCCGGGGGCAGGCCGAGGCGCTCCCGTTCGGCGGCCGACTCGGCCCGCCAGGAGGCGACCTCGGGCGAGATGAAGTCGGGCACGAAGGTCAGCTGGACCACCCCGCCGTTGGCCGGGAGCAGCGCCAGCACCTCGTCGGAGACGTTGCGGGGGTGGTCGTTCACGGCGCGGCAGGAGGAGTGGCTGAAGATCACCGGGGCGGTGGAGGCGGCCAGGGCGGCCCGCTGGGTGGACTCGGCGGTGTGCGAGAGGTCGACCAGCACGCCGATCCGGTTCAGTTCGGCGACCACGGCCAGCCCCGCCGCGGAGAGGCCGCCGACACCGGGGGAGCCGGGGTCGGTGGCGGAGTCGGCCCACGGCGTGTGGTGGTTGTGGGTGAGCGTCAGGTAGCGGACGCCCAGCCGGGCGTAGGCGCGCAGCACGCCGAGCGAGGAGGCCAGCGAGTGGCCGCCCTCGATGCCGAGCAGCGAGGCGATCCGGCCGTCGGCGATCGCCGCCTCGACCTGGTCGGCCGTCACGGCCAGCCGCAACTGCCCCGGGTAGTGGGCGATCAGCCGGTGGGTCAGGTCGATCTGCTCCAGGGTGGCGACGGCGGCCACCGGTTCGGGCAGGTCGGAGGGGACGTAGACCGACCAGAACTGCGCGCCGACCCCGCCCTCGCGCAACCGGGGCAGGTCGGTGTGGAGTTCGGGCCGGTGCCGGTCCAGCCCGGCCACCGAACCGCCGCTGCGGGCCCGCAGGGCGACCGGCAGGTCGTTGTGGCCGTCGAACACCGGGCTGCGGCGCAGGACCTCCCGGACGACGGCCTGCGGGGAACCGGCCGAACCGGCGGAGCCGTCGGAACCGGCGGAACTCTCAAGGTGGGCCGGGTCGGCGGGGCCCGGGTCGGCGGGGCTCGGATCGGCGGGGCCCGGTGCGGTGCGGTCCGTCATGGGGCGGTGGCTCCTGTTCGCGGGAGGGGGAGGGCGGCGCGGCGCCGGGCCTGGCGGTCCGGGTCGGGCACCGGCAGCGAGGCGATCAGCCGCCGGGTGTACGGGTGCTGCGGATCGCCGAGCACCCGGGCGGTGGGCCCGGACTCGACCACCCGGCCCCGGTGCAGCACGGCGACCCGGTCGGCCACCCGCTCCACCACGGCCAGGTCGTGGCTGACGAACAGGGCGGCGAAGCCCAGCTCGCGCTGGAGCCGGGTGAACAGCTCCAGCACCTGCGCCTGCACCGAGACGTCCAGCGCGGAGGTCGGCTCGTCGGCGATCACCAGCGCCGGGTCGAGGGCCAACACCCGTGCCAGCGAGGCGCGTTGGCGCTGGCCACCGCTGAGCTCGTGCGGGTGCCGTTCGGCCGTCCCGGCCGGCAGCCGGACCTGCTCCAGCAGCTCCCGGACGCGCGCGGCGACGGCGGCCCCGTCCAGCTCGGGCCGGTGCACCCGCAGCGGCTCGGCCACGCAGGCGCCGATGGTCAGGTGCGGGTTGAAGCTGGTGGCCGGGTCCTGGAAGACGTAGCCGAGCCGGCCCCCGCGACCGGCCGCGGTGCCGCCGGCGCGGCGGCGCGGGCCGGTGCGGAGCGTCTCGCCGAGGACGGTGAGGGTGCCGCCGCTGACGGCGGTGAGCCCGGCGAGGGCGCGCCCGATGGTGGTCTTGCCGCTGCCGCTCTCGCCGACCAGCCCCAGCACCTCGCCCGCGCCGATCTCCAGGTCCACCCCGTCCACGGCCCGGAACGCCCGGCGGCCCAGCCGCCCCGGGTACTCGACGGTCAGGCCGCGGGCCGCGACCACCGGCGCGGCGCCCCCGTCGGCGGGCCGGGCCGGGCGGGGTGCGGCCTTCCCGAAGTCCGGTACCGCCGAGAGGAGTTGGACGGTGTACGGGTGCTGCGGCGCGGCGAACAGCTCGCGGACGGGGGCCTGCTCCACGATCCGGCCCTCGCGCATCACCGCGACGCGGTCGGCCAGGTCGGCCACCACCCCCATGTTGTGGGTGATCAGCAGCAGCGCCGTGCCCAACTCGTCCCGGCAGCGGCGCAGCAGGTCGAGGATCTCGGCCTGCACGGTCACGTCCAGCGCGGTGGTGGGCTCGTCCGCGACCAGCAGCCGGGCCCCCAGGGCGAGGGCCATCGCGATGACGGCGCGCTGCTGCTGACCGCCCGACAGCTGGTGCGGGTAGTGGTCGACCCGCCGCTCGGGCTCGGGGATGCCGACCTGCCCCAGCAGTTCGACCGCGCGGGCGCGCCGCTCGGCGCGGGTGCCCCGGCCGTGCGCGCGCAGGCCCTCGGTGAGCTGCCAGCCGATCGGGTGCACCGGGTTCAGCGCGGTGGCGGGCTCCTGGAAGACCATGGCCGCGGCCGTCCCGCGCAGCGCCCGCAGCGTGCGGCGGTCCGCGGTCAGCACGTCCACCGGCCCGGCGTCCCCGTGGTCGAGCAGCACCCGGCCCCGGGCGGCGGCCGACTCGGGCAGCAGGCCGAGCACGCTGCGCGCGGTGACGGTCTTCCCGCTGCCGCTCTCGCCGACCAGCGCCACCGCCTCCCCGGCCGCCACCGCCAGGTCCACGCCCCGGACGGCGAGGGCCGGTCCGCTGTCGGTGGCGAACGACACGTGCAGGTCCTCGATCCGGAGCAGCTCCGTGGGCGGCGTCTTGGGCTCAGGCACGGCTCTGCTCCGGGGTGTCGGCGAGCGGGACGGCGGGCGGGGCGGGCGCGACCGCGGGCGGGACGGCGGGCGCGTCGACGACCGCGTCGACCACCGCGGGGGCGGCGGCGACCGGCGCGGCGGTCCCGGCGGGGGCGGTGCGCGGCGCCCGGCGGCGGCGCAGGCGCGGGTCGGCGAGGTCGTTGAGGCTCTCGCCCAGCAGGGTCACGCCGAGGACGGCGAGGACCGTGGCGGTGCCCGGGGCGAGCGCCGTCCACCAGATGCCCGAGGTGACGTCGGGGACGGAGCGGTTCAGGTCGTAGCCCCACTCGGCGGCGGAGTTGGGCTCGATGCCGAAGCCGAGGAAGCCGAGGCCGGCCAGGGTGAGGACGGACTCGGCGGCGTTCAGGGTGAGCAGCAGCGGCAGGGTGCGCACCGAGTTGCGCAGCACGTGCCGGAACATGATCCGCAGGCGGCCGGTGCCGATCACCCGGGCGGCCTCCACGAAGGGCTCGGCCTTGACCCGCAGCACCTCGGCGCGCACCACCCGGAAGTACTGCGGCACGAAGACCAGCGCCACCGAGCAGGCCGCCGCCGTCAGGCCGCCGACCAGGCTGGAGCGCCCGCCGCTGATCACGATGGACAGCACGATGGCCAGCAGCAGCGAGGGGAAGGCGTACAGCGCGTCGGCGACCCCCACCAGCAGCCGGTCCGGCCAGCCGCCCAGGTACCCGGAGACCAGGCCGAGCAGGGTGCCGGGCAGCGCCGACAGCACCAGCGAGAGCGCGATGACGGCCACGGCGGTGCGGGTGCCCCACAGGGTGCGCGCGAGCACGTCGTAGCCGCCGACGGTGGTGCCCAGCGGGTGGCCGTGGCCGGGCGGCTGCTGCGAGCCGAACAGCGCTCCACCGTCCTGGAGTTGGGCGTGGCCCCAGGGTGCGAGCCAGGGCGCGAGGAGGGCGGCGAGCAGGAACAGCGCGGTGAGCCCGGCCCCCGCCAGCAGCATGCCGCGCTGCAGGCCGACGCTGCCGCGCACCCGCTGCGGCACCAGCCGGGACAGCCAGGACGGACGGTCCGCACCGGGTGGACGGGAGGGCTCGGAGGGGCGGGACGGCTCGGAGGAACGGGAGGGCTCGGAGGGGCGGGACGGCTCGGGCGGACGGGACGGCGAGGACGGGGAGGACTCGCGGGACGGCTCGGACATCAGTACCTCACCCGGGGGTCGATCAGCGCGGCCAGCGCGTCCACCAGGAAGTTGACCACCGCGACCACCACCGCGAACAGCGCGACGATGCCCTGGACGGCGGCGAAGTCGCGCACTGTCAGGTAGTGGGCCAGCTGGTAGCCCAGGCCCTTCCACTCGAAGGTGGTCTCGGTGAGCACCGCCCCGCCGAGCAGCCCGGCCACCTGGAGGCCGAGCACCGTCACCACCGGGATCAGCGCGGGCCGGGCGGCGTGCCGGGTGATCAGGCGCAGGCCGCCGACGCCGCGCGAGCGCGCCGCCGCCACGTACTCGGTGTCCAGGGTGGCGATCAGGTGGGTGCGCACCAGCCGCAGCAGCACGCCGGCCAGCAGCAGGCCGAGGGCCAGCCCCGGCAGCACGCCGTGCCGCAGCACGTCGGCCACCGCCGCGCCGTCGCCGCTGCGCACCGCGTCGACCAGGTAGAGGCCGGTGGTGCTGGACAGGTTCTGCAACTCCAGTTCGACCTGGATCGAGGCGCGGCCGGAGACCGGCAGCCAGCCGAGCCCGACCGCGAAGACCAGTTTGAGCAGCAGCCCGACGAAGAAGACCGGCGTGGCGTAGCCGAGGACGGCGGCCAGGCGCAGCACGGCGTCCGGGGCGCGGTCGCGGTAGCGGGCCGCGACCGCGCCCAGCGGGACGCCCACGGCGACGGCCACCAGCAGGGCCCAGCAGGCGAGTTCGAGGGTGGCCGCGCCGTAGGTGCGCAGCACCGCGGAGACGGCCTGGTTGTCGGTGGCGGTGCGGCCGAAGTTGCCGGTGGCGGTCTGCCGCAGGTAGTCCAGGTACTGGGTGAGCAGCGGCCGGTCGTAGCCGGCCGCGTGCAGTTTCTGCTGGAGCTGGGCCGGGGTGAGCCGGTCGGCGAAGGCGGTGGTGACCGGGTCGCCGGTGGCCCGCATCAGGAAGAAGACCGTCGTGAGCAGCAGGAAGACGGTCGGGACGACGAGCAGGAGGCGGACGGCCAGGTAGCGGGCCAGCGGCGAGCGGAGCACGGCCGACAGGGGTCGGCCGTGCTCCTGGCGTCCGCGTCCGCCCAGGGGTGGGGCGAGCGTCATGGCGGGATCTCTCGGGTGTTCGGGGTGCGCCGGTCGGCGGGGGTCAGCTCTTGCTGAGCTCGGCCCAGCGGAACCGGTAGGCGCTGTTCAGCCGCTCGGGCACGCCCTGCACGCCGGCCCGGGTGACGATCGCGGTGGACCCCTGGAGCAGCGGCAGCAGCGGCACCTGCGCGGCGGTGGCGTCCTGCACCTGCTCGATCTGCCGGGTGCGGGCGGCCGGGTCGGTCTCGGTCTCCTCCTGCTTGATCAGGGCCTGCACGGCCGGGTCGTCGTAGCCGCTGTTGACCCAGCTGTCGTGGGAGAAGAACGAGCCGACGTAGTTGTCGGCGTCCAGGTAGTCGGCGTACCAGCCGAGCTGGTAGAGCGGGTAGAGGTCGGCGACCCGGTCCTTGCCGTACTGGGACCACGCGGTGGACTGGAGGTCGACCTTGAACAGGCCGGTGGCCTCCAGCTGGGTCTTGATCAGGGCGTACTCGTCGGCCGAGGAGGAGCCGTAGTGGTCGGTGTTGTACTGGAGGTGGAGGTCGACCGGGGTGCTGACGCCGGCGGCGGCGAGCACGGCGGCGGCGGCGTCCTTGGAGGGGCCGCCGTTCTTGTCGCCGTAGAGCCTCTTGAAGGACGCGGTGGCGCCGGTGATGCCGTCCGGCACCGAGGTGTAGAGCGGCTCGAAGGTGTTCTTGTAGACCTGGGAGGCGAGTTGGGCCCGGTCGACGGAGTGGGCGACGGCCTGCCGGACGGCGAGCGCCTTGGCCGGGTCGGCCTGGCCGGTCGCGCTGCCGTAGGGCTGGGTCTTGAAGTCGAAGACCAGGTAGCGGATGCCGTTGCCGGAGCCGGTGTGGACGGTGACGTCCTTCTTGCCGGAGAGGTCCTGGAGGTCGGCGGTGGGCAGGGTGCGGTAGACGGCGTCGATGCCGCCCTGCTGGACGTCCAGCTTCAGGTTGTTCGGGTCGGTGTAGTACTTGAGCCGGACCTGCGCGGTCTTCGGCGTGCCCAGCTGGCCCCGGTAGGCGGAGTTGGCCTCGAAGGCGACGAGTGAGTTCTTGGCGTAGCTGGTGATGCCGTAGGGGCCGTCCCAGGGCTTGCCCTTGACCACGGCGTCGTCGTCGAGGACCTTGTCGGCGGGGAAGACCTCCTCGTCCAGGACGAAGCCGGCGCCGGTGGAGAGCACCTGCGGGAAGAGGCTGTCGTTGGCCGACTTGAGGGTGAACACGACAGTGGTCGGGTCCGGGGCGGCGACCGAGGCGAGGTTGTAGAGCAGCGAGGACGGGCCGTTCTTGTCGGCGATCCGCAGCTGCCGGTCGAAGCTGAACTTGACGTCGGACGAGGTCAGGTCGTGGCCGTTGGCGAACTTCAGGCCGGGCTTCAGGGTGGCCGTGTACTGGGTGGGCGCGGTCAGCTTGACGTCGGTGGCCAGGTTCGGCGAGACGTCCGAGGTGCCGTTCCTGGCGCTGAGCAGCGGGGAGTAGACCTCGTCCGCGATGGTGCCGGAGCCGGCGTCCCAGGAGCCGGCCGGGTCGAGGCTGACGATCTGGTCGGTGGTGCCGATGGTCAGCACGGAGGCCGCGCTGCCGCCGGAGGCGGAGCCGCCGGCCTTGGCGCTGGTGCAGGCGGTGGCGGAGACCAGGACGGCGGCGCTCAGCGCGAGCGCGGCGGTGGCGCGTCGGCGGGGCGCCGGGGTGGGTATGGCGACGGTCGAACGGCCGTGTCGGGCAGGGGACTTGTGCATGGACGGTCTCCGGGTTCGCGGGTGCGCGGGTGCGGCGGCGGTCGCCGGCGACGCGGCAGCGGTGCGGGCGCGGGATGCGGCGGGCACGCTGGGCGCGGGGCGGGCGCGGGGCCTGGTGAGCGGCGGGACGGGCACCGCCGGGCCGCCGGTGGGCGGGGGGGGCTGTCGTGCTCAGCGACAGAGCGAACTGGAGACCATGAGCAGGTCGATGTGGCGGCGGCTGTACAGAGCCGTGGGCACCCTCGTCCTCCCGGTCGTGGTCGGTCCGGGCGTGGCACCGGAACTCGTGGCGAGGCACGAAGGTAGATCAACGGCCGGGGCCGGTCAAGGGGAGCGGTCGGCGCTCCGGGGGTGCTCCACCGGTCGCCCGGTGGGCCGCAACTCTCCTGCGGCACAGGATAGTTAACTGATCATCAGGCAATATTGCCGGGGCCGTTCCGGTGACGGGCGTTCACCTCGCGTGCCGGGATCGCCACACGGTGGCAATGCAATCTTCACGACACGGTATCTACCCGCATAGACAATCGGCTGCCACGCTGGCTCGGAACCGCCGACAGGGCCCAACGCGCCTTCCCGCAGCGCCACTTGCGCGTTGGCCCTGCCCTGCCCTGCTCTGCCCTGCCCTGCTCCGCCCGCTGCGCCGCGCCGCCCCTGTTGCCCCCGTCCCTCCGTCGAGTCCAGGAGTGCCCCCGTGCCGAATCGTTTCCTCCGCCGTTTCGCCGCCTTCGCCACCACCTCCGTCCTCGCCGCCGGAGCCGTCACCATCGGCACCGGCACCGCCGAGGCCGCGCTGCCCACCCCGGTCTCCGCCGCCACCGCCCGCAGCTACCTGGCCCAGTTGACCGTCAAGGCCGAGAACCGCACCGGCTACAACCGCGACCTGTTCCCGCTCTGGATCACCATCTCCGGCACCTGCAACACCCGCGAGACCGTGCTCAAGCGCGACGGCTCCGGCGTGGTCACCGACGCCAACTGCGCCGCCACCTCCGGCACCTGGTTCTCCCCGTACGACGGCGCCACCTGGCACGCCGCCTCCGACCTGGACATCGACCACCTGGTGCCGCTCGCCGAGGCCTGGGACTCCGGCGCCTCCGCCTGGACCACCGCCCAGCGCCAGGCCTTCGCCAACGACCTGACCCGCCCCCAGCTGCTCGCCGTCACCGACAGCGTCAACCAGGCCAAGGGCGACAAGGACCCGGCCGAGTGGCTGCCCTCGGTGACCGGCTACCGCTGCACCTACGTCCGCGCCTGGGTGCAGGTGAAGTACTACTACAAGCTGTCCGTGGACAGCGCCGAGAAGACCGCGCTCACCAACATCCTCAACGGCTGCTGAGCGCCGCGCCGTTCGACCCGGACCGTCCGCGCGGAACCCCGCGCGGACGGTTTGGGCGTTTGCGCACGCGAATGACCGAAATGTCCGATCGGCGCGCCTTCGTCCTGGTCAACGCGGTTCTCCGGCATCCTTGCTGACGGAACGACGGACGGCTGGACACGGGCGGAGGGCTGACGGATGGACAGGCGGAGCTTCCACCGGGCGGGGGTCGCGGCCGGCGCCGGGCTGTTCACGGCCGCGGCGGGCGGACGGGCCTACCCGGCCCAGGAGTACGGAGCCCAGGCGTACGGGCCCCAGGCGTACGAGGCCCAGGGCTACCCGGCACCGGCCTACGCGGTGCCGACGTACGAGCCGCACGGGTACGAGACCCAGGGCTACGGGGCGCACGGCTACCCGGCACCGGCGTACATGGTGCCGGCCTACTCGGCGCCGGCGCCCGCGGCGCCCGCGTACGTCGTGCCGCCGCGCACGGCGCCGTACGGGGCGGTGCTCTCGGACGGGCTGGCGGTGCCGTGGACGCTCAGGCAGGTGGTCGCCGGGGACCTGAACGTCTGCTACGCGGAGTGCGGCCCGCCCGACGGCCCGGTGGTGGTCTGCCTGCACGGGTGGCCGTACGACATCCACAGCTTCGCCGAGGCGGCCCCGCTGCTGGCGGCGCGCGGCTACCGGGTCCTGGTGCCCTACCTGCGGGGCCACGGCCGGACCAGGTTCCGCTCCGAGCAGATCCCGCGCAACGCCCAACAGGCCGCCGTCGCCCGGGACCTGATCGCCCTGCTGGACGCGCTCGGGGTCAGCAGCGCCCTGCTGGCCGGGTTCGACTGGGGCGCCCGGACGGCCGCGATCGTCGCCGCGCTGCGGCCCGACCGGGTCAAGGCCCTGGTGTCGGTGGGCGGCTACCTGATCACCGACGTCCACGCCCAGGCCGACCCGCTGGGCGCGGAGGCCGAACACGCCTGGTGGTACCAGTACTACTTCACCACCGAACGCGGACGCCGCGCCCTGCTCGACCGCCGGCTGCGCCGCGACCTGTGCCGACTGGTGTGGCAGACGGTCTCGCCCGGCTGGCAGTTCGAGGAGCAGGTCTTCGACCGCACCGCCACCGCCTTCGACAACCCCGACTACCCGGAGATCGTGGCGCACAACTACCGCTGGCGCCTGGGCCTGGCCGGCGGCGAGCGCCGCTACGACGCCGACGAGCGGCGGCTCGCCGACCGGCCGGTGATCACCGTGCCCGCCGTGGTGCTCGACCCCGCCCTCGACCCGTTCACCGCGCCCGGCCGGGGCCGCAGCTACCGCGACCGGTTCGTCGGGCCGTACCTGCACCGCACCGTCGACGGCGTCGGCCACAACCTGCCGCAGGAGGCGCCCGGCGAGTTCGTCCGGGCGGTGCTCGACGCCGACCGGCTGTGAGCGACCCCGCGGACGGGACGGGACGGGCCGGGCGTGGGGCCCCGTTGGGCTCCGCGTCACCGGGTGAAGGATTGACGAACAGTCAGACCGCCCCCTGGACAAGCCGTTACCCGTCGGTAAGTCTCGTGTGACGTGACCGACACCACCAACGCCACCGCCGCGCCCCGCCCGCCGCGCCGCCGGGTGATCCAGGCCGCCGCCCTCACCGCCGGGGCCCTCGCCCTGCCGCTCACCGCCCCGGCCGGCCGGGCCGACGCCGCCGACACCCCCCGGTTCCTGCACGGCGTCGCCTCCGGCGACCCGCTGCCCGACGGCGTCCTGCTGTGGACCCGCCTCACCCCCACCGCCGACGCCCTGCCCGGCTCCGGGCTCGGCCCCGACACCGCCGTCCGCTGGCAGCTCGCCACCGACCGCGACTTCACCACCGTCGTCGCCACCGGCACCGTCACCACCGGCGCCGCCACCGACCACACCGTCAAGGCCGACGTCCGCGGCCTGCGGCCCGACACCGCCTACTGGTACCGCTTCCTCGCCGACGGCGCGACCTCCCCCGTCGGCCGCACCCGCACCACCCCCGCCGCCGACGCCGCCCCCGACCGGCTGCGCCTGGGCGTCGCCTCCTGCGCCAACTGGGAGGCCGGCTACTTCGCCGCCTACCGCCACCTCGCCGCCCGCGGCGACCTGGACGCCTTCCTCTTCCTCGGCGACTACATCTACGAGTACGCGAGCGGCGCGTACGGCACCCGCGGCACCGTGGTGCGCCCGCACGCCCCCGCCCACGAGATCCTCACGCTCGCCGACTACCGCACCCGGCACGGCCGCTACAAGACCGACGCCGACCTCCAGGCGCTGCACGCCGCCGTCCCCACCATCGCGATCTGGGACGACCACGAGTTCGCCAACGACGCCTGGTCCGGCGGTGCCGAGAACCACACCCCCGGCACCGAGGGCGACTGGTCCGCCCGGGTCGCCGCCGCCAAGCAGGCGTACTTCGAGTGGATGCCGGTCCGCCCGTCCGTGGCCGGCACCACCTACCGGCGGCTGCGCTACGGCAAGCTCGCCGACCTGCACCTGCTCGACCTGCGCTCGTTCCGCTCCCAGCAGGCCGCGGTCGGCGACGGCCGGGTCGACTCCGCCGACCGCACCCTCACCGGCCGGGCCCAACTCGACTGGCTCAAGGCCGGGTTGGCCGCCTCCGACACCACCTGGCGGCTGGTCGGCAACGAGGTGATGATCTCCCCGGTGGCCTTCCTCTCGCTGCCCGACTACCTGCTCCGACCGCTCGCCCAACTGCTCGGCCTGCCCGGCGAGGGCCTCGCCGTCAACGTCGACCAGTGGGACGGCTACACCCACGACCGGCGCGAACTGCTCGCCCACCTCAAGGACCACCGCATCACCAACACCGTCTTCCTCACCGGCGACATCCACTCCGCCTGGGCCTGCGACGTCCCCTACGAGGCCGCCACCTACCCCGCCTCCGGCAGCGCCGCCACCGAGTTCGTGGTCACCTCGGTCACCAGCGACAACATCGACGACATCCTCAAGGTCGCCCCCGGCACGCTCTCCCTGGTCGCCGCCGCCGCGATCCAGGCCGCCAACCGGCACGTCAAGTGGACCGACCTCGACTCGCACGGCTACGGCGTCCTCGACATCACCCCCGAACGCGCCCAGATGGACTACTACGCCCTCTCCGACCGCACCAGGACCGACGCCACCACCCGCTGGACCCGCTCCTACCGCACCCGCACCGGCACCCAGCAGATCGAACGCGTCAACTCCCCGGTCGCCTGACGCCCTGTCCGCCGTCCGCCGCCGCCGTCCACCCTCGTCCGCCGCCCGGGGGCGGCGGACGTGGTCACCGGACGTCACCCCGGTAGGGTCGGCAGCCACGCCGTTGGAGACGTGCCCTCCGGGGCGGAAGGGCGGCCCGACCGTGCGCTCCGCACCGCACCCGCTGCTGGCGCACTTCCTGGCCGCCGCCGAGGGCCGCTTCCCGCCCGCGGACGGGCGGGTGACGGTGCTGCCGCCGCTGCCCGGCGGGCTGGAGTGCTCGGTGGCGTTCACCGGGCACGCCGTCGTCGCCACCGCCCTGGACGCGCGCCAGGTCGCGGACGGCGGCGCGGACGGCTACGGGGGCTCGCTCGACCCGCGCTTCCTGCTGCGCCTGGCCGGGCCGGACGGCTGGATCGGCGTCACCGACGCCACCCTCACCGCCCGCGCCACCGGCGGCCCGCCCCGCCTCGGCCCGCTGCCCGGCCTCGACGACCACCCGCGGGTGCGCTTCGCCCGCTCCCAGCGCACCCGCGTCACCGTCCACGGCGACGGACGCGGACTGGTCACCCTCGCCCACGGCCTGGCCGGCCGCCACGAACTCAGCGTCGAGCTGCACGACACCCGCCCCGACGGCCGGGGCCACGGCCGCACCCTGCTGCACGACGCCCTCACCCTGCTCCCCGCCGGCACCCCCGTCTTCGCCGCCGTCGCCCCGGGCAACGCCCGCTCCCTGCGCGCCTTCCTCGCCGCCGGCTTCACCCCCGTCGGCAGCGAGGTCGTCCTGCGCCCCGGTCAGTCCAGGTCGTCGGGGCCGGGAACGCCGCCGTAGGCCGGGGCGAAGAGGACCAGGGCGACCAGGTCCTCGGTGATGTCGTGGAAGCGGTGCGGTTCGCGGGCCGGGACGAAGAGCGAGCTGCCGGGGCCGACGTCGACGGTGCGGTCGCCGGAGGTGAAGCGGGCGCGGCCCCGGGTGACGACGTACACCTCGTCCTGGAGGTGCGGGGACTGGTCGTCGGCGGAGCCCGCCGGGAGCGAGTAGGTGCCGAAGCTCAGGGCGGGCACGCTCAGGTGCTCCGCGTAGTGGGGGGAGCCGTCCGGGGCGGGGCGGAAGCGGCCGCTGTCGATGATCTCCATGACGGCCGATCCTCGCACGGGGGACGGGTGTCGGGGGAGGGGTGTCGGGGGGGAGGGTCGCGGGGGAGTCGGCCGGGGCGGTGAGCGGGGTCAGCCGAGGCGGGCGAAGGTCGCGGGGACCGGCAGGGTGGTCCAGCGGTCGAGGGGCCAGACCAGGATGCGGGCCCGGCCGATCACGTTGCCGACCGGGAGGAGGCCGCCCGCCGGGTTGTGGAGCTGCTGGTAGCGGGAGTCGAGCGAGTCGTCGCGGTGGTCGCCCATCACCCACAGGAACCCCGTCGGGACCTGGACCGTGCCGACCGGGAAGTCGTCGCAGGGGGTGGAGCCCGGGTACAGGTAGGGCTCGTCCAGGGCGGTGCCGTTGACCTTCAGGGGCTGGCCCGCGTCGCACTCGACGGTGTCGCCGCCGACCGCGATCACCCGCTTGATCAGGTCCTTCTCGTCGGCGGCGGGCATCAGTCCGAGGTGGCTCAGCACCCCCCGCACGATGCCGCCGGAGCCGGTCGGCTCGGTCAGCCAGCCGCCCGGGTCGCGGAAGACCACCACTTCGCCGCGGTGCGGCTGCTCGCCCAGCCAGGGGCTGAACTTGTCGACCGCCACCCGGTCGTCCTTCTGCAGGGTGCCCATCATGGAGCCGGACGGGATGACGAACACCTGCACCAGGAAGGTCTTGACCAGCAGCGACAGCAGCAGCGCCGCGACCACGCAGCCCGCCACCGTCCGCCCCCGGGAGGGGCCGAGCCCCCGGCGCAGCCGCTGCCGCCACCCGGAGTCGGAGCCGGACGGCCCGTCGGCCGACGAGGTGCCGTCGGCGGAGGTGGCTGCGGTGGTCACGGCGGCTCCCGGGGCGGACGGTGGCGGGCTGCGGGTGATGACGGCTGACAGGCCGACGGAGCGGGCGGTCGGCAGGTCGGACGGTCGGTCGGAACGGCCGTCATCGTACGTGCACCGTGCGTGTGTTCGGCGTAAGGCGACGCCCCCTCAGGCCGCGCCTCCCGCCCCCGGACGCGGGTGTGGGCGCCCCCGGGCCCCCCCCCCGGCCGGCCCCCCCCCCCCCCCCCCACCCACCCCCCCCCCCCCCCCCCCCCCCCCCCCCCC
>NZ_JBIVXY010000004.1:0-154868 GCF_044769485.1 Kitasatospora sp. NPDC090308 | reverse complement strand
CGCCGGTCTTGTTCGGTGCCCGGTGGGTGTGGTGGGCTAACGGCCCCCCCCCCCCCGGCCGCGCCCCCCCCCCCGGGCCGGGGGGGGGCCGCCCCGGGACCCCCCCGGGGCGCGCCACACCCGCTCACGCGCTCACCCGCTCACGCGCTCACCCGCTCGCGCCGCTCACCGGCGCCCGGCGGCTACAGGCGCTGCCACAGGGCCGGGACGACGTCGGGGGTCCAGGTGCTCTGCGAGGTGTGGGCCTGCAGGCACTTGTAGCTGACGCCGTTGTAGGTGACCACGTCACCCGCCTTGTAGGCCACGCCCGCGGCCCAGGTGCCGCCGCCGGTGCCGCCGCCGTCGACCACCAGGGTGTAGCCGGTGCCGTGGGTGGCGGAGGGGCCGGTGCCGGTGACCGTGATGGTGTAGGTGCCGGCGGGAGTGGTGGCGGAGGTGGAGACCGTCAAGGTCGCGCTGCCGCCGCTGGTGACGGAGGACGGGCTGAACGAGACGGTGGCGCCGGACGGGGCGCCGCTCGCGGTCAGCGCCACGCTCTGCGCGCTGCCGGAGCTGGTCGAGGTGGAGACCGTGGCGGTGGCCGCCGAACCGGCCTGGACGGTGCCGGTGGCCGGGTTCACCGCGAGGGTGAAGTCGTTGGCCGGGGTGGTGGTCCCGCCGACCGAGGTCTTCCAGATCGCGTACGCCACCCCGTCGGCGTTCCGGTTCAGCACCGTCGCGTCCACGTTGGAGGTGGTGTCGCACGCGGAGTGGTAGCAGGAGTCGTAGGCGCGGTTCGCGGTGCCGCCCCACTTGGCGGCCTGCGCCGCGGTCTTGACGGCGCTGGCGCCCGCGGCGTAGCCCGAGGTCGGGATGCCGCCCTGCTGGAAGGAGTAGTCGTCCGAACGGCCCTGGCCCTCGACGTTCTCCTCCGGCTGGAGGTTCAGCGAGTCCCAGTACGCCTTGAGCGGCGCGGCGGCGGCCGAGTTGAGGTTGTTGACGAAGTAGCCGGCGTTGGGGGAGCCGACCATGTCGAAGTTGTAGTAGCCCTTGATCGCCGAGCGCTGGGCGGAGGAGAGCTGGCCCACGTAGTACTGCGAGCCCTGCAGGCCCTGCTCCTCGCCGGCCCACCAGGCGAACCGGACGTGCCGGCTCATGGTCGGGTTCTGCTGCGCCAGCACGAGCGCGTTCTCCAGCAGGACGGCCGAACCGGAGCCGTTGTCGTTGATGCCCGGGCCGGCCGCGACCGAGTCCAGGTGCGCGCCGAACATGGTGACCTGGTCGGACGGGCC
Organism: Kitasatospora sp. NPDC090308; assembly: GCF_044769485.1. Classification (NCBI taxonomy): domain Bacteria; kingdom Bacillati; phylum Actinomycetota; class Actinomycetes; order Kitasatosporales; family Streptomycetaceae; genus Kitasatospora; species Kitasatospora sp. NPDC090308. The sequence goes on along the minus strand of NZ_JBIVXY010000004.1, from coordinate 153,597 downwards.
GCCGGGCCAGTCGGCGATCAGGTTGTTGGCGGTGTAGGTGCACGAGGTGCAGGTCTGCTCGGTGACGGTGTAGCCCGCCGCCTGGAGCCGGCCCTTCACGTACGCCAGCGACTGGGTGTAACCGGCGCTGCCGGCCCGGCGGTTGCCGCCGTTCTGCTGCGCGACCGCGTACAGCTGGCCCAGGTGCGCCTGCACGTTGGCCACGTCGATGTCGGGCGCCGAGCCGCCCGGGTTGCCCCCGCCGCCGACCGTCAGCTGGTACTGCGCGGTGTGGGTGGCCGGACCGGAGCCGGTCACCGTCAGGGTGTAGCTGCCCGCCGGGGTGCTCGCGCCGACGTTGACGTTCAGCGTCGCCGAGCCGCCGGACTGCACGGTGGCCGGGGAGACCGTCGCCGTGGTGCCGGACGGCGCGCCGGTCACGGCCAGCGAGACGTTCGCCGCCGAGCCCGCGGTGACGGCCGTGGAGACGGTCGCGCTGGTCGAGCCGCCCGCCTGGACGGTGCCCGCGGCCGGGTTCAGCGCCAGCGAGTAGTCGCTGGTCGGGGCCGCCGCGCAGGTCGGGTCGCCGGTCTGGGCCGGGACGCTGACCGCGTCCCAGGCGGCCTTGGCGCGGTTGAAGAAGGTGCAGGTCGGATCGAGGTTCTTGGCCGCGGTCAGGGTCGCGGTCCGGTACTTCTTGTACGTCATGCCGCTGGTCTTGAGCAGCATGCCGCCGTAGAAGACCCGGCCCGCGTCGCGGATGCCGAGGCCGGTGACGGACGAGGAGTTGCAGGTCGGGCTGGACGGCTTGCCGCCGCCCGGGCTGGAGCCCTCCGCCAGCAGGTAGAACCAGTGGTTCAGCGGTCCGGCCGCCGCGTGCTCCTCGGTGTTCGGGATCGAGGCCGAGTAGCAGTTCGGGTTGCCGGAGACCTGCGAGGGGTTGTACATCACCCGGATCGGGCCCTGCCCGACCAGGTTGATCATCTCGCCGACCGTGTAGTCCGGGGAGTCGTACGGGGCCGGCTCGTTGGCGTACGCCTCGGTCAGCGCGCCCATGATGTCGCCGGTCGCCTCGCCCAGGCCCGACTCGTTGTTCGCGCCGCCCGGGGTGTACTGGTCGATGCCGTGGCCGAACTCGTGGCCCACCACGTCGATCGCCGCGATCCACTCGTTGGACTGGCTGTGGCCGATCGAGATCGACGAGCCGTCCCAGTACGCGTTGACGTCGTTCAGGCCGACCTTGACCGGCCAGCTGCCGCCGTTGCCGTTGTGGCCGTTGCGGCCCAGCCAGTCCCGGAGCATGTCCCACTCCTTCTGCGCCGCGAACATCGCGTCGGCGCAGCCGGTCTCCTTGGAGGTGGCGGCCCCGGTGCCCCAGGAGTCGGTGGACTTGCCGAAGACCTGGCCGGTCGAGTAGTCGGCGCAGCTCAGGCCCGGGCGGCCCGGGTCGCGCAGCGAGTACGAGCCGCCCGAGCCGGTGGTGTTGATGGTCAGGCCCGCCGGGCCGTTCCACTTGCTGTTGATGGTGCCGGCCCGGACGTCGTCGTACCGGTCGGCGACCTCGCCGGTCACCGCGTCCACGAACACGTGCAGGTGGCTGGGCCGGTCCGCGGTCGCACCGGTCAGCACCGACTCCCAGGCCAGCCGCGAGGTGCCGTCCTTGACCCGCACCACCAGGCGCGGGGCCTCGGCCGAGTCGACCCTCGCCAGCTCGGCGCGGGCCGTCCTGGCCGCGGCCGCCGCACTCACCTTCGCCGCGGTCGGCACGCCGACCGGCCCGGACGCGGCGTTCTGCACCGCCCGGACCCTGCCCTGGCCGTCGGCGAGCACCACCGCGTCGCCGCCGACCACCGGCAGGCCCCGGTAACTGCGCTCGTAGGAGACCGAGTACAGGCCGTTCAGGAACGGGGTGACGGCGCGGCGCTCGTAGCTCTCGTCCGGGCCCTTGGCCAGTGCGTCCGACCCGGCCGACGCCGCCAGGTCCGCCGCCGAGACGGCGGCGGCCAGCGGGGTGGGGGCGAGCGGGGCGGGGGGAGGCGCGGCGTTCGCCTGTCCGGCGAAACCACCGAGCATGCCTCCCAGCACGGCCAGGGTGGTGCCGGCGGTCAGCAGTCTGCGTTTCATCAGAGCTCCTCAGCTCCTCGGATGTGGGGGTGCCCGGAACCCTCACACCGCCGCCATGGCCCGGTCAACGGACCTGACAATCCCCGCAGCGGGATGGCAAATTCCGTCAAATACATTGATCGGGAAGGGAATTGACCTGCCATCGGCAAGGGTTCGGGGCGCTCCGGGCCAGGGTCACGGCAAGGGCGATGGCAAAGAAGAGGTACAGACCACACCATGTACGGGCCCGCCCCGGCCGGGTACCGTCTCGACAGCAGGAACGCTCGACGGCAGGGACGGAAGCGCAACCGGGGGAGGTGTCGGCGCATGCTGGGAGCACCCAACCCGGTCGAACTGCCGGACGGCGGCAGCTGGCAGGAGTTCGGCGCCCTGCTGCGCCACTGGCGCCGCGACGCCGGCTGGACCCAGGCCCAACTCGGCGCCGCCGTCGGCTACGACCACACCGCCGTCAGCCGGCTCGAACACGGCATCCGCCGTGCCACCCCCCGACTGGTCCGCCGGATCGACGAACTCCTCGGCAGCGGCGGCGAACTCACCCGCTGCTACCACCGCGCCGAGAGCGCCGAGGGCGACCGCCCCGCCCTCCCCCCGCACCTGCTGCGCCCCCCGCTGCCCCCCGGCACCGGCACCCTCCCCGCCGGACCCGCCACCGTCCCCGCCGACGACTGCACCGCCACCCTCCCCGGCTACGACGTCCAGTGCCCGCTGCACGGCGCCACCGGCTGCCACCTCCCGCCCCCCGCCACCGCCGTCGCCCTGCACGCCGCGTTCTGCGCCGACCCCGCCGCACCCCTCGACACCGACACCGTGCACGCCCTCGCCGCCGTCCTCGGCGCCCAGCTCAACGGCGCCGAACGGGCCATGGCCGGGTCGGCGGCGGGTGGGCGGGTTCCGGGTGGACGGAGCACGGGTGGCCGGGGTCCGGGCGAACAGGGGCCGGGGGAACGGGCGTTCGGCGGGAGCGGACCGGGCGCCGTGATCGAGGGCACCCTGCGCGCCGTCGTCGCCCGGCTCGCCGACGCCCCCGCCCGGCACCGCCGGGTCCTGGCCCGCCTCGCCGCCGAGTACGCCCACGCCGCGGGCAGCCTGCGCCTGCACGGCGGACGCCCCGCCACCGCGATGGCCTGCTTCGACCGCGCCCTCGGCTGGGCCGCGCTGGCCGGCGACGCCACCACCCAGGTCGCCGCCCTCAGCGACATGGCCGTCCTCGGCCTGCTCGACGACGACCCCGCCTCGGCCGGCGACTACGCCCGCGAGATCCGCCGCGCCGCCCCCGGACGCCACTGGTCCGACGCCCTCGCCACCCTCGGCGAAGCCCGCGCCACCGCCCTCGCCGGCGACATCCGCGCCACCGTCCGGCACCTCGGCCGCGCCCGCCAGCACCTCGACCGGCCCGCCACCGCCGTCGACACCGAGGAACACGTCCCCTGGCTCGCCCCCGCCGCCCTGCGCCTACGCGTCGAATCCGGCTCCTCCGCCGCCCTGCGCGACCTGGCCGCCGCCACCGCCGACCCCCGCCTCGCCCACCGCGCCCTGACCGCCGCCACCGCCGCACTCGACCTGCTCGGCGACGACCGACTCCCGGCCGCCCGCGCCATGCTCACCGTCCGGATCGCCGACTGCCACCTCTGCGCCGACGACCCGCACACCGCGCTCGTCACCCTCACCCCCGTCCTCGACACCGACGGCACCCCGCTCCCCGCCCTGGTCCGCCACGAACTCCGCGGCCTGCGCACCCGCCTCGCCGCGGGCGCCGACCGCTGGGGGTCGGGGGCGGTGGAGGCGGTGATGCGGGTGGGGGCGGCGATCTGACGTTGCCGCGTGGGCGGGTGTGGGGGGCGGACGGTGTTGGTGGGGCGGGGGTGGGTTGTGTGGTGTGGGTGTCTGCCGGGCTACGGGCGCTGGGGGCAGGGGGCAGGGGGCAGGGGGCGGTGGAGGCGGTGGCGCGGTTGGGTCAGCGATCTGACGTTGCCGCGTGGGTGGGTTGTTGTTTCGGCTCTGGTCGGCTGCGGGCTGTGTGGTGTGGGTGTCTGCCGGGCTGCGGGTGCTGACCGCTGGGGGTCGGGGGCGGTGGTGCGGGTGGGGGCGGCGATCTGACGCTGCCGCGTGGGCGGGTGAGGGGCGGACGGTGTTGGTGGGGCGGGGGTTCGTTGCTCTCCGCCTTGGGCCGCCGCGCACTGCCCGACGTGTGCGGTCAGGGCCGATCGCCGGGGGCGGGGTGGCGGTCGGTGCGGGACGGCGGTGGCGACAACTGGGCGGGCGGGTGCGGGAATTCGGGTGCGGGTGGGTGGGGGCGGGCGGCAGACTCGGCGGATGGGAATCGACGGCGTCGCGGTGGCAGCCGCTTTCGGGCTGGGGCGGCCCTCGGGGCCCTGGCGTTCGCTCGACAACGGGGGTGCCCCGACCGACAGTCGGCTGCTGATCACCTCGCGGGGGAGGTGGACGGTGCGGACGGGCCGGTTGCTGAGCGATTGGCACCTGGAGCAGGCCCGCCGGGTGCACCGCCTGCAGCGGGCGGCGCTGGCAGCCGGGATCGCCATGCCGCGCCCCGTCGAACCGCCCGCTCCGGCCGTCGGCTACTGGCACCGGCCGTCCGTGGACGAGCGGACGGTGGTCCGGGTCAGCGCCTGGCTGGACGGGCACGACCTCCGGCAGGCCGGAGTCGATGCCGACGCCGACGCCACGGCGGCCACCGGGTGGGTCGGCCGTACGCTGGCCCGGATCGCGGGCCTGGACACCGGTGGCGGCGAGCCCGACCCGCCGCACCCCGTGGCGGAGTGGCGGGAGTGGGTGGCCGAAGCGGAGGCGGGCGGGCTCCCGGTGGCCGCACCGGCCCGCGCCCTGCTCCCGGTGGTCGCCGACGCCACCGCCCTGGTGCACGACGCGATGCGCGCGGCCCCCGCCGCCGTCCTGGTGCACGGCGACACCTCCCGGGCGAACGTGCTGCGCACCCCCGACGGCTACGCGCTGATCGACTGGGAGACCGCCCGGGCGGAAGTCCCCTGGTGGGAGGCGGTGGACGTGGCCTTCCGGTTCGCCACCCCCGTCGACGGCCCCACCGTCGCCCCCGACCCCCGGCTGGTACGCCCCCTGCTCGCCGCCTACCTGCACGCCGACGGCCCGCCCGGCCCCGCCGACCCGTCTGCCTTCGCGGGCCTGCTGCGCAGCCAACTCGCCTTCACCGCCTGGTCCCTGTGGCTGGCCCTGGGCCACCGCGCCGCCACCCCCGAACAGCGGGCCCACGGACTGCGGATCGTCACCGCCACCGCCCGCGACCTCCCCCGGATCATCCGCTCCCTCGACGGCTGGACCAGCCTGCTCCACTGAACCGCCCCGCCACCGTCCCCCAGCCAGCCAGCCAGCCAGCCAGCCAGCCGACCGACCCGAGGCCCGTACCGCCCTCCCGTCACGGAGGTGGTGCGGGCCGCCGGCGTTCCCGTCGGGCCGTCAGGGGGTCGCGAGGCGTTGGAGCAGGGTGTTGAGGGTGGCGCGTTCGGTGGGGGAGAGGGGGGTGAGGAGGTCCTCGGTGACGCGGCGGCTGTCGTGGTCGGCGGTGCGGAGCAGGGCGTGGCCGGCGGGGGTGAGGACGACCTGGCGGCTGCGGCGGTCGGCCGGGTCGGGGCGGCGTTCGGCCAGGCCCAGGCGCTGGAGGTCGTCCAGCAGGGAGACGATCGCGCTGGGGTCGTAGCCGAGGCGGTCGGCGAGTTCGCGTTGGCGGGCGCCGTCGACGGTGGCGAGGTAGCGCAGGATCGCGTGGTGGCGCAGCCGGAGGCCGTGCTGTTCCAGGGCGGCGTTGAACGCGCTGCCGGAACGCAGGCCGAGGCGGTACAGCAGGTAGCCGGTGTCGGCGTGCAGGCCGTGCATCCAGGGGTCGTCGCTCATGGGGGTCATCATGCCAGAGCGAAGATGTTCGGAACAATCATTGACATCAACAATGATTGTTCCTAGCTTCAATGGCCATGAGCAACGAAACCTCCCAGAACCCACCGGCCGCCCCGAACGGCCGTCAGCCCCTCGACCTGACCGGCAAGGTCGCCGTGGTCACCGGCAGCGGGCGCGGTCTCGGCCTGGCCTACGCCACCGCGCTGGCGGCGGCGGGCGCCGCCGTCGTGGTCAACGACCTGGACGCCGAGGTCGCCGACGCCGCGGCCGCCACCCTCACCGCCGCGGGCGGCCGGGCCGTCGCGGTGGCCGCCGCCGTCGGCACCGCCGAGGCCGCGCAGGCCCTGGTGGACCGGGCCGTCGACGCCTTCGGGCGGCTGGACGTGATGGTCACCAACGCGGGCATCCTCCGCGACCGGGTGCTGTGGAAGATGACCGACGAGGACTTCGACGCCGTCGTCGCCACCCACCTGCGCGGCACCTTCACCTGCGCCCGGGCCGCCGCCGTCCGGATGCGCGAACAGGGCGAGGGCGGCCGGCTGATCCTGATCGGCTCCCCGGCCGGGCAGCGCGGCAACTTCGGCCAGACCAACTACGCCGCCGCCAAGGCCGGGATCGCCGCGATGGCGCGCACCTGGTCGATGGAGCTCGGCCGGTCCGGCATCACCGTCAACGCCGTCGTCCCGGTCGCGGCCACCGCGATGACCGAGACCGTCCCCGCCTTCGCCCCGTACGTCGAGGCGATGCGGCAGGGCGCCCCGCTGCCCGACTTCCTGCGCAAGGGCGAGGGCTTCGGCACCGCCGAGGACTGCGCCGCGCTGGTCCCCTTCCTGGCCTCCGACGCCGCCCGCGAGGTCACCGGCCAGTGCATCGGCATCGGCGGCGACAGGCTCGCCCTCTGGTCGCACCCGCAGGAGGCGGCCGTGGCCTACGCCGACGGCGGCTGGCGCCCGGAGACCATCGCCGCCGCCTGGGCCACCTCGGTCGGCCGCGAGCCGCAGACCGTCGGCATCCCCGCCCCCGCCGTCCCGGCCGCCGCCGCCCCCGCCGTCCCGGCCGCCGCCCCCGCCGTCCCGGGCGGAGCGGAGTGAACCCCGCCGAGCTGACCGCGATCGACGTCCACACCCACGCCGAGGTCTCCGCGCACGGCCACACCGCGCTCGACGAGGAGCTGAACGCGGCCTCCAGCGGCTACTTCAAGGTGGCCGGCGACCGCAGGCCCACCGTCACCGAACTTGCCGCGTACTACCGCGAGCGGCGGATGGCCGCCGTGGTGTTCACCGTCGACGCCGAACACGCCACCGGCCGCCCGCCCGTCCCCAACGAGGAGATCGCCGAGGCCGCCGCCGCCAACGCCGACGTGCTCATCCCGTTCGCCTCGATCGACCCGTTCCGCGGCAGGGCGGGCGTCCGGCTGGCCCGCCGCCTGGTCGAGGAGCACGGCGTCCGGGGCTTCAAGTTCCACCCCAGCATCCAGGGCTTCTTCCCCAACGACCGGCTCGCCTACCCGCTGTACGAGCTGATCGAGGAGACCGGCACCGTCGCGCTCTTCCACACCGGCCAGACCGGCATCGGCGCGGGCGTCCCCGGCGGGGGCGGCATCCGGCTCAAGTACTCCAACCCGCTGCACGTGGACGACGTCGCCGCCGACTTCCCGCACCTGAAGGTGATCCTCGCCCATCCGTCCTTCCCCTGGCAGGACGAGGCGCTGGCCGTCGCCACCCACAAGCCCGGCGTGCACATCGACCTCTCCGGCTGGTCGCCCAGGTACTTCCCGCCGCAGCTCGTCCGGTACGCCAACACCCTGCTCCAGGACAAGGTGCTGTTCGGCTCCGACTACCCCGTGCTCACCCCCGACCGCTGGCTCGCCGACTTCGCGCAGCTGCCGATCAAGGACGAGGTCCGGCCGAAGATCCTCAAGGACAACGCCGCCCGGCTGCTCGGACTCGCCCAGCCGTGACGCCATGAGTGGAAAGGCAGTCACCCGCCCCATGCGCAACCAGGGAACCGGCTCCTGGCCCGCCCGCCGGGCCCGGAAGACCCCGCACCGCACCGCCCTCGTCCACGACGGGCGCCGCCACAGCTACGCCGACCTGCACGACCGCACCACCCGGCTGGCCCACGCCCTGCGCACCGCCGGCGTCCGCCGCGGCGACCGGGTCGCCTACCTCGGCCCCAACCACCCCGCCCTCCTGGAGACGCTGTTCGCCACCGGCCTGCTCGGCGCGCTCTTCGTCCCGCTCAACACCCGCCTGGCCCGGCCCGAGATCGCCCACCAACTCGACGACTGCGGGGCCCGGGTACTGGTCCACGCGCCCGGCTGCGCCCCGCTGGTCCCGCCCGGCGCGGTGCCGGTGGCGGTGGAGGTCGGCGCGGCGTACGAGTCCTGGCTGGCCGGGGCCGACCGCACCCCGGTCGACGAACCCGTCGGCCTGGACGACACCTGCCTGATCATGTACACCTCGGGCACCACCGGCCGTCCCAAGGGCGCCCTGCTCACCCACGGTAACCTCACCTGGAACGCCTACAACGTCCTGGTCGACACCGACCTGCGGGCCGACGACCGGGCCCTGGTCAACGCCCCGCTGTTCCACACCGCGGGCCTCAACATGCTCACCCTGCCCGTCCTGCTCAAGGGCGGCACCTGCCACCTGGTCGAGTCCTTCGACCCGGCCGGGGCGCTGGAACTCATCGCCCGGGAACGGATCACCTACACCTTCGGCGTGCCGACCATGTACGACCTGATGGCCCGCCAGCCCGGCTGGGCCGACGCCGACCTGCGCAGCCTGCGCATCCTCAACTGCGGCGGCGCCCCCGTCCCGCGCCCGCTGATCGACACCTACCTGCGCCGCGGCCTCTCCTTCCAGCAGGGCTACGGCATGACCGAGACCGGCCCCGGCGCCCTCTTCCTGGACGCCGAGCACGCCGTCGCCAAGGCCGGCAGCGCGGGCGTGCCGCACTTCTTCACCGACGTGCGGCTGGCCGCCCCGGACGGGCGGGAGGCGGGCGTCGGCGAGACCGGCGAGATCCTGGTCAGCGGCCCGCACGTCGGCCCCGGCTACTGGGGCCTGCCCGAGGCCACCGCGCAGTCCTTCCGGGACGGCTGGTTCCGCAGCGGCGACGCCGCCCGGGCCGACGCCGACGGCTACCTCACCATCGCCGACCGGATCAAGGACATGTACATCTCCGGCGGCGAGAACGTCTACCCCGCCGAGGTCGAGGAGGCCCTGCTCGCCCTGCCCGGCGTCGCCGAGTGCGCCGTCTACGGCGTCCCCGACGCCAAGTGGGGCGAGGTCGGCCGGGCCGTCGTCGTCCCCGCCGCGGGCACGGCACCCGATCCGGACGCGCTGCTCGCCGCCCTGGCCGGGCGGCTCGCCAGGTACAAGCTCCCCCGGACGCTGGTGCTCGCGGACGAACTGCCGCGCACCGCCTCCGGAAAGCTCCTCAAGCACCGGCTCCGCGCCCGGTACGGCAACTGACCCCTCCGTCCCCCTCCCCGAAAGGCCCACCCCCATGGCACGCACCGTCGACGGGCTCGACGCCCTCAAGGCCCTGGCCGGCACCGACCTCGGCAGCAGCTCCTGGCTCGACGTCACCCAGCGGCGCATCGACACCTTCGCCGACGCCACCGACGACCACCAGTGGATCCACACCGACCCCGAACGCGCCGCCACCGGCCCGTTCGGCGCGCCCGTCGCGCACGGCCACCTGACGCTCTCCCTGTTCATCCCGCTCTTCACCGAACTGCTGGAGGTCGAGGGCGTCACCACCAAGGTCAACTACGGCCTCAACAAGGTCCGCTTCCCCGCCCCGGTCAGGGCCGGCTCCCGGATCCGCCTGACCGCCCGCCTCGCCGCCGTCGAGGACGTCCCCGGCGGCGTGCAGGTCACCGTCGACGGCACCGTCGAGATCGAGGGCGCCGCCAAGCCCGCCGCCGTCCTACAGAGCGTCTCCCGCTTCTACGCCTGACGCCCTGACGCACCTGGCGCCCTGACGCGCCGACGCCCTGACGCGCCGTCAACCGGGCCGGGTCGACCGCCGAACGCCGGCGGTCGGCCCCGCCGATATTCGGACGACCCCGACCGGGCCCGCTGTTAGGGTGGCCCGATGGCAGTGCTCAGACAGTTCCAGGTCACCTTCGACTGCGCCGAACCCGCCCGCGTCGCCCGCTTCTGGTGCGAGGTGCTCGGCTACGAGTCCCACCCGCCCAAGGGCTTCGACAGCTGGGAGCGGTACGAGGACTCCCTCCCGCCCGCCGAACGCGGCTCGTGGTCCGCCTGCACCGACCCCACCGGCGTCGGCCCCCGCCTCTACTTCCAGCGCGTCCCCGAGGGCAAGACGGTCAAGAACCGCGTCCACCTCGACGTCAGGGTCGGCACCGGCCTCCTCGGCGAGGAGCGCCTCGCCGCCCTGGAAGCCGAATGCACCCGCCTGCTCCCCCTCGGCGCCGTCCGGGTCCGGCTGCTGTACGACGGCGGTGACGACTCCTGCATCGTCATGCAGGACGTCGAGGGCAACGAGTTCTGCATCGACTGACCCCCGTCTCCGTCCCCGTCCCCGCCCCCGTCCCCGTCTCCGGCCCGACGAGCGGGGGCACCGACCCGAAACGGTGAACGCCCCCGGGCGCGCGCGGCCGTGCCCGCCCCGGCCGGAGGAGAATCGGACGGGAGCAGAGGAAGCGGCGCGTCATGAGTACGGCGGCCCGCGTCCCCCGGGACCACAGCGTCAGTGACCCCGAGCGGGCCCTGAAGTACGCGATCCAGCACGTCGCGGGGGGCCGCGCCGAGATCATCGCGGGAGTCATCACCCCTCGGGTCGCCGTCCTGGGCGCACGAGAACGCGGCCGAGGCGGTGCGCCGGCAGCTGACCCCGCGGCTGGAGGAACTCGGCCTGGTCTCCGGCTCCGGCACCCTCGACCTGCCCGGCAGCGAGAACTGGTCCACCCCCGACCCGGCGGTCGTCCCGGCCGGACTCGCCGCGAAGACCGAGGGCGCCCTGCTCCCGGACCGGACCCTGCCGGTGGTCGAGGTCACCTCGCCGTCCAACGGCGAGACCGACCGCCCCGCCAAGCGCCGCCGCCACGGCCGGTACGGTACCCCCCGTCCGCCTGCTGGTGGTCCGTCAGCAGCGCGAGTGCACCGTCTTCTCCGGCCCCGGCCGCCTCGGCCACGCGGAGGTCGACGGCCCCCACCCCTTCGGCAGCCCCGTCCGCCTCCCCGCCCCGTTCGACCCGGACCTGGACACCGGCCGTTTCTGAACCGGACCCGCCGCCTCCGGCCCGATGGCGGGGGGAGTGGCGGACGCCCGCGGTGGGGAGGGGTACGGTCGAGGCAGACGCACGGGAGGGCAGGGGCATGACGGCGACAGCGGAGACCGGGGCGTTGCGCGTGCCGCGCAGCATCAACGGCATCGAGCAGGCGCTCACGTACGAGGAGCGGGCCCGGTTCTACGGCGAGCTCGGGCCCGTCGAGGACCCGGCGGACCGGGAGGCCGTGATCACCACGTGGTGGCTGCGGGCCATGTCCGGCGCCTACGGGAGCGATCGGAGCGGGTTCCGGGCGGCGGTCGCGCCGGTGCTCGCCACCGGGCGGGCGCAGCAGGCCGGAGCTGCCGCGTGAGCGGTTGGCGGATATGGCTCCAGGACCAACCCGCGCACACCATGGTCGCGATCTCGAAGGCGGACGACATCCTCTTCGCGCTCGTCACCGCCTCCCTGGTGCTCCTCGACGACCGGGCCGGCAGCCCCGTCGACGAATGGGGCGACCTGCGCAACGTCGTCCTGGCGCCCTCCGTCACCGCCGAGGTCTTCGTCAACCCCGACCAGCGCACCATCGACGTGGTGCGCCTGGTCTGGCTCCCCGGCTTCGACGGCTGACCGGCCGGCGAGACCGGTGGGCCCCCGGCCCGGGGGCCGGGGGCGGTGGGGTCAGAGGGCGGTGGGGTCAGAGGGCGGTGGGGTCAGAGGGCGGGGGTCAGGCGGGGGGTGCGGTCCTCGACGGCCTGGGCGGCGTCCAGGACGAGTTCCTCCTCGAAGCGGCCGCCGATCAGCTGGACGCTCATCGGGAGGCCGTCGACCAGGGCGGCGGGGACGGTGGCGGCGGGGAAGCCCAGGATCGGGACGGCCGCCATCGGCCACTGGGCGGCGACCAGGGCGGCGGCGCGTTCGGGGGAGGCGAGGTCCGCGTCCTGTTCGAAGGGCGGCTCGGCGCTCACCGGGGTGAGCAGCAGGCGTTCGCGGCCCAGGAGTTGCTGGAGTTCGGTGATCAGCGCGGCGCGCCGCGACCAGCCGTGGATGTACGTGGCCAGCGAAGGGGCCTCGCCCCACTCGGCGGCCGCGGCGGCGAAGGAGTAGGCCAGCGAGGTGCGCACGCCCGGGTCGCCGACCCGGTCGACCAGCGGCATGGTCGGGCGGAAGTCCTCGTAGATCAGCAGGGACCAGAGCCGGGCCGCCTCGGTGAGCAGCGGGAGGCCGTCCAGTTCCTCGACCCGGTAGCCGGCTTCGGTGAGCTTGCCGACGGCCGCGTCGATCGCCCGTTCCACCGCCGGGTGGTTGGGGACGGTGCCGATCGAGCGCACCACCGCGACCGCCGGGAGGGTGCCGGGCGCGGGGCGCTCCGGCAGGGCGGGGACGCCGGCCGGGTCGCGCAGGTCGGGTGTGGTCATCACGCGCAGCGCGAGGCGGGCGTCCGCGACGGTGCGGGCCAGCGGGCCCTCGACCGCGCAGGACTGCACGGTCAGCGGCATCACCAGCTGCTGGCGCCCCGCCGGGGTGTCGACGAAGACCGGCGCGGCCCAGTTGGAGACCCGGCCGACCGTCGGGCGGATGCCCACCACGCCACAGCAGGCGGCCGGGTAGCGGATCGAGCCGCCGATGTCGTTGCCCTGGGCGAGCGGGGTCATCCCGGCGGCCAGGCCCGCCGCCGCGCCGCCGCTGGAGCCGCCGGGGGTGCGGTCGGGGGCCCAGGGGTTGAGGGTCCGGCCGTGCAGGTCGTTGGTGCTGAACCAGCGGTAGGAGAACGCGGGCGCGTTGCTGCGGCCCAGGAAGACCGCGCCGGCGCCGCGCAGCGCCGCCACGCAGGCGGCGTCCTCGGCGGCCGGGGTGCCGGCCAGCGCGGCCACGCCGTGCGAGGAGGCGAAGCCGCGCTGGTCGGTGTTGATCTTCGTGGAGACGGGGACGCCGTGCAACGGCCCGAGGTCCTCGCCGGCGGCGGTGCGCCGGTCGGCCTCGCGGGCGGCGGCCAGGCTCTCCTCCGGGCGGAGGTCGGCCAGCGCGTTGACGGTCGGGTTGACGGCCTCGACGCGGTCCAGGCAGGACCGCACGAGCTCGGTGGCGGAGAGGGACCGGTCGCGGATCGCGGCGGCGGCCTCGACGGCCGTGAGCTGCCACGGCCGGGTGGGGAGGGAGTGGTTGTCCATGAACGCCTCTACGAGGGCGCGCGCTCCGGCGGAACGCGCGGAGGGGGAGTGCTGACGCACAAGATGTGACGACGTTATGCAACAACGTTTGATGAAGTCAAGGTCCGGGCCCCGCGCCCCGCGTCCGCGCGGGCGCGTCCCCCGCCCGGCGGGCGCGCCTCAGGCCCGGCCGGTGAGCAGGCGCACCGCGGTGCGGGCGGCGTTCGCGCCGCGGGGGGCGGGCCAGTGCGCCGGGTCCTCCAGGGTGGAGAGCCAGTAGCCGCGGAAGAGCAGGTGGAGCAGGTCCGCGGCGCCCGGGTCGGTGATGCCGGCCTCGGCGAGCAGCGGGTCCAGGGCGGCCCGGTGGTCGCGGGCGAGTTCGGCGACCAGGACGGCGGCGTCGGAGCCGTCGCCCTCGCTGACGATCTCGGCGAGCAGGCGCCGCATCACCTCGTCGTCGCGCTCGGTGGTGCACATCCACTCGGCCAGGGTCAGCAGGCGGTCCGGGCCGCTGTGCCCGGCGAGCAGGGCCTCGGTCTCCCCGGCCCAGTGGCGCTCCGCGTGGCGCAGGGCGTTGGCGATCAGGGCGGAGCGGGTGGGCAGGTAGTTGGTGATCATCGCGGTGGAGCCGCCGAGTTCCTGCGCCACGGCGCGGATGGTGACGGCCCGGACGCCGCGGGTGCGGGCGACCTCGATGGTGGCGTCGGCGATCCGGGCCAGGCGGTCTTCCTGGTCGACCTCGATCGGCATCGGCGTACTCCTCCGGAAAGTGTTGACCGGGTGGCGGGCAGGTGCAATCTTGTCATACAACAACGTTGCACAACGCCGTTGCATGACGCCGCCGGCGAAGTCCCCCGGCGCGCGTCCGCCCGTTGCGCACCCCCTGCCACGCCCTCCCAGGCCGGAGCGACACCCCCATGCCATCCCCCGAGCACCCGCCCCTCGCCATCGAGCGGATCGTCCCCGCCCCCGTCCCCCCGCAGGCCCGCCAGCACCTGGTGCGGGTCCGCGACGGCGTCCGCCTCGCCACCGACGTCTACCTGCCGCCGGACGGCGGCCCGCCGTGGCCCACCGTGCTGATCCGGCTGCCGTACGACAAGAACAGCCGCTACGTGTTCACCGACCGGATCGCCGAGCGCCTCACCGCCCGCGGCTACGCCGTCGCCGTGCAGGACGTGCGCGGCAAGTTCCGCTCCGAGGGCGGGACGCTGCCGTTCGTCCACGAGTCCGCCGACGGGTACGACACCATCGAGTGGATCACCCGGCAGGACTGGTCGGACGGCCGGGTCGGGATGTTCGGCGACTCCTACTACGGCTTCACCCAGTGGGCCGCCGTCGCCGCCGGGCACCCCGCGCTGCGGGCCGTCGTCCCGCGGGTCACCGCCGCCGACTTCAACGCGATGTTCCGCCACGGCGGACGCGAACTGCCGCCCCCGCCCTGGCGGGAGGGCGTGACGTACTTCGCCCACCACTGGGTGGGCCGGGACACCTACGAGTACCGGGCCGACCCGGCGGCCCGGCCCGCGATCGCGCCGTACGAGCAGGCGTTCCGGCAGATCGGCGACCGCTCGGCCTGGTTCACCCTGCTCGCGCCGCACCGGGTCGACCTGTGCACCCAGTTCGGCCGGCACCCGTTCGACGCCCGGCCGGTGCCGGTGCTGCACTGCGTCGGCTGGTACGACAACATCGTCCGCGCCCACCTCGCCGACTACCTGGAACTCGCCGCCCGCCCCGAGTGGGACGCCGTGCAGTACCTGTGGGCCGGGGCCGTCGACCACGAGAACTACCGGCTGGCGCTGGCCCCCGTCGCCCCGCCGGACGACCACGCCGAGGACGAGCGGGCCCTGGAGCGGATGCTCGACGACTACCTCGGCCCGGCCCTCGACTTCCTCGACGTGTTCCTCCAGGGCAGCCGGGACGCTGCGGAACTCCCCAAGGTCGCCTGGGAGTTGGGCCACGCCGGCTGGCGCACCGCCGAGAGCTGGCCGCCGCCCGGGACCCGCCCGCTCACCCTGCACCTGGACGGCGCCCAGCTGGCCGCAGGCCCGCTGCCCGGCGGCGCGCTGACGGCCCGCCCGCCCCGGGAGCAGCGGTGCGCCCGCTGGACGCACGACCCGGACGCCCCCGTCCCGTCCCTGGTCGAGAACTCCTTCGCCTACCTGCACACCCACCCCGACCTGGCCGCCCCCGCCGCCCGCCCCGACGTGCTGGCCTTCACCGGCGAGGCGCTGGCCGCACCGCTCGACCTGGCCGGGCCGGTCGAGGCCGAGCTGCACGTGGACGGCGAGGCCCCCGTGTTCGACGTGTTCGCCAAACTCGCCGACCTCGCCCCCGACGGCACCGCCCGGCTGATCGTCCGGGGCCAGGTGCAGGCCACCGCGGCCGGGCCGGTGCACATCGACCTCGCGCACACCGGCTACCGGGTCCGCGCCGGACACCGGCTGCTGCTGCTGGTCGCCGCCTCCGACTTCCCGCTCTTCCTGCCCGCCACCGGCACCGGCGACAACCCGTGGACCGCCACCGAGGCCCGCCCCGCCGTCCAGCGCCTGCACACCGGCGGCCCCCGGCCCTCCCGGCTGACCGTCACCGTCCTGCCCGCACCCGCCGGTTGACGCCCGCCCCCGTCCGCCGACACCCGCCGACACCCCCGATCACCGACCCCCACAGGAGCACTCCCTCATGCACGCTCCCCGCACCGCCACCGCTCGCACCGCCGCGACCCGCAGAACCGCCCTCCTCGCCCTGGCCTGCGCCCTCGCGCTGACCGCCTGCGGCTCGGCCGGCGCCCCCGGCGGCGGCAGGCCCGCCGAACTCACCGAGTTCACCCCCGCCGCCACCGGCCGGGTCGACCACGCCACCTGGAACCTGCCCACCGGCGAACCGCTCAGCCTCGACCCCGCCAAGGCCGGCGACTACGCGCCCAGCACCGTGGTCTCCAACCTGTGCGACCCGCTGCTGCGCCTGCACGCCGACTACACCTACGGCCCCGGCCTGGCCACCGGCTGGACCTGGAGCGACCCCACCACCCTGGTGCTCGACCTGCGCGCGGACGTGACGTTCTGGGACGGCAACCCGATGACCTCCGCCGACGTGGTCGCCAGCCTCAAGCGCCAGCAGGACCCGGCCACCCGCAGCGTCAACGCCGACGCCCTGCGCAACGTCACCGCGATCACCGCCGACGGACCGCACCGCGTCACCGTCCGCTTCAAGCAGCCCGACCAGCTGTTCGTCAAAGCGCTCACCAACGGCTTCGGCGCCGTCAGCGAGGCGAGCTACCTGGCCACCGCGGGCGCCGACTACGGCACCCCCGGCGGCGGACTGATGTGCACCGGCCCCTACCGGCTGGGGCAGTGGAAGGCCGGCGAGTCGATCGGCATCACCAGCACCGGCACCTACTGGGACCCCGCCCTCCAGCCCAAGGTCAGGGAACTGACCTTCCGCTTCATCACCGACGGCTCCACCCTCACCGGCGCCCTGCTCTCCGGCGAGGTCGACGGCTCCTACGAGGTCAACACCGCCACCGCCCGCGCCGTCGCCCGCTCCACCGCCGGCACCCTCTACCGCGGCGCCTCCGCGCAGACCGTCTTCCTCACCCCCACCGGCCCCGACTCCCCGCTCGCCGACCCGCACACCGTCCAGGCCCTGCAACTGCTGCTCGACCGCGACGCGCTGATCCGCAACGTGTACGACGGCGCCGCCCAGAAGCTCAAGACCTTCGTCCCCGCGCTGGTCCGCGCCCACGACCCCGCCGCCGCGACCTACGCCCGGGGCTACGACGCCCTGCCGCCCGTCCCCGCCGTCGACCTCGACCGGGCCCGCGCCGCCATCGCCCAGTCCGCCAACCCCCGCTACAGCCTCACCGTCGCCACCGCCGCCGGCGACCAGCAGTCCCTCCAGACGCTCACCTTCCTCCAGGACGCCGCCCGCAGGATCGGCCTGGACATCCGGATCGAACAGCTCCAACCCACCCAGCTCTCCGGCCTGTTCTACGACCCGGCGCTGCGCCAGGGCCTGGACGCCGTGATCGTGCTCGGCTACGTCGAACTGCCCGACCCGGCCTCCTACGTCCAGCAGATGACCGACCCCGACTCGCTGTTCAACTGGGTCGGCTACCGCAACGACACCGTCACCGCCGCCCTCGCCGAGGCCCGCGCCGCCACCGACCCCGCCCGGGCCGCCGACGCCTTCAACCGGGCCCAGGCCGCGTTCGTCCAGGACCTGCCGATCGTCCCGCTCGCTGCCCCCGACGAGCGGCTCTTCCTCAACAAGCGGCTCAGCGGCGCCCCCGCCGGCTTCGCCTACGTCAACATGCCCTGGGCCGCCTACCTCGGCGGCACCCGATGACGCTCCGCCACCTGGGCCGCCGCCTGCTCGGCCTGCTCGCCACCCTGCTGGCCGCCAGCCTCGCCATCCACGGCGCCCTGTTCCTCGCCCCCGGCGACCCCGCCACCCTGCTGGTCGGCGGCGGCAAACCGCCCAACCCCGAACTGCTCGCCGAGATCCACCGCCAGTACCACCTCGACGACCCCTTCCTCACCCAGTACTGGCACTGGCTGACCGGCCTGCTGCACGGCGACGCCGGCACCTCGCTCGCCCAGCACGACACCGTCGCCCACCTGATCGGCGCCCGGATCGGCACCACCGCCCTGCTGATCGGCTACGCCGCCGTCCTCATCCTGGCGGTCGGCCCCACCCTCGGCACCCTCGCCGGACTGCGCGGCGGACGCACCGCCACCGCCGTCACCGCCGCCACCGGCACCCTGATGGCCGTCCCCACCTTCGTCTCCGCCGTCCTGCTGATCTGGCTGTTCGCCGTCCGGCTCGGCTGGCTCCCCGCCTACGGCGGCGGCGACGGCGGCCTCGGCGACCGGCTGCGCCACCTCACCCTGCCCGCCCTGGCCCTGGCCGCCTCCTGGCTCGCCTACGTCGCCCAGGTCACCCGCTCCGCCGTGCACGCCGAACAGGGCTCCGAACACGTCCAGACCGCCCGCAGCCGGGGCATCCCCGAACGGCTGGTCGTCCGCCGGCACGTCCTGCGCAACGCCTCCGGGCCGATCCTCTCGGTGGCCGGCGTCTCCGTCGCCGGACTGATCGCCGGCAGCTCCGTCATCGAGCAGACCTTCGGCCTCAACGGCCTCGGCGCGCTCCTCGTGCAGAGCGCCGCCCGCCGGGACCTCGCCGTCGTCCAGGCCCTCGCCCTGCTCACCGTCACCGCCTTCGCCCTGGTCAACACCGCCGTCGACCTGGCCACCGCCGCACTCGACCACCGCACCCCGATCGGAGGCGCCCCCGCATGAGCACCCTCCGCCTCGCCGCCGCGGTCCGCGGCCCGCGGCGGCGCGCGATCCGCGTCCGCGGCCGACTGGTCCCGCTGCTCGCCGGGACGTTCGTCGCCCTGGTCGTGCTCGCCGCCGCCCTCGCCCCGCTGATCGCCCCGCACGACCCGAACGCCGTCGACCCGCTCGCCGTCTCCCGACCCGCCACCGCCGACCACTGGCTCGGCACCGACGACACCGGACGCGACATCCTCTCCCGCCTCCTGTACGGCGCCCGGCCCAGCCTGCTCGCCCCGCTCGCCGTCACCCTCGCCGCCGGGGCCCTCGGCACCGCGCTCGCGGTCAGCGCCGCCTGGCGTGGCGGCTGGTGGGACCGCGCCGTCACCGCCGCCCTCGACCTGGTCTTCGGCTTCCCCGGACTCGTCCTCGCCGTGGTCGGCGCCGCCCTGTTCGGCGCCGGGCTGCCCGTCGCCGTCGCCACCCTCACCCTCGCCTCGCTGCCCTACGTCGTCCGGGTGGTGCGCGGCAGCGCCCTGCGCGAACGCCACCTGCCCTACACCGCCGCGCTGCGGATGCTCGGCGTCGGCGGCACCCGGATCTGCCTGCGCCACCTGCTGCCCAACCTCGCCCCGCTGATCCTGGTGCAGACCGCCACCTCCTTCGGCTACACCCTGCTCGACATCGCCGCGTTCTCCTTCATCGGCCTCGGCGCCCGACCCCCCACCGCCGAATGGGGCCTGATGGTCGCCCAGGGCGCCCCCGGCATCCTGGCCGGCCGCCCCGAACAGGCCCTCGCCGCCGGCACCGCCATCGTCCTGTTCACCGTCGCCTGCGGACTGCTCGGCAACGCCCTGTCCCAGCGCCTCGCCGGAGACCCCACATGACCACGCCCCTGCTGGAGTTCGACGCCCTGCGCGTCACCCTGCCCGGCCCGCACGGCACCCGGCGCACCGTCCTGCACCGGGTCGACCTCGCGCTCGCCCCCGGCAGCGCCGTCGGACTGGTCGGCGAATCCGGCTCCGGCAAGTCGCTGACCGCGCGCAGCGTCCTCGGCCTGCTCCCGCCCGGCGCCGCCCTGACGGGCGACGTCCGCTTCGACGGCGCCTCCGTCCCCGCCATGCGCCCGCCCGAACTGCGCGCCCTGCGCCGCGGCGGCGCCGCCATGGTCTTCCAGGACCCGCGCGCCCACATCAACCCGCTGCGCACCGTCGGCGACTTCCTCACCGAGGCGCTCACCGCCGTCCGCGGCCTCACCCGCGCCGCCGCCGACGCCCGCGCCACCGCGCTGCTCGACGAGGTCCACGTCGCCGACGCCGCCCGCCGCCTGCGCCAACGCCCCGCCGAACTCTCCGGCGGGCTGCTGCAACGCGTCATGATCGCCGCCGCGCTCGCCGCCGAACCTCGGCTGCTGCTCGCCGACGAACCCACCACCGCCCTCGACGTCACCACCCAGGCCGAGGTGATGGCCGTCATCGACGAGGCCCGCGAACGCCACGGCCTCACCCTGCTGTTCATCACCCACGACCTCGCCCTCGCCGCCGCCGTCTGCGACCGCGTCGCCGTCCTCTACGCCGGCACTCTCGCCGAGGAACTCCCCGCCGCCCGCCTCGCCGGACGCGCCGCCCACCCCTACACCCGCGCCCTGCTCGCCGCCCGCCCCGACCCCACCGCCCCCGACGCGCGGCTCCGCGCCGTCGAGGGCCGCCCGCTCGCCGCGTCCAAGACCGGCCCCGGCTGCCCCTTCGCCCCGCGCTGCGCCCACGCCACCGCGGTGTGCCGCACCGACCGCCCCGAGCCGCGCCCGCACGGCGACGGCCGGGCCGCCTGCCACCACCCCGTCCCCCCGGAAGGGAGCACCCGGTGAAACACGCACTGGAACTCTCGCCCGAACCTCCGGCCGGGCCGGCGCCGACGCCCCTGCTGGACGCCGACCGGCTGGTCAAGCACTACGACGGACACCCCGCCGTCGACGGCGTCAGCCTGCGCCTGATGCCCGGCCAGGCCCTCGCCGTGGTCGGCGAGTCCGGCTCCGGCAAGACCACCACCGCCCGCCTGGTCACCGGCCTGGAACGCGCCGACGCCGGACGGATCACCCTCGACGGCGCCCCCCTGCCCGGCCCCCGCGCCCGCACCGCCGAACGCCTCGCCCACGCCCGCCGCGCCCAGATGGTCTTCCAGGACCCGTACACCTCGCTCGACCGCCACCAGCGGATCGGCGACGCCGTCGCCGAGGTCCTCGTCCGGCACACCCCGCTGCGCGGCGCCGCCCTCGAAGCCCGCCGCGACGCACTGCTCGACCAGGTCGGCCTGGACGCCCGGCAGGCCGGCGCCCGCCCCCGCGCCCTCTCCGGCGGCCAGCGCCAGCGCGCCGCGATCGCCCGCGCCCTGGCCGTCGAACCGCGACTGCTGGTGCTGGACGAGGCGGTGGCCGCGCTCGACGTCTCGGTGCAGGCCCAGATCGTCAACCTGCTGGTCCGCATCCGCGAACAGCGCCCGATCGCCTACCTGTTCATCACCCACGACCTGGGCATCGTCCCGTTCCTGTGCGAGGACGTGGTGGTGATGCGGCACGGCCGGATCGTCGAGTCCGGCCGCTCCCGGGACGTGCTGACCGCCCCGCGCGACCCGTACACCCGCGCCCTGGTCGACTCGATCCCCCGCCCCGGCTGGAAGCCCGTCCGGCAGCCCGCCCGCGATTCCGCCCAGGACCCCGCCCAGGACCCCGGCCGGAACCCCGACCGGAACCCCGACCGGAAGGCCGCCGCCCCGTGACCCCCGCCCTCGACTTCGCCTTCGAGATCCGCGCCCACCTCGCCCCCACCCGGCACGTCGGCCACGGCGACGGCGAGACGCTCGAGTTCACCCCCATCACCGGCGGCACCGTCACCGGCCCCCGCCTCACCGGCACCGTGCTGCCCGGCGGCGGCGACTGGAGCAGCACCCGCGGCCCGGTCTGCCAGCTCGACGCCCGCTACCTGCTGCGCGCCGAGGACGGCGCGGTCATCGACATCGTCAACCGCGGCTACTACCGGCTCGACCCGGACTGTCCCGCGCAGGACGAGGACGACGGGCTGCGGATCGCCGAGCCGGGCGTCTACTACCGCACCTCCCCCGTCTTCCGCACCGACGCCCCCGCCCACCGCTGGCTCGCCGGAACGGTCTTCGTCGGCCTGGCCCGGCCCGAGGACGAGGAGCGCACCGTGGTGATCCGGGTGTACGCGCTGCGCTGAGCGGCCGGTACCGGGCGGCCGGAAACAGAAATCGGATAGGTCATCCACTTGTGCTATCGTCCTGCACAAGGGGATGACCTATCCGATTATGTGAGTGGAGGAGCCCATGGGGAAGACAGCCGTGGTCACGGCGGGCACCGGCGGCATCGGCCTGGAGACCGCGCTCGGACTGGCCGCCGCCGGATTCGCCGTCACCGTGGTCGGCCGCGACGCCGGGCGCGGGGCCGGGGCGGTGGAGCGGATCAACGCGGAGCGGCCCGCGCGGCCCGCCCGGTTCCTGGCCGCCGACCTGGCCTCGCTCGACCGGGTCCGCGCGCTGGCCGACACGATCGCCGCCGAACGGGTGGCGTCGGGGGAGCCGTTGACGGTGCTGGTCAACAACGTGGGGGCGATGTTCGCCCGGCGGCAGCGGATCGACGGCGTCGAGGCGTCGTTCGTGGTCAACCACCTGTCGCCGTACCTGCTGACCGAACTGCTGCTGCCCACGCTCACCGCCGGAGCACCCAGCCGGGTGGTGAACGTGACCTCGGCCGCGGTCGGCGTCGCCAGGCGGGTGTTCGACGCCGTCGAGCCGCCGGGCGGCTACTACGGCTTCCACTGGTACGGGCGGGCCAAGCTGGCCAACCTCGCGTACACGCTCGACCTGGCGGAGCGGCTGGCGGGATCGGGCGTGTCGGTCTTCGCCGCCGACCCCGGCGGCGCCGCGACCGCGATGACCAACGGCACCCTGACCGACCCGAGGATCGTCTCCCCGCCGCTGCGGCTGCTGTGGCCGCTGGTGCGCCGCCGGTTCGAACGCTCCACCTCCGGCTCCGCGTCCGTGGCCGCCCGGCCCTCCATCACCGCCGCCACCGACCCCGCGCTGACCGGCCGGACCGGCCTCGTCATCGGCCCCTCGGCCGTCCCCGTCGCCCCGCTCCGCGCCGCGACCGACCCCCGGACCGCCGCCGCCGTGCGCCGGCTCAGCGAGGCCCACGCCCCCGTCACCGCCCCCGCGCGCACGGAACGCCGGGGCTGAGCCCCGCGCCGGCCGTCGTCGCCCCTTCACCGCTTCCACCCGAGGACACCACCATGACCACCGCAGACCCGACCCGCTACGCCCGCACCGTGCACGGCTCCGGCCCCGGCCTCCTGCTCGCCCACGGGGCGGGCGGCGGCATCGCCGCCAACTTCGGACCGATCATGGACGGTCTCGCCGCCGGGCACACCGTCGTCGGCGTCGACTACCCCGGCTCGGGCACCACCCCGCTCCCCGCCGCGCCCCTGGAACTCGACGACCTGGCGGACCGGTTGGTCGCCGCGGCGGACGCCGAAGGGCTCGACACCTTCGCCGTCTGCGGGTACTCGCTGGGCGGCGCGGTCGCCCTGCGGGTCGCCGCCCGCCACCCGCGGCGGGTCACCGCGCTCGTGCTGAGCGCGGCCTTCGCCCGCCTGGACACCCGCACCGAACTGGCCGCCGCGATCTGGCAGCAGCTCCACGACGCCGGACAGCACCTCATCCTCGCCCAGTACCTGACCCAACTGACCGTCAGCGCCCCGGTGCTGGACCACCTCGGCCCCGCCCGGGTGCGCGCCGCCGCCGAGCAGAGCTCCCGCGCCCTCCCGCCCGGCACCTCCGCCCAGGTCGACCTGGTCCGCCGGACCGACGTCCGCGACGGCCTCGCGGCCGTCACCGCGCCGACCCTCGTCGTCCTGACCACGGCCGACCCCCTGATACCGGTGGCCCTCCAGCGCGAACTGGCCGCCGCCATCCCGGGCGCGCGGACCGCCGAACTCGCGACCGGGCACCTGCCGTTCCTGGAGCAGCCCGAGCGGTGGCTGGAGACCATCACCGGCTTCCTCACCGAGCAGGACGGCGCCCGCTAGCCCCGGCGGTGGACGGGCCGCCCGGCCCGTCCACCCCCCAGGGCCGCAGTCCGTCCGGGACCGTCGGGGACCGTCGGGGACCGTCCGGGACCGTCCGGATAGGATCGCCGGACCGACCCCGCGCACCACGACGAGCAACCTGGACACGCCCCATGACGACCCCACCGCTGCGCAAGGACGCCGCCCGCAACTGGGAGCGGATCGTCGCGATCGCCCGCGACCTGGTCGACCAGGGCACCCCGTTGCAGCTCAACGACGTCGCCCGCCGGGCCGGTCTCGGGGTCGCCACCGTCTACCGGCACTTCCCCACCCCCGAGGCGCTGCTGGAGACCGTCGCCGCCCCCTGCCTCGAGGACCTCGCCGGCCGCGGCGCGCAGGCCCTGGCCGACACCGACCCCTGGCGGGCACTGGGAAGCTTCCTGGCCCGCGTCGTCGAGGCGCAGCTCACCGACGCCGCGCTGCCGCCGGTCGCCGCCGCCCCCGCCGACGCCCTGCCGCGGACCACGGAACTCAAGGAATCGCTCGCGTCGGCCGGCACCGCGCTGCTCGACCGGGCCCGCGACGCCGGAGCCGTCCGCCCCGACCTCGCCGCCCGCGACCTGGTCCCGCTGATGTGCGGCATCGCCCACGCCGTGAACGTCCACGGCGGCACGCCCGCCGACAAGGCCGAAACCGCCCACCGCTACCTCGACACCCTGCTCGAAGGCATGCGCCCCGCGCCGTCGCGCGCCTGACGTCCCGGGGGCCGGGCCCGGGAGCGCGGGGGCCCGGGGACGCAGGGGCGGCTACTCCCGGGTCCGGACGTCCGCCGGGTCGCGGGGGCTCCCGGTCTCCGCGGCCAGGCCCGCGAGGAGGCGCAGGCCGTCCTCGGAGGGGCTGCCGGGGGCGGCGGAGAGGACCAGGAGCTCCACGCCCGAGCCGTCCGGCAGGGAGAAGTTCTCCTGGTGCAGTTCGAGCAGCCCGACCAGGGGGTGCCGGTACGCCTTGCGGCCGTGGGTGCGGGCGCGCACGTCCGCGCGGGCCCACAGGCGGCGGAAGCGTTCGCTGCCCATCGACAGTTCGCCGATCAGGGAGGCCAGCCGGGGGTCGTCCGGGTACTTCCCGGCGGCCAGCCGCAGGTGGCCGACCACGTCGAGGGTGCAGCTCTCCCACTCCGCGTAGAGGCCGCGCTCGCCCTCCTCCAGGAAGATGTGCCGGGCGGTGTTCAGGCTCTCGGCGGGCCGGCCGTAGAGCAGCCCGGCCAGGCGGTTGCGGGCGAGCACGTCCATCCGGTGGTCCATGATGATCGCGGGCGCGTCGGAGACCATGCCCAGGACGCGCAGCAGCTCCGGCCGGATCCGCCCGGTCGGCGCCTTCGCCCGGCGCCGGGGCTGCCGGGCCAGCCGGTGCAGGTGCTCCTGCTCCGTCCCGTCCAGGCCCAGCACCCGCGCCAGCGCGTCCAGCACCTGCTCGGAGGGCTGGGTGGCCCGCCCCTGCTCCAGGCGCACGTAGTAGTCGACGCTCACCCCGGACAGGTGCGCGACCTCCTCGCGCCGCAGCCCCGCCACCCGTCGGCGGCTGTCGGTGGGGATGCCGGCCGCCGCCGGGTCGACCCGGGAGCGCCGGGTCCGCAGGAAACCCGCGAGATCGTCCATGGGCCCAGTATCGCCCGGCACCGCCCCCGGCCGGGTGGCCCTGCCAGTACCAGGAAGTCCGGTCCTACGGAAGCGGAGCCCCTGAACGGGGCGCACCGCGGCGGCCAGGATCGGAGGCACCGCGGACCACCGAACCGCGGACCACCGAACCGCGGGCCGTTGAACCGCGGACCACCGAACCGGAGGACCCCCCATGAAGACGCTGATCGTCCACGCCCACCCGGAGCCCAAGTCGCTCAACGGCTCGCTGACCGACCACGCGGTGACCGTCCTGCGGGCCGCCGGGCACGAGGTCCGGGTGAGCGACCTCTACGCGATGGGCTGGAAGGCGGCCGTGGACGCCACCGACTACGGCCCCCACGCGTCCGACCCGCTGAAGGTCCCGCTGGACTCGGGCCGCGCCTTCGACACCGGGGCGCTCACTCCCGACGTCCGCGCCGAGCAGGAGAAGCTGCTCTGGGCCGACACCGTCGTGTTCCAGTTCCCGCTGTGGTGGTACGGCATGCCCGCCATCCTCAAGGGCTGGGTCGACCGGGTCTTCACCTACCGCTTCGCGTACGGCGTCGGCGAGCACAGCGCCACCAAGTACGGCGAGCGCTTCGGCGAGGGCACCCTCGCGGGCCGCCGGGCCCTGCTGTCGGTCACCGTCGGCGGCCCGGAGTCGCACTACGCCGCCCGCGGGATCAACGGCCCCATCGACGACCTGCTGTTCCCGATCCACCACGGCATCCTCTACTACCCGGGCCTGGAGGTGC
Organism: Kitasatospora sp. NPDC090308; assembly: GCF_044769485.1. Lineage (NCBI taxonomy): Bacteria > Bacillati > Actinomycetota > Actinomycetes > Kitasatosporales > Streptomycetaceae > Kitasatospora > Kitasatospora sp. NPDC090308. The sequence goes on along the minus strand of NZ_JBIVXY010000004.1, from coordinate 127,456 downwards.
TGCCGCCCTTCGTGGTGTACGGCGGCGACCGGCTCGCCGAGCAGGACTACCCGGCCGTGGCCGCGGCCTGGGAACAGCGGCTGCTCACCCTGGAGTCGACCGAGCCGATCCCCTTCCGGCCGCAGAACTCCGGCGACTACGAGATCCCCTCGCTGCACCTGAAGGACGGGCTGGAGCCGGCCGGCCGCACGGGCTTCGAGCTGCACGTGCGTCCCTGAGGGGCGGTCGACGGGCGGTAGGTGGTGGTTGACGGGCGGTAGGTGGTGGTTGACGGGCGGTGGCCGCTGCTTGGTGGTCGACGGTCGGTGGTCGGCCGTCGGCGTGGGGCCCGGCGTGGGCGGGTGCGGCGGATAGCATCGGCGGATGACCGAGTTCCGCATCGTCCTGGCCACCCCGCTGACCGCCGACGAGACCTGGCGGCGCGTCACCGACTGGCCGCGGCACGGGGCCGGGGTGCCGTTCACCGCGGTGCACGGGGACGGCCGGACGGTGGTGGCCCGCACCGGCGCGGGCCGGTTCGGCTTCGACGACGTGATGGACGTCGTCCGCTGGGAGCCGCCGCGGGCCGACCGGCCCGGCGTCTGCCGCCTGGTCAAGCGCGGCCCGCTGGTGACCGGTTGGGCCGAGATCGAGGTCCGCCCGTACCGGGGCGGCGCGGTCGTCCGTTGGCGCGAGGACCTGCGGGTCGGCCCGCTGCCCGCCCTGTTCGACCGGCCGACCGCCTGGTGCGGCCGGATCCTCTTCCGCCGGACCCTGCGCACCCTGCTGCGCTGACCGCCCGGAGCCGGCGGCAGTCCCCGATCGGTCAGTCCCCCTCCCGGACGCGGGCGTGCAGGTGCATGTCGTGCCAGCCGTCGGCGTGCAGCAGGGCGCTGCGGCGGGTGCCCTCCAGGAGGTAGCCGGTCTTCCCGGCGATCCGGCAGGAGGGGGGGTTCGCCGTGGAGTGGCCGAGTTCGATCCGGTGGAAGCCCGCCTCGTGCAGGGCCCAGTCCGAGAAGCGGTCCACCGCCCGGGAGCAGATGCCGAGGCCGCGGGCCTCGGGGGCGGTCCAGTAGGCGATCTCCGCCTGTCCGCCGTACAGGACGAGGGACTGGAGGGAGACCCGCCCGAGCAGCCGACCGCCGTCGGTGTCGGTGTCGGTGTCGGCGTCGGCGTCGACGGCGACGGCGGCCACGGCCCAGTGGGCGGCGGTCTCGTCCGCCCAGCCGCGCTGCCACTTGGCGATCCACTCGCCCGCCTCCGCGGCGGAGTCCGTGCCGCGCAGGTGCCAGCGCCGGATCGCCGGATCGCGGAAGACCCGGGCGACGGCCGCCGCGTCGGAGCCGAGCCAGGGCCGCAGCAGCAGGCCGCCGTCGATCGGCGGGGTGGGCTGGGCGCAGCTGCTGAGACTGCCCGGCGGGATGACGGGGGGAACGAGGGGAGGCACGCACCGCATCATGGCGCAGGACCCGGCGGGAGGGGGGCGCCGGGGCCCGCCGGGAGCGCGGCCGGATGACGGGGACGGCCGGATGGCGGGAACGGCCGGGCCACCGTTCCTCCGGTGGGCGGTCCCTGACGGACCGTCTGCTTGCGTGCGCGGGCTCTTGCTCGGACGAGCAAACAGGGCTACCTTCTTGCTCAGGCGAGCAAGATGTGGCTCGGGCGAGCAGAGAGGGGTTCCCGGTGGGGCGCACATTCACCGAATCGGCGCGGCGTCAGCAGATCGTGGCGGCCGCCATCGAGGTGATCGCGGAGGCCGGGTACGCCAAGGCGTCGTTCGCGCGGATCGCCAAACAGGCCGGGCTGAGCAGCACCGGGCTGATCTCGTACCACTTCAAGGGCAAGGACGACCTGCTGCGCGAGGTGGTGGCGGAGGTGCTGCGGGTCGCGGAGGCGTACATGCTGCCGCGGATCGACGCGGCGGTGGGCCCGCGCGGGCGGTTGCGGGCCTTCATCGAGTCCAACATCGAGCTGGTGGCCGCGCACCCGCGCGAGCTGGCCGCGCTGGTGGAGATCCTGAACGGCCAGGGGGACGACGCGGCGGGCGAGTTCGCCGCGAGCCGACGGGCCGTCATGGACTTCCAGGAGCAGCAGGTCCGCAGGGCGCAGGCGGACGGCGAGTACGGCCCGTTCGACGCCCGGGTGCTGGTGACGGCCGTCCGGGGCGCGATCGACGCGGTGCTGGTCCGGGTGCTGCGCGAGCCGGAGCTCGACGTGGCCGCCAGTGCAAGGGAGTTGGCCGACCTGTTCGACCGGGCGGTCCGCCCGGCGGAGGTCTGCCTGGAGACGCATCGGAGACTGGGGGAAGAGTGATGGACGGACAGCAGGTACGGGCGGAAGCCGCCGGGGCGGGCCGGACGGAGCTGCCGCGCGGCGCGGACGGCCGGGTCGACTGGGCGGCGTACGCGGGCGACGGGGCGACGCCGAAGGAGCGGGCGGCGCGCGGGAAGCGGCAGTTGCTGCGCTCCGTCCTGTTCGAGCTGGGGGTGCCGCTGGCCGCCTACTACGTGCTGCTCGGCCTGGGCGCCGGGCAGTGGCTGGCGATCACGCTGAGCGGCCTGGCGGCCCTGCCGTGGGTGCTCTACGGCCTGGTCCGGAACCGGCGCCTGGACCCGATGCCGGTGTTCGCGCTGGTGCTGATCGCGGTGGGGGCACTGCTGTCGGCCGTCACCGGCAGCCCGCGGGTGCTGCTGGTGCGCGACAGCTGGGTGTTCGGTGTGATCGGCCTGTGGGTGCTGGGCAGCCTGCTGACCCGCCGCCCGTTCATGCTCGGCGCGGCCCGGACGGTGGTCGCCGCGAAGATCGGCCCGGTCGGCGCGGACGCCTGGGCCGGGCAGTGGGAGCACGACCCGGTCTTCCGCCGTGACCTGCGCCTGCTGACCCTGGTCTGGGGCTGCGGTTTCGCGCTGGACGCGCTGGTGCGGGTGGCGTTCGCGCTGACCCTGCCGATCGGCGCCGTCCCGCTGGTGAACACCCTGCAGTGGCTGGCCGTGCTGGGCGCGCTGTTCGCCTTCCACTTCTGGTACATCAAGCGGCACGGCCTGGAGGTCTGACCGGCCCGCGCCGACCGGCCCGACCGACTCGGTCGGACCGGTCGGCGCCGTTGGTGCTGTCGGCGGTGCCGGCGGTGTCGGCGCGGGCCGCTGCTCCGGTCCGGCCGTCAGTCCTGCCGCGCCCGCTCCCGGGCGGTCCGGATCGCGATGATGTTGTCGACCAGGCGGGGGGCGTCGGTCGCCGGGTCCATCGGGGAGGCGAGCAGGGCGCGGACGTAGGCCGGGGCGAGGATCAGTTCGAAGATGTCGCCCCAGGTCAGCACCGTGGCGCCGGCGGCGTCCAGGGTGGCCCGGAGCTGGCGGATCCGGGGTTCGACGAAGTCGAGGCCGTGCTCGCCCTGGTCGCCGGCCCGCAGCATGGCGCGGAAGAAGGCCAGGTGGCCGGGCTCGCCCAGTTCGGTGAGCAGACGGCTGGTCCAGCCGAGCAGGTCGGCCCGCAGGTCGCCGGTGGCGGGCAGGGGCGAGCGGCGGCCCAGCTCCTCCACCACGGTGTCGATGATCAGGCCGTCGGCGGTCCGCCAGCGCCGGTAGATGGTGGCCACGTGCACGCCGGAACGCGCCGCCACCTCGGCGATCTCCACCGTGCCGTCGGCGGATTCGGCCAGCAGTTCGCGGGTGGCGGCGTGCACGGCCTCTCTGGTGCGGGCGGTCCGGCCGCCGGGCCGGGACGTTCCCGTTGCTTGCGTCACCACGCCAGTTTAGCGCCTTAGCGCGAATTTGTTGCGTTAGTGGGGTAGGCGTGCCAGGCTAAATGCGAAAGATTCGCGTCAGTGCGGTCGAGGTCAACGGTAAACGGTGAAGGGGAGGGCGTCATGACACGGGTTCTGGTGGTGGGCGGCGGGATCGCGGGGGACACGCTCGCGCTGATGCTGGAGCGGGACGGCTGGGCGGTCACCGTCGCCGAGATCGCCCCGGCGCCGCGGGCCGGCGGGCAGACCGTCGACCTGCGCGGCGACTGCCGCGAGGTGCTGGACGGACTCGGGCTGCTCCCGGCCGCGCTGGAGTGCCTGGTGCCGCAGGCCGGGGCGGCCTGGATCGACGCGCGGGAGCGGCGGCTGGCCGAGATGCCGGTCACCGCCTTCGACGGTCGCGGCTACGTCTCCGAGGAGGAACTGCTCCGGACCGACCTGGCCCGGATCATCCACCGGGCGGCCGGCCCGGGCGTCACGCACCGGTTCGGCGAGACCGTCGAGGCGCTGGAGGACACCCCCGGCGGCGTGCGCGCGCGGTTCCGCAGCGGAACGACGGAGGAGTTCGACCTGGTGGTGGGCGCCGACGGCGCGCACTCCCGGGTCCGCGCCCTGCGGTTCGGCCCGGAGGAGCGCTACCGCAAGCCGCTCGGCCTGGCACACGCCTGGTTCACCCTCGCCGAGCGGCCCGGGACGCCGCGACTGGACGGCTGGTTCCTGATCTACAACGAGCCCGGCCGCCGCAGCGTGCAGGCCCGGCCGGGCCGGGCGGGCGAGCAGGAGGTCGGGCTGACCTTCGCCGCCGACTCCCTGCCGCCCCGACAGGACCGCGAAGCCAGGTTCGCCCTGCTGGAGCGCACCTTCGCCGACGTCGGGTGGCGCGCGACGGAGTTCCTGGCCGCCGCACGGCAGGCCGAGGACTTCGCGCTGGACACCTTCGACCAGGTGCAGATGCCGAGTTGGCGCGACGGCCGGGTGGTGCTGCTCGGCGACAGCGCCTGGTGCGCGAGCCCGCTCAGCGGCCTGGGCACCGCGCTGGCGCTGCGCGGCGCCGCCGAACTGGCCGCGGCGCTGAAGTCGGCCGACGTCCCGTCCGACCCCAGGCGGCTGCCCGCCGCGCTGGCCTCCTACGAGCGGGCGATGCGCCCGCGAGTCACCTCGGCCCAGCAACTGCCGCCCGGCCGGGTCGCCTCCATGGCACCTGCCACGGCCCTGGGCATCCGGGCCAACGCGCTGGCGATGCGGGCACTCCAGTCGCGTCCGCTCCGTCCGCTGGTGCGGCGGGCGATGGCGGGCACCGAGCACGGCCGCAGCGCGACCGAGGCGGCGGAGGCAGCGTAGAGCGGGGGACGGGCCCCGGTCGCGGCAGTGGCGGGACGGCGGAGGGTGAGGCCGGTGGGTCGCCCAGGCCCAGGCTCACGCGTACGTCCGCTGATACGGGCGTCAACTCCTCGGCAGGGCTGGGCTCGTGCTGCTCCAGCGCGCCGGCAGGTGGGCGGTCGCGGCAGCGGCGGGGCGGCGGACGGCGGATGACGAGGCCGGTGGGTCGCTCGCGCTCAGGCTCACGGGTGCGTCCGCTGATGCGGACGTCAATTCCTCGACGGGGCTGGGCTCGTGCTGCTCCAGCGCGCAGAGCGGTCGCGAGCCGCCGGAGGGGCTCCGACCGGCACGCCCACCGCCGGTGCAGCGGCGTTGACCACCGCCCCCGACGCCGACCAGGGCGACCCGGCCGCCACGTCGATCGCCGACCCCGCGGCCTCCGGCGACGCGACCTCCGGTGACGCGCCGACCGGGCAGCCGACCGGCCCGGTGGGCCGGGCTGCGACGTCCGACCTCGCCTGGACGGGCGCGGACCTCTCGGTCGGCGCTACCGGGCTGGTGCTGCTCGGCGCCGGGACCGCAGCCTTCCTGATCGGCCGCAACCGCCGCCCGCACACCCGGCACCGGCGCTGGGGCCTGTCTTCAAACCCCCGCCTGCCCCGCAACGCCTGGCACCCACTCCCGCCGTCCCGGGCAGAGAGCTGAGTACATCCGGTACGAGGCCCTTCGCCCGGCACGCCGAGAGCACGCACCGGACGCCCCAGGGCTACGACGGGGGTTTGAAGACAGGCCCTAGGAATCTCTGACGGAACCCCCCGTGCCCGGGGCGGCCCGGCGGGTCGTCACTCCTCCGGGAATTCCACGATCACCAGGGTGCCTCGGCTGCCCGGGCCGACCGCGTGCGCGGTCCCGGCCGGGACCACGTACAGCTCGCCCGCCCGCACCGGCAGTGGGGTGCCCTCCAGTAGGAGTTCCAGCCGGCCGTCGAGGACGAGGGGTGCCTCGGCGGTGCGGTGGCTCTCCTCGGGCAGCGGTGTCCCGTCCATCCGCAGGACCTTCACGCAGGCCGGTCCCACCAGGCCCAGGGGGAGGGAGCTCCAGGCTTCCGGGAGACCGGCCGCCGTCTCCGTCAGGTTGACCGTCAAGTTGGCCGGGTTCACGGCGCACGCCTCCTGACGGACCCGCCCGTCCGGACGGGCCCGTGTCTCGACATCAAGGGGAGGACCCGGAAACTACCCGACCGGGAGCGGCGGTTGGTCGACCGTTCGGTAAAGAATGCATCCGGCCCGGAGCGGGCACACGGCCTGGCATGAACGAGACCGCACCGCCGAACCCGGAGCCGTCCGTGCCGCCGCACCCGGTGGCCCCGCCCCATCCGGTCGCCCCGCCGAAGCCGGGCGCGCCGCCGACCGCCGCTCCGCCCGGCGGGCGACGCCGCGCGTGGCGGTTCGGCGCGGCGGCGGCCGTGCTGGTCCTGGTGGGGGCCTGCGCGGTGGCCCTGGCCGGTCGGGAGGGGCGCGGGCCGGTGCACGGGTCGATGCCCGCGCCGGTCGTCGGTCCGGTGGACGGGCCGGTGGTCGGGGACGGGGCGCAGGCGCTGCCGGGGAGTCCGCACGCGCTGCTGCTGGACGGGGTGTCGGGCCGGGTCGAGATCGTCGGCTCCCGCGACTCCGCCGCCACCGCCGCGTACCTGCCCGAGGGCTCCGAGGCCCTCGGCCGGGTCGGGTTCGGGCCGGCCGGGAGCGACGGCGCCGTGCCCGTGCGGTGCGCCGCCGCGGACGGCGGGCCGCTCGCGCGGTGCGGCGGGGTGCTGCGGCTCACCGTCCCGGAGGACACCGCGCTGACGGTCCGCCAGGAGTCCGGGGAGATCGCACTGTCCGGGCTGCGCGGCGACCTCGCGCTGTCACTGGCCTCGATCCGCTGCACCGCCGTCGGCCTGCGCCCGGAGCACGCGACGGTGTCGGTCCGCTCCGGCAGCGCCGACCTCGGCTTCGCCGCCCCGCCCGGCGACCTGACCCTGGAGTCGACGTCCGCCTCGGTGGCCCTGCGGCTGCCGGCCGACCACCCCGACGACGGGTACGCCTTCGAGTCGGACGCGGCCTCCGCCGACGTCCGGATCGCGCTGCCCGAGCAGCCGGGCGCCGACCATCGGGTACGGCTGCGCACCACCTCGGCCTCGGTGGCCGTGCTGCCCGCCGAGGCCGGGTGACGCGGGGAGCGCCGTGGGGTCAGCCCGCCGCGCCGCAGCGCTCGGTGTCGATCTCCGGCAGGGTCGCCGCCGCGTAGCGCGCGCCGTGCACCGTCCGGTCGGACAGCACCCGGTCGGCCGCCGCCAGCAGCTCGGCGGGGACGTCCAGGTCGAGGGTGGCGACGTCCTCGCGCAGGTGGGACACCGAGCGGGTGCCCGGGATGGCCAGGACGTGCTCGCCCCGGGAGAGCACCCAGGCCAGGGCCAGCTGGGCCACCGTCAGGCCCGCGGCCGCCGCCAGGGCGGACAGCTCGGCGCGCAGGGCCAGGTTGGCCGGGTAGTGGGCGTCGGTGAAGCGCGGCATGCCGAGCCGGATGTCGCCGGGCGGCAGGTCGGCCGTCCGGGGCGGCTCGTCGGTCAGGAAGCCGCGGCCGACCGGGCTGAACGCGACCAGGGCGACGCCCAGTTCGCGGGTGGCGGCCAGGGTGCCGCGCTCCGGGTTGCGGGTCCACAGGCTGTACTCGTTCTGCAGCGCCGCCACCGGGTGCACCGCGTGCGCCCGGCGCAGGGTGGCCGCCGACACCTCGGACAGGCCGATCGCGCGGACCTTGCCCGCCGCGACCAGCTCGCCCAGCGCGCCGACGCTCTCCTCGACGGGGACGGCCGGGTCGAGCCGGTGCAGGTAGTACAGGTCGATCACGTCGGTGCGCAGCCGGGCCAGCGACTCCTCCGCGGTGCGCCGGATCGTCTCCGGGCGGCCGTCGATGACCCGCCGCCCGTCCACGCCGGTCATGCCGCACTTGGAGGCCAGCACGATCCGCTCGCGGTGCGGGCCCAGCACCCGGCCGACCAACTCCTCGTTGGCGCCGAAGCCGTACAGCGCGGCCGTGTCGAACAGGGTGACGCCCGCGTCCAGCGCGGACAGCAGCAGTTCGGCCGCGTCCTCGGGGGCGGGCGGGGTGCCGTAGGCGTGGCTGAGGTTCATGCAGCCGAGGCCGACGGCCGGGACCTCGAACGGCCCGATCCCGCGCAGGGTGCTCATGCGCCCACCGGGGCGGCGGTGAGCTGCCGTTCCAGGTCGGCCAGGGTGCGGTAGCAGGGCAGCACCTGGGCGAGCGAGGCGTTCGGCTCGCGGCCCTCGCGGATCGCCGCGACGAACTCGCGGTCCTGTAGTTCGATGCCGTCCAGCGAGACGTCGATGCCGCTGACGTCGATCGGTTCGTCTTCTCCGGTCACCAGGTCATCGTAGCGAGCGAGGTAGGTGCCGGTGTCGCCGATGTAGCGGAAGAAGGTGCCCAGCGGGCCGTCGTTGTTGAAGGAGAGCGAGAGGGTGCAGATCGCGCCGCTCGCGGTCCGGAGCTGGACCGACATGTCCATCGCGATGCCCAGCTCCGGGTGGAGCGGGCCCTGGAGCGCGTTGGCCCGGACGATCGGCGAGCCGGTCTGGTAGGCGAACAGGTCGACGGTGTGCGCGGCGTGGTGCCACAGCAGGTGGTCGGTCCAACTGCGCTGCTGGCCCAGCGCGTTGAGGTTGCTGCGGCGGAAGAAGTAGGTCTGCACGTCCAGCTGCTGGATGGTCAGCTCGCCCGCCGCGACCCGGCGGCGCACCCACTGGTGGCTGGGGTTGAAGCGGCGGGTGTGCCCGGCCATCGCCACCAGGCCGGTGCGCTCGGCCGCCGCGGCGCACGCCTCGGCGTCCGGCAGCGAGGCCGCCACCGGGATCTCCACCTGCACGTGCTTGCCCGCCGCCAGGCACTGCCGGGTCTGCGCGGCGTGCAGCGGCGTCGGGGTGGCCAGGACCACCGCGTCCACGTCGTCCATCGCCAGCACCTCCTCCAGGCTGCCCGCCGCCCGGGCGATGCCCTGCTCGGCGGCGAAGCGCCGGGCGCCGTCCAGCGAGGAGGAGACCGCGGCGGCCACCTCCACGCCCTCGATCCGGCGCAGGGCCGCCGCGTGCTTGGCGCCGAACGCGCCGCCGCCCGCCAGGGCGATCCTCAGGGGCTGCTGCTTGGTCATCTCAGTTCTCCTCGGCGGGAGTCGGGCCCTGCGGACGGTTGGTCAGGATCAGGTGGCCGACGGCCGTGTTGGACGCCGGCACGTGGTAGAAGCGGTGCTCGACGTCCACGGCGCCGCCGTCGTCCACGTCGCTCAGCGCGCCGCGCGCGATCAGCCACATCACCAGCTCGATGCCCTCCGAGCCGGCCTCCTCCACGTACTCCAGGTGCGGCACCCGGGCCAGGCCCGCCGGGTCGGCGACCAGCCGGTCCAGGAAGGCGTTGTCCCACTCCCGGTTGATCAACCCGGCGCGCGGGCCCTGGAGTTGGTGGCTCATCCCGCCGGTGCCCCAGACCTGCACGTCCAGCGGGCGCGGGTACGACTCGATCGCCCGGCGCAGCGCCCGGCCCAGCTCGAAGCAGCGCGCCCCCGACGGCACCGGGTACTGCACCACGTTGACGTGCAGCGGGATCACCCTGCACGGCCAGCGCTCCACCTCGCCGAACATCAGCGACAGCGGCACGGTCAGCCCGTGGTCGACCGGCATCTCGTTGGCCAGGGTGAGGTCGAAGTCGTCCTGGATCAGGCAGTGCGCGAGGTGCGCGGCCAGCTCCGGGTCGCCCTCGACGCCGGGCACCGGCCGCGGGCCGTAGCCCTCGTCGGCGGTCGGGTAGGCGGCGCCGGTGCCCAGCACGAAGGTCGGGATCAGCGAGAGGTCGAAGGCGCTGGCGTGGTCGTTGTAGACCAGGACCACCACGTCCGGGACGTGCGCGGCGGCCCACCGCCGGGAGTGCTCGTACCCGGCGAACACCGGCCGCCAGTACGGCTCCCCGGTCCTGCCGTGGTCCAGCGCGGCGCCGATCGCCGGGACGTGCGAGGTGAACACGGCGGCCGAGACGGCGGCGTGCTCGGCGGGCGGCGCCTGGCCGGCGTGCGCGGCCTCCAGCACGGCGTGGTCGATCCGGCTGCCCGAGGCGGTGGCCGAGCGGCCGCCGGAGACCATCATCTCCCGGTACTCCCGCTCGGTCATGCCGGTCATCGAGCCCGCCATCTGCTGGAACGACAGCCCCAGCGTGGCACCCCACTTGGCGAGGAAGTAGATGTTCCCGCCCTCGCGCACCGCCGCGTTCAGGTCCCGCTCCAGCAGCGCCCGCCGCTGCTCCTCGCGCAGCGGCCAGGCGTCCAGGTAGGCGCGCTCGTCGGCCAGGTACGCGGCCCGGTTCTCGGCCGTCATCAGCGACATGCAGAACTGGTTGAGGTGGTAGCCGCGGGCGGACTGCTCGGCGTCGAAGATCGTGGTGCCGGGGACGAGCCGGTAGGTGCGGTCCAGTGCCATGCCGTCAACTCCCTTCGTTCTCGGGCCAGTACAGGCGGTTCGGGTTGTCCACCAGGAGCCGCCGGCGCAGTTCGGGGGTGGGCGCGACGTGCGGCAGGAAGTCGACCAGCAGGCCGTCGTCCGGCATGTGGCCCTTCAGGTTGGGGTGCGGCCAGTCGGTGCCCCACAGCACCCGGTCGGGGAACTCCTCGACCACCCGGCGGGCGAACGGCACCACGTCCCGGTACGCGGCCCGCTCGCCGTCCAGCGCGGGCGGGCCGGTCAGCGAGAGCCGCTCCGGGCAGCCGACCTTGCACCAGACGTCCTCCCGGGCCCGCAGGAAGGAGAGGAACTCCGCGAACTCCGGGCCGTCCGGGTCCTTCGACACGTCCGGGCGGCCCAGGTGGTCGACCACCAGCGGCACCGGGACGGAGAGGAAGAACTCGCGCAGCCCGGCCAGGTCGGCGGCCTCGAAGTACAGCACCACGTGCCAGCCCAGCGGGGCGATCCGCGCCACCACGTCCCGCAGGTCCGCGCGCGGGGTGACGTCCACCAGGCGGCGGACGAAGTTGAACCGCACCCCGCGCACCCCCGCCTCGTGCAGCTCGCGCAGCTCGGCGTCCGAGATGCCGGGCCGCACCGTCGCCACGCCGCGCGCCCGGCCGTCCGACCGGCGCAGCGCGTCCAGCAGGGCCCGGTTGTCGGCGCCGTGGCAGGTGGCCTGGACGATCACGTTGCGGGCGAAGCCCAGGTGGTCGCGCAGGGCGAAGAGCTGCTCGGCGGAGGCGTCGCACGGGGTGTACTTGCGCTCGGGCGCGTACGGGAACTCGGCCGCCGGGCCGAACACGTGGCAGTGCGCGTCCACCGCGCCCGCAGGGAGGTCCAGTTCGGGGCGGCCGGGGGAGGGGTGCCAGTCCAGCCAGCCCGGGGTCTTCTGCTGTTCCGTCACGGCGATCAGTCCTCGTAGCGCAGGCCGAGCGCGGCCAGCGGGCCGCGCATCGCGTACATGTCCAGGCCGAGCTCGCCCGCGCGCAGCCGCTCGCGCTTGCCCGCCTCGTTCTCCTCGCGCCGCGCGGACGCCTCGGCGGTCCCGGCGGCCCGCTCGCGCGGCACCACCACCACGCCGTCCGCGTCCGCCAGCACCACGTCGCCCGGGCGGACCGGCGCGTTGGCGCACACCACCGGGACGTTGACCGAGCCCAGGGTGGCCTTCACCGTGCCGCGGGCGCTGACCGCCCGGGAGAACACCGGGAAGTCCATCGCCGCCAGCTCCGCGACGTCCCGCACCCCGCCGTCGATCACCAGGCCCGCGCAGCCCCGGGAGCGGAACGAGGTCGCCAGCAGCTCGCCGAAGAACCCGTCCTCGCTCTCCGTGGTGCAGGCCGCCACCACCACGTCGCCCGGCCGGATCTGCTCCGCCGCGACGTGCAGCATCCAGTTGTCGCCCGGCTGGAGCAGCACCGTCACCGCCGGGCCGCACAGCCGCGCCCCCGGGTACACCGGGCGCAGGTACGGGCGGGCCAGGCCGGTGCGGCCCATCGCCTCGTGGACGGTCGCCGTGCCGAAGGCCGCCAGCGCGGCCACCGCGGCCGGATCGGGCCGCTCGATCCTCGTGTGCACGACACCGAGTTCGGGGTGCGTCATGGTCTGCTCCTGGGGGTCTCAGCGGCCGGCCGCGGCGAGGCGGGCGGCCAGTCGGGGGTGGACGCGCAGCGCGTTGCCGGCGTACACGGCCGCCCGCTGCGCGTCGGTGAGCCGGTCGGTCGCGTCCACGTACCGCCGGGTGTCGTCGAAGTGGTGGCCGGTCAGCGGGTCGACCCCCCGCACCGCGCCGATCATCTCGCTGGCGAACAGCACGCCCCCGGACGGGACCACCGAGGCCAGCAGGTCGATGCCCGGCTGGTGGTACACGCAGGTGTCGAAGAAGACGTTCGTGCCCACCAGCTCCTCCGGCCGCGGCCCGCCCAGCGCCTGCGCCAGCCCGCGGAAGCGCCCCCAGTGGTAGGGCACCGCGCCGCCGCCGTGCGGGACCACCAGCCGCAGCGTCGGGAAGTCCGCGAACAGGTCGCCCTGGAGCAGCTGCATGAACGCGGTGGTGTCGGCGTTCAGGTAGTGCGCGCCGGTGGTGTGGAACGCCGGGTTGCAGGAGGTCGACACGTGCACCATCGCCGGGACGTCGTACTCCACCAGCGCCTCGTACAGCGGGTACCAGCTCCGGTCGGTCAGCGGCGGCGCGCTCCAGTGCCCGCCCGACGGGTCCGGGTTGAGGTTCACCGCGACCGCGCCCAGCTCCTCCACCGCCCGCCGCAGCTCCGGCAGGCAGCTCGCCGGGTCCGCGCCCGGCGACTGCGGCAGCATCGCGCCCATCGCGAAGCGCTCCGGGAACAGCGCGCCCACCCGGTGCACCAGGTCGTTGCAGATCCGGGCCCAGGCGGCGGAGACCGCGAAGTCGCCCAGGTGGTGGGCCATGAAGCTGGCGCGCGGCGAGAAGACGGTCAGGTCGGTGCCGCGCTCGTCCATCAGCCGCAGCTGGTGGGGCTCGACCGCCGCGCGCAGCTCGTCGTCCGAGATGCGCGGCCCGGCCGGGTCGGGGGCGGCGGCCGGGTCGCCCGCGGCGGCGACCTGGCGTTCGCGCCAGGCGGCGAGCCGGGGCGGGGCGGTGGTGAAGTGGCCGTGCGCGTCGATGATCACGGGGTTCTCCTGGGAGGTCGGAGGGGTTCAGGCGCCGGCGGACGGCCAGCCGGTGTACTGCTCGGCCAGGTACGCGCGGCCCGCGCGGGTGCCCACCACGCCGTCCAGCTCGCCCAGTTGGCGGCGCAGCTCGAACGGGGAGGCGTCCGGCGCGGTGTGCAGCAGGCGGGTCATCCAGGACGAGAAGTGCTGCGCCCGCCAGACCCGGCGCAGCGCCTGCGGCTGGTAGTCGGCCAGCGCCGGTTCGCCCTCGGCGCCCAGCGCCCGCAGCAGCACGCCCGCCAGCACCTTGACGTCGTGCAGCGCCAGGTTCAGCCCGCGCGCGCCGGTCGGCGGCACGGTGTGCGCGGCGTCGCCCGCCAGCAGCAGCGAACCCCAGCGCATCGGCTCCTGCACGAAGGACCGGAAGCGCAGCACCGTCCGCTCCAGGACCGGGCCCTCGACCAGCCGGAAGCCGTCCCGGCCCGCGACCCGGGCCTGGAGGGTCGCCCAGATCCGCTCGTCCGGCCAGTCCTCCGGCCGCTCCCGCGGGTCGCACTGGAAGTACATCCGCTGCACGGTCGCCGTCCGCCGACTGACCAGCGCGAAGCCGTGCTCCGAGTGCGCGTACACCAACTCCGGTGCGCTGGGCGGGGCCTGGGCCAGCACGCCGAACCAGGCGAACGGGTACTCGGCGCCGTACCGGGTGCGCAGCGCCGCCGGGACCAGGCCGCGGCAGGTGCCGCGCGAGCCGTCCGCGCCGACCACGTACCGGGCCCGCAGCTCGTGCCGCGTCCCGTCCGCCGCCGTGAAGCGCACCCGGGGGCGGTCGGTCGCGACGTCCAGCACCTCGGTGCCGCGGACGCCGAAGTGCACCGTCCCGCCGTCCCGTTCGCGGGCGTCCGCCAGGTCGGCGAACACCTCGGTCTGCGGGTACAGCCACACCGAGGCGCCCACCAGCTCCCGGAAGTCGATCCGGTGCGCCCGGCCGCCGAAACGCAGCTCGGTGCCCCCGTGCTCGTGGCCCTCGCGCAGGACCCGGTCGCCCACCCCGGTCTCCACCAGGTCACGGGCCGCGCCCGCCTCCAGGATGCCCGCCCGGTGGGTGCCCGCGATCTCCGCCCGGGTGCGCAGGTCGACCGCCACCGCCTCCACCCCGGCCCGGCCCAGCCGGTGCGCCAGCATCAGCCCCGCCGGGCCCGCGCCGACCACCGCGACGGGCACCTCGGTGACGGTGTCGACCGCGTCGTCGGCCGCATCGGAGCCGGAGCCGGAGCCGGAGTCGGTGACGGAGCCAGAGACGGTGACGGAGTCGGTGACGGAGCCGGAGACGGTGACGGAGTCGGCAGCGGCATCGACGGCGGAGTCGGTGACGGATTCGGGCATGACGGCTCCAGGGCACGGCGGGGCGGGGGTGACGGCGCCCGGGGCGACAGGCCGGCCGGGCACGCCCCGAACGTTGGCAGCTCGTTCCGCCGGCCGTCGCCACCCTTTCCGCCTGACGGAAACGCGCTGCTCGCGGCGGGCTGCGCGGCGCAGACTGCGGGACGGCCCACGGCGTCGTGCGCGGTGCGGTGTCGTACGCGGTGCGTCGTACGCGTCACGGCGTCGGGCACGTCACGGCGTCGGGCGCGCTACAGCGCCGTGCGGGCCCGCCGCCCCAACTCCTCGGAGATCCCGTGCACCGCCCGCAGCAGCGGCTCCCGCAGCCCCCGCGCCCGCTCCGCGCCGCGCGCCGCCACCACGATCCCCAGCGCCGCGCCCACCGGCCCGGTCCGGCCGATCCGCACCGGCGCGGCCACCGCCACCGTGCTCTCCGACAGCTGACGGTCGCTCACGAACACCTGCTCGCGGCGGATCAGGTCCAGCTGCGCCCGCAGCGTCCTCGGGTCGGTCACCGTGTGCGGCGTCCACGAGCGCAGCGGCGCCGCCAGCACCTCCTCCTGCAACTCGCGCGGCGCGTGCGCCAGCAGCACCCGGCCCATCCCCGTCGACCCGACCGGGAACCGGGTGCCCACCATCGTCAGCAGCTCCACCGAGCGGTGCCCCGCGATCCGCTCCACGAACACCAGCTCGGTGCCCTCGCGGACCGCCAGCTGGATGTTCTCGTGCGTCGCCTCGTACAGGTCCTGCATGAACGGCAGCGCCGCGTCCCGCAGGATCTGGGTCCGCGGACACCCCGAGGCGATCTCCCACAGCCGCAGCCCCACGTGCCACGACCCGTCCTCGGCCCGCTCCAGCGCGCCCCAGGACGCCAGCTCTGCCACCACCCGGTGCGCGGTGCTGATCGCCAGCCCCGTGCACTGCGCGATCTCCGACAGCGTCCGCGACGGGTGCTCGCGGTCGAACACCGCCAGCACCTGGAGGACCTTGCCGGCCGCCGAAACCCGGTTCGCACTCATCCCGCCAGTCTCGCACCCGCCCGTCCGGCCCCCGCCGGCCTCACCCCTGCCCCTGGAGGAACCCCCGTGGACCTGCTCGCCCTGACCTCGATGGCCGTCCGCCCCGCCCTCGCCGACCTCGTCCCGCTGCTGCCCCCGGTACGGTTCGAGGCCGCCGGCGGCGTCGAGGTGGCCCGCCGCATCCGCGCGGGCGCGTCCGCCGACCTCGCCGTGCTCGCCGCCGACGCGCTCGCCGCGCTGCACGCCGACGGGCTGGTGGAACGCCCCCGCCCGCTCTGGGACTCCGCCACCGTCGCCGCCGTGCCCGCCGCCGCCCCGCCCGCCGCCCTCGCCACCACCGCCGACCTGCGCACCCTGCTCACCACCGCCCGGGCCGTCGCCCACTCCACCGGCCCCAGCGGCACCGCCCTGCGCGCCCTGGTCGACCGGCTCGGCCTCACCGCCCGGGTCCGCCTCGTCCAGGCCCCGCCCGGCACCCCCGCCGGCCACCTGCTCACCGACGGCCGCGCCGACCTCGCCTTCCAGCAGCACAGCGAACTCGCCGACCTCCCCGGCATCCGCGTCCTCGGCCCGCTGCCCGGAGACACCGCCATCACCTCCACCTTCGCCGCCGCCGTCCTCACCGCCACCCCCCGCCCCGGCCCCGCCCGCCACCTGCTCGACCTGCTCGACGGCCTCGCCGCCGCCGGAGCCCCGCCCACCGCCCGGGCCCGCGGAATGCACCCGCACACCCCGGCGACCGGCCGTCCCGCCGGGTGACCCCCGACCGGCGCCGGACCGGCCCGGCCGAATTCGGTTCCGGCGGACCGGCCCGACCGCCTACCATCGCGGCCATGCCCAGACCCTTCGGCTTCAGCTACGACCGGCGCCCCGACGGCACCGTCACGATCACCCACCAGGGCCGCCCGGCCGGTACGCTGCGCGGGGCGCGCGCCGAGAAGTTCCTCGCGGAGGCCGACTCCGGTGACGCCCAGCTGGTGATGGCCCGCTGGACGGGCGCGTACAAGCACGGCAACGAGCGCACGGCACGCGACCACCCGCGCAACCGGCGCTAGCCTTCCTGTCCCGGGCCCCGGCCCCGGCCCCGGGTCCGTCCAGCCGCCCGCCGGGCGATAGCGCACCGCCCGGCGCGCCGTCAACTCCGCGACGCGGCGCGCCGATAACGGCTGGACGGCCCCGCGCCCGGTGCCGAGACTGGGTGCGGTGACGACCCATACGGACCACTCGACGGCCCCCTCCGCCGCCGCCCCCTCCACCGACCTCGGCGAACTGCGGCGGCAGTTGGCCGTCCTGCACGGCGGCAAGGTGACCTCGGTGCACGTCCCCGGCGGCGGCGCGGGCCTGTTCGCCCTGCTGCTCGGCCTGCCCGACCCCCGGCCCGACGGCCCGGCCGAACTCGCCCACCGCTGGCTCACCGTCGCCCGCAGCGGCTGGACCCTCGACCGCCCCACCACCGCCCGCACCACCCCCGGCCCCGGGGCCCGGCACCTGGCCGACGACCTGCGGGCCCTGATCGGTCGGGAGATCACCGCCGTCCGGATCACCGAACCCGACTGGGACACCCTGATCGAGTTCGGCGACCACCACCTGCGCATCCACCCCGCCGCCCCCGCCCCCCACGCCCCGCCCGACGAAACCCCCGCCTGGGCCCTGCGCCTCCCCTCCCGCCACCTCCTCCTGATCGGCCCCGGCCCCCGCTGGCGAACCCGCCACTGACCTGCGACGATGCCCGGATGCTGCGCCACGTCCACCGCGTCACCGCGGACGATCCCGCCGACCGTGACGCGTACGGCCGCTTCACCGGCACCACGGACACCCGCAGCGACCGCGGCCCCGTCGAGGCCGCGTACGTCGCGGCCGTCGCCGCGTTCGCCGCGGACTCCGGTGTGACGGTGCTGGAGCTGCGGGAGCCGTCCCTGCCCCCGGTCCCGGTCCACCCCGGGCCGGAACCGGCGTACCGGGACCCGGAGCCGGACGCGCTGCTGCCCGGCGGCCGGGAGGCGCTGCACGACGGGCTGCGGGTGGACGTGCCGACCGCGCAGGAGCTCGTTCGGGCGATGCTGCGCGACAGCGGGCTGTGGTGCCGGCTGGAGGCCGAGGGCCGGTTCGCCGTGCACATCGGGTGGGACCAGTACATGTACATCGGCAGCCACCTGCCGTGCGAGCGGGCCGTCGCCGCGACGAACGCCGCCGGTCTGTTCGCCGAGCGGATCGACGCCTCCCCGTACGACCCCGAACCGGAGCCGCGCGCGGTCCAACAGCGCCCCGCCGACCAGGAGTTCTGGGACCGGCTGCGGTGGTGCGTCGAACAGGGCGAGGCCGCCCTGCTGGAGGAGCTGTACGCGGGCAACTCGGCCCGCTGGTACCGACTCACCCCCGCGAACCTCGACACCGTCCGGGCCGGCCTCGCACCGCGCGCCCGGCTCTCGGTCCGGCCCGACGTCCTCGGCGACGCCGCCGCGGTGGCCGCCCGGATCGCCGCGATGACCGAGCAGGACGCCACCGTCGAGCTGGTCGTCGAGCACCCGGACGGCCGGATCACCGCCGCCCTCCACCACCCCGACGACCCGGCCCCCGACCTCTCCCGGGCCCGGGGCGCCGCACTGCTCCCGCTCCTCGCCGACGAGGACCCCCCCGCTGTTCACCGCCGCCCGCCCCGACCCCGACGGCGTCCTGCGCCTGCGCCGGTCCGTCGACCCGGCCCCCGGCGACTTCCGGTGGGCCCGACTGCGGGCGCTGCGGCTCGGCGAGCAGGTCACCGTCCAGGTCGGCACGGACGGCACGGCCGACCTGGACGGCCTGCCCGCCCGGCTGCGGGGCGGGCCGACGGCCGGGCCGGGCGGACGGGTGGCGGGGCGGATCACCGCGATCGACCTGGTCCGCGAACAGGTCGAGGTCGCGCCCACAGGACGGTGAAGCGACCGCCGGACAGGCGGACGCCCGGGCGAACTCCGCGACCCGGGTCTCCGGCGCGCCGCGGGACCACGCCACGGCCGTGGGCAGGGGGGCGCGCGGTGGCGGTGGCGGAGCTGGTGCCACCTCGCTCCGGGTGCCGGCGTCCTGGACGCCGGGCTGAAGGAGTTCCTCGGCCGCGGCTACCGGAAGGGGGCGGACGGGCCCGCGCCCGCCCGGCTGATTCCGCAGCCGCCGGAGGCCCTGCGGAAGGTCTTCACCGCGTTCACGGCCGGTGGTGGACGAGCTCGGCGGCGGAACGGCCCCGGTGGAGGGCGAGACGTTCGGCGCGGCGGGCGTGCGGGTGCGTCATGTTCCGGGGCCGGACGGCGGGACTTCGCTGCTCCAGCGGGTCTCGCCGTCGACGACGGTCCCGGTCGGGGCCAGGCCGAGGGCGCGGGCGACGCCGGCGGACGCCCGGTGTCCGGGGTGGACGTGGGCGAGCAGGACGTCCACCCGCTGGGCGCGCAGCCAGTGGGCCATCGCGAGTGCGCCCGTGCGGGCGTGGCCGTGTCCCTGGTGGGCGGTGCCGATCACCCAGGCCAGTTCCGCTGTGACGCGGCCGTCCGGGGCGCGCTCCAGGGTGGCCTGGACCGTGCCGACGAGCTGCCGGTCGGAGGTGCGGCGCAGCATCCAGTTGAGCCAGCCCTGCTCGCCGTCCGGGGAGCGGCCCCGCTCCAGGCGGCGGTAGCGGGCGCGGAGTTGCTCCGGTGAGAGCGGGTGCCCGCCGATCCAGGTGTGCAGCCGTACGTCGTCCAGCAGGGTGAACGCCTCCGCGGCGTGCGCCGCCCGCAGCGGTTCGAGGCGGAGGGCTCCGGCGGTGATCTCGGTGGCGGCGGGCCACTGCGCTGGGTCGGGCATCCCGGCAGCGTACGCCGCGGTGCCCCGGCGCGTGGTCACCCGGGGCGGAGCGGGCCGTCCAGCTCGGGTCCGGGTGGGCGAGGACCGCCTCCGGCTGTTCCGGGTGGGGGAGGTGTCCGGCTCCGGGCACGACGGCGAAGCGGGCGGCGGGGAAGGCGTAGGCGGCGCCGTACCCGGGGGTGGCGACCCGGTCGCTCTCGCCCCACAGCACCAGGACGGGCACCCGGACGCCGCGCAGCCGCTCCCGCAGCTCCGGGGTCGTGCACGGAGGGGTCGCCGGCCAGCGCCCGCACGGTGGCCAGGTCGGCCCGGCGGCGGGCGAGTTCGGCCGGGGGGAGGGGAACCCGCCGGGGCGGCGGCGTGACAACCTGGCGGCGTGAACGACGTCCTCACCGCCGCCCTGCGCCGCGCCGCCGACCACCAGCACCGCTTCGAAGCGCGCTTCGCGGCGCACCTCGACGCCCTGGCCGACCCGGCGGCCGGCCCGCTGGAGCCGCCGCCGCACGGCAGGTTCCCGGCCCGGGCCCTCGCGCTGGTGCGCGAACTGTCGCTGCGCGGCGGCAAGCGGCTGCGGGTCGCCCTGCTGCACGAGGCCGCCGCCCTGGCCACCGACCGGCCGGTGCCCGGCCTGGACGCCGCCGCGATCGGCATCGAACTGCTGCACACCCACGGGCTGATCCACGACGACCTGATCGACGACGCCCCCGTGCGCCGGGGCGGCCCGTCCACCTACCACGCCTACCGCCAGGAGTTCCCCGACCGGCCCGACACCGCCCTCGCCCTCACCGTCCTGGCCGGGGACCTGGCCGCCTTCCTGGCCGTCCGGGCCCTGCTCTCCGGCGACCTGCCCCCCGAGCGCGCCCTGGCCATGGCCACCGTCGTCACCGACGCGGCGGCCGCCGCGGTCAACGGCCAACTCCTCGACCTGGAACGCGACTTCCACCCCGCATCCGAGACCGGGTTCCTGCACACCGTCACCGAGTACAAGTCCACCCGCTACTCGATCCTCGCCCCGCTGCGCCTGGGCCTGCTCGCCGCCGGCGCCGACCCCGCCCCGCACGACGCCGAACTGCGCGCCTACGCCACCGCGCTGGGCATCGCCAACCAGATCCACGACGACTGGCTCGACCTCTTCGGCGACCCGGCCGCCCTCGGCAAACCCCTCGGCACCGACATCCGGGCCGGTCGCCGCAGCTACCTCGTCCGCGCCCTGCTGGCCGCCACCGCCGACGACGCCCCCGCCCGCGCCACCCTGCACGCCGTCCTGGGCGTCCCGCACCCGGACGAGGACGCCCTCGCCGAACTGCGCGACCTCGCCCGCGCCCGCGGCCTCGACCGCACCCTGTACGACGAAGCCGCCCGACACGCCCACCGCGCCGCCACCCTGGCCACCGCCTGGCAGCGGCACTGGCGCCCGGACGCCGTCGCCTTCTTCACCCACCTCCCGGCCTGGTCCGTCACCCGCGACCACTGAAACCCGCCGCGCCCGGCAGGACCGGCCCGTGCCGAGGAACCCCTCCGGAGCCGCTGCACCACGGCCAGTCCCTCGTGCTGTGACCGGCAACGTTCACCGAGTCAGGTCCGCGGCTGGTGGACCTTTGGGATCTGCGACGCTAGTCGCATGAGCAAGCAGGAGTGGGACGAGTTGTCCGAGGCCGAGAGGGCCTTCATGATCAATTCGTGCGAGATTGACATCCTCCCGGGAGTCTGGGGGGATCTCGACGAGGACGATCAAGCCCGGCCGGTTTGTGACCTCGCTGAAGTCCTGCTCACGCTTGTGGACCGCGGGTGGATTGAGGTCCGGCGGGTAGCTCCCTGGGTGTCGCCGTCGGGCCAGCAGGGATTCCAGCCAGGAGACCTGGTGCCGCGAGATCAGCTTGCGAAGGTCCTCCTGGACGAGGCCAGCTGGGAATACCCGGACGGCGACTGGGTCGGTGCGCTGACGCTGGTCGAGACCGCTGCCGGGAGGACGGTCACTCACCGTTCTCCCGACGAAGAGCCTGAGTAGGGTCCCCTGGTCAGCTCAGGCAGTCAGCAAGAGGCGCCCGCCCCAGCGGATGCCCTTCTCGCTGCGGATGCGGGCGCGTTCCTTGCGTTGGGCGGCCAGGACGTCGGGGTGGCGAGCGTTGGCGTTGCGCCAGCGCAGATAGGCGTGCAGCGCGCGGGTCTGGACCGTGTGGTTCGGATGGTTCGAGTTGGCGAGGGTGAACTGCCGCAAGGGCCCGAAGTGCGCCTCGATCGGGTTGGCCCAGGAGGTGTTGGTCGGGGTGAAGCAGAGGTGGACGTTGTTGTTCTTCGCCCAGCGCAGGATCTTCTTGCCGTTGTGGGCGGAGAGGTTGTCCAGGATCACGTAGACCGGGGCACCGTCCGGGCGCGCGGCCCGGATCGACCTGAGCGCGGCCAGGGTGTTCACAGTCCCCTTGCGGCGCCTGTTCACGCCCCACAGGGTGTCGTCGCCGATCGAGTAGCAGCCGTGGAAGTACGTCACGCCATGGGTGCGCTTGTAGGTCGCGGACAGCCGCTCGGGCCCGCCCTGTTCGGCCCAGCAACTGCCCGCGGTGGGGCGGATGCCGAGCGGGCCGAACTCGTCGAACGCGAACGTCCGGTCCGGGAAGCGTTTCAGGACGTGCTCGATCCGGTCGAGCTTGGCGTCGTAGTCGGGGTCGGTGGACTGCTTCCACGTCTTGGTGTGCTGGAAGGTGATGCCTCGCCGGGCGAGCAGGCAGCGCAGGGCCTCGCAGCCGATCCGGATCACTCGACCGTGGACCTTGCGCAGGTAGGCGAGGAGTTTGCGAATCGACCAGCGGGTGAAGGGCTGGCCGAGCTTGGCCGGACGGGTGGTGGCCGTCTGGACGACGAAGTCCTCGTCGTCAGTGCTGAGGAGGCGGGGACGGCCTCCCGCCCATCGAGAGTCCAGGCAGGCCAGGCCGATCTCGTTGAACCGGTGGATCACATCCCGCACGGTGTCCTCGTCCGCCTGTACGAGCTGGGCGATGACCGGGACCCGGTTGCCGCCGGCCGAGGCCAGCAGCATCATCGCCCGCCGGTAACGCACCGAGCTGGTGCTGCCCCGACGCACGATCCGCTGTAACTGCTGGCCTTCCTGGTCCGTGAGCCTGCGGACCCTGACCGGCTCTGCCATCGCGCCCCTCCGAGTTGAACGTCTCGCGACATCAAACCGGCCGAGGGCCCACCAGAGTCAACCCGGCGGACCTATGCGGTCACAGCACTCGGTAGGGCGGGGCGAGCCGTCGCGCTCCGGATCTCCCGCACCAGTGCTGAAGGCTCCCGGCCGGAGGCGGCGGCACTCCTCGCGGCGGGGCTCGGGGGCGGGGCTCGGGGGCGGGACCGGGGCGGACCCGGGCCGCTTCGACGTCCGGGCCGATCCCGACGCCGGGCTGGCGGAGGACTTCATCGGCCGGCCGGTCAAGATCGACGCCGAGGGACCCCTGGGAGGCCCTGCCGCCCGCCGTCTCCCGCCTCCCGGCCGCCGCCCGGGCACCGGGCCGTGGCCGCCTGCGACTTCGAGGGCGAGCTCCCGCAGGTCTGCGTCGGGGTCGGGAGTTCGGACCTGACCGGACGCGACCGGCCCGGCCGCCCGTGCGGGCCGGTCGGGCCGGTCGGGCCGACGGGGTGTCAGGGGGCCTCCGGGGCCGGGAGGAAGCCGGTGTCCCGGAAGTAGGAGAGGTAGCGGACGAGCACCTCCTCGGTCAGCGGCGCCGGGTGGACGCCGAGGCGGGCCGCGGCCTCGGTGGTGCGGCGGGAGTCGAAGTGGCGGGCCTCCGCAGGCTGCTCCGCGCCGCCGTCCGCGCCGCCGCCTCCGCTGCCGTCCTCGCCGAGGAAGAGCTGGGCGGCGTTGTCGTGGCGGGCCGCGACGGCGGCTCGCCACTGGTCGGCGGGCATGGTGCGCAGGCGGTAGCCGAGGTGCTCGGCGGCGGCGAACACCCGTGCCAGGTCCGGCGGTTCGGGGTGGGTGAGGTGGAAGGTCCCGCCGCCGCCGGGGGCGTCGAGGACGAACGCGGTGATCGCCGCGCTGACGTAGTCCACCGGTACCCAGCCGGTGGAGCCCGGCGGCAGGTCGGGCACCGCCCCCGCCTGGAGGCAGCCCTTGATCAACTGCCAGAGCAGGTCCCGGTCCTGGCAGGCCCCGGTCACGCTGTCGCCGCTGATCCGACCGGGGCGGTGCACGGTGACCGGCAGCCCGCGCTCCCGGGCCAGCCCGACCAGGCCCTCGGCCACCCACTTGCTCTGCGCGTAGCCGTCCGGCAGCGCCGCCACCGGCCCGGCCGGGGTGTGCTCGGTCACGGTGCCCGGGCCGCCCGTCGGCGGGTGCACGCCGGTGGTCGAGACGTGGTGCAGGCCGGGGGAGCGGGACTCCGCCAGCAGCCGCAGCAGCTCCTCGGTGCCCGCGACGTTCGCGGGCCGCAACTCCCGGTAGCCCGCCGCGAAGTTGACCCGGGCCCCGTTGTGCACGATCGGCCCGAGCCGGCGCAGCAGCGCCGCGCGCGCCCCCGGGTCGAGACCGAGCCCGGGCGCGGCCAGATCCCCGGGCACCGGACGGACCAGCTCCCGGTACCGCTCCTGCCACAGGCCGTACCGGCGCAGGTTCCGCTCCAGCCGCAGCGCCCCGTCCCGCTCGTCCTCGGCCCGCACCAGGCAGTCCACCGGGCCG
Organism: Kitasatospora sp. NPDC090308; assembly: GCF_044769485.1. Classification (NCBI taxonomy): domain Bacteria; kingdom Bacillati; phylum Actinomycetota; class Actinomycetes; order Kitasatosporales; family Streptomycetaceae; genus Kitasatospora; species Kitasatospora sp. NPDC090308. Next base: position 103,360 of record NZ_JBIVXY010000004.1, on the reverse strand, counting down.
CCGGTCGCCTCGATCAGGTCGCGCAGCAGGAACGCCCCGAGGAAACCGGAGGCACCCGTCAACAGCGGCCGGGCGGAGGACGGCACGGCGGCACCCGCCCGCGCCGCCGTTCCGGCCCCGGTGATGTCCGGGGCCAGCCGGACCTCGGCCGCCCAGTCCACCGCCTCCGCTCCCGTTCCCGTCCCCGCCTCCGCTCTCGTTCTCGCTCCTGTTCCCGCCCCCGCTCCCGCCTGCGTTCCGGTCCCCGGCCCGGCGTCGGCCGCCGCGTCGGCCGCAGCCCCGACCGAGGCCGCAGCCCCGGGCCCGTCCAGCAGGCGGGCGACGCCCTCCGCCGTCGGGGCCGCGAACAGGGCGCGCAGGGAGAGGCGTCGGCCGCAGCGTTCCTCGATCCGCTGGGCCAGGGACACCACCAGCAGGGAGTGGCCGCCGCAGGCGAAGAAGTCGTCCGTGGGGCCGATCTCCGGCAGGCCGAGGGTCTGGGCGAACACCTCGCACAGGACCGCCTCCCGTTCGGTGCGCGGCGCCCGGCCGGTGCCCCGGGGGTGCTCGGGGGCGGGCAGGGCCCGGCGGTCGGTCTTGCCGTTGGGCGTCAGCGGGAGCGCGTCCAGGGCGACGTACGCGGAGGGCACCAGGTGGTCCGGCAGGACGGCCGCCAGCCGGGCCCGCAGCTCCGCGGCGTCCGGGGGCGTCCGGCCGTCCGGCCCGCCCACGGTGTACGCGACCAGTCGGCGGTCGCCCGGCCGGTCCTCGCGGACCACGACGCAGGCGGCCGCGACGCCCGGCAGCGCGGTGAGTGCCGCCTCGACCTCGCCGGGCTCGATCCGGAAGCCGCGCAGCTTGACCTGCTCGTCGACCCGGCCGACGTACTCCAACTGCCCGTCGCGGCGCCAGCGGGCCAGGTCGCCGGTGCGGTACATCCGTTCGCCCGGCGCCCCGGCCGGGTCGGCCACGAAGCGGGCGGCGGTCAGGCCCGGACGGCCCAGGTAGCCGCGGGCCAGGCCCTCCCCGGCCACGTACAGCTCGCCCACCACGCCCGGCGGGACGGGGGCCAGCCGGGCGTCCAGGACGCGTACCCGGGTGCCGTCCACGGGGACGCCGATCGGCACGGACCGGTCCGGGACGGCCGCGCCCGCGGCGGCCTGGAAGCCGCTCATGGTGGCGCAGACCGTGGTCTCGGTGGGCCCGTACGCGTTGACCAGGCGGTGCTCGGCGGCCCAGGCGCGGGCCAGCGCGGGCGGGCAGGTCTCCCCGGCCAGGACCAGGGTCGTCCCGGCGGGCAGCGACCCCGGGGGCAGCGCCGCGAGCGCTGCCGGGGGCAGGGTCAGGTGGGTGATGCCGTGCTCGCGGACCCGGGCGGCCAGGGCCGGGCCGGGCAGCAGCGCCTCCCGGGCGTCCAGCTCCAGGCAGGCGCCGGACAGCAGGCCCATGCACAGCTCCCAGAACGCGGCGTCGAAGCTCACCGACGCCAGTTGCAGCACCCGGTCGGCCCCGGTCAGCCCCAGCCGCTCCCGCTGGGTGCCCGCCATCGCGGCGATGCCCCGGTGGGTGACCACCACGCCCTTGGGCCGCCCGGTGGAGCCGGAGGTGTAGATGACGTACGCCGGGTGCGCCGGGTCCACCACCGGCAGCCGGCCCGACGCCCCGGCGGACGCGTCCGCCCCCGCCTCGCCGGGCGCGTCCAGGTACAGGTGGGGCACGTCCGACGCCGGCAGCCCCCGGTGCACCTCGGGCGTGGTGAGCAGCAGCCGCGGCGCGGCGTCGTCGAGCATGTACGCCAGCCGGGCCGCCGGGTAGCCGGGGTCCAGCGGCAGGTAGGCGGCTCCGGCCCGGAGCACGGCCAGCAGGGCCACCGGCAGGCCGCCGTCGCGGGGGAGCGCCACGGCGACCCGGTCCTCCGGGCCGATGCCGCGGGCGGCCAGCCGCCGGGCCAGCGCCTCGGCGCGGGCGTCGAGTTCGCGGTAGGTCAGGGTGGTGCGCGGGTCGCGGACCGCGGGCGCGTCGGGGGTGCGGCGCACCTGCCGGGCGAACAGTTCGGGGAAGGCGGCGGGCGGTTCGGCCCGCGGACCGGTGCCCCAGCGCTCCAGGCGGGCCCGCTCGGCCGGGTCAAGCACCGGGTAGGCGTGCAGCGGCAGGCCCGGGTCGTCGGTGACGGCGCCCAGCAGCCGCACCAGCCGCCCGGCCAGCGCCCGGACGGTGTCGGCGTCGAACAGCGCGGTCGCGTAGTCCACGGTGGCCGCCAGCCCCCCGGTGCCGCCGGGGTCCGCGGCGAAGGTGAAGGACAGGTCGAACTTGCTGGCGCCCAGGTCCAGCGGCACCGGGTCGACGCGCAGGCCGGGCAGTTCGACGGGCGCGGCGGGGGCGTGGTTCTGCAGCACCAGCATGGTCTGGAACAGCGGGTGGTGCTCGGCCCGGGCCGGGTTCAGCAGCTCCACCAGCCGCTCGAACGGGACGTCCTGGTGGGCGTACGCGGCCAGGTCGAACTCCTTGACCCGGTCCAGGAGTTCCCGGAAGGTCGGGTCGCCGGACAGGTCGGTGCGCAGCACCAGCGTGTTGACGAAGAAGCCCACCAGGCCGGCGGTCGCCTCGTCGGTGCGCCCGGCCACCGCGGTGCCCAGCGGGACGTCCTCGCCCGCGCCGTGCCGGGACAGCAGCAGCGCCAGCGCGGCCTGCAGCACCATGAACTCGCTGCACCGCCCGGCCCGGGCCAGCGCGGCGATCCGGCCGGCCGTGGCGGCGTCCACCGCGAAGTGGTGGGTGGCGCCGTCGTGCCCGGCCCCGGCCGGGCGCGGCCGGTCGCAGGGCAGCTCGACCCGCTCCGGCAGCCCGGCCAGCGCCCCGCGCCAGAACGCCAGCTGCCGGGCCAGCGGGCTGTCCGGGTCGTGCTCGTCGCCCAGCAGCTCGCGCTGCCACAGCGCGTAGTCGGCGTAGTCGACCGGCAGCGGGCTCCAGTCGGGGGCCGCGCCCGCCAGCCGGGCCCGGTAGGCGGCGCCCAGGTCGCGGAAGAGCGGCGCCAGCGAGGAGCCGTCCGCGGCGATGTGGTGCACCACCAGCACCAGCACGTGCGAGTCGGCCGCCAGCCGCAGCACCACCACCCGCAGCGGCGCCTCCCGCTCCACGTCGATCGGCTCGGCCACCGCCGCGGCCATCCGGTCGGCGCACTTGCCCGGCTCGACGTCCTCCACCGCGAACGGCAGCCGCACCTCGGCGGCCGGCACGATCCGCTGCACCGGCCCGTCCGGGCCCGCCGGGAAGACGGTGCGCAGCACGGCGTGCCGGTCGACCGCGTCGTGGCAGGCCAGCCGCAGCGCGTCCACGTCCAGCGGGCCGTCCAGCCGCACCGCGAACGGCACGTGGTACGTCGCGGACGGGCCGTCCAGGCGGTGCAGGAACCACAGCCGCCGCTGGGCGGGAGACAGCGGCAGCGGCTCCGGCCGGGGCCCGCGGCGCAGCGCCGGGCGGGCCGGGCCGTCGGCGTCCCGGAGCGCCGCGGCGAGCGCCGCGACGGTCGGGTGCTCGAACAGGGTGCGGATCTGCGCCTCGGTGCCCAGCGCGGAGCGGATCCGGCCCACCAACAGCGTCGCCAGCAGCGAATTGCCGCCCAGCGCGAAGAAGTTGTCGTCCGCGCCGACCCGGGGCAGGCCCAGCGTCTCGGCGAACAGCCCGGCCAGGATCTCCTCCCGGCCCTCCAGCGGCGCCCGGCCGCCCACCGGCGCGGCGGCGGCCGGCGCGGGCAGCGCCGCCCGGTCCAGCTTGCCGTTGGCGGTCATCGGCAACGCCTCCAGCACCACCACGGCCGAGGGCACCAGGAACGCGGGCAGCCGGCCGCCCAGGTACCCGGCCAGCGCCGCCGGGTCCGCGGTGCGGCCCGCCGCCGGAACGGCGTACGCCACCAGCGCGCGGTCGCCCGGCCGGTCCTCGCGCACCAGCACGCAGGCCGCCCGCACCGACGGGTGGGAGCGCAGCGCCGCCTCCACCTCGCCCGGCTCGATCCGGTGGCCGCGCAGCTTCACCTGCTGGTCGGCCCGCCCGACGTACGCCAGCTCCCCGTCACCGCACCGGCGCACCAGGTCGCCGGTGCGGTACATCCGGGCGCCCGCCGCCCCCGACGGGTCGGCGACGAACCGGGCCGCGGTCAGCCCCGGCTGCCCCAGGTAGCCGCGCGCCACGCCCGGCCCCGCCAGGTACAGCTCGCCCTCCGCGCCCTCCGGCACCGGCCGCAGCGCGCCGTCCAGCACCAGGGCGCGCACCCCGTCCAGCGGCCGCCCGACCGGCGGCACCCCGGCCGGGGCGCCCTCGGCGGGCACCCGGTGCAGCAGGGCGAAGGTGGTGGCCTCGGTGGGCCCGTACGCGTTCAGCACCCGGGTGCCGGGGTGCGCCGCCGCCAGCCGCTGGAGCACCCCGGGCGCCGCCGCCTCGCCGCCGCAGGCCACCAGCCGCAGCAGGCCCAGCGCCGCCGGGTCGGTCTCGGCGACCACGTTGAACAGCGCCGTGGTCAGGAACGCCGCCCGCACCCCGTCCCGGGCCACCGCCTCCCGCAGCGCCGCCGGCTGCAGCACGCCCTCCGGCGCCGCCACCACCCGGCCGCCGCGCAGCAGCGGCACCCACAGCTCGAAGGTCGCCGCGTCGAAGACGTACGCCGAGTGCAGCAGCACCGCCTCGCCCGCGCCGTCCCCGTCCCAGGCCCGGTCGGCGGCCAGCGCGGCCACGTCCGCGTGCGTGACGCCCACCGCCTTGGGCCGGCCGGTCGAGCCGGAGGTGAACATCACGTACGCCAGCCGCCGCCCGCCCGCCGGGGCGGGCAGCGGACCGGGCACCGGCGGCGCCCCGGCCAGCACCCGGCCCGCGCCGTCCACGGTCAGCACCCGCACCCCGGGCCCCAGCGCCCGCACCCACGGGTGCCCGGCGTTCGCGGCGTCCACCACCAGCAGCCGGGGGGCCGCCGCCGCGGCGACCGCGGCCAGCCGCTCGACCGGCCAGCGCGGGTCCAGCGGCACGTACGCCGCGCCCGCCCGCAGCACCCCCAGCGGCGCGGTGACCTGCGCGGCCGAGCGGCCCAGCAGCAGGCCCACGCCCTCCTCGGGGGCCGCCCCCAGCCCGGTCAGCGCACCCGCCAACCGGTCCGACAGGTCGGCGAGCCGGCGGTAGGTCAGCCGCTCGACCGCCCCGGTCACCGCCGGTGCCTCCGGCCGCTCGGCGGCCCACCGGGCCACCACCGCCGCCAGGTCGGTGCCCGCGACGTCGGCGGGCAGCGCCGCCCCCGCGCCCCGCGCCAGCAGCTCCTCCCGCTCGCCCGCCAGCAGCACCGGCACCGCGTCGGCCCGCCCCGTCAGGCCCGCGCCCAGCCGCTCCAGCAGCCCGCGCAGCCGGTCCACCGTGCGCTCCGCCCACGGCCGCTCCAGCACCGAGGGGCGGAAGGCGAAGGTGATCCGCAGCGTCCGGCCCGGCGCCACCGTCAGGGTCAGCGGGTAGTGCGCGGCGTCGCTGCCCGCCATGCCGGTCACGGCCAGGCCCGGCAGCGCCCGCCCGGCGGCCCGCAGGCCCTCCTGGTCCAGCGGGTAGTTCTCGAACACCAGCAGGGTGTCGAACAGGGTGTCCAGGCCGGTGGTCGCCCCGATGTCGGTCAGCCCGACGTGCTGGCTGCCCAGCAGCGCGCCCTGCTCGTCCTGCAACCGGGCCAGCAGCGCGGCCAGGCCCTCGCCCGGCCGCACCGCCAGCCGCACCGGCACCGTGTTGATGAACAGGCCGATCATCGACTCGACCCCGGGCAGCTCCGGCGGCCGGCCCGACACCGTCGTCCCGAACAGCACGTCCGACCGGCCGGTCAGCCCCGCCAGCAGCAGCACCCAGGCGCCCTGCACCAGCGTGTTCAGGGTCAGCCGGTGCGCCCGGGCGGTGACCCGCAGCCGCTCGGTGGCCGCCTCGTCCAGCTCCAGCACCAGCGTCTCGGGCAGCTCGCCCGCGTGCGCCGCCCGGGCCGCCGCCCGCCCCGCCAGCAGCGTCGGCGCCTCCACCCCGGCCAGCGCGCCCCGCCAGGCGTCCAGCGCCGCGCCCCGGTCCTGCCCGGCCAGCCAGGCCAGGTAGGAGCGGTACGGGGCGACCCGGGGCAGCCCGGCGGCGTCGCCCCCGCTCCCGTACAGCTCGAACAGCTCGCGCAGCAGCAGCGGCACCGACCAGCCGTCCAGCAGGATGTGGTGACTGGTGATCACCAGCCGGTACCGGGCCGGGCCGGTGCGCAGCAGCGCGAAGCGCATCAGCGGCGGCGAGGCCAGGTCGAAGCGCCGCACCCGGTCGGCGGCCAGGAACTCCCGCAGCCGCTCCTCGACCGCCGCGCCGCCCGCCGCGCCGTCCCCCGCTGCGTCCGCCGCGCCGTCCGCCGCGGCGGCCAGGTCCGCCACGTGCAGCGGCACCGGCACCTCGGCCGCCACCGCCTGCACCGGCTGGTCCAGGTCCTCGTGCAGGAACCCCACCCGCAGGTTGGCGTGCCGGCGCAGCAGCGCGCCCAGCGCGGCCCGCAGCGCGGCCGGGTCGACCTCGCCCTCCAGGGCCAGCACGAACTGCGAGGTGTAGACGTCCACCGCCTCGGCGTCGTACAGCGCGTGGAAGAGCATGCCCGCCTGCAACGGCGTCAGCGGCAGTACGTCCTCCAACTGGAACCCGGTCATGCGCGTCCACCCCACTTGGTCTGCAGTCGGTCGAGTTGGGCCTGGTCCAGCGAGACCAGGGGAAGGTCGGACGGCGTCCAGCCGCCCGCGTCGGGCTGCGCGGAGTGCTCCGCGATCGCCCGCAGCGCCCGGTCGAAGGCGTCGGCGAGCGCCGCCACGTCCGCCTCGTCGAGCAGGTCGGCGGCCCAGGTCCAGCGGGCCGTCAGGCGCGGGCCGGCGGGCCCGTCCTCGGTGTGCGCGTTGATGTCCAGCACGTGGTGCACCGGCATCGCCGGGTCCGCCGGGGCCGGCGCGCCGCCCTCGGGCAGCACCTCCCAGTCCGCCTCCGGGCCGGCCCCGGGCGCCGGGTGGCGGCCCAGGTAGTTGAAGCCGATCCGCGGCTCGGCGCCGCCGGCCAGCAGCTCCCGGGCGGCCGGGTCCAGGTGCCGCAGCACGCCGTACCCGACGCCGTGGTCGGGCACCGCCCGCAGCTGCTCCTTGACGTTCTTCACCGCCCGGTCCACCAGGCCCGCGTCGAACCGGCCCGGCACCCGCGGGTCCAGCGGACCCGGGTCCAGCAGCACCGGGTACAGGCTGGTGAACCAGCCCACCGTGCGCGACAGGTCCAGGCCCTCGGCGAGCTGCTCGCGCCCGTGGCTCTCCAGGTCCACCAGCACCCCCGCCCGCCCGTCGTCCCCGGCCCGCCCGGCCCGCCAGGAGCGCACCGCCAGCGCCAGCGCCGTCAGCAGCACGTCGTCCACCCCGGCGTGGAACGCCTGCGGCGCGCTGGTCAGCAGCTCCCCGGTGCGGTCGGACGCCGGACGGGTGGTCAGCGACCTGGTCCGGCCCGCCGTGTCCCGGGCCGGGTCCAGCGGACGCACCCCCAGCGGCGGGTCGTCGGCCCGCGCCACCGCCTCCCAGAGCGGCAGCTCGCCCGCCCGGGCGCCGCTCGCGCCCTGCGCGGCCAGCAGCCGGGCCCAGGCTCGGTACGAGGTGCCCACCGCCGGCAGCACCGCGCCGCCCGGCGCGACCCCACCGGACACCGCACCCGGCACCCCGGCGAGCGCCGGGTCGGACACCGCCCGCCAGGCGGTCGCCAGGTCCTCGACCAGGATTCGCCAGGACACCGCGTCCACCGCCAGGTGGTGCACCAGCAGCAGCAGCCGCCCGCGCACCTCCGGCCCGGCGTCGCACCACACCGCCTCCAGCACCCCGCCGTGGGCCGGCCGCAGCCGCCCCCGGGCCCGTTCGCCCTCGGCGGCCAGCGCGGCGCGCACCTCCCGCTCGCCCAGCCCCGCGACGTCCAGCCGCACCAGCCGCGGCGCGACCGGCACCGCCCCGCGCGGCAGCGCCTCCAGCGCCGCCGAGCCGTCCGCGGCCCGGGTCACCCGGACCCGCAGCATGTCGTGGTGGTCGACCAGCAACTGGAGCGCCGCCGCCAGCCGCTCCCGGTCCGCCCCGGCCGGGGTGCGCAGCACCGCGGACTGGTGGTAGCCGTCGGTGGGGCCCGGCCGGTCCAGGAACCAGGCCGCGATCGGGGTCGGCGGCATGGTGCCCGTCCCGTCCTCGGCCGCCGCCGCGGGGGCCTCCTCGGCTGGCCGGGCCACCGCCGCCACCGCCTGCGGGGTGCGGTGCAGGAACACGTCGCGCGGGGTGATCCGCAGCCCCGCCTCGCGGGCCCGGCTGACCAGCTGGATCGACAGGATGCTGTCCCCGCCCAGCGCGAAGAAGTCCTCCTCCGGCCCGACCTCCGGCACCCGCAGCACCCCCGCGAACACCTCGCACAGCACCCGCTCCGGCCCGTCCGCCGGCCGCCCCGCGCCGCCGCCGGCCGCCGCCCCGGGCCGCGGCGGGTCGGGCAGCGCCCGCCGGTCCGCCTTGCCGCTGGGCAGCAGCGGCAGCGCCGCCAGCCGGACGAACACCGCCGGCACCAGCCCGGACGGCAGCAGCTCCGACAGCCCGGCCCGCAGCTCCGCGTCCGGCGGCAGCGCGCCGCCGTCCGCCGCGGGCACCAGGTAGGCCACCAGCCGCTCCGCCCGGACCAGCACGCAGGCCGCGCCCACGCCCGGCAGCGAGGTCAGCGCCGCCTCCACCTCCCCGGGCTCGATCCGCAGGCCGTGCAGCTTCACCTGGTCGTCGCCCCGGCCCAGGTAGCGCAGCAGCCCGTCCGCGCCGCGCCGCACCAGGTCCCCGGTGCGGTACATCCGGGTCCCGTCCGCCGCGAACGGGTCCGCGACGAACCGGGACGCGGTCAGCGCCGCCCGCCCCAGGTAGCCGCGGGCCAGGCCCGCGCCCGCCAGGTACAGCTCGCCCACCGCCCCCGGCGGCACCGGCCCCAGCGCGTCGTCCAGCACGTACGCGCGCAGGTTGTCCACCGGGCGCCCGATCGGCACCGCCGCGTCCGCCCCGTCTGCGGCCGGCCGCCAGCGGTGCGCGGTGGCGTCGATGGTCGCCTCGGTCGGCCCGTACAGGTTGTGCACCGCCACGCCCCAGGCCCGCTCGGCCCGCGCGGCCAGCGCCCCGGTCAGCGGCTCGCCGCCGCACAGCACCGCCCGCAGCGCGGCCGGGGCCGGCTCCCGCTCGGTCTCGCCCAGCACCAGCGCCAGCAGCGAGGGCACGAACTGGGCGACCGTCACGCCCTCGGCGCGCATCCGTCCCAGCAGCCCCACCGGGTCGTGGTTCAGCTCCGGCGGCACCGGGCAGGTCGCGCCGCCGTGCAGCAGCGGCAGCCAGGTCTCCCACACCGAGGCGTCGAAGCTCGGCGAGGTCCGGGCCAGCACCCGGTCGTCCGGGGTCAGCTCCAGGTGCCCGGCCAGCCAGGCCATGTGGTTGACCAGCCCCGCGTGGGTGACCACCACGCCCTTGGGACGGCCGGTGGAGCCCGAGGTGTGGATCACGTACGCGGCGTCCAGCGGCGCCGGGTCCACCAGCGGCACGTCCGGCGACTCCGGTGCGCCCGGCTCCCCGTCCCCGTCCCCGTCGTCGTCCAGCGCCAGCACCGGCACCGGCAGTTCCGGCAGCGCCGCCAGCGCCCGCGCCGGGGCCAGCAGCAGCACCGGCCGGGCGTCCTCCACGACGAAGCGCAGCCGGGCCGCCGGGTACTGCGGGTCCAGCGGCAGCCAGGCCGCGCCCGCCTTCGCGACCGCCAGCATCGCCACCACCTGCTCCGCGGTGCCCGGCATCGCCAGCGCCACCACGTCCCCGCGCCCGACCCCGCGCCCGCGCAGCCGCCGGGCCAGCGCGTCCGAGCCCGCGTCCAGCTCCGCGAAGGTCAGGCCCGCGCCGCCGTCCCGCACCGCGAGCGCGTCCGGGGTGCGGGCGCACCGGGCGCGGAACGCCTCCGGCGCCGTCCGCTCCGCCACCGCCCGCACCGGGCCGCGGCCCGCCGCGGCCAGCGCCGCCCGCTCCGCGCCGTCCAGCACCGGCACCGACCGCACCCGCAGCCCCGGGTCGGCCGCCAGCACGGCCAGCAGCCGCACCAGCCGGTCCGCCAGCGCCCGCGCCGTCCCCGGCTCGAACAGGTCCGCGGCGAACTCCAGCGACCCCTCCAGCCCCAGCGGGCGGCCCCGCCCGTCCCGGCGCTCGGCGAAGGTGAAGGTCAGGTCGAACTTGCTGATCCCGGTGCGCACCGGCTGCTGCGCCACCGCCAGGCCCGGCAGGTCCAGGTCCGCCCCGGCGTTGTTCTGCAGCGCCAGCATCACCTGGAACAGCGGGTGGCGGCTCTCGGTCCGCTCCGGCGCCAGCGCGTCCACCAGCCGCTCGAACGGCACGTCCTGGTGCGCGTACGCCGCCAGGTCGAACTCCCGCACCCGGTCCAGGACCTGCTCGAACGTCGGGTCGCCGGACAGGTCGGTGCGCAGCACCAGCGTGTTGACGAAGAAGCCCACCAGCTCGTCCAGCGCCTCGTCGGTGCGCCCCGCCACCGGCGTGCCCAGCGCGACGTCCTCGCCGCCGCCGTGCCGGGACAGCAGCACCGCCAGCGCCCCCTGGAGCACCATGAACAGGCTGCAGCCGCGCGAGCGGGCCAGCGCGTCCAGCGCCCGGTGGGTGTCGGCGTCCACCGGGAAGGCGAACGCGTCGCCCCGGTGCGAGGCCACCGCCGGGCGCGGCCGGTCCAACGGCAGCTCCAGCACGTCCGGCAGGCCCGCCAGCGCCTCCTCCCAGAACGCCAGCTGACGGGCCGCCAGCCCCGCCGGATCGCCCTCGTCGCCCAGCAGCCCGCGCTGCCACAGCGCGTAGTCCGCGTACTGCACCGGCAGTTCGGCCCAGCCCGGCGCCCGCCCCGCCGACCGGGCCCGGTACGCCGCGCCCAGGTCCCGGGCCAGCGGCGCCAGCGACCAGCCGTCGCCCGCGATGTGGTGCACCAGCAGCACCAGCACGTGCGCGTCCGGCCCCAGCCGCAGCAGCCGGGCCCGCACCGGGCGCTCCACCGCCACGTCGAAGGCGTACGCCGTCTCGGCCGCCAGCACCGCCGCCAGCAGCGCCGGGTCCACCTCGCGCGGCGTCAGGTCCAGGTCCGCGCCGGCCGCGTCCAGCACCAGCTGGCCCGGCACGCCCCCCGCCTCCGGGAAGACCGTCCGCAGCGACTCGTGCCGCTCCACCACGTCCGCCAGCGCCAGGCCCAGCGCCGCCGCGTCCAGCGGCCCGTCCAGGCGCAGCACCAGCGGCACGTTGTACGTCGCGCTCGGCCCCTCGAAGCGGTGCAGGAACCACAGCCGCTGCTGCGCGTACGACAGCGGCAGCGGGTCGGGCCGGTGCGCCGCCCGCTCCAGCCGGGGCCGGGCGGCCCGGCCGCCGTCCAGCGCCGCCGCCAGCCCCGCCGGGGTCGGGTGCTCGAAGACCGTGCGCACCTCGGTGTCCACGTCGAGCGCCGCCCGCAGCCGGGCCGCCAGCCGGGTGGCCAGCAGCGAGTGGCCGCCCAGCGCGAAGAAGTCCTCGTCGGCGCCGACCGAGGCCCGGCCCAGCAGGTCCGCGAACAGCCCGCACACCAGCTCCTCGCGGGCCGTGCGCGGCGCCCGGCCCGGCCCGGCGGCCCCGCCGTCCCCGTCCCCGGGCACCGGCAGCGCCGCCCGGTCCACCTTCCCGTTCGGGTTCAGCGGGAACGCCGCCAGCAGCACCACCGCCGCGGGCACCATGTACCCGGGCAGCACCCGGCCCACCGCCGCGGCCAGCTCCTCCGGCCGCGGCGCGGCCCCGGCCGCCGGGACGACGTACGCCACCAGCCGCCGGTCGCCCGGCACGTCCTCGCGCACCAGCACGAACGCGTCGGCGACCTCCGGCAGCGCCGCCAGCACGCCCTCGATCTCGCCCGGCTCCACCCGGTAGCCGCGCAGCTTCACCTGCCCGTCGGCCCGGGCGACGTACGCCACCTCCCCGTCCGCCGTCCAGCGCACCAGGTCGCCGGTGCGGTACATCCGCGAGCCGTCCGCCGCGAACGGGTCCGCCACGAAGCGCTCGGCGCTCGCCCCCGGCCGCCCCAGGTAGCCGCGCGCCACGCCCCGGCCCGCCAGGTACAGCTCGCCCACCACGCCCGGCGCGACCCGGTTCAGCGCGCCGTCCAGCACGTACAGCCGCATGCCGTCCAGCGGCCGGCCGATCGGCGGCGGGCCCGGCGGCAGGTCGGGGGAGACCCGGTGGCGGGTGGCGAAGGTGGTGGTCTCGGTCGGCCCGTACACGTGCAGCACCGCGGTGTCCGGCGCGGTCGCCGCGACCCGCTGCATCGCGTCCGGCGAGGCCAGCTCCCCGCCCGCGCACACCACCCGCAGGCCCGCGAACGCGCCCGGGTCGGTCTCGGCGACCACGTTGAACAGGGCGGTGGTCAGGAACACCGCCGTCACCCCCCGCTCGTGCACCGCCACGTCCAGCGTCCGGGCCTCCAGCAGCCCGCCCGGCGCCACCACCACCCGGCCGCCGTTCAGCAGCGGCGTCCAGATCTCGAAGGTCGAGGCGTCGAAGACGTACGCCGAGTGCATCAGCACCGCGTCCACCGCGCCGTCCGCCCAGGCCGCGTCGGCCGCCAGCGCCGCCACGTCGGCGTGCGCCACCCCGACGCCCTTGGGCAGGCCGGTGGAGCCCGAGGTGAACATCACGTACGCCAGCGCCTCCGGACCCACCGCCGGGACCGGCCGCCCCGGGCGCGGCGGCGCGCCGCGCAGCACCCGGCCGCACCGGTCCAGCACCACCACCGGCAGGCCCAGGCCCGCCACCCACGGCGACCCGGCCCCCTCCTCGTCCACCAGCAGCAGCCGCGGCCGGGCCACCTCCGCGACCCGGTCCAGCCGCTCGACCGGCCAGCGCGCGTCCAGCGGCACGTACGCCGCTCCCGCCCGCACCGCGCCCAGCGAGGCCGTCACCTGCGCCGCCGACCGGCCCAGCAGCACGCCCACCCGGTCCTCCGGGCCCACCCCGTGCCCGCCCAGCACCCCGGCCAGCTCGGCCGACAGCCGGTCCAGCCCGGCGTAGGACAGCGCCTCCTCGCCGTCCACCACCGCCACCGCGCCCGGCGCGCGCCGCAGCTGCCGCTCGAACAGCGCGGGCAGGGTGCCCGCGACCGCGGCGTCCGGGCCGGCGGGCAGCTCCCGCGCGGTGCCCCAGCGGGTCAGCCGCAGCTGCTCCTCCGCCGTCAGCAGCCGGTGGCCCGACAGCCGGCGGTCCGGCTCGGCCACCACCCGCTCCAGCAGCCGCACCAGCCGGGCCGCCAGCGCCTCGGCGGTGGAGCGGTCGAACAGCGCGGTGGCGTACTCCAGGCCCGCGGTCAGCCCGCCCGCCCCGGCACCCGCCCCGGCCCCGGTTCCCCCGGTTCCTCCGGCGTCCGCGGCGTCCCCGGTGTCCCCGGTGTCCTCGGCGAAGGAGAAGGTCAGGTCGAACTTGCTCAGCCCGTTGTGCACCAGCCGCTGCTCCACCGCCAGGCCCGGCAGCTCCGGCCGGGCCGCCCGCTGGTTCTGCAGCACCACCACGGTCTGGAACAGCGGGTGGTGGTCCCGGGCCCGCACCGGGTTGAGCTCCTCCACCAGCCGCTCGAACGGCACGTCCTGGTGGGCGTACGCCGCCAGGTCGAACTCCCGGACCCGGCCCAGCAGTTCACGGAAGGTCGGGTCGCCGGACAGGTCGGTGCGCAGCACCAGCGTGTTGACGAAGAACCCCACCAGGTCCGCCAGCGCCTCGTCGGTGCGCCCCGCCACCGGCGCCCCCAGCGGCACGTCCTCGCCCGCCCCGTGCCGGTGCAACAGCGCCGCCACCGCCGCCCGCAGCACCATGAACAGCGTCCCGCCGGTGGACCGGGCCAGCCCCAGCAGCGCCGCGTGCAGCGCCGGGGACACCTCGAACTCCACCACCGCGCCGCGCGGGTCCGCCACCGCCGGACGCGGCCGGTCCCACGGCAGCGCGACCAGCCCCGGCAGCCCCGCCAGCGCCCCGCGCCAGTGCGCCACCTGCTCGCGCAGCAGCGCCCCGTCCTCGCGCAGCAGCTCGCGCTGCCACAGCGCGTAGTCCGCGTACTGCAACGCGGGCGCCCCGGACGCCCGGGCCGGGCCGTCCCCCGCCAGCCGGGCCCGGTACGCCGCGCCCAGGTCCCGCACCAGCGGGCCCAGCGACCAGCCGTCCCCGGCGATGTGGTGCAGCACCAGCACCAGCACGTGGTGCTCCGGCGCCGCCCGCAGCAGCCGCACCCGCAGCGGCGGGTCCACCAGCACGTCGAACGGCTCGCCGACGGCCGCCAGCACCGCCGCCTCCAGGTCCTTGGGCGCGGTGCTCTCCACCACCGGGCGCGGCACCGCCGCCGCGGCGTCCAGCACCACCTGGTGCGGCACCCCGTCCCGCTCCGGGAACACCGTGCGCAGCGACTCGTGCCGCTCCACCACGTCCGCCAGCGCCAGCCCCAGCGCCGCCGGGTCCAGCGCGCCGCGCAGCTCCAGCACCAGCGGCAGGTTGTAGGCCGAACCCGGCCCCTCCATCCGGTTCAGGAACCACAGCCGGCTCTGCGCGAAGGACAGCGGCACCGGATCGGGCCGCTCCACCGCCCGCACCACCGGCCGCCGCGCCGCCCCCGGCTCCAGGACGCGGGCCAGCCCGGCCGCCGTCGGGTGCTCGAACAGGGTGCGCACCGCGAGGTCCGCGCCCAGCACCGACCGCACCCGGCCCACCACCCGCATCGCCAGCAGCGAGTGCCCGCCCAGCTCGAAGAAGCTCTCCTCCGGACCGACCTCCGCCCGCTCCAGCACCTCGGCGAAGATCCCGGCGACCAGCTCCTCGCGCACCGTGCGCGGCGCCCGGCCCGGCCCGGCGGCCCCGCCGCCGTCCGCGGGCACCGGCAGCGCGGCCCGGTCCACCTTCCCGTTGGGCAGCAGCGGCAGCGCCGCCAGCACCACCACCGCCTCCGGCACCAGGTGCCCCGGCAGCACCCCGGCCAGCGCCGCCCGCAGCGCGCCCGCCGCCGCGCCCGGCGCGACCGCGTAGCCCACCAGCCGGGCCCGGCCCGGCACGTCCTCCCGGACCACCGCGCAGGCCGCCGACACCCCCGGCAGCGCCAGCAGCGCCGCCGCCACCTCGCCCGGCTCGATCCGGAACCCGCGCAGCTTCACCTGGTCGTCGGCCCGCGCCAGGTAGTGCAGCAGCCCGTCGGAGCCCCACCGCACCAGGTCCCCGGTGCGGTACATCCGCTCCCCGTCCGCCGCGAACGGGTCCGCCACGAAGCGCTCGGCGGTCAGCCCCGGGCGGCCCAGGTACCCGCGGGCCAGGTTGGCCCCCGCCAGGTACAGCTCCCCGGCCACGCCCGCCGGCACCGGCCGCAGCCGCCCGTCCAGCACGTACGCCCGCATCCCGTCCACCGGGCGCCCGATCGGCACCGCGGCGCCCGCCACCGGCCCCGCCACCCGGTGCGCGGTGGCGTCGATGGTCGCCTCGGTCGGGCCGTACAGGTTGTGCACCGCCGCGCCCCAGCGCTCCCCGACCGCCTCGGCCAGCGCGCGGGGGAGCACCTCCCCGCCGCACAGCACCGCCCGCAGCCCGCCCGGCGGCAGCCCGGGCCCGCCGCCGTTCGCCGCGGCCCCCGCCGGGACGGCGCCCTCGCCCTCGCCCTTGACCTCGCCCTTGACTTCGCTCTCGACCTCGACCTCGACCTCGACCTCGTCTTCGGCGAGCACCAGCGCGAGGTGCGAGGGCACGAACTGGGCCACCGTGACGTCGAAGCGGCGCATCCAGTCCAGCAGCTCGCGCGGCTCCCGGTTGGCCTCCGCCGGGGCCACGCACACCTCCGCGCCGCAGGTCAGCGGCAGCCACAGCTCCCACACCGAGGCGTCGAAGCTGGTGGAGGTGCGGGCCAGCACCCGGTCGTCCGGGGTCAGCCCCAGGTGGCGGGCCATCCAGGCCATGTGGTTGGCCAGCGCCAGGTGCGGGACGACCACGCCCTTGGGACGGCCGGTCGACCCGGAGGTGTAGATCACGTACGCGGCCTCCGCCGGACCGGCCGGCTCCCCGCCCCCCTCGCCGCCGGGGCCCGCCGGGACGGGCGGCAGCGGCTCGTCCAGCGCCAGCCGGGGCACCCCGGCCGCGTCCGCCGGCAGGCTCCCGGCCGGGAGACCCGGGCCGGTGAGCAGCAGCGCGGGCCGGGCGTCCGCCAGCATCTGCCGAATGCGCGCGGGCGGGTACCCGGGGTCGACCGGCAGGTAGGCGGCGCCCGCCCGCAGCACGGCCAGCATGGCGACCACGGTCGCCGCCGACGGCGCCGCGGCCAGCGCCACCAGCGCCCCCGGGCCCGCTCCGCGCCCGCGCAGCACCGCCGCCAGCGCGTCGGCCCGGGCGTCCAGCTCGGCGTAGCTCAGCCGGGTGCGCCCGTCCCGCACGGCGGGCGCGTCCGGGGTGCGGGCGGCCCACCGGGCGACCTGCTCCGCCACGTTCGCGGTCGGCAGCGGGCGCTGCTCGCCGCGCCCGTCGGCCAGCAGCCGGGCCCGCTCGCCCGGGGTCAGCGGGTCGAGCTCCCCGACGCTCCGGTCGGGGTCGGCCGCGGCCAGGGCCAGCACCCGGGCGAACCGGTCCGCGAGCGCGCGCGCCGTGCCCGGGTCGAACAGCTCGGTGGCGTACTCCAGGTACCCGCCCAGCCGGACGGCACCGGAGCCGTCCGGGCCCGCGCCCGTGTCCACGGTGTCGGAGTCGGCGGTTCTCGCGGCATCGGTGTCCCCGGCGGCCCCGGTGTCCCCGGCGGCTTCGACGGCCCCGGCGACCTCGGCCAGCGAGAAGGTCAGGTCGAACTTGCTGGTGGTCGGCGGACCGGACAGGTCCCGCACGGTGACGCCGGGCAGGTCGAGTCCGGCCGCCCGCTGGTTCTGCAGCACCAGCATGGTCTGGAACAGCGGGTGGTGGCCGCCGGAGCGGTCCGGGTTCAGCTCCTCGACCAGCCGCTCGAACGGCAGGTCCGCGTGGCCGAACGCGGCCAGGTCGAACTCCCGCACCCGGCCCAGCAGTTCACGGAAGGTCGGGTCGCCGGACAGGTCGGTGCGCAGCACCACGGTGTTGACGAAGAAGCCCACCAGCTCGTCCAGCGCCTCGTCGGTGCGCCCGGCCAGCGCCGTGCCCAGCGGGACGTCGGTGCCCGCGCCGTGCGCGTGCAGGGTCACCGCGAGCGCCGCGTGCAGCACCATGAACGGCGTGCAGCCGCTCTCCCGGGCCAGCCGCACCACCCGCCCGTACGCCCCGGCGGGCAGCTCGAACGGCACCGCGCCGCCCCGGTGGCCGGGGACGGCCGGGCGGGGGCGGTCCCGGGGCAGCTCGACCGGCCCCGGCAGGCCCGCCAGCGCCCCGCGCCAGAACGCCAGCTGACGCGCCGCCAGCGACTCGGGATCGCCGTCCGCGCCCAGCAGCTCGCGCTGCCAGAGCGCGTAGTCGGCGTACTGGACGCGCAGCGCCGGCCAGTCGGGCGCGCCGCCGCCGGTGGTCCGGGCCCGGTAGGCGGCGGCGAGGTCCCGGCACAGCGGGGCCAGCGACCAGCCGTCGGCGCCCACGTGGTGCAGCACCAGCACCAGCACGTGCCGCTCGGGGCCGGTGCGCAGCAGCCTGGCTCGCACCGGCAGGTCCGCGGTCAGGTCGAAGGGCGCGGCGGCCAGCCGCCGCACCGCGTCCGCCACCCAGGCGTCATCGCCCGCGCCGTCATCAGTGCGGTCGCCCGCCGGGGCCCGCTCGACCTCCAGCGGCACCCGCGCCGCCGCGTCCGCCGGTGCCAGCACCAGCTGCTGCGGCACGCCGTCGCGCTCGGCGAGCACCGTGCGCAGGCTCTCGTGCCGGGCCAGCACGTCGTCCAGCGCGCCGCCCAGCGCCGCCGGGTCCAGCGGGCCGTCCAGGGCCAGCACCAGCGGCACGTTGTAGACGTCCCCCGCGCCCTCGACCCGGTTGAGGAACCACAGCCGCCGCTGCGCGAAGGACAGCGGCAGCGGGTCGGGCCGCTCCGCCGCCACCAGCGCGGGCCGCGCCGCCCCCGCCGGGCCCAGCACGGCCGCCAGCTCGGCCACCGTCGGGTGCGCGAACACCTCGCGCAGCTCCAGCTCCGCGCCGGTCGCCGCCCGGACCCGGGCCGCCAGCCGGGTGGCCAGCAGCGAGTGGCCGCCCAGCGCGAAGAAGTCGTCGTCCACGCCCACCGAGGGCAGCCCCAGCACGTCCGCGAACAGCCCCGCCAGCACCTCCTCGTACGCGGTGCGCGGCGCGGGCCCCTCGGCGACGGCGGTCGGCGGCGCGGGCAGCGCCCGCCGGTCCACCTTGCCGTTGGCGTTCAGCGGCAGCGCGTCCAGCAGCACGAACGCGCCCGGCACCGTGTACGCGGGCAGCACCCGGCCCAGCGCCCGGGCCAGCGCCGGACCCTCCACCCGCGCCCCGGGCTCCGGCACCACGTACGCGACCAGCCGCGGGTTGCCCGGCACGTCCTCGCGCACCAGCACCCGCGCGTCCCGGACGCCCGGGCGGGCCAGCAGCGCGTTCTCCACCTCGGCGGGCTCGATCCGGAACCCGCGCAGCTTCACCTGCCCGTCGGCCCGCCCCACGTAGTCGACATCCCCGTCCGCCGTCCAGCGCACCAGGTCGCCGGTGCGGTACATCCGCTCACCGCCCGCCGCGAACGGGTCGGCGACGAACCGCCCGGCGGTCAGGCCCGGGCGGCCCAGGTAGCCGCGGGCCACCCCCGCCCCGCCCACGTACAGCTCGCCCACCACGCCGGGCGGGACGGGGCGCAGCGCCGCGTCCAGCACGTACAGCCGCACGCCGTCCAGGGCCCGGCCGATCGGCGGCACCCCGGACGCGCCGGGGCGCACCCGGTGCCGGGTGGCGAAGGTGGTGGTCTCGGTCGGCCCGTACACGTGCAGCACCGCGGTGTCCGGCGCGGCCGCGGCGATCCGGCCCAGCACGCCGGGGGCGGCCGCCTCGCCGCCCGCCGCCACCAGCCGCAGGCCCGCGAACGCCGCCGGGTCGGTCCGGGCGATCTCGTTGAACAGGGCGGTGGTCAGGAAGAGCGCGCCCACCCCGTCCCGCTCGACCGCCGCCCGCAGTCCGGGCGCGTCCAGCACCCCGGGGGCGGCCACCACCACCCGGCCGCCGTTCAGCAGCGGGGCCCAGATCTCGAAGGTCGAGGCGTCGAAGACGTACGCCGAGTGCATCAGCACCGCGTCCACCGCGCCGTCCGCCCAGGCCGCGTCGGCCGCCAGCGCCAGCACGTCCGCGTGGCTGACCCCGACGCCCTTGGGCAGGCCGGTGGAGCCCGAGGTGAACACCGTGTACGCCAACCGCCCGCCGGGCACCGCCCCCGGCAGCGGGCCGGGCCGCTCCGGGCCGCCGCGCAGCACCGCGCCCGCCCGGTCCACCACCAGCACCGGCAGCCGCCCGGCCGCCGCCGCCACCCAGTCCAGCCCGGCCGCCGCCCCGTCCACCACCAGCGCCCGGACCCGGCCCACCTCGGCCACCCGGTCCAGCCGCTCGGCCGGCCAGGCCGGGTCCATCGGCACGTACACCCCGCCCGCGCCCACCACGCCCAGCGAGGCCGTCACCACCGCGGCCGAACGCCCCACCAGGACGCCCACCCCGTCCTCGGCCCGCAGGCCCCAGCCGGTCAGCGCCCCGGCCAACCCGGCCGACAGCCCGTCCAGTTCGGCGCAGGACAGCACCCGCGCGCCGTCCACCACCGCCGGCGCGTCCGGCGCGGCCCCGGCCCGGGCCGCGAACGCCGCCGCCAGGCCGTCCGCCGCCGGGCCGTCCGTCGCCCGCCGCGACAGCGCCCCGCCCCGGCCCTGCTCGACCAGCTCCCGGGTCCGGGCCGCGTCCACCAGCGGCAGGCCGTCCACCGGGGCGTCCGGGTCCGCCCCGGCGAACGCGGCCAGGAAACCGGACACCGCCCGCTGGTGCAGCCGCACGTCCTCGGGGTGGTACAGCGCCGGATCGGTGTCGAAACCGATCAGCGGACCCGTCCCCTCGGCCCGCTCGGAGACGAACAGCGACACGTCGTTCACCGGGCCGATCGACAGCAGCCGGGAGGTGGCCCGGCTGCCCGCGAAGTCCAGGTCGTAGTCGTAGCCCATGACGTTCACCACCAGGTCGGTCAGCCGCGACCCGCCGTCCGCCAGGTTCAGCTCCCGGGCCAACTGCTCGCGCGAGAAGCGCCGGTGGCGCAGGGCGCCGCGCATCTCGGCCGCCACCGCCCGCACCAGGCCGCCCACCGTCGTCCCCGGCTCCACCGCCAGCGGCAGCGGCAGCACGGTGGCGGTCATCCCCACCGCCTCCCGGAACCCGCCGGGACGCCCGTGCGAGGCCAGCCCCAGGCAGACCTCCCGCCGCCCGGCCACCCGGGCCGCGTACGCGGCGAGCGCCGCGACCAGCACCGCGCTCCAGGTGGTGCGGTGCTCGGCGGCCAGCCGCCGCAGGCCCTCGAACACCGGCAGCGGCAGCGTCTCGCCGGTGTGCAGCGCCCCGCCGGTGCCCGTCCCGCCGTTGTCCGTTCCGCCGGTGCCCGGCGCGCCGGTGTCCGACCGGTCCGCGCCGCCGCCGTCGGTGCGCCGGCGCAGCAGGGTGCCCGCGCCCGCGCCGCTCCCGTCGGTGGCCCGGTCGGCGAACCGGCCGACCCAGTACGCCCGGTCCGCCGCGTACCGCTCCGAGGACCGGTACGCCGCCTCCTCCTCCACCAGCGCGCGCAGCGGCCCGCCGACCGGCCCCGGCACCACCACCGGCTCCGCCCCGGCCGCCGCCCCGGTGTACAGCTCGGCGACCGTCCGGGCGAGCACCGCGCCGCTGAGGCCGTCCACCGCGATGTGGTGGTAGCGCACGTACCAGTAGTGCAGCTCGGGGCCCAGCCGCAGCAGCGCCCAGTGGTGGGTGGGCGCCTCGACGTCGTCGACGGTGGCCATGTCCCCGGCCATGTACCGCTCCGCCGCCGCCACCGGATCGGCCGTCCCGCTCAGGTCCACCCGCAGCAGCCGCGCCCGCGGCACCCCGGACCGGACCACCCGCTGGCGCACCGCACCGTCCCGCTCGACCAGCACGGCGTTCAGACTGTCGCACTGGTGGAACACCCGGTCGGCTACCTCGGCGAACAGCTCCTCGTCGAGCCCGCCGCGGATCTCCAGGCATTCGCCGATGTTGTACTTCGGGCTGTCCGGATCGACCAGCTGGCCGTACCGCACGCCCTGCTGCGCGGCGGTCAGCTCCAGGAGTTCGGAGTCCGGGAGTTCAGCGTCCGGGAGTTCCGGGTCCAGGAGTTCCGGGGCGGTTTCGTCCGACGGGACGGGACGGTATTCAGGCATGCCGACGACACCTTCGGTGAGGTTTTCCAGCGACGAATGGGAAGAACCGCGGACACGGTCGAGCGCGCGGTCGGCCGGGGCGCGTCCGCGGGGTGAATTCCCACTGAAGGGAGGGATTGCCGCCGGGCCCGTGGAAGGCGCCGCCGGGCCCGGAGCGGAAATCCCGTAAATAAGATGATCAGATCAAGATGATCGAATCGGACGGCCGGACCGCCCGGACGGCCGGACCGCGGGTCAGTCGGTGTCGGACTCCATGGCCGCGACCAGGCCGGCCGGGCGCATGTCGGTCCACAGGCGGTCGATCCGCGCCACGCACTCCTCCCGCGACCCCTCGGCGCCCACCTGGTCCCAGCCGCCCGGGACCTCGATGTGCGCGGGCCAGAGCGAGTACTGCGCCTCCGCGTTCACCAGCACGACGAAGCGCCCGGATTCGTCATCGAAAGGATTGCTCACGTTGCCCACCCCTTGTATCGCCTTGTCTCGGTCGCCGTTCCGCGTTTCGAGCGTCCTGCGGTCCGGGGGCGACGGCACTCCGGTGCGGAACCCCCGAAAACCGCCCGGCGCACAACCCGGCGCACAACCCAGCGCGTATGTCATGGATGTGATGCGCCGGGGCACGACTGCCCCCGAAAAACATATCTATTCCTATCACGTCATTGGATCTGTCGAGGCCGCTCCCGGTGATCGCCACGTTACCGGTCCGTAATCATTCAAGTGAGCGAATTAGAAAAGGCCCCGGTCATATGCCGCACCGCCCGGACCGGCGCACATGCGGTCGCGACCTGCCCGCTGCACCCCCGCATGTACCGATATGGAACGATCCGTTCCCCTCGGCTCCCGGTGCTCTCCCCGTGATCCCCTGCGCCCTTCCGGCCCCCGCCGTGCTCCCGTGCGCCCGTCGTACGCCCCGGGGCCGCCCGTGTCCTCCGGTGTCGCCCCGTGTCCCCCGATGACCCCCGGTTTCCCGGCCGCTTCCCCCGGAGCCACCCCGAGGCCGCCCGGGCCCCGCTCCCGGGGCGGACCCTCCTGCCGCCGCCCGTCCGGGGCCGCGTAGAGTGACCGCTCCGCCCACCGGGAGAGGACGGCAGCGTGCGTGAGCGTTCCGGAATCCTGTTCGTCACCGACCTCGCGTACCCGGCCCAGGGGCGCCGGTACTGCGACGAGGACATCCTCCTGACCGCGCGGCTGCGCGAGGAGTTCGACCTGGCGCTGTGCCACCCGCGCGACGCCGCCGCCCTGATGGACGGCTTCGACGCGGTCGTCATCCGCAACAGCGGGCCGGTGCTGCACTACCGCGAGCAGTTCGACGCCTTCCGCCGCCGGGCCGCCGAACGCGGCACCCGGGTCTACAACCCGCTGACCGGCCGCGGTGACATGGCCGGCAAGGACTACCTGCTCGACCTCACCGCGGCCGGCCACCCGGTCATCCCCACCGTCGACCGCCCCGCCGACCTCCACCTGCTGCCCCCGGCCGAGCGCTACGTGGTCAAGCCCAAGGCCGGTGCCGACTCGATCGGCCTCTCCGTGGTCGACCGCGCCCAACTGACCGACCGCGCCACCGGCCCGGTCCCCTCCTGGGACGGCATGCTCGTCCAGCCGCTGGTCGACTTCCGCTACGAGGTCTCGTTCTACTTCGTCGACGACGCCTTCCAGTACGCCCTGCACGCCCCCGACCCGTCCCGCCGCTGGGAGCTGACGCCCTACCACCCCACCGCGGACGACCTGGACTTCGCCCGCCGGTTCATCGCCTGGAACACCCTCGACCACGGCATCCAGCGCGTCGACGCCTGCCGCACCGCCACCGGCGAACTCCTGCTGGTCGAACTGGAGGACCTCAACCCCTACCTCTCGCTGGACGTCGCCCCACCGCCGCAGCGCGAGGCGTTCGTCACCGCGATGGCCGCCTCGCTCCACCACTTCCTGCACACCACCCCGGGGGAGTGACCACCCCGGGCATGGCCGCCGCCGCCCGCCGCTCCGGCTAGACGCCCTTCGCCGCGGCGACCTTCACCTCTGCGCCCTTCGTTCCTGTGCCCTTCGCCCCGGCGGCTTCCGCTCTGCCGCCCTTCGCCCTGCCGTCCCGCGTCGGTCGTTCGGCGTGGGCGGCCCGGGCCGCCAGGACCTCGGGGGTGCGGGTCTCGGCCCAGCGGGCCAGTGTCCAGACGTGCTGGGCGGCCTCCTCGCCGAGCGGGGTCAGCGAGTAGTCGACCCGTGGCGGGATGACGGGGTACGCCTCCCGGTGGACCAGGCCGTCCTGCTCCAGCGTCTGCAGGGTCTGGGCGAGCATCTTCTCGCTCACCCCGCCCACCGCGCGGCGCAGTTCGCTGAACCGGTGGGTGCCGTCCAGCAGGACGGCCAGCACCAGCACCGCCCAGCGGCTGGTGACATGCTCCAGGATGCCGCGCGAGGGACAGCAGACCGAGTTGACGTCCACCGGGATCCCGCCGGTCAGTTCCTTCACCCTGGTGTTCATGGAAGTACCTTACCTGAAAGTGGGTACTTCCGAATGGTTAGTGACTTTCCTAGGGTGGGTCTCCAAGCGTTGTCCCACCTCAGGAGTTGCATCACCATGAGCATCGTCGTCACCGGCGCCACCGGTCAGCTGGGCCGTCTCGTCATCGACGCCCTGCTGGCCCGCGTCCCGGCCACCGAGGTCGTCGCCGCCGTCCGCGACGAGGGCCGGGCCGCCGACCTGGCCGCCCGCGGCGTCGAACTGCGGGTCGCCGACTACGACCGGCCCGAGACGGTGGCCGCGGCGATCCGCCCCGGCGACACCGTGCTGCTGGTCTCCGGCAGCGAGGTCGGCCGCCGGGTCGCCCAGCACACCGCCGTGATCGAGGCCGCGAAGGCCGCCGGAGCCGCCCGCCTGGTCTACACCGGGGTGCTCGGCGGCCCGGACGCCGACTTCCGGCTCGCGGACGAGCACAAGGCCACCGAGCAGCTGATCCTCGACTCCGGCCTGCCGTACACCTTCCTGCGCAACGGCTGGTACACCGAGAACTACACCGCGCTGATCCCGGTCCAGCTGGAGCACGGCGTGGCCGGCAGCACCGCCGGCGGCCGGATCGGCTCGGCGTCCCGCGCCGACTACGCCGCCGCCGCGGCCGAGGTGCTGACCGGCGAGGGCCACGAGAACCGGGTCTACGAGCTCAGCGGCGACACCGCCTGGACGCTGGAGGAGTACGCCGCCGAACTCTCCCGGCAGAGCGGCCGCCAGGTCGCCCACCACGAGCTGCCGGCCGAGGCCAACCTCGGCGTGCTTACCGGCGCGGGCCTGCCCCCGCAGCTGGCCGAGATCCTGGTCGACGTCGACGTCTCCGGCATCTCCCGCGGCCTGCTGGCCGGCGGCAGCGGCGACCTCTCCCGCCTGATCGGCCGCCCCACCACCCCGCTCTCCACCACCATCGCCGAGGCCCTCGCGACCACCCACTGAGCCTCCGGCCCGCCCGGCCCCGGAGCCGCCCGACCCCGGCCAGCTCGGCTCCGGGGCCCTGGGCTCAGCCCGGTTCGTCCTCGTCGCTGCGGCGGCCCGCCCGGGCCGCGGCGAGGAAGACGGCCAGGGCCACCACGGGGCAGGCGAGTCCGAGACCCAGCAGGACGTAGCGCACGACGACCCCCTCCTTCTGTTCACGAACCCTTTCGGCGTGAAGGGCGGTCAACCTGACCCCTGCGGGCGGACTTTCACCCGTCGGTGTCGTGGACGTCGTCGCTGTTGCCGTCGTCGTCGCTGTTGCCGCCGTCGTCGTCGTCGCTGCCGCCGTCGCCGCTGCCGGTGTCGGCGACGGCGGTGCGGATGCGGCCGAGCAGGGTGCGCAGCTGCTCGCGTTCGGCGGCGCCGAGGGCGCCGGTGGCCGCGGCGAGGGCGGCGCGGTCGAGTTCCTCGGCCTCGCGGTGGCGGCGCACGCCCTCCGGGGTGAGGGTCAGCAGGAACGCGCGCCGGTCGGAGGGGTGCCGGACGCGTTCGACCAGGCCGTCGCGTTCGAGGCTGTCGACGATCGTGGTGGTCGTGCGGGGGGCGTTGCCCACGTACTCGGCGAGGTCGCGCATGCGCAGCGGGCCGCCCGCCAGGGCCAGGACGCGCAGGGTCCGCAGCCGGGCCACCGAGGCGCCGTGCTCGCGCAGCCGGCCGTCCACGAAGGTGCGCAACTGCTGGGTGGTGGCGAACAGTTCGTCGATCAGGACGTCGCTGCTGCCGAACCGGTGCCGCGCCTTCGCTTCCGCTGCCATGCCGTGTGCTCCCCATCCTCGTCCGGTTCCGCTGCGGAATCCGGTGCGTTCCCGCCGGGCCCTCGGACTTCATGAGCATACTCATACTGAGTATGCTCAGCTTCTATGAGCACCCGCCTGGGCCAGCGCCGTGTCGTGCCCATCATGGCTGTCCTGACCACCTTCATCTGCATCGTCGACGGGGCGATCACCACCGTCGCCCTCCCCAGCATCGCCCGGCAGTTCGACCTGACCCCGGCCGCCCTCACCGGCGTCGTCGTGGTCTACCCCGTCTGCCTGGGCATGATGATCCCCGCCTCCGCCTGGCTGGTGGAACGCCACGGCGGCCGCCGCCTGATGCTGCTGTCGCTGTCCGCCTTCACCGCCGCCAGCGGCCTGTGCGGCGCCGCCCCGAACCTGACCGCCCTGGTCGGCGCCCGGGCCCTGCAGGGCCTGGCCGCCGGTCTGCTCATGCCGACCTCGCAGGCCCTGCTCTTCCGCACCTTCAGCCAGACCGAGCAGGTCAGGCTGTCCCGGCTGATGGTCATCCCGCAGCAGATCGCCCCGGCGATCGCCCCGCTGCTGGGCGGCCTGCTGATCACCGGCCTGTCCTGGCGCTGGGTGTTCTACGTCAACGTGCCCTTCGGCGCCGCGGCGGTCCTGTTCGGCGCGCTCTTCCTGGCCGAGCACCGGGACCACGCCGCCGGCCGCCTCGACCTGCCCGGCCTGCTGCTGTGCGGCGCGGGCACGGCCGCCCTGATGTACGGCGTCTGCGCGGGCCCCGACCTCGGCTGGACCCGGCCGCAGGTGCTCGGCACCCTGGCCGCCGGCGCGGTCCTGCTCGCGGTCGCCGTCCGGCACCAACTCCGCACGCCCGAGCCGATCCTGCGGCTGCGGCTGTTCCGCGACCGGCTGTTCCGCGACACCAACCTGGTCAGCCTGGTCGGCTACGTGCCGATGATGGGCGCCATGTTCCTCGGCCCGATCTTCATCCAGGAGGCCCGCGGCGGCACGGCGCTGGAGAGCGGCAGCACCACCTTCACCGAGGCGTTCGGCGTCCTGGTGACGATGCAGGTGGTCGGCGCGGTCTACCACCGGATCGGACCGCGCCCGATCATCGGCACCGGCCTGCTGGGCGTCGCCGGCGTGATGCTGCTGTTCGCCACCGCCGACGCCGACACCGGCCTGTGGGCCTTCCGCGGCTACATGTTCCTGCTCGGCCTGGCCATGGGCGCGGTCTTCATCCCCACCACCATCGCCTCCTTCAGCACCATCGCCCGCGCCGACGTCGCCCACGCCGCCACCCTCAACACCGTCGTCCGGCAGACCGGCAGCGCCCTGGCCCCCGCCGTCGTCACCTCGGTCCTGGTCCTCGGCGCGAGCGGCTCGCAGCGTGCCCACCCGCCGCTGGCCGCCTACCAGCTCAGCTACTCCGTCCTGGCGGCCGTCGCCCTCGTCGCCGCGCTCTTCGCCCTCACCCTCCCCGCCGGCCCCGGCACCACCCGCCCCGCGGACGGCCCCACCACCGCCCGCACCCGCCCCGGGCCCCGCCAGCAGGTCGGCTGACCGCCCCGCCCCACCGCCCGGTCCGGACCCCGAGCCGGGACGGGCCGGATCAGGGCGCCGGGACGGTACCGAGAGCGGGGAGCATCCGCGCGACCTCCTCGTCGTCGGCACCCTCGACGTCGACGTCGCCCGCCACGCGCAGCTCCAGGTAGGCGAACCGGGGGGCCAGCGCGGCGAGGAGGGCCGGCGGATCGAGGTCCCCGTCCGCGTCCGCGGCTCCGATCACCAGTTCCCTGATGCCCAGGTGCTCGAGTTGGGCGAGCAACGGGTGCTCCGCGAGGAGGACGAAATCACCGGCCTCCTCGGGCTCGAAGTGCGCCCCGCCCAGGTCGAGGCTCCGCAGCCGGGGGTACCGGGCCGGGGCCGGCTCCGCCAGCTGGGCGTTCGTCCCCATCGTGCCGTGGACGTCGCAGTCGATCTCCACCTCCAGCGAGACGAGGGCGGGCGTCGCGGAGGGGAACAGGGAACCGTCCGCGAAGACGGCCCCCCGCACCCGCAGGTGCGCCAGGCCGTCGTGCTCCACGTCGTCGAACAGGAACGCGCCCTCCAGCTCCAGCGAGCGCAGCGCGGGCAGCGACCCCCACAGCGCCCGCGCCACCTCCTCGGGGACCACCGCGGCGTTCAGGTACACCTCGGGGACGACGGAGTTCCCCGCCGAGGTCGTGTGCGACTCCAGCAGCGTGTCGAACCCGTGGCCGAAGGACAGGGACGCCAACCGGGGCCACCGCCGCCGCCCCAGCGCGACCGCGGCCCGCTCGGCGGAGTGGTGGTAGTCGGTGAGGTGCAGATCCAGACCGCGCAGCAGCCGGGCCGCCGGATGGGACAGCAGGGCGTCGACCAGCACCCCCTCCCACTGCTCGGGATCGGCCGGGTCGACCTCCCCGCCCCCGAACGGCCCGGTCGGCGACCGCTCCGCCAGCAGCCGCTCCACCAGCACCCGGCGCCGCCGCCCCGGGTCCGGCGCGAGCCGGAAAACGGCCTTGTCGACGAACCCCCGGGACCAGGTGAACCGCCAGGACCCGTCCGCCCGGAGCAGGTCGAGCCCGCACTCCCGCTCCACCCGCCCGTACGCCGCGACCGTCTCCGCCGACTCCCCGCCGCTGCGGTGCTCCCGCCGGATCGCCTCCCCGCGCGGATCGCCCACCGCGGCGAGCGCGTCCGCGTGGGCGAGCCACTCCGCCCACCCGTCCGACACCGGTACCGCCACATCACCGGCAAAGCCCACGTCGCCCTCCTGGCCTCGGGTGTCGGTGGGCACCCTACGGGCACCCACCGACACCCGCCGCCCCCGGCCGGTCTCCTGACCGGCCGCCGGCTCGGGCGATCCGATGACGCGGGGGAGTCGGCCCGGACGCTAGGACTTCCACGCCCCCAGCATGTCCTTCATGGAGTCCGTCAGCGCGAGTTGGAGCAGCGGGCCGTAGGTGATCCGGCCGACGCCGAGGCGGCGGAAGCGGTCGAGGTCGTGCCTGACGGGGTGGGCAGTGGAGTTGACGGGGACGCCGAGGGCGCCGGTCACCGCCGTGAGCAGGGCGTCGTCGTCCTGGATGCGCACCGGGTAGACGCTGTCGGCACCGGCCCGCTCCAGGGCCAGCAGCCGTTCGACCGCCTCGTCGAGGACGGCGGAGGCGTCCTGCGCGTGCAGGAAGAGGTCGGTGCGCCCGTTGATCCAGACCGGGACCCCCGCGTCGTCGGCCGCCGCGCGCAGCCCGGCGACGTACTCCGCGTGCTCCTCGGTGCTGCGCAGCCGCCCGCCGTCCGAGTGGACGGTGTCCTCGACGTTGAGGCCGACGCCGCCGACCTCGATCAGGCCGGCGATCAGGTCGGCGGGCCGCTGCCCGTACCCGGCCTCCAGGTCCACGGAGACCGGGACGTCGACGGCCGCGATGATCGGCCTGACGGCGGCGAGCACCTCCTCGAAGGTCTGCCCCTCGTGGTCCTCGGCACCCCGGGACTCGGCGAGCGGATGGCTGCCGATCGTCAGCGCGGGAAACCCGGCGCCGGCCGCCGTCCGCGCCGACCACACGTCCCAGACGGTGGGCAGCACGAGCGGCTTGTGGTCGGCGTGCAACTGCTTGAGGCGTCGAGCGCGCTCGACGGTGGTGGGAAGGTCCATGCCCAGGACGCTACCCCCGGATCGCCCGCGCACAACGCCTTGACGGGCCCGACATGCGCCCGGGCCGGACGGTCAGGCGGGATCGGGATCGGGATCGGGGTCAGGGTCAGGGCTGTCGGCGGAGGTGGCGGCCAGCAGCCGCTCCGGGGCAGTCAGTACCGCGTCCAGGGTGTCCGCGCCAACGAGACGCCGTCGGTGGCGCAGGTGTCCTCGAAGGTCTTCCGCAGCAGGGCCGCCGGCCAGTAACGGGCGCCGTTGGCGGCGTAGTCGAGCATCTGGCCGACCACCTCGCGCCGGATGCGGGTGTCGCCGGCCCGCTTCACCTCCACCAGGGTCGGCACCGCGTCCTCGTCCACGAACAGGTGGTCCAGCGCCAGCGTCGGTCCGGTGTGCTCCCCGGTGGCCACGCCCATCTCCCGTGCCACCAGGGACAGGCGCAGCGGACGGCCGTCGGCCAGCGAGCCGAAGTCCAGGACGCGCGGATGACGGGCCAACAACCGCTGGAACTCCTCCTCGGAGTCGAAGCCGACCGCCTCCAGGGTGTGCACGTCCTCGTCGCCCACCACGAACACCGGTTGCAGTGTCACCGACACCCCTCCGCCACCCAAGCCGTCCCCGCGGGCACCGAACCTACCAGCGGCCGGTCTCCGGGGTCGGCGAGCCGGGGATGCCCGGGACGGCGAGAGGGAGCGGGGCCTGGTGGTGAAGCGCCGTCAGCTTCCGGCGGGCGGTCGGAGAGCAGTGCGGGGACGGCCTCCGGCTGCGGGTGCGTCGCCGCCCGCCCCGAGGGCCGGTACGTGCCGGAACCCTTCGGTGTCCGCGACGGGCAGCATGCCGAGGACCGCCGACCTCCCGGCACCGGCACTGGAAGCCCGTCGGCACCCCCGCCGCTTGTCGGCCCGGGGTGCCAGGCTGTGTCCCATGGACGAGCACCACGAGCAACTGCTGCGCGGCCGGGTCTACGGCGCCGACCACGAGGATCCCGGCCCGCGCCCCGGCCGTGAGTACCGTGAACTGGTGGGCGGCCCCCTGGACGGCCTCCTCCTGGACGTCACCGGCCGGGACCCGGCCGACCTCGAACGCGGGGCCGCCCTCGTCACCGGTCTCAGCCACTACGGCAGCGAAGGCCGCGCGCACTACGCACCCCGCCCCACCGCCCCGCACCGCTGGGACTGGACGGGCGACACCCCGTAGCGCCCCCGCGCACGCGAGACCGCCCGGCGCGGCGGGCGCGGGTCGACCCCGTACGGCGGGGGCCCGGCCGCAAGGGGGGGATTGGCCGGGCCCTCGTCCGCCGCACCCGACGCCTGCCCCGGCGGGGCGCTCTCATGCGCCCTCCTGTCCCTGCCCTTGCTCTTGCTCCTGTTCCTGTTCCTGCGGGACCCGGCCGAGGCCGTCGAGGAGTTGGAGGATCTGCTGGAAGGGCCTGCGCAGGGCCACCGCGGCGGGGCGGGAGTCGGCGCGGGCGTAGGCGGCGAGGCCGTCGCGGACGGTGGCCAGGGCCGGCCCGGGCCCGCCGGTGTCCAGGAGGCCGGTGATCGCCCGGCCGGTGGCGGCGGTGAGGGCGCGCAGGTGCGGCCGGGCATCGGTGACGACCGGGGCGAGGTCGTCCCTGGCGGTGAACGCGGCGACCTCCCCGGCCAGGGTCTCCAGGTGCGGGGCGAGGCGGTCCACGGCGGTGACGGCCCGGGCGGTGCGCCCGGCGCTGTCGCGGTGCCGGCGGTGCAGGGGGTTGAAGCGGACGGAGCGTTCGGCTTCGCGGGCCCGCGCGGCGTTGTCGTGGACCGCGTCGACGTGACCGGTGACGGCGGCGACGTTGTCGCGGGCCACCGCGGGATCGGCACCGAGGGCGGCGGCGGTGCCTGCCAGCGCCCGGGTGAGGTGGGCGGACGAGTCGCGGGCGAGGGCGGTGAGGGCGCGCCGGGGGTCGGCGGGCCACAGCAGCGGCGCGAGCAGGACGGTCACGGCCGCTCCCGCCGCGGTCTCCCAGAGGCGGTGGAGGGCGTAGGCGTCGGGGGAGGTGCTGGCGAAGACCAGCAGGGAGGAGGCCGGGACCTGGACGTTCGGCGGCCCGCCGACCCGCAGCAGCATCCCGATGCCCAGACCCAGGGCGACGACCAGGGTGAGCGCGTCGGTCGAGGGGTGCAGGACGTTCAGGGCGGCGATGCCGACCGCCACCCCCGCCACGACGCCCAGTACCCGCTGCAGCGAGGTGCGCAGGGCGGTCGCCGGATCGCCGCCCAGGGCCACCAGCGGGACGACGGCCGCGTACACGGGCGGCTGGTCCGCCCCCAGCCAGAGCGCCACCTGCCAGGCGGCGGCGACCGTGACCACGATCCGGGCCGCGGCGGGCCCCTGGGACGCCAGGACGCCCCGGACCCGGCCGCCCGCCGGCGCGTGCCGCCGCGCCGCCCCTCGCGCCCGCCCGGACAACGCCTCGTACGGTCTGCGCACCACCGGTCTCCCCGATCCGGGCCGTGATCGACATGATCAAGCCGTGATCAGCGCGATCAACGCGATCAATGGGCCCAGCGTGGTCGCCGGACGGGCCACGGCCGCCGATTGCGCCGAATGCGGCATGTCACGGACCGGCACCCCGGGCCGGAGACAGCCCGGACGGAGACGGAGACGGAGACGGAGGCGGAGACGGAGGCGGCGACGGAGGCGGAGACGGAGGCGGCGACGGGGCGGGTCGGTCAGCCGTCTTCCCGGCGCAGCGCGGCGACGGCCCGGGCGGTGGCGGCGCCGATGGCGGCGTTGATCGCGGTCTCGTCCGAGCCCGGCCGGGAGCGGGTGAAGACGGCGGCGGCGTAACGGCGGCCGTCGGGGTGGGAGATCACGCCGACCTCGTTGCGGACCACGCCGAGCAGGCCGCCGCTCTTGGCCGCGACCCGCACCGGCGGCCGGAAGCCGCTCGCGATCCGGTGCCGGGTCAGCTGGCGGCCCATCAGGGTGCGTACCCGGGCGCACGCGGCGGCCGGTCCGGCCCGGTCGGTCCAGATCAGCCGCAGCAGTTCGGCCATGTCGCGCGGGGTGGTGCGGGTCCCCCGGGACGGGTCGAGCGCGCGGGCGGTCGGCAGCAGTTCCTCGACCCGGGTCGACTCGGCCGCCGACGCCCGCTCCCCCCGGGCCACCGCGTCCGCCCAGCCGGTGCGGCCCAGGTCCCGGCCGATGGAGTCGAGCATGGTCCGCAGGTCGGACTCCAGCACGGTGCCGGTCAGTCCGAGCCGTTCGGCGGTCGCGTTCACGGCGCCGACGCCGATCCGCCGCAGCAGCACGTCGGTGGTGTGGTTGTCGCTGATGGTGAGCATCAGGACGACCATGTCCCGCCAGGAGAGCACCGCGTCGTCCTCGAACAGCGAGGTCCCGGTCGGGCCGAAGGTCCGGTCGGCGGCGCTCAGCGTCACCCGCTCGCCCGGGTCCAGGCGGCCCTCGGCGAACCAGGTCTCCACCTCCAGGGCCACCTGCACCTTGACCACCGAGGCCGGAACCGACGGCTCGTCGGCGCGGAAGCCGGACTCACGGAAGCCGGACCCGTCGGAGCCGGACCCGTCGAAGCCGAACTCGCCGTCGTCGTCCAGCGGCAGGACGCACAGCGCGCCCTCGCAGCCGGCCCGCTCGAAGATCCCCCGGATGTCGTCCGTCACGGCGCCCATCCTGCCAGCAGGGCTTCGGCAGGGTCCCAACAGCGCCCCGGCAGGGCGTCGGAAGAGCGGTCACCGCCGGTGCAGCGCGTCCAGCCGGGCGAGTTCGGCCGCGGACAGCCGCAGGCCGCCGGCCGCGACGTTGGCCTCCAGGTGTGCGGGGTCGCCGGTGCCGGGGATGGCCAGCACGTGCGGGCCGCGGTGCAGCGTCCAGGCGATCCGGACCTGCGCGGGGGAGGCCCCGTGCGCCCGGGCGACCTCGACCACCTCCGGGTGCTCCTCGGCGCCCGCCCCGTACTGGCGGCCCGCGGCCGCGATCGCGTAGAACGGCACGAAGGCGACGCCCTGTTCGCGGCACAGCTCGACGAGGGCGTCCTGCTCGGGCCGGACCCCGAGGCCGTACATGTTCTGCACGCACACCACCGGCGCGACGCCCTGCGCCTCGGCCAGCTGGTGGGGCTGGACGTTGGACAGACCGAGGTGCCGGACCAGCCCGGCCGTCCGCAGCTCGGCCAGCGCGCCGAACCGCTCGGCGACCGAACCGTCGCCCACCACCCGGAGGTTCACCAGGTCCAGGTGGTCGCGGCCGAGCTGGCGCAGGTTCTCCTCCACCAGCCCGCGCAGCTGGTCCGGCCGGGCGTGCGGCAGCCACGCCCCCGACGGGTCGCGCGGCTGCCCGACTTTGGTGGCGATCACCAGGTCGTCGGGGTAGGGCGACAGCGCCCGGTTGATCAGTTCGTTGGCCGAGCGCAGCGGCGAGAAGTAGAAGGCCGCGGTGTCGAGGTGGTTCACGCCGAGCTCGACGGCCCGGCGCAGCACGCCGACCGCCTGCCCGCGGTCGCGCGCGACCGCGCCGGGCACCAGGGCCGCGCCGGTCTGGGCCAGCCGCATCGCGCCGAAGCCGATCCGGTGGACCACGCGGTCGCCCAGCGTCCAGCTGCCCGCCGCGGCGGCGGTGATCGTCTGTGGGGTTGGGGTCATGCCGCCGATGATCGGCCGGCGGCTACAGTGGCGGCCACTGATTCGGACATCTGCGAATCCTCGGAGAGCAGTCCTCGGAGAGCAGGAGGTGGCCGCCCTGGCCGAACTGGCCTTCCCGGCCCGCGACGTGGCGCGGGTGCGGTTCGCCGTCTCCCCGATGTGGCAGCTCACCACCGGCTACCGCCTGCTGGCCGCCGGCACCGCGGACCCGGTCCACCGGCGCTGGCTCGACCAGGTGCGCCCCCGGGTGGCCGCCGCCGCGCTCGACCGGTGCCGGCTCGCCGAACTGCTCCCGCCCGGCACCCCGTACGTGCCGGACTTCCTCAACCCCGCACCCGCCGGCCCCGCCCCCGCCCTGGAGGAGGAACTCGCGGCGATCGCCGCCACCCCCGCCGAACGCGTCCGCGCCGACCTCGACCACCTCCGCCACCACCAGGGCCGCACCGGCCCCCGGACGCGCGCCCTGCACGCCGACCCGGCCGCCCGGCTGCCCGCACTCCTCCGGGAGATCGCCGCCTTCTGGGAGACGGCCCTCGCCCCGTACTGGCCGCGGATCCGCGCCCTGCTGGACGCCGACGTCCTGCACCGCTCCCGGCAGGCCGCCCGGCACGGCACCGGACGGCTCCTCAACACCCTGCACCCCCAGCTCAGTTGGGACGACACGGCGCTCCGCCTGGACCGCCGGAGCCGGACCCTGGCCCGCCACACCACGGGCGGCGGACTGCTCCTGATCCCCACCGCCTTCAAGGGCCCCGGCCTGTCCACCCGGATCGCCCCGCCCGACCCGCCCCAACTCGCCTACCGCGCCCACGGCGTCGGCCGCCTCTGGCAGCCCCGCACCAGCTCCGCCACCGAGGCCCTCGCCGCCGTCCTGGGCCGGGCCCGCACCCTCCTGCTGGCCGAACTCGACGCCCCCGCCACCACCACCGAACTCGCCCACCGCACCGGCCTCTCCCCGGCCCACGTCTCGCAGAACCTCACCGCCCTGCGCGCGGCCGGCCTCGCCACCGCGCACCGCACCGGCCGCACCGTCCTGTACGCCCGCACCGCCGTCGCCGACGCGCTGCTCGCCGCCGACCACTGACGGTCTGTCATATTCCTTTATGTACAAGCGACTTGTTGCCCAGCTCGGCCGCGTGGAACGATGGCCGTTCCGCGCCGGACTCGGCGTCGGGGGGTCGGGCGGGCGTGGGGGTGCCCGCCCTCTGCGGTGGGGGAGTACACCATGGCACTGCAATTCGTCGGTCTGTTCGCGAACGACCCGGCCTACCAGGCGGCGCAGGCCCAGCTCACGCTCTGTGACCGGCCGGCCGCCCCGGCCGACGCGGCCTGGGGGCTGTGGCCGGCGCCCGCGGTGCTGGGGGCGACCCTGCTGGGGAAGCTGGCGAACGTGCCGGGCGCCAACGTCGTCGTGCGCGGCGCCCGGGGCCGGATGCCGGTCGGGGACACCCAGCTGATCGGGGTCCCGGCGGGCGGCCAGCAGCACAACCTGACGGCCGAGACGGCCGGATCGCTGCGGACGTGGCTGGCGGCGAACCCCGGGGCGGCGCTCACCGTCGTGGTGAACGTGACCACCAGCCCCAGCACCACCTTCGCGGGGACGATCGTCGAGATCCTCAACCACGAACTGTCCGCGCACGCCGAGCCGTACGCCGACTTCCTGATCGCGGAGGCGGCCGCCGCCGGGACGGGCGTCCTGGACACGGCCGACCAGCAGCACCGGGCCCTGGCCGCCGGCAACCCCCGCTACCGGCTGATCGGGGCGGAGTACGTGACGACCCACCCGGCGGCCGACCAGGCGCCGCGCTACCGCACCCGGATGGCGCAGGACACGGTGGCCAACGCGACCCTGCCGCCGGGCGTCTGACCGCGCGGCAGCCGACCGCGGCCGAAGTGGCGCCGGGCCCCGAGGAGGGGGCCCGGCGCCACTTCGTCGTCCGCCCGGCGGCGGGCGGGCCGAACGGGGGCGCGCCGGGCCGTGGCGGGTCGGCGGCGGGTCGGTGCCCGGCCGTGGCGGGTCCGCAACGGGTCCGCGGCCGGGTCCGCGGCAGCGTTCCGGTCGCCGGCCCGGTGACGTCCGGAAACGCGGAGGAGGTCCAGACCATTGACCGGGTGCCTCCTCGCTCCCTAGCATCCGCCGTGTCACAGCAGCCCCATTTCAGCCATCCCGGCCCGGACGTCCCGGCCCGGGTGGCCGGCGTACCCGCGTGCGGCCCCACCCGCCCGCGCCGCCGCCGAACGGGGCCGCCGGGACGGCCCTCGACGGCGGAGGGCCCCGCACCGCGTACCACGGGAAGACCAACGGGGAGCTCGATTCATGCCTACCGGGAACACCGGACCGGAACCGGTGGCCGAAGCCACCGCCGCGCTGTCGGTGGGACAGGAACGCCTCTGGTTCCTGGCCCAACTGGAGCCGGGGGACCCGTCGTACAACATCCCGTACGTCCTGCGGCTCACCGGGCGGCTCGACCCGGCGGCGCTGCGGACCGCCCTGGACGCGGTCGTCGCCCGGCACGAGGCCCTGCGCTGCCGGTTCCCCGCCGCGGACGGGCGGCCCGCCGTGGTGGTCGAGCAGCCCGGGCCGGTCCGGCTCGATGAGCGCGACCTGCGGGACGCCCCGGCGGGGGAGGCGGAGGCGGCGCTGGCCGAGCTGAGCAACACCGCCTTCGACCTGGCCGCCGACCCGCCGCTGCGCGCCGCGCTGCTGCGCACCGGGGACGAGGAGCACCTGCTGGCCCTGGTGCTGCACCACATCGCCGCCGACGGCTGGTCGCTGGGGCTGCTGCGGGCCGAACTCGCCGCGCACTACACCGCGCACCGGGAGGGCCGGAGCGCCGAACTCCCGCCCGCCCCCTCCTACCTGGCGCACGCCGCCGCCGAACGGGCCTGGCTGGACGGCCCCGAGGCGGCCCGGGCACTCGCCCACTGGCGCGAACGCCTGGCCGGAGCGCCCCCGCTGGAGCTGCCCCTCGACCGGCCCCGGACCGGCGCGCCCAGCAGCGCCGGGGCCTACCACACCCGGGTGCTGCGCGGCCTGCGGCCCGTCCTGGAGTCCTTCGCCCGGGCCCGCCGGGTGACGCCGTTCATGGTGCTCGCCGCCGCCTACCAGGCCCTGCTGCACCGGTGCACCGGACAGGACGACTTCTGCGTCGGGGTGCCCACCGCCGCCCGGGACACCGTGGAGAGCGAACGGATCGTCGGGTACTGCTCCTCGGCGCTCGTGCTGCGCGCCGACCTCTCCGGGGCGCCCACCTTCGACGCCCTGCTGCGCGCCGTCCGCAGTGAGTGGACGCGCGCGCTGAGCCACCGGCGCATCCCCTTCGAACGGCTCCTCGACGAACTGGGCACCGACCGGGACCCGGACCGCGCGCCGGTCTTCCAGACCATGCTCACCGTGCACACCCACACCGGCGGCGAACTCGGCGAGGAGCCCTTCGCCGACCTGCGCTGCGCGGAGGCCGACGCCGGCCACACCGCCGCGAAGTCCGAACTCGGCCTGGACGTCCGGCCGGACGGCGACGACCTGCACGCCGTCTTCGGCCACCGCACCGACCTGCTGGACCCCGCGACGGCGGCGGCCCTCGCCGCCCGGTTCGAGACACTGCTGCGCGCCGCCCTCGCCGACCCGGAGACCCCGGTGCACCGGCTGCCGCTGCTGACCGACGCCGACCGCGCCCTGCTGGCCGACGGGGCCCGCGGGCCCGCGCTCCCGGCCGGACCGCCCACCGTCCTGGCCGCCGTCGACCTGGCCGCCCGCCGGCGCCCGGACGCCCCGGCGGTGGTCGGCCCGGACGGGACGCTCACCCGCGCCGGGCTCGCCGCCGCCTCCCGGGCGCTGGCCGCCCGGCTCGCCGCCCACGGCGTGCGCCGCGGCGACCTGGTGGCGCTCTGCCTGCCGCGCGGCCCGCGCGCCGTGACCGCGATGCTGGCGGCCTGGCGGCTGGGCGCCGGCTACCTCCCGCTGGACCCCGGCTACCCGCCGTCCCGGCTGGCGTTCATGCTCGCCGACAGCGGCGCCGCCGTCCTGCTCACCGAGGACGGCACCCTCCCGGACGGCGTGCGCGCCGACCTCCCGGTGCTCGCCGCCGACGCCCCGGCCCTCGCTGCCGACGGACCGGCCCTCGCCACCGACGGGCCGGACCCGCAGGACCGGGCCGTCCCCGAGGAGAGCCCGGCCACCCCCGAGGACCCCGCCTACCTGATCTACACCTCCGGCTCCACCGGCACCCCCAAGGGCGTCCTCGTCCCGCACCGCGCCCTGGCCGCCCGGGTGGCCTGGATGCGCGACGGGTACGGCCTGACGGCCGACGACCGCGTCCTGCAGTACGCCACCCTGTCCTTCGACACCAGCGCCGAGGAGGTCTTCCCCGCGCTCGCCGCCGGCGCCGTCCTGGTCACCGCCCGCCCGGACGCCACCCTGCCCGACCAGCTCGCCGAGCCGTACTGCGCCGGCCTCACGGTGCTCGACCTGCCCACCCCGTACTGGCACCACCTGGTCGCCGACCTCGACGAGACGCCCTGGCCGCCGGGCCTGCGGCTGCTCGTGCTGGGCGCCGACCAGGTCCGCCCGGAGGCCGTCGCGGCCTGGCGGAACCGGTTCGGGGAGCGCGTCCGGCTGGTCAACTCCTACGGCCCCACCGAGACCGCGATCATCGCCACCACCGCCGAGCTGGGCCCCGCGGACGCGCACCGCCGCCCGCCGATCGGCCGCCCGGTCGGCGGCACCACGGTCGCCGTCCTCGACCGGCACGGCACCCCGGTGCCGCCCGGCACCCCGGGCGAACTGGTCATCGGGGGAGCGGGGGTGACGGACGGCTACCTCGGCCGCCCCGGCGCCACCGCCCGCGCCTTCGGGCCCGACCCGGACGGCCCGCCCGGCGCCCGCCGCTACCGCACCGGCGACCTGGTGCGCCGCCTCCCGGACGGGACGCTGGAGTTCCTCGGCCGGATCGACGACCAGGTGAAGGTCCGCGGCTACCGGGTCGAACCCGGCGAGGTGGAGTCCGCGCTGCTCGCCCGCCCGGGCGTCACCCAGGCCGCGGTGGTCGCGCACCGCGACACCCTGGCCGCCTACGTGGTCGGCTCCGGCCTCGACCCGGACGCGCTGCGCACCGCCCTCGCCCGGACGCTCCCCCCGCACGCCGTCCCCGGCGCGATCGTCCCGCTGGACGCCCTCCCGCTCACCCCCAACGGCAAACTCGACCGCCGCGCCCTGCCCGCCCCCGACGCCGTGGCCGGCGCCCGCCGCCGCCCGCCGCACGTGCCGCCGCGCACCGAGGCGGAGGAACTGGTCGCCGACGTCTGGCAGGAGGTGCTGGGCGTGGCCGCCGTCGGCGCCCACGACGACTTCTTCGACCTCGGCGGCCACTCCCTGCTCGCCACCCGGGTCGTCGCCCGGATCCGCGCCGCGATCGACCTCGCCGTCCCGCTGCGCGCCCTGTTCACCCACCGCACCGCGGCCGCTTTCGCCGAGGCCGTCGAAGCCGCCCTGGTCGCCGAGATCGACAACCTGTCCGACGACGACGCCGCCCGGCTGCTCGCCGCCCCGGACGCCCCGTAAGGAGACCGGCTCCCGTCATGAGCTCCGACACCACCACCCCGGACGCCCCCGCCAAGGCCGGGCTGTCCGCCGCGAAGCGCGAACTCCTCAGACGCCGACTGGCCGGCCGCCCCTCCGCCCGGACCACCACCGTCCCCCGGCGCGCCCCGGACGCCCCCGTCCCGCTCTCCTTCGCGCAGGAACGGCTCTGGTTCATGGAGCAGTTCGCGCCGGGCACCGCCGCCTACAACATCCCCGTGGTCCGCCGGCTGCGCGGCCCCCTCGACCCGGACGCCCTGCGCGCCGCCCTGGACGCCGCCGTCGCCCGGCACGAGACGCTGCGCTCCCGCTACCCCGCCACCGAGGACGGCCGCCCGCTGCTGGTCGTCGACCCGCCCGGCCCCGCCGAACTGACCGTCACCGACGCCGCCGACGAGGCGGCGGCCGAACGGATCGTGGACGCGGACGCCGCCGTCCCGTTCGACCTGGAGCACGGGCCGCTGCTGCGGGCCCGGCTGATCCGGCTCGCCGCCGAGGACCACGTCCTGCTGCTGGTCGTGCACCACAGCGTCAGCGACGGCTGGTCCAGCGAGGTGCTGCTCGGCGAGGTGCTGCGCGGCCACGCCGCCCGGGTCGCCGGCGCACCCGATCCGCTGCCCGAACTCCCGGTCCAGTACGGCGACTTCGCGATCTGGCAGCGGCAGGAGCTGAGCGGCGACCGGCTGGCCGCCGAGGTCGCCCACTGGGGCGCCGAACTCGCCGGGGTGGAGCCGCTGGAGCTGGCGTTCGCCCGCCCGCGCCCGCCGCGCCAGACCTTCGAGGGCGCCGGGTACGCGTTCCGGGTCGAGCGCCCCCTGCTGGAGCGCCTCACCGCCCTGGGCCGCCGCCACGACGCCACCGCGTACATGGTGCTGCTGGCCGCCTTCCAGCTGCTGCTGGCCCGCCACAGCGGACGCACCGACTTCGCGGTCGGCTCGCCCGTGGCCGGCCGCCCGGAGGCCGAACTGGAGCCGCTGGTCGGCATGTTCGTCAACGTCCTGGCGCTGCCCGCCCGGCTGGAGGGCGACCCGGACTTCGCCGAACTGCTCGCCCGCACCCGGGAGACCTGCCTGACCGCCTACGGGCACCAGGACCTGCCGTTCGCCCAGCTGGTGAGCGAA
Source organism: Kitasatospora sp. NPDC090308 (assembly GCF_044769485.1). Classification (NCBI taxonomy): domain Bacteria; kingdom Bacillati; phylum Actinomycetota; class Actinomycetes; order Kitasatosporales; family Streptomycetaceae; genus Kitasatospora; species Kitasatospora sp. NPDC090308. The sequence continues at coordinate 62,742 of NZ_JBIVXY010000004.1, read as the reverse complement.
CTCAACTGGCCCCGGGACGTCTCCCGGCCGCCGGTCTTCCAGGCCGTCCTGGCCGTGCAGAACTACGCCGTCCAGGGCGAGGGCCCCGACACCGCGCCGCTCACCGCCGAACCGTTCGGCGTCCGGGCCAGCGGCACCCGCTTCGACCTCGAACTCTTCCTCCAGGAACGGCCCGAGGGCCTGAACGGCTCGTTCAACTACAACACCGACCTGTACGACGAGGCCGACATCGCCCGCCTCGCCGACCACCTCGGCCGCCTGCTGGCCGCCGTCGCCGACGCGCCCGACACCCCGCTGTCCGCCCTCGACACCCTCACCGCCGAGGAGCGGGCGTTCGAGACCGAGCGCTTCAACGACACCGCCGTGGACCGCCCGGCCACCACCCTGACCGCCCTGGTCGCCGCCCAGACCGCCCGCACCCCCGACGCCGTCGCCGTCGCCACCGAGGGCCGCCCCGCCCTGACCTACCGCCAACTCGACGAGCGGGCCGGCCGGATCGCCGCCCGGCTCGCCGCCGAGGGCGTCGGCCCCGGCAGCCTGGTCGCCGTCAGCGCCGAACGCTCGCCCGACCTGGTGGCCGGCCTGCTCGGCGTGCTGCGCACCGGCGCCGCCTACACCCCGCTGGAACCCGACTACCCGGCCGAACGCCTGGCCTTCCTGCTCGCCGACAGCGACGCCACCGTCCTGCTCACCCAGCGCAAGCTGCCCGTCCCGGCGGGCTGCGCGGCCCGCGTCCTGCTGCTCGACGACCCGGCCGAGTGGCCCCGGGCCCGCACCCGCCCGGCCGGACCCGCCCCCGACGACCCCGCCTACGTCATCTACACCTCCGGCTCCACCGGCCGCCCCAAGGGCGTCCCCAACACCCACCGGGCGATCGCCAACCGCCTCCAGTGGATGCAGGACGCCTACCGGATCGGCCCCGAGGACGCGGTGCTGCAGAAGACCCCCACCGGCTTCGACGTGTCGGTCTGGGAGTTCTTCTGGCCGCTGACCACCGGCGCCCGGATCGTGCTCGCCAAGCCCGGCGGCCAGAAGGACAGCGGCTACCTGCGCGACCTGATCGCCTCCGCCGGGGTCACCGTCGCCCACTTCGTCCCCGCCATGCTGCGGGCCTTCCTCGCCGAGGAGGACGTCGAACGCTGCACCACCCTGCGCCGCGTCGTCAGCAGCGGCGAGGCCCTCCCGCCGGACGCCGCCCGCGAACTGACCGCCCGGCTGCCCGGCCTGCGCCTGGCCAACCTGTACGGGCCCACCGAGGCCGCCGTCGACGTCTCCTCCTGGGAGTGCGCCGGGCCGCTGACCACCGTGCCGATCGGCCTGCCCGTCGACAACACCCGGCTGTACGTCCTGGACGCCCGGCTGCGCCCCGTCCCCCCGGGCGCCCCCGGCGAACTCCACATCGGCGGCACCGCCGTCGCCCTCGGCTACCACCGCCGCCCCGGCCTCACCGCCGCCCGCTTCGTCCCCGACCCCTACGGCCCGCCCGGCTCCCGCCTCTACCGCACCGGCGACCTGGCCCGCCGCCGCCCCGACGGCACCCTGGAACACCTGGGCCGGATCGACGACCAGGTCAAACTGCGCGGACTGCGGATCGAACCCGGCGAGACCGAGGCCGCGCTGCGCGCCCGGCCCGGCATCGCCGACGCCGCCGTCGTCCTGCACCGGGACCGCCTGGTCGGACACCTGGTCCTCGCCCCCGGCGCCGAGGAACCCGACCCGGTGGCCCTGCGCGCCGCCCTCAAGCGGACCCTCCCCGACCACCAGGTCCCGGCCGCGTTCACCACCCTCCCCGCCCTGCCGCTCAGCCCCAACGGCAAACTCGACCGGCGCGCCCTGCCCGCCCCGCGCATCCACCGCCCCGACGGCGCGGCCAAGCCCGCCACCCCCGCCGAGACCGTCCTCGCCGAGATCTGGGCCGAGGTGCTCGACCTGCCCGAGGTCGGCACCGACGAGAACTTCTTCGACCTCGGCGGCCACTCCCTGCTGGCCACCCAGGTCGTCGCCAGGGCCCGCAAGCGGCTCACCGCGATCGGCGCCCGCCCGGTCGGCGTGATGGACCTGTTCACCCACCGCACCGTCCGCGACCTGGCCGCCCTCGCCGCCGCCGACCGGCCGAGCGGCCCGCGCGCCCTGCTGCACCGCCTCACCCGCGCCGTCCCCGCCGCCCGCCGCACCCTCACGCTGGTGTGCGTCCCCTACGGCGGCGGCAGCGCCGTCGTCTACCAGCCGGTCGCCGACGCGCTGCCGCCCGACGTCGAACTCTGGTCCGTCGCCGTCCCCGGCCACGACCTCGGCGTCACCGAACACCACCTCGACTTCGACGACCTCGCCGAGGCCGTCGCCGCCGAGGTGCGCGCGAAGGTCGACGGACCGCTCGTCGTGTACGGGCACTGCGCCGTGGGCACCGCGCTCGCCGTCGCCGTGGCCCGCCTGCTGGAGGGCTCCGGCCGGGAACTGGAGGCCGTCTACGCGGGCGCCCAGTTCCCGTTCGCCCGGCCGCGCAGCCGGCTGCTCGCCGCGCTCGGGAAGATCGCCGCGCTGGAACCGCTGGTCGGCGACCGCTCCTACGCCAACTGGCTGACCGGCATGGGCGTCGACACCTCCGAACTCGACGAGGACCAGGTCCGGTTCGTGATCGGCAACATGCGGCGCGACACCCGGGCCGCCGAGGACTACTTCACCCGCGCCCTGGCCGAGGTCGAGGCCGGCGCGCCCCGGCTGCGCGCCCCCGTGGTCTCGCTGGTCGGCGACAAGGACCCGGCCGCCGACTTCTACCAGGAGCGCTACCGCGAGTGGCTGCTGCTGGCCGAACGCTCCGCGGTCGCCGTGCTGGACGAGGGCGGCCACTTCTTCATCGCCTACCGGGCCGCCGAGACCGCCGCCGCCGTCACCACCGTCCACCGCGCGCTCCTGGACGGCACCACCGCCGACCTCCCGCGGCGGGACCCGGAGAACTCCTGGTGGTTCCACGGCGAGACGGCCCCCGCCGCGGACGGCACGGACGGCGCGGACGGCTCCGCACCGGGCTCCGCGGACGGCCCGGCGGGCCGGGAACCGGCCGCCGCCGCGGACGGCCCGCAGCCCGGCATGGGCCGCTTCCTCTGGGTCGTCGGCGGCCAGCTCGCCTCCATCACCGGCTCGGCGCTCACCGAGTTCGCCCTGCCGATCTGGATCCTGCTGGAGACCGGGTCGATGGCCCGCTTCGCGCTGTACGCCGTGGTCGCGATGCTCCCCGGCATCCTGGTCGGCCCGCTCGCCGGCGCCCTGGTCGACCGCCTCGACCGCCGCCGCGTGATGCTGCTGGGCGACCTCGCCGCCGGCGCCACCCAGGCCGGACTGCTGACCCTGCTGCTCACCGGCCGCCTGCACACCTGGGAGGTGTACGCGCTGCTCGCGGTGCTGTCCGTCGCGCTCACCTTCCAACGCCTGGCGTACGCCTCCGCCGTCCCGCAACTGGTGCCCAAACGCCACCTCGGCCACGCCAACGGAATCGTCCAACTCGCCTTCGGAACCGCCCAGTTCGTCGTCCCGCTGGCCGCCGTGGCGCTGCTCGCCGCGATCGGCCTGCGCGGCATCCTGATCATCGACGTGGTCTCCTACGCCGTCGCCGTCACCATCCTGCTCGCCGTCCGCTTCCCGAAGACACTGCCCTGGACCCGCCGGGAGTCGCTGACCGCGGAGATCCGGCACGGCATCGCCCTCTCCTGGCGCCACCGCGGCTTCCGGGCGATGCTGCTCTGGTTCGCCGGCCTGAACGTCTTCCTGTCCCCGCTGTTCCTGCTCACCACCCCGCTGGTGCTCTCCTTCGACGACCTCGGCGGCGCCGCCCGGGTCGCGGTCGCGGCCGGCGCGGGCGCGATCCTCGGCGGCGTCGCGATGGGCTTCTGGGGCGGACCGCGCCGCCACAAGCTGCGCGGCATGCTCGCGCTGGCCGCCGTCCTCGCCCTGGCGGGCGCGGTGGAGGGGCTGCGGGCCAACCTGTGGACGGTGGCGGCCGGCGCGTTCGGCATGTCCTTCGCGCTGGCCCTGGTCAACGGCATCTACGCGACGATCGTCCAGGTCAAGGTCGCCCAGCGGTTCCACGGCCGGGTGTTCGCCCTGAACACCCTGGTCGCCTGGTCCACCCTCCCGCTCGGCCACGGCGTCATCGCCCCGCTCGGCTCCGCCCTGTTCGGCCCGCTGATGGAACCGGACGGCGCGCTCGCCCCCGTCTTCGGCCCGCTGATCGGCACCGGCCCCGGCCGCGGCATCGCCCTGATGTACCTGCTGTTCGCCGCCGCCATGCTCGCCCTGGTCGCCCTCGGACTGCGCCTGCCGGTGCTCGCCCGCTTCGACCGCGACGTCCCGGACGCCGAACCCGACGACCTGGTCGGCCTGCGCGAACGCGCCCGCACCGCCGCCGCCCGCCGCGCGGCCGGGACGGGGGCCCGATGAGCACCGCCCCGCACACCCCCGCCACCCTGCCCGCGCTGCTCGCCCACCGGGCCGCCGCGCACGGCGGGCGCACCGCCGTCGTCTGCGGCGCGCAGCGGCTCGACTTCGCCGCCTGGCAGGCCCGTTCCGGGACGCTGGCCGCCGCGCTGCGCGCCGAGGGCGTCCGGGACGGCGACCGGGTCGGGCTCTGCTTCGGCACCGACCGCTGGGCGGAGTACGCCGTCGCGTTCCTCGCCGTGCTGCGGGCGGGCGCCGTCGCCGTGCCGCTCTCCGACCGGACCTCGCCCGCCGGGACGGCGCACGCCCTCACCGACGCCGGGGCCCGCCTCCTGCTGCACGCCGACGGCGGCCCCCGCCCGCCGGGCGTCCCGGACGGCGTCCGCACCCGCACCGAGGCCACCGCCACCGCCCACCACCCCGCCGACCCCGGCGCCCCGGGCCTCCCCGAACCCGACCCGGACGCCCCGGCGCAGATCCTGTACACCTCCGGGACGACCGGCACCCCCAAGGGCGTCACCGCCCGGCACGCCAACCTGGTCCACGGCTGCACCCTCGACGAGCGCCGCCGCCCGCTGCGGCACTCCCGCACCTTCCTGCACGCCTTCCCGGTCGGCACCAACGCCGGGCAGACCATGCTGGTCAACGCGCTCAACGCGCACGCCGCCTGCGTCACCGCCCCGCAGTTCACCCCGGCCCGGTTCGTCCGGCTGATCGCCGAGCACGCGGTGGGCAGCGTGTTCCTCGTCCCCGCGACGGCCGTCGAACTGCTCGCCTCCCGGGCGCTGGCCGCCGCGGCCGAGCGCGGCGACCTGGACACCGTCCGGCTGGTCGGCTCCACCGCCGCCGCGCTGCCGCAGCCCGTCGCGCTCGCCCTCGACCGGGCGTTCGGCAGGGCCCAGGTGGTCAACTACTACACCTCGACCGAGGCGGCCCCCGCCCAGATCACCCTGCTGTTCGACCCGGCCCGCCCGGACTCCCCGGGCCGCCCCGCCTCGCTCGCCGAGCTGCGCGTCACCGACGCCGACGGGCACCCCGTCGCGCCGGGGGAGCCCGGCGAGCTGTGGCTGCGCTCGCCCGCCGCCCCGCGCGCCTACCTGGGGGAGCGGGACGGCGCGGTGTTCCGGGGCCGCTGGGTGCGGATGGGCGACCTGGGCCGGGTGGACGCCGACGGGTTCCTGCACCTGCTCGACCGGGAGCGCGACGTCGTCAAGTCCGGCGCCCACAAGGTCTCCACCCTCCAGGTCGAGAACGCCCTGCACGCCCACCCGAAGGTCGCCGACGCCGCCGCGTTCGGCGTCCCGCACCCGGTGCTCGGCAGCGTCGTCGCCGCCGTCGTCGTCCCGGACGGCGAACTGACCGCGGCCGAACTGCGCACCTTCCTGCTCGACCACCTCGCCGTCCACGAACTCCCCGCCACCGTGCACTTCCGCACCACCCTGCCGCGCAACGAGGGCGGCAAGGTCCTCAAACGCGAACTGCGCCGCACCCTCACCACTCCGGACACCCCCGAGGCCACGCCATGACCACCCCGCTCACCCCCGCCCAGCACGGCGTCTGGCTCACCGGGCGCACGCTCGACACCGGCACCGCCTACCACCTCGCCGTCACACTCGACCTCACCGGCCCGCTCGACGCCGACGCCCTCGACCGGGCCTGCGCCGCCGTCGTCGCCCACCACCCCGTCCTGGCCTCCCGGTTCGCCCCCGACGGCACGGCCGCGCCCACCGCCGCCGTCGCCCCGCCGCGCCGGGTCGACTGCGCCCCCGCCGACCTCGACAAGCTGCTCGACGAGGAGCGCGCCGCCCCGTTCGACCCCGCGACCGGGCCGCTCTGCCGGTTCGCGCTGTTCCGCCCCGGGGCCGAACGGCACGTGCTGCTGATCACCGCCCACCACCTCGTGCTGGACGGCGAGTCCAAGGAACGCCTGGTCGCCGACCTCGCCGCCGCCTACCGCGGCGAACCGCTCGACCCCGCCGCCGCCCCGGCCGACCCGCCGACCCCCGCCCTCGGAGCCCCCGACCTCGAAGCCCCCGCCCTGGCGGCCGCCGCCGCGTACTGGGCGCCGCGCTGGCGGGAACCCGCCTCGCCCGTCCTGCCCGGCCTGGCCCCGCCGCCCGACGGCGGCGTCCGGCCCGCCCCCGGCGCCGAGACCGCCTTCCGGCTCGACGGACGGCGCTGCGCCGACACCGCCCGCGCCCTCGGCGTCACCCGCTTCGAACTCCTCACCGCCGCCTGGCACGCCCTGCTGGCCCGCTACGGCGACCCCGCGCCCACCACCGCCGTCGAACTCTCGCTGCGCCGCCCCGGCGAACCCGTCGCCCTCGGCCTCGCCGTCAACGAACTGCCGCTGCGCCCGGGCGAGCCCGCCGACCGGACCTTCGCCGACTGGGCCCGCACCGTCCGGGCCGAACTGCGCGCCCTGTACGCCCACCGCGCCGTCCCGCTGGGCCGCGCCGTCCCGGGCCTGACCCCCCGCACCGCGCTCACCCCGCTGTCGGTCAGCTACCGCCGCCGCCCGGCCGCCGCCGCCCCGGACTTCGGGCCGCTCACCGCCCGGGTCGGCTGGACCGGCTTCGCCGGCACCGCCCGCAACCTGCTCCACCTCCACCTGGTCGACTGCGGCGAGGAGATCCTCGGCAGCCTCCAGTACCGCACCGGCGCGCTGGACGCCGCCACCGCCGCCCGGATCGCCGGGCACTACACGGCCCTGCTGGACGCCGCCCACGCCGCCCCCGACACCCCCGTCGCCGCCCTGGAGTTCCTGGCCCCCGACGAACGCGCCGCCCAGCTCGCCGCCCCCGCCCCCCGCCCCGACCTGCCCGCCACCACCGTCCCCGCCCGGTTCGCCGCCCGCGCCGCCGCCCACCCCGGCGCGGTCGCCGCCGTCGCCGACGGCACGCCCGTGACGTACGGCGAACTGGCCCGCCTGGTCGCCCACGCCGCCGCCGCCCTCACCCGGCACGGCGCCGGGCCCGGCCGCACGGTCGGCATCGCGCTGCCCCGCGGCCTGGACCAACTCGTCGCCGTGCTGGCCGTGCTGGCCACCGGCGCCGCCCACCTCCCGCTCGACCCCGACTACCCGGCCGCCCACCTGGCCTTCGTCCGCGACGACGCCCGGCTCGCCCTGCGGATCACCGACCACCCGGAGCAGCCCGGCGACCTCACCCCCGCCGACCTCGCCCCCACCGACGACGGCACGCCCCCGCTGCCCCCGGCGCCCGACCCCGCACTGCCCGCCTACGTCCTCTACACCTCCGGCACCACCGGCCGCCCCAAGGGCGTCGAAGTCCCGCACTCCGCGCTGGCCAACGTCCTCGGCAGCCTGCGCGACCGGCTCGGCGCCACCGCCGCCGACCGCTGGCTCGCCCTCACCTCGCTCGCCTTCGACATCTCCGCCGTGGAACTCCTGCTGCCGCTGACCACCGGCGCCCGGGTCGTCCTCGCCCCGCCCGGCGCCCACCGCGACGGCCCCGCCCTGCTCGCCCTGCTCCGCGAACAGCGGATCACCCACGTCCAGGCCACCCCCAGCGGCTGGCAGCTGCTGCTGGACGCCGGACTCGCCGACACCGCCCTCACCGCCCTCACCGGCGGCGAGGCCCTGCCCGCCCCGCTCGCCGCCGCCCTGACCGCCGCCACCGCCCGGCTGGTCAACGTCTACGGCCCCACCGAGACCACCATCTGGTCCACCTGCGCCGACCCGGCCCTCGACGAGCACGGCGCCGTCACCCTCGGCGAACCCCTGGACAACACCAGGGCCTACGTCCTCGACCAGCGGCTGCGCCCCGTCCCGTACGGCGTCCCCGGCGAACTCCACCTGGCCGGGGACGGCGTCGCCCACGGCTACCGCGGCCGCCCCGGCCTCACCGCGAGCCGCTTCCGGCCCGACCCGTACGGGCCGCCGGGAGCCCGGATGTACCGCACCGGGGACCTGGTGCGCCGCGCGCCCGGCGGCGCCCTGGAGTACCTGGGCCGTGCCGACACCCAGGTCAAGCTCCGCGGCCACCGCCTCGAACTCGGCGCGGTCGAGGCCCGCCTCGCCACCCACCCCGGCGTCGCCCGGGCCGCCGCCGCCCTGCACGGAGCGGACCGGCTGGTCGCCTACGTCGTCCCGGCCGGCCCGCCGCCCGACCCGGCCGAACTGCGCGCCCACCTGGCCGCCGTCCTCCCCGCCGCCGTCCTGCCGAACGCCTACGCCGTCCTGGACGCCCTCCCGCTCACCCCCAACGGCAAGCTCGACCGGGCCGCGCTGCCCGACCCCGGGCCCGCCCGCCCCGACCCCGCGCCCGCCGCCGGGGGCGAGAACGCCGGGACCACGAACGCCGGGACCACGAACACCGGGCCCGGGGACGCCGTGCTCGACGCGGTGCTCGCCATCTGGGCCGACGTCCTCGAACTGGACGACCTCGGCCCCGACGAGGACCTCTTCGACCTGGGCGGCCACTCGCTGACCATCACCGCGATCGCCGCCCGCGTCTCCCGCACCCTCGGCGTCGACGTCCCGCTCGACGTCTTCTTCGACGAACCCACCGCCCGCGGCGTCGCCGCCGCCGTCCGCGCCCTGCAAGGAGCCACCCCGTGAGCAACGAGATCCGCTACGTCGTCGCCGTCAACGACGAGGAGCAGCACGCCCTGTGGCCCGACGGCGCGCCGCTGCCCGCCGGCTGGCGCCCCGAGGGCTTCGCCGGCACCGAGGCCGAGTGCACCGCCCACGTGGACCGGGTCTGGCCGGACATCCGCCCGCTCAGCCTGCGCCGCCGCCTGGCCGGCCACCCGGACGCCCGCGAGGACGCCCGGTGAGCGCCCTGCGCGACCGCGTCGCCGACCTGGTCTCCCGCGCCACCGACGGCGCCGTCGGCACCCCCGAACTCCTCGGCTCCGCCGACGTGCCGCTCGCCGCGCTCGGCGTCAGCTCGCTCGCCCTGCTGCGGCTCGCCGACAGCCTGGAGGAGGAGTTCGGCATCCTGGTCGACCTGGCCGACCGCACCCTGTACACGGCGGACCTCGACGGGCTCACCGCGCGGGTGCGGGAGCTCGGCGGCACCCCGTGACCGCCCTGGAGGTGCCGTTCGCCGGCGGGCGGGCCGGAGAGGCGCCGCTCACCTGGGGACAGCGGGCGATCTGGCACGCGATCGGCCGCACCGCGCCCAACGACCACTACTTCAACCTGGGCCGCGTCCTCCCGCTCGCCGACCGGGGCGCCCCCGTGGACGCCCCCCGGCTCACCGCCGCGCTGGCCGCCCTCATGCACCGGCACGAGGCGCTGCGCACCCGGATCGCCGACGGCCCCCGCCAGCGGCTGCACGGCGCGGGCCGGATCACCGTCGACCTCCGCGACGCCCCCGACGCCGACACGGCCGCCCGCACCGCCGACGGCCTGCTCGCCGAACTCACCGCCCGCCGCTTCGACTACGCGGGGGAGTGGCCGGTCCGGTTCGGCGCGGTGCGCCACGACGGGCGGATCAGCCACGTCGTGCTCGCCCTGTGCCACCTGGCCTCCGACGGCCACGGCGCCGAGGTCCTGGTCCGGGACCTGCGGCTGCTGGCCCGGCGCGGCTCCGCCGGACCGGCCTGCCCCCAGACCCCGCACGACCTGGCGCACCACCAGCACTCCCCGGCGGGCCGCCGGGCCGGCGAGGCGGCTCTCGCGTTCTGGGCCGACGGGCTGGCCGCCGCCCCGCCCACCATGTTCCCCGCGCCCGTCGCCGCCCCCGAGCACCCGCGCTACTGGACCGGCCGACTGGTGTCCGCCGCGCTGCCCCGGGCGGTGGACGCGCTGGCCCTCGCCCACCGGGTCAGCGGCTCCACCGTGCTGCTCACCGCCGCCGCCGCGCTGGTCGCCGCCGACCGGGGCCACCGGACGGCGGCCGTCATGCCGATCGCCGGGAACCGCGCCGGAGCCGACCGGCGCACCCTGGTCAGCACCCTCTCGCAGGACGCCCTGTTCGTGCTGCGCACCCCCGACGACCCGGACGCCGTCCTCACCGACCTGCTGGCGGACGCCTGGCCCGCCGCGCTGGCCGGCTACCGCGCCGCCTCCTACGACCCGGTGGCCTGGGACGCCCTGCTGGCCCGCGCCGCCCGCGAACGCGGCACGGAGGTCCATCCCTACTGCTGCTTCAACGACATGCGCCTGGTCGACCGCCCGCCCGCCACCGGCCCGCTGGACGCCGCCACCCTGGCCGGGCTGCGCCGGCGCACCGCGCTGGACTTCCCGGCCACCCAGGACCGGGTGGCCTGCCGCTACTGCCTGCACCTCACCGGCGACGAGGACACCCTCACCGTCACGCTCACCGCGGACACCGCGTACCTGCCCAAGGCCGCGATCCACGCCCACCTGCGCGCCCTGGAGAGCGTGATCGTCGACTCGGCGGCGGGCCACCCGCCCCGGGTGGCCCGGCTGCGGGAGGCGCTGCGGTGACCGGGGGCGCCGCGACGCCCCCGGGCGTCCCGACGGCCGGACCCGGCCCGGTGCCCCGCCCGGTCGCCCGGGCCGCGGACGGGGCCACCTCGTGCCCGCAGGGCGGCCGGATGCGCTTCGAGGTGACCGCCGGCGACGGCGGCCCGCTCACCGGACGGGTCCTGGTCACCGACGTGGTGGCCGGCCGGGTGCGCGCCGCCGCGGACCTCCGGGGCACCCGCTGGGAGCTCACCGTCCCCGCGCACTGGCCGAGTTCGCTCTACCGGGCCAGCTTCCACGACCTGCGCCCCGAGGAGCCCGAGCCGGAGCGCGACGCCGAGCACGAGGTGTGGTTCGCCGTCCGGGCCGCCCGCCCGGCCGCCCCGATCCTGGTCTCCGTCCCGTTCGCCACCTGGCGGGCCTACCACCGGGCCGGCCAGCCCGGCCGGAGCCTCTACTACGCCGAACAGCCCGACCGGGCCGCCCGGGTGGCGCTGGACGCCCCCGGCGGCGGCCCGCCGCCCGAGCGCTGGGAGGAACCGCTGCTGCACTGGCTGCACCGCACCGGCCGCCCGGTCGAGTTCTGCTCCGGATTCGACCTGGACGACGGCGGCGAACTGCTCTCCGCCCACCGGCTGCTGGTGGTCAACGGCCACGACGAGTACTGGACCGCCGGGATGCGCGACAGCGTCGAGGGCTTCGTCCGCCGCGGCGGCAACCTCGCCGTGTTCGCCGGGAACACCGCCTGGTGGCAGATCCGGCTGGAGGACGGCGGACGCACCATGGTCTGCCACCGGGACGCCGCCGCCGACCCCGTCGCCGCCACCGACCCCGCCCGGGCCACCGTCGAGTGGTCCTCCGCGCCGGTCGACCGCCCGGAGAACACCATGACCGGCGTCAGCTTCCGCAACGGCGCGGGCGCCTGGGGCGAGGGCATGGCCGTCATCGGCGAGGAGGCGTACACCGTCCGGTTCGCCGACCACTGGGTGTTCGAGGGCACCGGCCTGTCCGACGGCGACACCTTCGCCCGCGGCGCCCTCGGCTACGAGACCGACGCCGCCGAACTCGACTGGTCCCTCGGCGTCCCCCGGCCCACCGGCCGCGACGGCACCCCGCGCTCCTTCGCCGTCCTCGCCACCGCCGACCTGCGCCACTGGCGCGCGTACGGCCAGGGCGGCTGGGCCACCCTGGGCGTGCACCGGCTCGGCGCCGGGACGGTCTTCAACGCGGCCACCATCAACTGGGGCCGGGCGCTGGACGACCCGGCCGTCGACCGGGTCACCCGCAACGTCCTCGACCGGCTCTCCGGCACCGTCCCCGCCCCCCGCTGGCACACCGTCGGCCCGGCCCCCGCGCTGCGCGCCCTCGCCGCCTGCGAGGGCACTCTGTTCGCCCTCGCCGCCGACGGCCGCACCCTGCTGCACCGCGAACCGTCCGAGCAGAACCTGCCCTGGCGGCCCTGCGCCGACCCCGACCCCGACCCCGTCGAACTGCGCTGCCTGACCGCCCCCCGCGAAGCCTGCCGCCCCGTCCCGCTCGCCCTGCTCGCCGTGACCACCGAGGACCGCCTCGTCCACCGCGACCCCGTCACCGGCCCCGCCCCCTGGCGGGACGCCGGACCGGTGCCCGCCGGAACGACCGCACTCGCCCTGTGCGACACCACCCTGTTCGCCCTCACCCCGCACGACGACACCCTGCACCACCGCCCCGCCCAGCTCCCCGACGCCCCCTGGACGGCGCTCGGCAGCGCCGGGAAGGCCACCGCCCTGACCGTCCTCAACGCCCGGCTGTATGCCCTCGGCCCCGACGGCCTGCTCAGCCGCCCGCCCGTCCGCACCGACGAACCCTTCCGCCCGGCCGCGCCCTTCCCCCCGGCCACCGCGCTGGCCGCCCACGCCGGCCGCCTGCTCGCCGCCACCCCGGACGGCCGGCTGATCAGCCACCCGCCGGCCTGAACCCCGGCCGGCCGCGGGGGGCCGCTCGAACACCGCCCGGGAGCACCCCCGCGCGGCACCGGGACCACGAGCCCGACGCCCGCCCCTTGCCGACCCTTTGCCCGCCCTTTGCCGCCACCTGACCTGCCCTCCTGCCGCGTTCCGGGTCGGTCGCAGGAGGACTGCGATCCGGCGATCCGGTTAGACGCCCACCGTGCTGAGATTCCTGTGGGTGGCCTTGCTGGGGTGCGGAGCGGCGGCGGCCGTGGTGGTGGCGTCGGTGGTGTCGCCGTGGTGGTGGTTCCTGGCGGTGCCGCTGCTGGCGCTGGCGGCGCTGGCGGTCGCGGACGTGTTGCAGACCCGGCACTCGGTGCTGCGCAACTACCCGGTGCTGGGACACCTGCGGTTCGCGCTGGAGGACATCCGGCCCGAGGTGCAGCAGTACTTCGTCGAGCGCAACGTGGACGGCCGCCCCTTCGACCGGGACACCCGGAGCATCGTCTACGAGCGGGCCAAGGGCACCGACGCCGAGGAGCCGTTCGGCACCGAACTGGACCTGTACGAGCCCGGCCGGGAGTTCCTCGTCCCGTCGCTGGCCCCGGTCGCGGTGCCGAAGGAGGCGCCCCGGGTGCGGATCGGCGGCCCCGACTGCACCCGGCCCTACGACATGGCGCTGCTGAACGTCTCCGCGATGAGCTTCGGCTCGCTCTCGGCCAACGCCGTGCTGGCGCTGAACACCGGCGCGGCGCAGGGCGGCTTCGCGCACGACACCGGCGAGGGCGGCCTGTCCGAGTACCACCTGCGGCCGGGCGGCGACCTGGTCTGGGAGCTCGGCACCGGCTACTTCGGCTGCCGCACCGAGGACGGCGGCTTCGACCCGGCCCAGTTCGCCGAGAAGGCCGCCCACCCGCAGGTCAAGTGCCTGTCGCTGAAGCTCGGCCAGGGCGCCAAGCCCGGCATCGGCGGGGTGCTGCCCGGCGCCAAGGTCAACGCCGAGATCGCCGAGGTGCGCGGCGTGCCGGAGGGCAAGACGGTCATCTCGCCGCCGTACCACCGGGTCTTCTCCACCCCGCGCGAACTGGTGCTGTTCCTGGCCCGGATGCGGGAGCTGGCGGACGGCAAACCGGTCGGCTTCAAGCTGTGCGTCGGCTCGCGGCAGCAGTTCCTGGCGGTGTGCAAGGCGATGCTGGCGGAGGGCGTCACCCCGGACTTCATCGTGGTCGACGGCGCCGAGGGCGGCACCGGCGCGGCCCCGCTGGAGTTCGCCGACCACGTCGGGATGCCGCTCACCGAGGGCCTGCTGACGGTCCGCGACGCACTGCTGGGCACCGGCCTGCGGGACCGCATCCGGATCGGCGCCAGCGGCAAGGTCGCCACCGGCAGCGACCTGGTCAAGCGGCTGATCCAGGGCGCCGACTACACCAACGCGGCCCGGGCCATGATGTTCGCGATCGGCTGCATCCAGGCCCAGCGCTGCCACACCAACACCTGCCCGGTCGGCGTCACCACCCAGGACCCGCGCCGGGCCCGGGCCCTGCACGTCGGCGACAAGTCGCAGCGGGTCGCCCGCTACCAGGAGGCGACCGTCAAGAGCGCCCTGCAGATCATGGCCTCGATGGGCGTGGACGACCCGGCCGACCTGCACCCGCGGATGCTGCGCCGCCGCCTGGACCAGCAGACCGTCCGCTCCTACGCCGACCTGCACCCGCCGATGGCACCGGGCCGCCTGCTGGACGACCCGCCGCAGTCCTGGGCCCGCGACTGGCGCGAGGCCGACCCCGACCGCTTCACCGTCTGAACCGCTTCACCGTCTGAACCGCCCACCCGCGACAAGGAGCTCCCCGTGGCACGTACCGTGGCCCGCGTGATCGTCGACGCCCTCCGGGAACTGGAGGTGCGGCACGTCTTCGGCGTGGTCGGCGACGCCCTCAACCCACTGACCGACGCCATCCGCACCACCGAGGGCATCGAGTGGGTGGGCTGTCGGCACGAGGAGGCGGCGGCCTTCGCGGCCGGCGCCCAGTCGCAGCTCTCCGGGGGGCTGGGCGTGTGCATGGGCACCGTCGGCCCCGGCTCGGTGCACCTGCTGAACGGCCTGTACGACGCGGCCAAGAGCCGCACCCCGGTGCTGGCGATCGCCGGGCAGGTGCCCTCCGCGGAGATCGGCGGCGACTACTTCCAGGAGGTCGACAACGACCTGCTGTTCCGGGACGTCGCGGTGTTCCGGGCCACCGTCTTCTCGCCCGAGCAGCTGCCCCGGCTGCTGGAGGCGGCGGTCCGCGCCGCGCTCGCCGAACGCGGCGTCGCCGTGCTGACCGTGCCCGGCGACTTGGGCGAGCAGGAGCTGACCGACGACCGCCCGGCCCGCTTCCCGCACACCCGCCCGGTCACCCGCCCCGACGACGAGGGCGTCCGGCGGGCCGCCGAACTGATCAACGCGGGGGAGCGGGTGACCTTGCTGGTCGGCCGCGGCGCCCGGGAGGCCGGACCGGAGGTCCGCGAGCTGGCCGAGCGGCTGTCCGCGCCGATGGTGCTCACCCTCAAGGCCAAGGAGGGCTTCGAGGACGCCAACCCGTACCAGGTCGGCCAGACCGGCCTGATCGGCAACCCGGCCGCCGCCCACGCCCTGGACTCCTGCGACACGCTGGTCCTGCTCGGCACCGACTTCCCCTACCGCGACTGGTACCCGCAGGACCGCAAGGCCGTCCAGATCGACCTGGACGAACGCCACCTCGGCCGGCGCACCCCGGTGGACGTCGGCCTGGCGGGCGACACCGCGGCCACCCTGCGCGCGCTGCTGCCGCTGCTGGACGCCGTCGAGGACCGCACCCACCTGGACGAGGCGCTCGGGAAGTTCGCCGACTGGCAGCAGGGCCAGCGCAAGCTCGCCGACACCCGGCACGACCACCGCCTGCTGGGCCGGCTGCGCAGCGCCTTCGACAACCGCGACGGCGACGTCCGCCCGGAGGCGCTGGCCGCGGCGGTGGACGCGGCGGCCGCCGACGACGCGGTCTTCACCTCCGACACCGGCATGGCCACCGTCTGGCTGTCGCGCTTCGTCACGATGCGCGGCGGACGGCGGCTGCTGGGCTCCTACAACCTGGGCTCGATGGCCAACGCCATGCCGCAGGCGCTGGGCGCCCAACTGCACTACCCGGACCGCCAGGTGGTGGCGTTCTGCGGGGACGGCGGGCTGAGCATGCTGCTCGGCGACCTGATGACGATCAAGACCCACCGGCTGCCGGTGAAACTGGTGGTCTTCGACAACCGCCGGCTCGGCATGGTCAAGCTCGAACAGGAGCAGTCCGGACTGCCCGAGTTCGGCACCGAGCTGGACAACCCGGACTTCGCGGCGGTGGCGACCGCGCTCGGCCTGACCGGCATCCGGGTCACCGGCCCGGACGAGCTGGCGGACGGCGTCCGGCGGGCCTTCGACACGCCCGGACCGGTGCTGCTGGACGTGCTCACCAATCCCCAGGAGATCGCCGTCCCGGCGAAGCCAACCGTCGAGCAGGGTTGGGGCTTCGCGATCGCCAAGGTGAAGGAGACGCTGCGCAGCCATGGCGAGTGACACCCACCGGCCCCTCCCGACCGGTCGACCGGCCTGCCGACCGACCGGTCGACCGGCCCGGTGCGGGGCCGGTGCGGCAGGGTGGTGGGCATGAGCGCCCCGGAGGAGAGCGACTACGCCGTCAGCGCCGAGTTCTACGACCTGCTCCAGGCGGAGGGCGACCGGCGGCGGGCCCGGCGGTGGTTCGCCGACGCGGCCGGCCGGGCCCGGCACGGGATCGTCGAGTTCGGCGCCGGGACCGGGCTCGTCACCGAGGTGCTGCTGGAGTCCTCGGGCGTCCCGGTGCACGCCGTCGAGCCCGCCCCGGCGATGCGGACGGTGCTGATGTCCCGCGCGGCGGCGCTGGGCGCGGACCGGCGGGCCCGGCTGACCGTCCACCCGGGCCGGGCCGAGGACGCCGGGCTGGTCGAGGCCGCCGACCTGGCGGTGGCCGCCAACGTGGTCGGCTGCGTCGAACCGGCCGCCCGGCGCGCCCTGTGGCGGACGGCGGCCCGGGCCCTGGTACCCGGGGGAGTGCTGCTGTTCGACCCGCCGCCCACCGGACTCCCCGACGAGGCCGAGACCCTGACCGGCCTCGGCCCGGTCCGGCTGGGCACCGACAGCTACCGGGCGGACATCACCCGGCTGCCCGACCGCGGGCTGCTGCGGATGGTCTTCGACTACCGGGTCGAACGGGCGGGCCGGGTGGTGCGCCACGCCCGGGAGGAGTTCCCGATGTGGCCGGCCGACCCCGCGGCCCTGGCGGCGGAAGCCGCGCAGGCGGGCCTGGAGTTCGTCGCCTCCCCGCACCCGGAGCTGCTGGCGGCCCGCCGCCCGTCCGGCTGAGCCCACCGCCGCTCCTGCCTCCGCCCTTGCTCTTGTAGCCTGGGCCGGACTGAAAGTCAGTCAATTTCCATCGTGCGTTGGGTATTTGCGTGAAACGGATAGCTTGCTACGGTCCACTCGCCAGAAGTTGCACACCGGTCGCGGGCGGGGCGTTCCGCCGTCGACCCCCAGCACGAGGAGACCCACTTGTCGCGCGCCCGTTCCGCCGCCGCCCTCGCGGCCGTCGCCCTGGCCACCGTCGGCTTCACCGGGTTCATGGGCCTGACCGCCACCGGGGCCTCGGCCACCACGCCGCCCACGCCCTACATGTGCCCGTCGTTCCTCACGGACGGCGCGCACGGCCTCTACGGGTGGACCTACGGTCAGGGGTGGCTGGTGTGCAACTACGGCGGCGGCCCGGCCGCCCCGCTGACCTGCCGGTACAACGCGTTCAGCGGCGACGCCTGGTTCAGCGCGCCGAACCCCGACTACTGCCCGACCCGCGCGGTGCCCACCGTCGCCTGAGCCCGTCGCCGCCTGAGCCCGTCGCCGCCCGAGCCCGTCTTCGGCCGGGCCCGCCCGCGCGGGTTCAGCCGAAGAGCCGCGCCAGGGCGAGGCCCGCGGCGCCCTGGGGGACCGCCAGGTCGGTGGCGCGGGCGAGGGCGACGTGCTGCCAGTGCGGATCGGGCAGCCGGGCGGCGAGCGCGGCGCGGATCGCACTCTCGTACGGCTCCGGGTCCGCGAGGAGGGCGTCGCCGCCGAGGGTGACCTCCTCGACGTCGAGCAGACGGACCAGGTTGGCGACGCCGATCGCGAGGGCGCCCGCGGCCTCCCCGGTGCGACCGGCCCGCAGGGCGGTGAGGCAGACGGCCTCCAGGCACCCGCGGGCGCCGCAGGCGCACGGCGGCCCGGCCGGGTCGATGCACTGGTGGCCGAACTCGCCGGCGTTGGTGCGGGCGCCGCGCTGGACCCGGCCGCCGAGGACCAGGCCGGCCCCGACGCCGTCGCCGAGGTGGACGAAGGCGCGGTCGTCCGGGCCCGGGCGGCTCAGGACGCCGGCGGTGGTGTTCTTCTCGACGACCACGGGCAGCCCGGTGCGGGTCCGCACCGCCTCGCGCAGGTGCAGGCCGTGCCAGCTCGGCATGCCGGTGACCTGGTGCAGGACGCCGTCGCGGGTGTCCAGGGGGCCGGGGCAGGCCAGGCCGAGGCCGAGCACGTCGCCGGTCCCGGAGGGCGCGGTGAGCGCGCGGACCATGGCGGCGAGCCGGTCGAGGACCGGGCCGGGGCCGCCGTCCGGGTCGATCGGCTCCTCCGCCCGGGCGGTGACGGCGCCGGTGAGGTCGACCCGGAGCAGGCGCAGTTCGCGGCGGCCGATCTCGGCGCCGAGGGCGGAGCGGGAGCCCGGGACGAGGCGCAGCAGGGTGCGCGGCTTGCCGCTCTGCCCGGCGACGCGCTCGTGCCCGGCCTCGGTGAGCAGGCCGTCGGCGAGCAGCCTGGCGGTGATCTTGCTGATGGCCTGGGCGGTGAGCCCGGTGCGGGTGGCCAGTTCGACCCGGCTGGTGCCGCGGTCGGCGGCGGCGCGGACGGCGCGCAGGACGGCGGTGTCGTTGCGGTCGCGGAGCAGGGCGAGGTTGAGGGCGCCGTGGCGGGCCGGGTCGGTGGTCACCTGTCGATTATGCGAGCTTGCCGGTTAGTCCACGCTGTTGTTTAACTTGGGGCATGGACCTCCCGACCCTGAACGTGGGACTCATCGGCTACGGCATCGCCGGTGCGGTCTTCCACGCGCCCCTGATCAGCACCACGCCGGGTCTGCGCCTCGCGGCCGTGGTGACCTCCGACCCGGAACGCCGCGCGCGGGTCTCCCGCGAGCACCCGCGGGCCGAGCTGTTCGCGGACGCCGACGCCCTCCGGGCCGCCGCGCCCGGCCTCGGACTGGACCTGGTCGTGGTCGCCTCCCCCAACCGCACCCACGTCCCGCTGGCCACCGCCGCCCTGGAGGCCGGACTCCCGGTCGTGGTCGACAAACCGCTCGCCGCCACCGCCGCCGAGGGCGAGCGGCTGGCCGACCTGGCCCGGGACCGGGGCCTGCTGCTCAGCGTGTTCCAGAACCGGCGCTGGGACGGCGACTTCCGCACCGTCCGGCAGCTGGTCGCCTCGGGCCGGCTCGGCCGGGTCAACCGGTTCGAGTCGCGCTTCGAGCGCTGGCGCCCCGAACTCAGCGGCGCCTGGCGGGAACTGGGCGACCCGGCCGAGGCCGGCGGCGTGCTCTACGACCTGGGCGCGCACCTGGTCGACCAGGCACTGGTCCTGTTCGGCCCGGCCGAACGCGTCTACGCCGAACTGGACGCCCGCCGCGACGGCGCGCAGACCGACGACGACAGCTTCGTCGCCCTCACCCACGCCGACGGCACCCGCTCCCACCTGTGGATGAGCGCCACCGCGGGCGACCTCGGCCCCCGCTTCCGGGTACTGGGCTCCCGGGGCGCGTACGTCACCCACGGCCTGGACGGCCAGGAGGACGCGCTGCGCCGGGGCCGCACTCCCGCGGACCCGGACTGGGGCGCCTACCCGCGCGAACGCTGGGGCGCGCTGCGGGCCGGGGAGGAGACCGAACCGGTGGCGACCCTGCCCGGCAGCTACCAGGACTACTACGCCGACCTGGCCCGGGCGCTGCACGGCCGGGGCCCCGTCCCGGTCGAGGCCCGCGACGCCGTCGAGGCGCTGCGCGTGCTGGAGGCCGCCCAGCGCTCCGCCCGCACCGGAGCGGCGGTGGCGCTGTGATCCTCGACATCCCCGAACTGGAACGCCAGCACCGGGAGTTGCAGCTCCCCTCGGCCGACCTGGACGACATCTGGCGGCTGGGCTCGCTGATCGTCGCCGAAGCCCGGGCCCGCGACCTCGCGGTGACGGTCGACATCCGCCACGGCGAACAGCAGGTCTTCCACGCCGCGCTGCCCGGCACCAGCGCCGACAACGACCACTGGGCCCGCCGCAAGGCGGCCGTGGTGCGCCGCTTCGGCGAAGCCTCCTACCTGGTGGGCGAACGCCACCGGGCCGCGGGCCGCGCCTTCGACCTCGACCCGGCGCACTACGCCGCGCACGGCGGCTCCTTCCCCCTGCTGGTGCGCGGCACGGGCATGGTGGGCACGGTCACCGTCTCCGGCCTGCCGCAGGTCGAGGACCACCGCCTGGTCACCGACTGTCTGGCCCGGTACCTGGAACAGCAGCGGTAGGGGAGCGCCCTGCGGCCCCGCGCCCGGACGGCCCCGCAGCCCCGCGTCCGCACGGCCTCGCGTCCGCACGGCCTCGCGTCCGCACGGCTGCGGGGCCGTCCGGCCGGGGCCCGTCCGGTCCGGCGGGCGCGGGAAGCCCGCGCCCGAACGTCCCTGACCGCCACCGCAGTTCACCGCCGCCCGTCGCCGGGACACCGGCGTGTCGGCCGGACACGGCCCGCCCCGCTGCGCAGGATGGCCGGTATGGAAGCGATCTGGAACGGCACCGTCCTCGCCCGCAGCGACGACACGGTCCTCGTCGAGGGCAACCACTACTTCCCGCTCGAAAGCGTCGAGCGGGCGTACCTGGAGGAGTCCGACACCCACACCACCTGCCCCTGGAAGGGCGAGGCTTCGTACTACAGCGTCGTGGTCGACGGCCGGAAGAACCAGGACGCGGCCTGGTACTACCCCGACCCGTTCCCCGCGGCCGAGCAGATCCGCGGCCGCCTCGCCTTCTGGAAGGGCGTGCAGGTGGTCTGACCGGCCCGCTCCGGACGGCCCCCGCCCGGTTCCCGCGGCGCCCCGTCGGCATGGTGCCTGCCTGCCTGCCTGCCGGCTCAGGCGGTGGCGGCCGGCAGGTGTGCGTGCGCCCACTCCTCGAAGCCGGTCAGGTCGATGCCCAGCGCCCGGGCGAACTCCGGCCGGGCCGGCTGGCCGACGACCTCCATGAACTCGTGCGTGGCGCCCATGTCGCCCATCCCGGCGGCGCGGGCCTGTTCCTCGGTCATGTCCGGGGCCGTCAGCTGGACGCCCCAGGCGCGGGAGAGGACCTCGGCGATCTCGGCCATGGTCAGGCGGTCGCCGGCGAGTTCCAGTTCCACCCGGTGGAACGCGGCGGGGTCGGCGACGGCCGCCGCCGCGGCCCGGCCCACGTCCGCGGCGGCGACGAGCGACAGGTGCGTGCCCGGTTTGACGACGGTGACCAGGCCCCCTTCCAGGCCGCGTGGGAAGTAGAACCGCATGGCCGGCTCGAAGTTCTCCATGAAGAACGACGGCTTGAGCAACGTCCAGGAGGGGAAGTCGAGTTCGCGCAGCCGGTCCTGGATCGCGGCCTTCGTGCCGAGCGGGACCTCCAGCCGCGCCCACCGCCCCTCGGCCCAGCCCGGGGCCTCGACGTGCTGCCCCACGCCGCTGGTGGAGGACTGGACGAACTGCCGCACCCCGGCGGCCCGGGCGGCCGTCATGAGGTTGTCCGCCTGGCGGACCTCGCCGGCGAAGTCGAACCCCTGCCCGGTGTACGCGGGCATCTGCACGGAGAAGACGGCCCGCACGCCGTCCACGGCCGCCTCCAGGGTCGCGGGTTCGGTGAGGTCGCCCACGCACAGGACGGCGCCGAGTGCCTCGACGGCCCGGGCGCGCGGCGTGCCCGGGTCGCGCACCAGGGCGCGCACCGGTATCCCCCGCTCCAGCAGGGCGCGGGCGGTGGCGCCGCCTTGGCGGCCGGTGGTACCGGTGACGAGAACCGGCGTTTCGGCAGTGGTCATGGGGACGTCTCCTCGGCGGTCGCGCGCAGCAGAAACGGCGGGGCCCGCCGTTTTGCGTTCGCTACGATACGGCGGGGCCCGCCACTAATCAACGTTGGGGAGACCATGACCGGCCAGCGCTCGGACGCCCGCCGCAACCGCACGCACATCCTCGCCGTGGCCGAGGCCGAGGTGGCGGCCCGGGGCGCCCGGGCGTCCCTGGAGCAGATCGCCCGCGTCGCGGGCGTCGGCTCGGCCACCGTGCGACGCCACTTCCCCACCCGCAAGGCCCTGCTCGAAGCCGTCTTCCAGCAGCGCGTCCACGACCTGTGCGAGCGCGCCCACGCGCTCCGCGCCGAACCCGACAGCCGCGCCGCGCTGCTGGAGTGGCTGCGCGAACTGCTCGCCTACTCGCTCGCCGCCCGCGGCCTGGCGGACGTCCTCTCCTACGAGCCGCTCCGGGACGGGGCCGCCGACAGCTCCTGCGCGCCCGCCCTCGCCGCAGCCGGCGACCTGCTGCTGCGCAGGGCCGTCGAGGAGCGGACCGTCCGGGCGGACACCACCATCGACGACCTGCTCGTCCTGGTCATCGGGATCGCCCTGGCCACCGAGGACTACACCGACCCGGCGACCCGGGCGGACCGCGCCTTCCGACTCGCCGTCGCGGGCCTGGGCGCCGACGGCGGCTGAGCACCGACGGCGGCTGAGCACGCCCGTACGCCCCGGCCGGTGGTCCCCGCAACGCCGGGGCGCCCGGCCCGGGAGGAGCGGAGCACGCGTACCGTGGGCGGGGTGAACGAGCGCAGCGAATGGCGGGTGGCGGTGGACCGGGGCCTGGTGGACCAACCGGTCTGCCACCACCTGGACGGGCTCCAGCAGGTCCCCGCGAACACCGTCCCCGGCTGCGAGGAGTGCCTGCGCTCCGGCGGCACCTGGGTGCACCTGCGGGCCTGCCTGAGCTGCGGGCACGTCGGCTGCTGCGACAGCTCGCCCGGGCAGCACGCCCACCGCCACGCGCACGCCGCCGACGGGCACCACCTGGCCCGGTCCCTCCAGCCCGGCGAGGACTGGGCCTGGTGCTACACCGACGAGGTCTTCCTCCGACCCGCCTGACCGCGCGGACACCGCGCGGACCCGACCCCGACCCCGCCCCGCACCGGCCCGGCGCGCGGGTGCGCCGCGTCCTTCCGCCCTCCGGCCCGCCCCGTGTGCTGGAGTGACGGCATGGACATCACACCTGGACGCCCGTACCCCCTGGGGGCGTCGTTCGATGGCGAGGGCACCAACTTCGCCCTGTTCTCCGCCTGCGCCGAACGCGTCGAACTCTGCCTGATCGACGACGACGGGAACGAGCGGCGCCTGCCGCTGAAGGAAGTCGACGGCGACGTGTGGCACGGCCACGTGCCCGGAGCGGGACCGGGCACCCGCTACGGCTACCGGGTGCACGGCCCGTGGGACCCGGCGGCCGGGCACCGCTGCAACCCGGCGAAACTGCTCCTGGACCCGTACGCCAGGGCGATCGACGGCCAGATCGACGCCGACCCCGCCCTCTGCGGCCACCACCCCGACGACCCGGGCCGCCCCGACGACCGCGACAGCCTCGGCCACGTCCCGCTCGGCGTGGTCACCGACTCCGCGTTCGACTGGGAGGGCGACCGCCCGCCCGGCCACGCCTACCACGAGACGGTCGTCTA
This sequence comes from Kitasatospora sp. NPDC090308, assembly GCF_044769485.1. Classification (NCBI taxonomy): domain Bacteria; kingdom Bacillati; phylum Actinomycetota; class Actinomycetes; order Kitasatosporales; family Streptomycetaceae; genus Kitasatospora; species Kitasatospora sp. NPDC090308. Next base: position 39,170 of record NZ_JBIVXY010000004.1, on the reverse strand, counting down.
CGAGGCGCACGTCAAGGGCATGACCCAGCGGCACCCCGACGTCCCCGAGGAACTCCGCGGCACCTACGCCGGACTCGCCCACCCCGCCGTGATCGAGCACCTCACCGCCCTCGGCGTCACCGCGATCGAACTGATGCCCGTCCACCAGTTCACCCAGGACGGCTTCCTCACCGACCGCGGCCTGTCCAACTACTGGGGCTACAACACGATCGGCTTCTTCGCCCCGCACAACGCCTACGCCGCGGCGGGCAGCCGGGGCGAACAGGTCCGCGAGTTCAAGTCGATGGTCAAGGCCCTGCACGCGGCCGGCATCGAGGTGATCCTCGACGTGGTCTACAACCACACCGCCGAGGGCAACGAGAACGGCCCCACCCTCTCCTTCCGGGGCATCGACAACGCCTCCTACTACCGGCTGGTGGACGACGACCCCGCCCACTACTTCGACACCACCGGCACCGGCAACTCGCTGCTGATGCGGCACCCCAACGTGCTCCAGCTCATCATGGACTCGCTGCGCTACTGGGTCACCGAGATGCACGTCGACGGCTTCCGCTTCGACCTGGCGGCCACCCTCGCCCGGCAGTTCCACGAGGTCGACCGGCTCTCCTCGTTCTTCGACCTGGTCCAGCAGGACCCGGTGGTCAGCCGGGTCAAACTGATCGCCGAACCCTGGGACATCGGCGACGGCGGCTACCAGGTCGGCAACTTCCCCACCCTGTGGAGCGAGTGGAACGGCCGCTACCGCGACACCGTCCGCGGCTTCTGGCGCGGCGACGACGGCACCGCCGGCGAGTTCGCCGAACGGCTGCTCGGCTCCTCCGACCTCTACCAGCACGACCGCCGCCGCCCGCGCGCCGGGATCAACTTCGCCGTCGCCCACGACGGGTTCACGCTGCGCGACCTGGTCTCCTACCAGGACAAGCACAACGAGGCCAACGGCGAGGACAACCGGGACGGCGAGAGCGACAACCGCTCGTTCAACTGCGGCACCGAAGGCCCCAGCGACGACCCGGCGGTCAACCGGCTGCGCGCCCGCCAGCAGCGCAACCTCCTCACCACCCTGATGCTCTCCCAGGGCGTCCCGATGATCGCCCACGGCGACGAGATCGGCCGCACCCAGCAGGGCAACAACAACGCCTACTGCCAGGACAGCGAACTCTCCTGGATGGACTGGGACCTCGACCCGGAGCGGCGCGAACTGCTCGACTTCACCCGCCGCGTCGTCGCCCTGCGGCACGAGCAGCCCGTCCTGCGCCGCCGCCGCTTCCTGCGCGGCCCGGACGGCCAGGACGGCCCCCCGGAGCAGGCCGAGGCCGTCTGGCTGCGCACCGACGGCGAGCTCATGAACGACGGTGACTGGGAACGCGGCGACACCCACGCCCTCGCCCTCTACCTGTCCGGCGACGGCATCCGCACCGGTGACGGCGCCCGCACCGGCGGGGGCGTCCGCACCGGCGGCGGCACCGGGGGCGCGGACTCCCTGCTGCTCCTGGTCAACGGCTGGTCGGGCGAGGTCGCCTTCCAGCTGCCGCCCGCCGCCTTCGGCGAGAGCTGGACCACCCTGGTGGACACCGCCGACCCGGCGCTCACCGACGCCGACGAGACCGACTTCAAGGCGGGCACGACCGTCCCCCTCGAAGGCCACAGCCTGCGCGTCCTGCGCCGCGCCCACCGGAGCCCGGCCGCCTGACGGCCGCCCGCCCCCGGCGGTGCCCCGCCCGAGCGCGGGGCACCGCCGGCCGGAGCCGCACCGCTCGGTCTGGCGTCGGCCGGTCTGGCGCCGGCCGGTCTGGCGCCGGCCGGTTTGGTACCGGCCGGTTTCGCGCCGGCCAGGGCGGGAATCCGGTGCGGGCGGCCGGTCGGGCGCGTTCAGGTCTTTTCGGTGGGCGGGGGTTCGTGGTGGCGGGATCGTCGAGCGGCAGGAGACGCTGGTGGCGGGCGCTGCGGCGCACGCCGCTGACGATGTGGAACGACGACATCACCGACTTCGCGGCGGCGCTGACGTACTACGCGGTCCTGGCGGTGCTCCCGGCGCTGCTGGCCACGGTGGTGGGCTTCGCGCTGATCAGTCCGGCGGCGGCCCGGGACGCGGCGGTGCAGTTGGCGGGGCTGGTGCCGGGCCAGGCCGGGCCCGAGCTGGGCGGGGTGCTGACCCAGGCGCTGGGCGGCGGATCGACCGGCTGGACGCTGATGGCGGCGGGCGCGGGCAGCGCGCTCTGGTCGTGCTGCAGCTACCTGGCGGTGTTCCGGCGGGCGCTGCACCGGATGCACGGCACCAGCGACCGGCGCTCCCCGTGGCGCAGGGCCCCGCGGATCGTGCTGACCGCGGCCGTGCTGCTGGTGCTGCTGGCGGTGAGCGCCCTGGCACTGATCCTGAGCGGCCCGGTCGCCAGGGGCGCGGGCCGGGTGCTGCACCTGGGCGGGACGGCCCCGCTGGTGTGGTCGGTGGTCCGCTGGCCCGCGCTGCTGGTGGTGGCGGCGGCGCTGGTGCTGATCGTCTTCCGGACCGGCCCGGAACCGGCGTGGCGCCGGTGGGGCAGCCTGCCGGGCGGCGCGCTGGCGGCGGCGCTCTGGCTGGCCTTCTCGGCGGGCTTCGCGCTGTACACCGCCACCCTGGGCACCTACAGCCGCCTGTACGGCTCGCTGGCCGGGACGGTGGTGTTCCTGGTCTGGCTCTGGCTCTCCAACCTCGCCCTGCTGGCCGGTGCCCAGTTCACGGCGGAACTGCACCGCGCCGCCGCCCGCCCGACCCGCACCCCCGGGGCGTCCGGTGCGTCCGGCGGGCCCGCCGGGCCCGAGCGCACCGCCGAGCCGCCCGCCGCCGACCCCGCCCCGGCCGGAGGCTGAGCACCGCGCCCCGCCGACCGGCCGCCCTCCGCCTACCCGCCCTCCGCCTACCCGCCCACCGTCGACCCGCCCGCCAGCCGGGCGTACTCCCACGGATCGTGGGCGCTGAAGGGCACCACCTCTCCGCCGTGCCGGCGGACCAGTTCGCGCAGCCGGGCGTGGTTGCCCAGCCGCAGCGGCCGGTCGACCTCGGTGAGCCGCTGCAGCACGTCCATGCCGGGGTGGCCCTCGGGCCGGTCCGGGTCGATCTCCCGGTGGAAGTAGTAGGCGTCGCCGCAGTGCAGCAGCCAGCGGTCGGCGCCCCGGTCGCGGACCGCGACCGCGGCGTGTCCGGCGCTGTGCCCGCCGAGCGGGACGATCGCCAGGTCCGCGGCGAGCCGCGGCAGCGGGCGGACGGCGTCGAAGCCGAACCAGGGCTCCCCGTCGGCCTGCCGGTGCACCGTCCAGGCGGGCCGGTGCGCCCAGTGGGCGGGGCGGTAGCGGATCCGGTCCTCGGGGTGCGGCCCGGGGGAGCCGAGCGCGGCGCGCTGCTCCGCCTCCAGCAGGTGGACCTCGGCGTCGGGGAAGTCCGGCAGCCCGCCGGCGTGGTCGAGGTCGAGGTGGGTGAGCAGGACGTGCCGGACGTCGCGCGGATCGTGGCCGAGCGCCCGGACCTGGTGCAGCGCCGTCTCCGCGAGGTCGAGCACCGGTTGGGCGCGCCCGCGGAAGTCGGGGCCCAGGGTGCGGTCGGGGTCGGCGACGTCGGCGGTGCCGAGTCCGGTGTCGACCAGGACCAGGCCGTCCCGGTCGGTCTCCAGGAGCAGGCAGTGGCAGACCGCCGGGAGCTGTTCGCCCTCGTGCTCGATGCCGCGCAGTGAACCGCAGTTGAGGTGGTGGATCCGCATGTTCCCTCCCGGGACGGCGGGCGTCCGCCCCGGAAATGGCGAACGACCGATCGCTAATAACGAACGGTCGTCAGGTTATGCTCGTGCCATGAGTCCTCGCAAGTCCGCCGCCGAAGCCGTCGCCACCCGCGCCCGCATCCTCGACCGCACCCTCGCCCTGGCCGTCGCCACCGGCCTGGAGGGCGTCACCATCGGGGTGCTCGCCGACGACCTGGGCATGAGCAAGGCCGGCGTGATCGGCCCGTTCGGCACCAAGGAGGAGCTCCACCTCGCCGCCGTGGACGAGGCGGTGGCCCGCTTCCAGGAGGCGGTCCTCGCCCCGCTGGCCGGCGCGGACCCCGGCACCGGGCGGCTGGTGCGGGCCCACGACGCCTGGTTCGCCTCCATGACGGCCGACGGGCACGCGGGCTGCCTCCTCACCGCCGTCGCCGCCGAGTTCGACGCCCGCCCCGGCCCGGTCCGCGACCGGGTCCGCGAGGCGCTCGCGCGCTGGGACGCCTTCGTCCTCGGCGAACTCGACGCGGCGCTCGCCGCCGGCGAACTGCCCCCCGGCACCGATCCGGCGCAACTGCTCTTCGAACTGCGCGGCGTCGCCCTGGCCGCCGACCAGGGCGTCCAGCTCTGGCACGACCCGCAGGCACCCGCCCGCGCCCGCCGCGCCGTCCGCCGCCTCCTCACCGCCCCCTGACCGCCCGTCACCGCACCCCGGCGGGCGCTCGGGCGCCCCACCCCGGCCGTCAGAGGCTGAGCAGTCCGACGGCGTGGCCGTCGTGGTCCACCACCGGCCAGGCGTCCAGGCCCCGGGAGCGCATCGCGGCGGCCGCGGTGTCGGCGGCCATGTCGGCGGTGGCGAACGGCGCGCGGTCGTGGACGACGTCGCGCACCGGGGTGCGTTCGGTGTACCAGGAGCGGGCCTGGAACGGCGCGAGGTGCAGGCGGGTCAGCAGCCCGGCGCAGCGGCCCTCCTCGTCGCGGACCAGGAGGTGGTCGGCGCCGGAGCTGTGCAGGATGTCCATCGCGGTGTCGACCATGACGTCGTCGCTGATCTGCAGTTCCGGGTGGTTCATGAGATCGCCGACCGTGGTGGCGGTCGTGGGGCGTTCGAGGGCGATGGTCATGGCGTGGCTCCTTCTGGTCTCCGCCGCCGGGCGGCGGTGGTCGGGGCACTGGCAGGGGGGACGGCCGGCGGGGTCCGCCGTGGGCCCGGCTCGCGGCGCGAGCCGGGCCCGGCGGGCACTACGCGGCGAGGTCGACCTGCCGGGCCGGCCTGCGGTCGGCGGACCCCCGGGTGCCGCCGCCCACGGCCGTGCGGGTCTCGCCGGCCCGCCGGTTGCGCCGGGCCCGGCGGCTGCGGCCGGTGGCGGGGTCGCGGCGGGGCCGCTCGACGACGGGGGCGGCGATCACGGTGGGGATGCCGGTGGGGACGCGGGCGCCGGTGATCCGGGTCAGCTCCTCGTCACCGGCGCTGACCTCGGTGGTGACGGGGGTGATGGCCGCGGTGGTCATCATCCGGGCCATCTCGCGGCGCTGGTTGGGCAGGACCAGGGTGACGACGGTGCCGGACTCGCCGGCCCGGGCGGTGCGTCCGCCGCGGTGCAGGTAGTCCTTGTGGTCGGCGGGCGGGTCCAGGTTGACCACCAGGTCGAGGCCGTCGACGTGGATGCCGCGGGCGGCGACGTCGGTCGCGATCAACGCCGTGACCTGTCCGGACCGGAACTGCTCCAGGGTCCGGGTGCGCTGCGGCTGGGACTTGCCGCCGTGCAGCGCCGCGGCCTTGACGCCGCTCGCCAGCAGGCTGCGCACCAGGCGGTCGGCGCCGTGCCGGGTGTCGATGAACATGATCACGCCGCCGTCGCGGGCGGCGATGTGGGCGATCGTGGCGTCCTTGTCGGCGTTCCGCACGTGCAGCACGTGGTGCTCCATGGTGCTGACCGCCCCCGCGGACGGGTCCACCGCGTGGGTGACCGGGTCCTTCAGGAAGCGCCGCACCAGGCGGTCGACGTTGCGGTCCAGGGTGGCGGAGAACAGCAGGGTCTGGCCGCCCTCGGCGACCTGGTCGAGCAGCCAGGTGACCTGCGGCAGGAAGCCCATGTCGGCCATCTGGTCGGCCTCGTCCAGCACGGTGGCCTCGACCGCGTCCAACCGGCAGTCGCCGCGCCGGATCAGGTCGGCGAGCCGGCCGGGCGTGGCGACCACGATCTCCGCGCCGCGGTTCAGCGCCTGCGCCTGGCGGCCGATCGACATCCCGCCGACCACGGTGGCCAGCCGCAGCCGCACCGCGTGGGCGTACGGGGTGAGCGCCTCGGTGACCTGCTGGGCGAGTTCGCGGGTCGGGACCAGGACCAGGGCCAGCGGGCTGCGCGGCTCGGCCTGCCGCCCGGCGGTCCGGGCCAGCACGGCCAGGCCGAAGGCCAGCGTCTTGCCGGAGCCGGTCCGCCCCCGGCCCAGCACGTCGCGGCCGGCCAGCGCGTTCGGCAGCGTCGCGCCCTGGATCGGGAACGGCGCCGTGACGCCCTGGCGGGTCAGCACCGACAGCAGGGCCTTCGGCAGGTCCAGCTGGTCGAAGGACTCGACGGGCGGCAGCGCCGGGGTGGTGCTCACCGGCATCGCGAACTCGCCCTGCGGCGAAGCACTTTGACGGCCACCGCGGCCGGCGGGGCGCCGACCGGAGCCGGCCTGCCGGCCGCCGTGCGAGGAGCCGGAGCGGGAGCCGGCGTTCTGCTGGGCGTACGGGGAGCGACTGGAGCGATTCATGCGGAAAACCTTCCTCGGGTCGGCGCGTCACGAGGAGGGCTCCGTGGCGCGGGGCGCCGGCGGAGACCGCAAGGGAACGGGCCGGAAGTGTGACGGGTGGAACGTGGACGGCAGAACCGTGCGGCACGTCACCCGCGGTCGGCGCTCACCGCAAGGGGGCGGGAGCACGCAACCGCGAACCGTGAGACGTCACAGCGAGACGTCACGGCGGGGCGCCGATCCGGGCGCGACGCCGTGCGTCTCGCGCGGGGATGGCCGCCGGTGGCGGAGCCTGGGGGAGGCCCGAACGGGCCGGGAACGCGCCGATGGCGCAATGCCGAGGGGCCCGCACCGGGCATGTACGCGGTGCGGGCCCCTCGCTGCTGGGCGGGTGCCGGAGCAGGAACTACAGCGGACGGATGTTCTCGGCCTGCGGGCCCTTCTGGCCCTGCGTGACGTCGAACTCGACCTTCTGGCCCTCGAGCAGCTCGCGGAAGCCGTTGGCGTTGATGTTCGAGTAGTGGGCGAACACGTCAGGACCGCCGCCCTCCTGCTCGATGAAGCCGAAGCCCTTTTCCGCGTTGAACCACTTCACGGTGCCATTAGTCATAAATAAATCTCCTTCTTGGGCTGTCCGGAACCCGCACCTCGCGGGCCCCGAGTCGCCGAGATGAGCACCCACCCGGCGAAGAGCCGGGAAACAAAAATGCGCCTGCGGAACATCAGCAGGCGCACACAGATTTCATGGGAACCATTACTGCAACTAAGACGACTGTAACAGGCCGAGGTCCGCCGCGGGGGGATGTTTCCCCGCGGGTTTTTTCCGGACCCCTCCCGCGGGGCGCCGACCCCGCCTCGGCCCCGGTCCGCCGGGGCGGTCTGCGAGGATGGCCCGTATGGACGTGCGGAGCAGGAACCACGTGACGGTGACCGGGCGGGCCGGCGCGCCCGTGCTGGTGCTGGCGCACGGCTTCGGGTGCGACCAGAACATGTGGCGCCTGGTGGCGCCGACGCTGGAGCGGGACTTCACCGTCGTCCTCTTCGACCACGTGGGCTCGGGGAACTCGCGGCGGTCGGCCTGGGACCCGGAGCGCTACGGGACGCTGGCCGGGTACGCCGACGACGTGCTGGAGGTGTGCCGGGAGGTGGCGCCGGGGCCGGTCACCTTCGTGGGCCACTCGGTCAGCGCCATGATGGGCGTCCTGGCCGCCGCCCGCGCGCCGGAGTCGTTCAGCGGCCTGGTGCTGCTCGCCCCGTCCCCCCGCTTCGTCGACGACCCGGCCACGGGCTACCGGGGCGGGTTCAGCGCCGCCGACATCGACGAGCTGCTGGAGTCGCTGGACGCCAACTACCTCGGCTGGTCCGGCGCGATGGCCCCGGTGATCATGGGCAACCCGGAACGGCCCGAGCTGGCCGAGGAGTTGACCAACAGCTTCTGCCGCACCGACCCGGAGATCGCCCGGTCCTTCGCCCGGGTGACGTTCCTCTCCGACAACCGCGCCGACCTCGCCGCGGTACGGGTGCCCACGCTGGTCGCCCAGTGCTCGCACGACGCGATCGCCCCGCCCGAGGTGGGCGCGTTCGTCCACGCGCAGGTGCCGGGCAGCCGGCTGGTCACGCTGAACGCGACCGGGCACTGCCCCCAGCTGGCCGCCCCGCAGGAGACCGCCGCGGCGATCGCCGCCTTCGCCGGGGCCGCCCGGTGAGGCGCGCGCCCGGCGAGAGGGCGGGCGACGGGGAACCGGCCCGGGACGACACCCCGGCCGACGAGGCCGCCCGGTTCTCCGCCCTGCTGGAGGACAGCGTCGAGGACCTCTACGAACACGCCCCGTGCGGCTACCTCTCCACCCTGCTGGACGGCCGGATCGCCAAGGTCAACACCACCCTGCTGGACTGGCTCGGCTACCGCCGCGACGACCTGGTGGGCCGGATGGCCTTCACCGACCTGCTGACCGTCGGCGGCCGCCTCTACCACGAGACCCACTTCGCCCCGCTGCTGCGGATGCAGGGCGAGGTCAGCGGCATCGCCCTGGAACTCAGGGCCGCCGACGGCTCCCGGCTGCCCGTCATGGTCACCTCGACCGTCAAGACCGGCGGCGACGGACAGCCCCTGCTGATCCGCACGACCGTCTTCGACGCCCGCGACCGCCGCGCCTACGAGACCGAACTGCTGCGCGCCCGCCAGGAGGCGGACCGGGAACGCGACCGCCTCAAGCTGCTCAACACCACCCTGCAGAAGACCCTGCTGCCGCCCGCGCTGGCGAACGTACCCGGCCTGGACGTCGCCGCGCACTACCACATCGCCTCCGTCGACGAGGTCGGCGGCGACTTCTACGACCTGTTCCCGCTGGCCGCCGGCGCCTGGGGCCTGTTCCTGGGCGACGTGTGCGGCAAGGGCGCCGCCGCGGCCGCCGTCACCTCGCTGGCCCGCTACACGCTGCGCGCCGCCGCCGTCTACGACCCGGACCCGGCCGCCGTCCTGCGCAACCTCAACACCGTCCTCCACCACGAGTACCACGGCCCCGACCCCCGCTTCTGCACCGTCCTCTTCGGACGGCTCACCCCCGACCCCCGGGGCGGCTTCCGGATCACCCTGGCCAGCGGCGGACACCCCCCGGCCCTGCTGCTGCGCGCCGACGGCACCGCCGACCACCTCCCCACCCCCGGCGGCCAGCTCGTCGGCGCCTTCGTCGACGCCCACATCGCCACCACCGCCGTCCACCTCGCCCCCGGCGACACCCTCCTGCTCTACACCGACGGCCTCACCGAAGCCCGCACCACCACCCCCGGCGGCGAGGACCGCTACGGCGACGACGCACTCCTCGACTTCGCCCGCGCCCTCGCGCCCACCACCGCCTCCGCCACCGTCGACGCGATCCGCGACCTGCTCGACACCTTCGGCACCGGCGTCGACGACGACACCGCCGTCCTCGCCATCCACGTGCCCCGCACCCCGTAGCCGGCCACCTGCCGCCGCCACCGCGCCCCGGCCGTCCCGCCCGAACCGGCAGGCCCGAGAGCCCACCTGATCGGACGTCGGAAAATTCGAGGGGTTTGGAAACCCGAGAAAAGCGAAGACGACTCCCGTCACCGACAGTTCTCGTGGAGGTAGGGAAACACATGAGCATCATCGCCTGGATACTGATCGGTCTGATCGCCGGTGCCATCGCGAAGGCCCTGATGCCGGGCAAGGACCCGGGCGGCATCATCATCACGATGCTCATCGGCATCGCGGGCGGCCTGCTCGGCGGCTGGCTCGGCAAGGTCATCTTCGGCGTCGACTCGATCGACGGCTTCTTCGACATCTCCACCTGGGTCGCCGCCATCGTCGGCTCGGTCATCCTGCTGATCATTTACCGCATGGTCACCGGCAACAAGCACCACCACAGCCACGCCTGATCCCCCCGACAAGCCCCCCGCAGTGCCCCCCACCACAAGGGGGGCCGCTGCGGGGGGCTTGTCGCGTGAACACCGCCCGCACCTTCCGCGTCCCCTGCGCCCTGGGCCGAACCGGTACGCGACCCCGGAGCCGGATTGAGTACGCGTGCTCAGGTACTTCCCGCCGGGGCCGACCAAGATGGCTGACGTCACAACAGCTGTGGAGGGGACGACCATGACGTGTGCGAAGGCTTTCGGCGCAGCGGCACTGGCACTGTGCGCGGTGACCGGCCTCGGCGTCGGCCCGGCCGGCGCGGCCGACGGCGTCGCGCTGCCCTACCCCGGGCCGGACGGCGTGGTGTGGGTGAACGGCCAGGTCGGGGACGGCGGTCTGGTGTCGGGCGGGACGTCCAGGAGCCTGCCGACCGTTCTGACCGTGGCCTGCGAAGGCGGCGGCAGCGTCCGGGTGACGATGGAGTCCCAGCAGACCCAGGTCGCCGCCTTCACCGTGGACTGCCCGGTGGGCACCACCGGAGTCGGCTCCGCCACCATGGCACCGGGCCTGGTCGAGGGATCCTTCTCCGTGGGCATCGACGCCTCCGCCGACACGATCGGCTGGGCCCTGGTGGTGACCCAGCCGGAGTAACACCCGGCGACACCACCCCCGCCCGGGCCGACGCCAACCGCCCTACGGAACAGGCACTTTCCCCGTACGACGAACGCCGCCCGACACGGTGTGGCCTCCACCCGGCACGGCACCGTCGTCACCTGACCCGCTCGCCGTAGACCGTACGGGCAGGCCGCTCACCGCCACCCTCGCCCGCTGACCGCCGTCGCGTCGTACCGCCACACGTACAGCGCGAACTGGATCGCCATCAAGAGGAGTTGAACGAAAGCCGGGCTCTTCCGGTCGGTGCGCCAAGGCGGCCGGTTCCGTGGCAGCAGGGAAAGCGCGGACCGGGCAATCAGGTCTGTGCCGCACCCATCAAGGGGCGGCACAGACCTGACGCCGTCAACAAGCCGTCTGCGGGCTCAGGACCGCCGGGTCAGACGGAGATGTCGGTGGTGCAGTAGGTCCACCACGGGCTGGCGTAGGGAATGCCCAGCCACTTGGTGCCGCAGATCTTGATGCTCCCGACCTGGATGAACTTCTGCGCCGTGGCCTTGCCCCGGTCGGCCGTCAGTTTCTTCGTCTCCCCGTTGCCGAGGCCCACCGAGATCTCGACGGTGGCCGTGTAGTAGGTACCGTCGCCGGTGTAGATCCAGACCCAGCCGTCGGAGCAGTTGTCGACCTGGACCTGGACGTTGTCGAATCCGTAGTACTTGGTGCAGCCGGCCGTGGCCGAGGCGCTCGCCCCGGCCGGGGAAGCCGACACGGTGGTCAGCGCGGCCACGGCGAGGCCCAGGACGCCCGCCGTCTTCACCAGTTTGCCCGACAGTGTGTTCAAGGTGACAACTCCCCTGCTGTGGATCCGGCCTGTCCGTTCGTCCGATCCCCTCACTGTGCCGTTCCGTTCACGCATGGCGCTTCAGTCATACGACTGCTTCCTGCGCTTCACTTTCGCCGAGCGCCCCACCACCCCCGGCCGGCGGTAGCGGGTGGTGCTGCGGAACCCGATCGACCTGACAGGCCCGTTGCCCAACGCCACCGCCCAACCCCGCCACCAGGGCCACGTCCAGGGTGTCGCCGCCCGGCCCTGCCCGGTCCGGGCGCGTCCTGCCGGCCGGGGGCACAAAGTGCGGGGGATCTTCTCTCCCGTAAGTGGTCAAAGCGGCTCTGAGCTGGGATTTTGCGTGGAGATCGGTCGTGGGCGGACGGTAGAGTGCGGCTCTCTTCCCCCCTTGTACGAAGACGGAGTACGCATGTCCTCGCCCGCCTCCTACGCCTCCCCGCGCGTGCTGGCAACCGCCTGCTCGGTGCTGCTGGGCCTGACCGGCCTGTCAGCCCTGTGGAACGCCACAGCCGTGCTCGTGCTCGGCGCCGCGCCCGAATCCTCCGCCGACACGGCCTTCCTGGGCGTCGGGGACATTGCCGAGGTGCTGCTGACACTGGCCACGGCGGTGGTGTTCATCGTGTGGCTCCACCGGGTGCGGGTGAACGTCGAGGTGATCTGCCCGCAGGTCTACCAGCGCGGGCGCGGTTGGACGATCGGTGCCTGGTTCATCCCCTTCGCCAACCTCTACCTGCCCTGGCGCGTGACCGCCGACATCTGGAACGCCAGCGGTCCCACCGACCGGCACGGTGTGCCGCAGCCCTTCCGCGCCGGCGTGGTCAACGCCTGGTGGGCCGCCTGGGTGGTCAGCCTGGTCCTGGGCCGCCTCAAGGTGTCGGCAGCCGTGACCGCGTCCGAGTTCGTCACCGCCGTGGCCGCCGTTCTCGCGATCCTGGTGGTGCGCGGCCTGACCGACATGCAGGAGCGGCACGCCGAGGCCGCGCGCACCGCCGCTCTCGCGGCCTCCTGGGCGCCGGCCGAACACGCCTGACCCGGCCCGCCGCGCTGCCCGTCGCCGCGCTGCCCGCCGCGGCGTTGCGCGAGGCCGCCGTCGGCGCCGGCGTCCTGACCGGGGCCGGGGTGCTCGGCTTTCCTCGTCCCGATTTCCCTTCCCAGCTCCACGAAGCGAGACCCCGTGCCCGGCACCGATATCAAGACCGAGACCGAACAAGCCCCCGAAGAGCCCAGCGGGCTCCGGGCGATCTGGGCCAACACCTTGGAACCCGTGGCGCCGCTGCCCTGGTACCGCAGGACCTCCCCCAAGCTGATGGCCGCGGCGGTGGTGACCGTGGCCCTGGGCGCGGCGGTGGTGGCGGCCGCGGTGACGGGCGCGGGTGCCCCGGCGGGGCACCGGATCGTGCTGGCGGACCGGGCGGGCGGGTGGACGCGGCTCGCGGACGACGGGGACATCCGCGCGCTGCGCGCCGGCTACGAGCGGCGGATGACGGCCCTGCGGCCTTACCGGGACTTGGCGGTGGCCCGCTACGCAAGCGGCGGGGCGCCGGGGGACACCCTGGCCGTGGTCGGGCTGAGCGGCAGTTTCCCCGACCCCCACAGGGAGCTGGAGAAGTACTTCGGCCGGATGGAGGGCGGTGACGTGATGCGCGAGACGGTGACCGAGCTGCAGGAGCTGCCGGCCGGCCCGCTCGGCGGCGAGCTGGTGTGTGCGGTGCTGGTCTACCCGTCCCTCTCCCAGAGCACCTGCGCCTGGGCGGACGGCAGCACGGTGGGCATCGTCACCGACACCGCCGGCCGCAGCGAGCCGCAGGAACTGGCCGCCCGCACGCTGGACATCCGCGCCGCGGTGGAAGTCCGGGTGCAGGACTGAACGGTGGCCGGCGGCCGACGGCGTCAGGACGCGCAGAGCGGCGCTGTCACGCAGGCCGGGCGGGCCGGCTGGTGCCGGGGGTGACGGGAGGGGACGCGGACATCGAGGAGATGCCGGACCGGCTGGGCGCGGTGATCGGACTGCCGCCCGAGGACCGGGTGGTCCCGGCCTCCTAGGACCTCGGGGCCGCGGAGCTCGGTTTCCAACTGCCCTCGGAATAAAGCGCGTTGGCCGGCCGGGGTGTCGCGGGTGGTGTGCGTGGCGGTGTGCGGTTCGGGGCACAGTGTCCGGTGTGCCGGTCTCTTCCATCGGCTGCGCTGCTGCGCCGGGTCTTCCAGGGGCGCCTCTTCCCTTTTCTGGTCTGGACACGTCATCCTGGTCTCCCGTGTCCGCGTACCGGTCCGTCCGGTTCGTGTGCCGCCCTGCCTCCGTACCGCCGTAGCACGTCGCCCGTCCCGCCAGGCAGTTCTGCCGATCAGAGGAGCCGATCATGCGGATGTCCGTCGTACGCGCGCTGACGGGGGTGGCCGCCGTGGCGGCCGTCGTCGTGCCGGCCGGTACCGGCGAGGCGGTGGTGCCGCCCGAACACGCCGTCATCGTCTGCCAGAGCGCGAGTTTCTACGCCAACTACGACAGCGCGTCGGGGCCGGTGGGGCTGGTGCGGGTGCTCGGCTACGGCAACAAGGTCGGCCACACCAGGGGTGTGCACCCGGTCTACAACGGCTGGGCGGCGACGTTCGACTTCGGCAAGGGCGACTGGGGCTACGTCCGCAACGAGTGCCTGGGCGGGTACGGCTCCTGGTGACGCCGGTGGCGCTCCGGCCCGCACCCGGCCGTCCCCCCGATCATTCCGCTGGCCCGTACCCGACGAAGGAGAACTCCCCGTGACCGTATCCCGCACCCTCCTGCGCGTCGCCGCGACCGCCTGCGTCCTCGTGACGGCGGCGACGGCGGCCGCCGGCACCGCCGCGGCGGCCAACGGCACCGTCGGGCACCGCGAGACCGTCTGCGCCCAGGACCTGTACGTCCGTACCGCACCGGGTGGCGCCTGGACGGGCACCCTGTACACCGGTCAGACGTTCACGGTCGAACGCGTCCAGAGCGGCTGGGTGTACGGCTTCGCCTACGGCGACATCAACCGGCACGGCTGGGTGCAGGACGGCTGGTTCTGCTGAACGTCTCCGCCCGGGAGGCCGCCGCCGGACGACCCGGTGTTCTCCACCCCGGCCCGTCGGTGAGGTTCTTCCCGCCCCGGTGGCCGTGCCTCGCGCGTGCCGGTGGGAGCCGTCGTCAAGAGCCGCGAGCCGGTTGAGCGGGTCGTGCGAGGGGCGGGTTCCCGGGGCGGCTGGGCGGTGGGCCGTTGTGGAGGTTGTGGTGGCTGGTGCCGGGTGTGGTCCGGTTCTGCGGATGTCGGCCTGTGCCGGTGGGCTGTAGCGCCCGGGGCCGGTGCGGTTCCCTCCTCGCTGGCCGATGCCGGGGGAGTGGGTGGTTGACGTCGGTGGGGAGGTGCCGTCCGCCGGGTGTGGCAGGTGGCGAGGGCGTCTTCCCCGGTGTCGGGGGGCCGGGGTGGATGGCCGGTGCCCGGGCATGCGGGTGCGTGGTCGGGGCAGGAGCGGTGTGACCGGTCGTGTGCACGGCACGGACGGAGGGCCCGATCGGCCTGGACACGGGTTGCAGGCCGGACTGCCCGGAGGCGCCCGGTCGTGGTGGCGGAGAGGTGGGGTTTCGATGTGTCGTCTGTTCGGGATGAGCAGTGCTCCCAGGCGTAGCCGCGCGACGTTCTGGCTCCTGGAGGCGCCCGACAACCTCAGTGCGCAGAGCCGCCGTGAGCCGGACGGCACGGGGTTGGGCTACTTCACCGCCGAGGGGGTGCCGCAGGTGCACAAGGCTCCGGTGGCGGCGTTCCGGGACCGCGCGTTCGCCGAGGACGCCGCGGTGGTGGAGTCGATGACGTTCCTGGCGCATATCCGGTTCGCCTCCACCGGAGGGCTGGAAGGCGTCAACACCCATCCGTTCGAGCAGGACGGGCGGTTGTTCGCACACAACGGGGTGATCGGGGGCCTCGACCGGCTCGACGCCCGCCTCGGGCCGGCCCGGTCGCTGGTGAAGGGTGACACCGACTCCGAACGGTTCTTCGCTCTGATCACCCGGGAGAGTGCCGCCCGTGGCGGCGACGTCGCGGCCGGCATCGAGGCTGCGGCCCGCTGGGTGGCCGAGAACCTGCCCGTCTACGCCCTCAACATCGTTCTCACCACCGCCGACGAGCTGTGGGCGCTGCGCTACCCGGACACCCACGAGCTGTACGTCCTCGAGCGCCGGCCCGGCGGCCACCACGGCGACCGGCACCTGGACCACGCGGGCACCGCCGGGCGCATGCACGTCCACTCCGGCGACCTCGCCCGCACCCGGGCGACCGTGATCGCCAGCGAGCGGATGGACGACGATCCGCACTGGAGGCTGATGGAGTCGGGGGAGCTGCTGCACGTCGGCGCCGATCACACCGTCACCCGGCGGACCGTCCTGGCGGGTGAGCCGGTTCACCGCCTGTCCCTGGCCGACCTGGAGCCCAAGGCCGCTGCTTCCCAGAAGGGGAGCTGAGTCTCACTCGCGCTGTCGAGGTGTCCTTGGTCGGGGCGTGGTCGGCGTCGTCGGGAGGTGCTCGGCGTTCGAGGGCGTCGGCGCTGTGGAGCGCGCGCAGGAGTTGTCCGTCGCGGTCAGGCGCCTCGTCGGCTTCCGCGGCTGCCCGGCCTGTCCGAGCTGCCACCTGTGCGTCCGCGGCCCCGGCGCCCGGCTCGCCGCGACGGCCGGCGCGGCGTCCTGGCGGGGGTCGCTGGTGGCTGTCGGCGAGTTCGCCGATGGAGCGGAAGGCCGATCGGAGGCCACGTCCGCGGCCGTGCTGCTCGCCGTCCCGGCCGGCCGGTAGCGCCACGGTGTCCACCTCCTGGACGCTGCGCCTCCCGGATGGGTCGAGGCGCCCACCGCGTCCGCGGATACGTCGGGGAGCGGGTCGGGGACCATGGCTGCCGGCCCTCCGGTGAATGGCCGGGCTTCGGCTGCGCCAGTGCGGTCCCGCCCGTCCGGTGGCAGCCCCCGTTGCCGTAGCCCGGGTTGACGCGCCGCTGTGGCGGCCCCGCGGTCACCTCGCCGGCACGCGGGGATCGCGTCCGGGTGCTGCCCGGCCCGCCGCTCGTCTTCCCGCACCGCTCGACTCTCCGCACCGCTCGGCTCGTTGCGCTGCCCGTCTCCGTACGGGCGTCGAATTCCCCGGCGGCCGGCCGTTTCCCTCGTCGTTTCTCCTTGTCGTTGCCGCCGGTTTCCGAGTCTGCTCCGTCCCGGGTCGGGAGGGCTGTCGGTGGCAGGCCGTTCTCCGCGGTGCTGCGGTACCGGGCTCGGGTGTGTCGGTCTACCGGATCGTGCTCTGCGGGTTCGGCCCGGGTGTGGTGCCGGGTCGGGGTTCGATCGGCGCCGTGGCGCGGGTTTTGTGGGAGGGGTTGCCGACATGCGGGGTGTCCGGTTGTGGGCGGTTGCCGCGGTGGCGGGTTTCGAGTGCGCTGCGCAGGTTCGGCAGGTCGGTGAAGGTGACCTGTTCGGCGAGGCGGGCGAGCAGTCGGCGCAGGGCCCGTTCGTCGCGGTCGCGGACGGCTTCGGCAAGGGCGGTGAGCAGGGAGGCCTGGGTGTGGGGCTCGGGTGTCCGGGTGGTTGGCACGGGGTGCTGGCCCCTTCTGCTGGTCGGCTGGCGGCGGGTGGCGCGGGTGGCGGGGCGGTGTTGCCCTCGTCGGCTCGGCCCCGAAGATTATCTCTTCGCGGGACACGGAAAAATCTATGCTGGCCGAGGTAGACATCATTGCGAGGCGGGGTTAGTGTCTCTCTCGTAAGGAAGAAGTCGACGGAACCGCCAGACACGAACTGGCGGGAGCAGTACCGGTAGTGCCGGAAGTTTGCAGGTCGGCACGGTCGCGGAGTTTCGAAGCCACGCCAGGATTGGTGCAATGCGGCGACGGGGCTGGCGGCCGGGCCGGGTGGCCCGCGGTGATCAGGGGCCGCCACCGGCGGTATCGCAGTGAAGTCGAGTCGCAGTACAGCAGTTGCAGCAGTCGCAGTACGCGGGATCTCAGCAAAGGCGCCGGGCTGCGGGCGCGCGTGCTGAGTCGGCAGTACCCAGTCCGTTGGATCAGTAGTTCGCAGGAATCACGCAGAGGAAACGGAGGGCACGAGCGCCATCAGGATCGCCCGGCCGGTGAGGCAGAAGTGCTCGTCCGGGCGGACACCGCAGACCCCTGAGAGTACGAAGGACGGTGGTTTCCGGTCACGCATACGCGATCCCCGCACGCCCCCTCGACGGGGCGGGTGCGGAAGTAGAGAACACCGGCTCAGGGCCGGTGGATGGTGTTGTATCCCTTCGGGGCCCCGGAGCCGCAACGGCGCCGGGGCCCCTCGACGCGTTCTCGAACCAGGTAGCAGGAAGAGGTGCAGTGACAACGGCAACCAATCGGCCCCACACCCCCCACACCCCTCATACCCCCCGCACCCCCGATACAGTCAGCTCCTTCGACGACGACGACTACCCCGCCTACACCATGGGCCGCGCCGCCGAGATGACCGGTACCACGGCCGGCTTCCTGCGCGCCCTGGGCGAGCAGGGTGTCATCACCCCTCTGCGTTCCGAGGGCGGCCACCGCCGCTTCTCCCGCTACCAGTTGCGGATCGCGATGCGCGCCCGCGACCTCGTCGACCAGGGCACGCCCATCGAGGCGGCCTGCCGCATCATCATCCTCGAGGACCAGCTCGAGGAGGCCCTGCGCATCAACGAGCAGCTCCGCAGGCAGGACCCCGCCGCGGACACCTGACCGGGCAGCCTCCCGCGTCCCGGCCCCGGCGGTGGAAGGCGCGGTGCGCCGCGGCCGCCCGCCCGGTGTGAAGGCCGCCGGGCCCCCGGTACCGCGGCGTCTGCCGCCGCCGGCCGGCCGCGCCGGTCGCCTCCGGCGGGGCGGCGGCGGACACCGCCTCCCGCTCCGGGCCGGGTCCCGGCCGCCGTGGCCGGCCCGAAGGCGCCCGCCCCCCTTTTCCGGCTCCGGGCCGGGCCGCAGCACCGGTACCCGTTCGGGTCCTGGCCGTGGCCCGCCGCTTCGCCGGTGCGGCGAACATCGCTACCGGGTACGGGTCTTGAACGGCCGTGGCGTCGGCCGGGCGGCGCCCGCGTCCCAAGGCACCCCAGCAGGGATAGGGGCGGTTCTTGCGCCGCACCCGGCCGGCCCCCGATTTCCCGGTCTGCGGTAGCGCGGTGTCCTGGGCCGGGCCCCGGGAGGGGCGTGCGTGCGGGGTCAGCGGGGGTCGGTGAGGCGGATGGGGACGGCGAGGGTGAGGAGTCGTCCCGCGGCCGCGGCGGGGGGGAAGTCGAAGGCGGTGGTGAAGTGGCCGGTGACGATGAGCAAGGTGCGGTGGGTGCGGGCGGCGCGGGTCCATTCGCGGGTCGCGGCGAGGGGCCCGTCGTACCAGGGGGTGCCGCAGGGGCGCCGGACGGCCAGGTGTCGGCCGTCGAAGAGTGCCGACCAGCCTTCCTCCGACCAGCTCTCCTCCGAGGGGTCCTCCTCCGGCCAGTCCTCCTCGGGCCGCGGGTCGCCGTCTTCGGGGCCGCGCCAGCCCTCCGCCGAGGGGGTGGGCCGTGCCGGGTCGGCGGGGGCGACCAGGACGGGCCGGTGACCGGGCATCAGTTCGGTCCAGGGCGGCCACGCCCCGTCGGCGGTGCTGATGATCGGCTCCATGCATTCCCTCTTCCCCGGACACGATCATGCCACCCGCCCCTGCGGCGGGCAGCCGATGATCCGAAGCACTCTTCGGAGCCCGCGCCGAAACGGATCGCCCGCAGGCGCGGTCCCGGCGCGGGGCGGCGGTCATCAGTCCGTGGGAGCCTTCGGTTCGGTCACAGGGCCGAACTCGGACAGGTCCAGCGTCGAGGTGAGCTGGTAGTTGTCGCCGGCGCAGTCCACCGTGAGTTCGGAGAGCCGGCCATCGGTGTCGATGAGGAGGCCGGTGCCGCAGTCGGTGATGTGGTGTTCGGTCAGGCGCTGGAGGTTGCGAGCGCTTACGGCCTCCCGCAGTCCGGCCACCGGCAGCCGCCCGGACAGGCGGTACGCCTGGCCACCCTTGCGCGTGCGCAGCTTCTCCATCCCCCGGTAGGAGGCCGGGTCGGTGGCCAGCAGCGCCCGCACCAGGGGGCGGTGGTCCGCAACCAGTGGCTCGGGGGCGCGCTCCGTCCTGGTCCACGGCCCCTCGTCTGTGCGGTGGTAGGAGGCGTCCCGGGTCAGCGTCAGGTACACCGTGGTGACGACGTCGCCGTCCAGCCCGACGACGGACAGCTCGCCCGTCTGGATGTCTGCCACGTTGACGGCGCCACTGATCCTCGCGTCGGAGCTGGTGTCCCTCACCCGCTCGGACAACGTGGCGGAGAACGGGGCCTGCGGTGTGTCCATCAGCGCCAGCAGTCCTGCCGCCTCCCGCGCACTGCCCGGTGCCGACGGCGAGGCGGGAGCCTGCTTGCTGCTCGGCGAGGAGCCCGAACAGCCCGTCAGTGCCGCGGCCGCGGCGACCGCCACCGTCCAGCTTCGAAGCACCGACACCGAAAACCTCCATGAAATTATCACCCAAGATCGGAAGCGCACACGTTCTCGCAGGTCAACGCCTTGATGCAAGTAGATTCGACAGCGAATCGATAATATTTTCTGACGTCAAGTCAATTCCGCTTGGATTTGGCCATTTCCGGATCTCGGCGCCTCCTCGTTCCGCAGGGGTCGCGGTAGGCCCCGGGTCCCGGCCGGCTGTTCTCCGGTGCCGCCGCATGCGATGCGGCCGCAGGACGGGCCCTTCGCCGCTGATTCCCGGCGGGACCGGTCCGGGTGCCGGCACGGGGTGACACCAGCCGCTCGCCGCTCGCCGCTCCCGTCGGCCCAAGCCGGCGGACGGGCGCCCTGCCCGGACCCGGCTCCGCACGGACGGCGCGTCTCGCACGGCGCGGGCGTGCGACACCCAGCACCTGCCGCCCGCCGCCCGCCTCACCGGCGGCCGCAGCCACCGCACCAACCCGGCCGCCACCCTCGGACACCGGCCGGTGCGGCTGCGCCCGAACGGCGCCGGCGCCCTGTCGGCCCACCAGCCGTGGCCCGGGCGTCGGGCCACTCCTCCAGTGACGCCGCCGTGCCGGAGGCCTTGCGGCCACCCGCCCTCGGCCCTGCGCGCCGCAGACTGCCGAAGACGTCGCCGCGGGACCCGGGCCCTGACGCCCGGGGTCGACGGCCGGATCGGGGACGCCGACGACCAGGCGGCCGTGAACGCCCGCAGTCCCTGCCCGCCCACGACCAGGCGGCCGTGAACGCCCGCAGTCCCTGCCCGCCCGTCCACGACCGACCAGGCTGTACGGGCCCGCCGCAGCCGCAGCCGCAGCCGCGGCCCCAAACGGCCGCCACCGCGACACCGCCCTCGTCCACCGAAGCCCCCCACACCCGGCCCGCGGTAACGGCGGCCGTGGCAGCGCCGACCACGGCGAAAACGAACCGGCCGGCGGCGACGGCGTGCAGGAGGCAACCGTCGACATGGAGCCGGGCAACCGTCGACATGGAGCCTGGCGACCGCCGCCAGCGCCCCACCGACGCCGCCACGCGCACGATACGGCGCCGCTACCGCCTCCCCGCAGCATGAAACCGCTAGAGGGCCACCGGCCTCTCGACGCGGACGTCGGATGTTCCGGCGGCTCGACGGAAGGAACCACATGCACGTCAAGAAACTCGTCGCGGCCATGGCCGTGACCGGCGGCCTCCTGGCCGGAGGCCTCGCCACCGCAGCCCCGGCATCGGCCCACACCGCCGACTGCACCTCCCACCAGGTGTGCCTGTACTACAGCTCGAGCGCGTACGGCTTCGGCGCCTACTACCGCCAGACCGCAGACGTCTCGAACTACGCGGGCAAGTACTTCAAGGCCGGCAACAACGGCAGCACCGGCGCCGGCGTCGAGGTCAAGAACAACGCGGCAGCGATCGACAGCTGGCTGAGCACACAGTTCACCATCTACTACAACAGCGGCTACAACTGCGACGTGGTGTGCCAGGTCTTCGACCCCTACGTCACCTTCCAGAACCTGAACTCCGACCTGAAGAACAACAACGCCTCGGGCCGCGTCCCCCCGGGCGCCGGCTGGTAGGCACCCCGCCGCCCCGCCGCCCTCGGTGCGGTGGCTCCCGGCCCGCCACAACGGCCGGGAACCACCGCACCGAACCGCATCCGCCCCCCACCCGCCCGTCGTGCCCCACGATCCGGAAGAGTCAACGCCCGTGCCCAGCCGCCGCCGCCCCGCCGCCGCCCTCCTGACCGCCCTGCCGCTGCTGCTCACCGCGTGCACGGCCGCCGTGGCCCCGGCCCCCGACGGCAACAGCACGCCACCCCCCTCGGTGTCAGCCGTACCCGCCCTGACCTCGGCCAACGACGAACCGCTGCCCCTCGACGCCTACCTGCTGAACCCCCAGCAGAAGCTCGACGTCCTGAAAGCCCAGGCACTGCTGGTCTCCACCTGCATGCAACGCTTCGGATTCGACTACAAGCCCCCGCAGGCGCAGCTGCCGACGCGCAGCGCTGACGCTCCCACCACCCGGATCGACAGCCGCTACGGGCGCCAGGACCCCGCCCTGATGGCAGCATGGGGCTACCACCCGGAAGGCGGGCTCTCCGCCGCCGCGGCCCGCACCGCCACCGACGGCGCCACCGGTGGCGCCGACAGCAAGATGACCCCGGAGATGACGGTGGTGGCCACCGGCTCCGGAAGCCCCACCGCCAAGTTCGGCCCCGGAGGGCAGGTCGTCGCCGGCGCCAAGGTGCCCGACCACGGCTGTTTCGGCGAAGCGGCCAAACGCTTGGCCGGATCCCCGGACGCCCAGGTGGGGGACGTGAACGCCGCCGTCAGCGCCAAGCTGGCAACCCTGGACGAGTCCCGGAGCGACCCTCGCACCCAGGCGGTGTTCGCCGACTGGTCGAGCTGCATGAAAGAACGTGGCCACGACTATCCGGACCCACTGGCGGCGATGAACGACGAACGCTGGTGGACGACCGACCTGCCCTCGGAACAGGAACGACAGGTCGCCACCGCGGACGCCGCCTGCCGCAAGCAGACCAACCTGGTGGGAGTCTGGTACGCGGTCGACCGCGCCTACCAGCAACAGGCGATCGAGGCCGACGCCGAGGCGATGAGCCGAGCCAAGGCAACCATCCGGGCACAGGCGCAGGCCGCGCAGGAGGTACTGGGCCACTGATCCACGCTACGGCCCGAGGCTCACCAACTGAACCCCGCAGCCACCGACAGGCCGCCGCCACCGGCCACCGACAGCGACCAAGCCCTCCCCACCCGCGCACCGCGAACGAGAACCTCGCCGATCCGCACGACCGGAAACCCCGCCGACCAGCTGAAGCCGAAGCCGGCTCTCACCCCCTTCCGGGACAACGTCAGCTACGAGGTGACGCCGCCGAACCCGCAGTCGCCCGTGGCGCCGCCGATCTCGCCGAACAGCACGACCCGCCCGGCGAGATCGGCAGCGACGACCTCGACGAACGGCTCCACACCCCTTCCCGCGAATCCGCCCACAAACCCCCCTCGGAGCACCACGCGAACCCAGCCCAAGTTGAACCCCGCACACCGCCACCGCCCCCCAACCCGCGCCACCCAGCATCCCGTACACTCGACTGCCCGCATGAACGCCCCCGACGATGAATGAGCCTGCCGGCCACATCATCAGCGACGGCACCACCACCCGCCCGTCCGGGACCGGCCTCCGGGCACCGCCCGGCGCGAGAACACGCCGAGGCGCATCGGACAGCGACTTCCCGCCCACATCTCACACGACTCCCAGCCCCTCCACGAAACCCCAACAGCACGCCCGCCAAAGCCCCCGACTACCAAGCCACGCCCAGAGCCTCCAACTGCCCGAGCTGCTCCACGCTCAACTTGTCCCGGCGAGCCTTCTGATTGTTCAACCAGGCACCCAGCGCGACCTCCTCCTCCTTGTGCGCGCGACACCCGAACGTGCCCCTCCCGCTCAACGAAGACCGCCAACGCCGCCCATTCCGTCCGCGGTCCCGGTTGCCGACGGCGACGGCCAGGCCGAGCGGCACCGGCCGCCGACGGCGTCCGGCCCAGGCAATGCCCCGCTGGCGTGGCCGGGCGCGCCGGGGTCGGTCAGGGCCGACGGCACCTCGCCCGCCCGCTCGATGATCGCCCCGCATGCCGGCTCCACCAGCCGGGCCGTGGTCACCGCGTCCTCGACCAGCAGCGTCAGCGCGACGTCCTGACACGACAGGCACGCGTCGAAGGCCGCGCCGGTGACCTCCTCGAACAGTCGGCTGCCGGCCTGCCACTCGCCCGGCTGCGACGGGGTCTCCAGGCCCCAGCCGCGGTGGCCGTGCCTCCCCGGGCCCGGGCCGGTGCCGACGTTCCCCGCCCGGCTCGTGGCGCCTTATGACGGTGTTCCCTCGTCCCGTGGCCCGGCCGGTCCACCGGAACCGTAGCGGCCTGCGGCCCTTGTACGGCCCGGGACGGTCGAACACCGCCCGATCGTGTTCCACTCCACCGCTCCCGCCCACCGCCTGCACGCGGATCGGGGCGAACGCGGATGGTGGGCAATGGCCTGACCTTCGTTCCCGTTCGGGAGGTGGGACGGGCCGGTTTGCCAGGCGGCGTCAGTTGGTCCGCGCCAGGTCGGGGGTGGTGTCCGGCCTGACCTGGTGTCCGCGGGGGGCGGCGGGGTGTTCCGGTCGCTGCGGGGCGGCGGCGTGCGGTGTTCGGCCGCGTCGTACCACTCGGACGAGTCGGCGTCCCAGGAGGAGGTAGCCGAGGACGGCACCGCTGGTGTTGAGGATGATGTCGTCGACGTCGAAGGCTCGGCCGGTGAGGAGCGCGCCCTGGACCGCCTCGACCAGCAGCATCAGCGCCGCGGTGGCCAGCAGCACCCGGAACAGGCCGCGGGCCTTGGGCCAGAGCACCGGCAGCAGCAGTCCGAACGGCGCGCCGAGCAGCACGTTCCCGCCCACCTGCCGTAGGGCGTCCGGCACGGCGGCGTGCAGCAGGTAGTGGCGCAGCGAGTTGCCGGGGCGCAGGTTGTCGTGGACGTGGCCGACCGCTCCGGGCTCGGGCACCAGGGTGATCCGGGCCAGTGCGGCCGCGAAGGCGACGGAGGCCAGGAGGGCGGCGGCCAGGACCAGCCATCGGGCGGCGACCGCGATCCACCGCCTCCGGGCCGGCTTGCGGCCGCCCGGATCCGCGACCTCCCCGTCCAGGGCGGCCCGGCCCGCCGTGTGGGGCTCTGCGGTGCCCGGCAGCACCGTGTCACGCTCCTGGCCGGTCACCTGCCCGCCCGTCCCCGCGTACTCGTCCCGCGGCTGCTTCCTGCCCGCACCGGCGGTTCTTGCTGCCACGCTTTCCCCTCTTGTCTGTCCGCGCAGTTGTGCGCGGTTCTTTCCGGATGCGTGTGTGGGGCCCGCCCGACGGCCGGGCGGGCCCCACACACGTTGACCGGACGGAGCGCTCAGTCCTTGAAGGCGTCCTTGACGTGTTCGCCGGCCTGCTTGAGGTCGCCCTTGGCCTGGTCGGCCTTGCCCTCGGCCTCGAGGCGCTCGTTGCCCACCGCCTTGCCGGTGGTCTCCTTGACGGTGCCCTTGGCCTTGTCGGCAATGTTCTCGATCTTGTCGCCCATACTCATCGCGTCCTCCTCGTTCCGGCTCTCTGCGGTCTTCGCACCCGGTGCCCCCACCGTGGTGTCGGGACCAGCGCATGCCCGGTCCGGCCGCGCTGATTCGTGTGAATATTCGGCCGGCCCGGGGGCACACGGCGGTTCGACACAGACTGCGTGGAGGTCTTCATGGTTCCCCTTCTTCTCGTCCTGCTGCTGGCTCTGCTCCTGTTCGGCGCCGGGTTCGCGGTGAAGATCCTCTGGTGGGTGGCGATCATCGTGCTGGTGGTGTGGGTGGTGGGCTTCGTCGCCCGCGGCACCAACGCCGGTGGCAGCCGCGGCCGCTGGTACCGCTGGTAGTCGGCACTACCGAGGACCGCGGATTCCGGGCGGGGCCTGCGCTGATGCGCGGGCCCCGCTTCCGTGCGTCCTCACCTTCCGCGCCGCGGCCGTCACTTCGGTCGCCGTGGTGTTGCCGCCGTGCTCCGCACGGGTGGGATCGGGGGTGTGTGGGCCGGCCGGTTACGGGTTAGGCGTCTTCGCGGCGGGGTGGGGCTGTCTCCGCGTCCTGAACCAGCGCGACCTCCAGGCCCCACCCCGCCCACCGGGCCCCCGGCCACGCTGACCGAAGGGCTGCCGGTTCCTCCGGAACCGCTGCAGGTGCTCTCGCAGCGGACTTGGGCGTTAGGCGCTGGTCCGGCGAAGCCGAGGGACGGCGGGTGCCCGTGAAGGGGACGGTTCCCCTCCGATCCGTGAACCGCGTGGACAGCTCGCACCCGGATGCCGCCGGCGGCGGGGGAGCGCTGTGACCCGGACGAACCGCGAGGTGTCGGCGTACGGACGGCGGGTGGTGTGACCTTCCCGGGCGGGGGCAGCCGACACATAGCAGCTCCTTTTTCCTTCCTTTTGCCCCGTTTGTTCCAGGAGTTCACCGAACGAAGGCCGCTCCCATGCCTGACTACCCGCTCTCGCTCCGCCCGGCCCCGCCGCACCCCGCACCCCACCGGCTGGAAGCCCGCCCGCCCGACGCCGGCCGCCCGGACACCGGTGGTTCGGACACCGGTGGTTCGGGCAGCGACGGTCCGGACACCGACGGCCGCGTCGGATGCGGCGGCGTGCCGGACCCGGCCGGGGAACTGGACGTGTGGGTACCGCTGGTGCGTAGCGCCGCGCAGGCGCGCGCGGCGGTCAGCCGGTTGCTGCGGAACGCGGGGACGGTGACGGGGGTGGAGGTCGACGCGCACCTGGTGGCGACGGAGTTGGTGACCAACGCCAACCGGCACGCCGGTGGCGTCACCGGTTTCAGCGCACGTCTGGAGGGCGCCGGCCCGCACGCCGGCACGGCCCCACACCCTCCCGCCCCGGCCGTCGGCCCCGCAACGGGAGCGGGGCGCTCGGCCCGGGGGCTGTGTATCAGCGTGGAGGATGACGACGTGCGCCTGCCGCGCGCTGACACGGGGGCCTTGGAGGACATGGTCCGCTGGGGAGGGCGCGGTTGGGCCCTGGTCCTCAAGCTGTGCGCCGCCGTGGACGTCTGCCTGCTGCCCGGCGGTGGCAAGCGCATCAGCGCCGTCATCGCCTTCTGACGGAGCGGCCCGCACCCGGCCCGGGACGGGCAAAGGACCGTGGCATCCGGCCGATGCCGCAGGCCGGGGTCGGCCGGTTTCGGGCCGACAGCGGCGTCTACCGACAACTACGCCAGCAGATGACTGAGTTCACCGCCGACCGCTCGGCTGCCACCGAGGAAGCTGCGGCCGAGCGCGAGGAGATCCTGCGCCGCCACCACAACCGCCTGTGCGAGTCGGAGGGCACCAACTGGCTGCCGGTCGACGAGGACCCGCAGATCACCGCTGCCGTCACCTATGCCCGCCAGCAGCGCGAACGGCACCGTGCTGCCCTCCTGCGCGCCCGCGCCGGAGCCCTCCCGCTGCCCCCCGCCCGCCGCACAGTCCTGGCGCCGCACGCGGCGCCGCGTGAGTTGGACCGCCACACCACCCGCCACACCACCCGCCCACCGACCGCTACCGTCGACCCCGCAGGCACCCGCCCCGGCGGCGCCCGCCACCACCACCGAGGAGGACCAGGTGAGCACACAGCCGGACCACCAGGCCGTGGCTGCGCCCCGGCCGGCCACCTTGCACGAACTCCGCACCGCCCTCAGTAGGTACGGCCTGCCCGGTGACCGCGAGGCCTTCGAGCGGGACCTGGCCGCCGCCCTCGACGCCTCCCCGCTCGGCGACCTCGCCGCCGTCACCGAGGTCGCCGGCACCTACCGCCACCGCCTGCTCCTGCGCACCACCCCGGAGGCCATGGACTCGCTGGCCGTGTCCCTCGGCGGCCAGCACTGGAGTCCGGCCGCCGACGTGTTCGCCTGCCTGCGCGCCGCGGGCGGCGACCGGTGACCGACCAACGCGGCCAACCCGACCAGTAGTGGACGGTCCCGCTGCCCGTCTTCCTTTCCGACGCCGCCGAGCACGCCCTCTCCGCGTTGCGCCCCGGCGAACTGGACGCCGTCGGGAAGCTGATTCGAGCGCCTCGCCGTCCACCTGCGCCTCGGCAGCCCCGTCCCGGTGGTGCCGATCCCGAGGTCGACGGCTACACCGCCCGCACCGACCCGGCCGCCGACACCGGCGACCGCGTCAGCGTCGTCCACCGCGTCCATGGTCATTTCCTGTCAAGTTCAGCGTGTTGAAATTCGCTGAACCCGGGCCTTTCGCCAGCTGATCCAGCAGGTGGGATGTCGCTGTTCGGGCTACCGGAAGGCTGGCGGGGTGCGTCGAGCCCGATGGCGCAGCCACCAGCGGAGGACGGGGAGGATGGTGGCCCAGGCGAGGAGCATGAGGGGCGGGCCGCCCCAGGTGGCGGCGAGGAGTCCGGCGGGCAGGGTCCAGACGGCGGCGGTGAGCGCGGCTTTGGCGCGGTCGGCGAGGACGGATGGTAGACCGGCTCCTGCGGGGCGGGGGCGGGGGCGGCGGGCGAGGACGGAGGCGTTGAGGGTGTAGGTGCCGAGGGTGAGCAGGATGAGTGCGAGGCCGGTGATGAGTTCGGGTTCGTCGATGGGGGTGTTGCTGCTGGTCTGGGTGGTGGTGCCGCGGGTGACGGCGACGGTGTACTCGTGCCAGTGGGTGACGGTGACCTGCTCGCCGGGCAGCAGGTGGCGCAGGAGCGGATCCTGGCCGGGGAAGTCGAGTTCGGCGGGGACCGGTGGGGGGCCGTCGAGGCGCAGGGTGAACTGCTGCTGTTTGGGGCGGGTGTCGATGTGGGTGCCGCGGACGCGGGCGGTAAGGGGGTACAGGCAGTCGGCATCGGGTGCGGCGTCGGCGGGGCACGGTGCGGCTGCTCGGTAGGCGCGTTCCTCGGCGACGCTGAAGGGGACGACGATCCCGCAGGCGAGGGCGGCGGCGAGCAGGGCGGTGCCGACCACGGCGGCGGTGAGGGTCCAGGTGTGGTGCCACCAGCCGCGGGGCCGAACGGCGGGGAGAGGTATGGGAGGCAGGGAGATCAAGGGTTCTTCCTTGGGCCGGGCGGGGCCGGGGTAGTGGCGCGGGCGGGTGGTTCAGCCGACGGCAGTCCTGTGGCGGCCGCAGGCGCGAGAGAAGACGGCGACGGCAGCGGGGGTGCCGGCGAGGGTGGCGATGAGCAGGTCGAGGTCTTCGGAGTGCAGGTGGTCGGGCAGGAGCAGGTCGGTGGCGGCGCAGGCGAGCAGGCCGGTGCCGATCAGGACGGCCGCGGCGAGGAGGGCGGCGGTGCGTCGGCGTGGGGGTGCGGTGCGGTAGCGGGCGAAGACGGGTCGGCCGGCGATCAGCATGGTGGCGGCAGCGACGGGCGGGTAGCCGGGTGAGATGCCCAGCGGCCAGGCGGCGAGGGCGATCGCGCCCCACAGCAGCAGGGTGGCGGCCTGGCGGATGAGCACGGTCAGGACCAGGCTCCCGGTGGAGTGGCTGTCGTCGGCGGCCGGTGGTTCGGCGGAGGCGGTCACGGGCGTCCTGTTCGGTGGGGTGCGAGGTTGTGGAGGTGGTCAGGCGAGGGCGAAGTAGCGCAGCCACGAGTGGAGGGCGGAGACGGCGATGGTGGCGGCGGTGACGGGATGCCGTAACGGGTGAAGGTCCCAAAGCTGATGGGTTGCCGGTTGCGTCGGCGATGCCGAGGACGACGACGTTGGCGGTGGCGCCGATGGCGGTGGCGTTGCCGCCGAGGTCGGCACCCGGGGCCAGAGTCCACCGCAGGACCGTGCCGTAGGGCTGGCCGACGGTGTGGGGGAGGTCGGCGGTGATGGGGGCCATGCTGGCGACGTAGGGGATGTTGTCGACGACGCCGGACAGGACGGCGGAGGCGACCAGCAACAGCATGACGGCGCCGAGCGGACTGGTGCGCCACAGCGCCATCCCGGCGAACGCCAGTGGCATCCCCAGGCTCAGTACGCGGGCGGGGTCGCGCCAGGCGGCGCGCAGCCAGGGGAAGGTGACGTGCATGCCGTCGGTGAACAGCACCGTGAACAGCGCCAGGTCCGCGGTCGACGCGACGATCCGGCTGTTCGGGGTGACGTGGATCAGGCCGAGGAATCCGTCGCCGACCAGGGCGCCCGAGGCGAGGAACAGCAGCGAGGTGGAAAGGGACGGTGCGGGCGGCCAGGCCCGACAGCAGGATCGCGACGAGCAGCGCGACCCCGAAAACAGCGATGAGCACCATACAGGGAACCCCCGGACCGGCTGAGGAACAAGAGGGTTGTCCCCTTGCTCGCCGACCAGGCTTCCCGGCACACCACGAGCGATTTTATACGACTCTTACGGCTCCTTGACAGGCCCTTTGCGGCCGAAGCGGCCGGGCGGCCGCCCGCACGGCCCCTCGCCCCCGTGTCCGCCACGGGCTACGATCACCGCCAGGTGAGCCGGGAAGCCTGGGTGGACGGCACCCGGCACCCGGCACCTGGCCGTCGCCGACGTGAGCGCCATGCTGCGCTCCTTCTCCCGGATCTGGGGCGGCTGGGCCGGAGAAGGCCACGCCGACCTCGACCCGGACACCGTCGACCCGCTCGGATCCGCCCTCGCTGACTTCGCCGACCAGCTCGACGTCGAGAAGCCATCGCCCGCACCACCTCGACCTGACCACAACCCGCCGCCAGGGGGCCCGCACCCGGGCCGCTCCCTTGCGCAGTGGACAGGCCGGCCCCTCGTTCCAGTGGGGTCCTCCCCATTGCGGGTAGGGGTCCAGCGTGACTCTTCTGCTGGCCGGCGGTGCCGGAACCACCGACCTCGGACCCGGCGTCGGGATCTGCGCCGGTGTGCTCGCCGTGGTGGCGATCGGCATCACCATCTAACGGGTGCGAAACGGGCGCTGAAAGGGTGTGGTGGGCAGTGCCGGCAGCACCTTGTCGTGCCTGCCTCGGCACGACGGCCTTCCAGTCCGCCAGGGCGGGCCCGCATGGTTCGCCCCGCCTTGGCCGCAGGGCCGGTGCCGGTAGCCTCGTCGTCTGCGACGAGTGGAGGTGACGCCCCGTGGAAGACGCACTCGATGCTCTCTTCGGTCTGCTGCCCCGCCCCGGCGGCGTCCGGGCCAAGGAGTGGGGCTGTGCGCGAGCGGCTCGGTGCCGATCCACCCGTCGACTACAAGGCCTTCATCGACACCTTCGGCGGCGGCTACGTCAACGGCTACCTGCGGGTCCTGGATCCCGACTGCGTGAACGCGTTCTACGACTTCATCGCGGCGACCGAGGAGCGCGCCGAGGCCAACGAGCAGCTCTGGGGCGGCGGGGAGACCGAGCTGTCCGAACTCGACGAAGCCGGTGCCCGACTCATCCCGTGGGCGTCCACCGACAACGAGGAGTTCCTGTACTGGCTCGCCCTGCCCGACCAGGACCCCGGCGAGTGGACGGTCGTGGTCAACGAGGCCCGCAGCTCCCGGTGGGAGCACGTCGACCTCACCTTCCCCCGCTTCCTCGTCACGGTCCTGACCGGCGAGATCCGCTCTGAGATCCTCTCCGACCCCTTCCCCGCCTCCCCGTACGACTTCCAGCCTTCCAGCCGCTTCGTGTGACCGGCGGCCCCCAGCCGCGGCTTCGCGCCACTCGGACCGGCATTGTGTCAACTCCCTTCTCATGATGGAGATTTGGAGGGAGGTCGACGGGCAGGCGGCCGGTATGGCGTATACAGCGGGACAGGGCCGCCTCGCGGTGGGCAAGCGCATCTGGATGCTCTGGGCGGTGGGGGCGGTGTTGGCTGCTCTCTTCGCGGTGTTCCTGCACGTGTCGACCGGAGGGCCGTGGTGGCCGGCGATCGTCGCGGGGGCCCTGTGGGCCCTGATGACCGTCGGACTCACCCGCTGGGTCCAGTGGCGCAGTGCCCGCAAGCTGGGGCTGAGCGGCCTGGCGGAACTGAACGAGCTGGGAGGCGCCATCAAGGACGAGCGCATCCCCCAGGACCCCGCCCAGCAAAACGCCCTGCGCACCGTCATCCGGCAAAACCGCAAGCGCCGGCACCTGGCCCGGTGGTCGTGGCTCGTTGTGGGCGCGGTCATGATCTGGAACGCCGTATCCATGTGGCTCAGGCACGGCACGGCCGTCGGGATCATTTCCTCGGCGTTCGTCCTGGCCTGGATACCGGCGATGTACATCGCCGACCGCCGTCGGCAGCAGAAACTGCGCCGCCTCGAACTGCGCCTCCAGCAGCCCGACTCCGGCCACAACCCCCCGCCGCCGGCCGGCGGCACCCCGGCCCCACAGGACTGAGGCACAGACGCTCCGACTGCTTCGGACCCGTATCCTCACCTGGCCGTGAAGCTGCCCGGGTCGATCGCGTGGTCAGCCGTCAGCCGCAACGAGAAGAAACAGGACCTGCCGATCGTCGTCCATGGCAACGCGCTCGTGGAATTCGCCGTGAACGCCGCTCAGTCGTGGAAGACGCCGTTCCCCAGGCCTCGGAGACGGTGGAGACGGTTGGCCGACTCCACTGCTGTGAGGAGCGTTTCCTTGAGTGCATCCTCCAGCCGCCAGCACTGAAATAGTTCGCGGCGGGCACTGTGCATTCGGCAGGATGTCGAGCATGGATCAGGTGTTCGCAGTCGCGTGGCGGTACGTCGTCGGTCTTGTTCTGACCGAGGACCTGCCGATGGAGGCCGCTCGGTTGCTGGCCGTCGGCTTTGACTCTCCCGCACTGCGTGACCTGGCGGGACGTGCCCGCCGCGACGACGCCGTCGAAATCAGAGGACTGTTCCGGCAGGCGATGGGCGAGCTGGGGACCGGCGTCCCCGATTGGGAGAGCGCCGAACGGTGCTATCTCCACCACCTGGCAGGCCAGCTAGCGGCCGGCACCGGGACGCCCCGCGAGGTGGCGGCCAATATCTGGCATCGCCTGACCGAAGCGCAGACCGGTCCTGAGCTCGAGTTCCTTCAAGCTGTGGGCGATGAGTACTACGTCGAGTTCATCTCGAACGAGCGTCCTGACGCCTACCAGGCTTGGGAGACCGCGCTCCGTTCGGCGGCGGAGCAACTCAGTCAGACAACCTCTGCCGAGATCGGCGGCCTGCGCGAAAGATCGCGCTCGGCAACAGGCTGACCACGGCCAAGGCCGCGGACCGTTCCCGGGCCGCTGACCCACGCACTCGCTGTTTGACACGCCGGCTCATGTGAGCTGCACTGAGTCTCTTTCATCCTGAGTTTTCGCTGGTCGTGGCGCTGTGGATCATGAGAGTGTGGCCGGCGGCGATCAGTCGGCTGATGCAGTTGGTCGAGCAGCGCGCCCAGCTGAAGACCTGGAAGGTCTCCAGCTGGGCGAAGGCCCGTTCGCCGGCTGCTCGGAGTCGGGCGTGGTCGCGGTTGTGCTGCTGGTAGTGCTCGGGTAGTTCGTGGTGGCTGTAGTAGGGGGTGTGGACGGTGGCGCCGGAGTCTCGGTGGGCCCGGTCGGCGAGGACGAGGATCTCGCGGGTCAGGCATGCCTGGACGGTGCCGTGGGCGCGGGCCGCGGTGAGGTCGTGGGTGGGGCCTGGCAGGGCGCGGGAGAACCACAGGGGTGTGCCGTCCGGGGCTGCGGCGACCTGCACGTCCATCCCGTGCTTGCGGTGCTTTTGCGAGCAGTACGGCTCGTCCGCCTTGGCCCGGCTGGTCGGGATCAGCGTGCCGTCCACGATCACGAAGTCGTCCTCGCCCAGTCCCGCCAGGGCCTCGCGCAGGCCCGGCGTCCATCCGGCCAGGACCTCCACAGTCTCGTCCACGTACCGCCAGGCCGTCACCTCCGACACCCCGAACCCGGCGGCGATCCGTGCGAACGTCTCGTTCTTCCGCAGGTGGGCCAGGACCAGCAGTGTCTGTTTGAAGCAGCTCGACTTCCGCCAGCGCGATCCGAGTTCACACCTTCGGGTACGGATCGGCCATGAGACGTGCTCGACCAGTTCGTACGGGACATCGAGCATGGGAGGACACGAGACCAACAGGGCCCCTCGGCGGCGACGTGATGAGTGAGATCACCACGGCAACGACGAGGGGCCCTGCTGCGTCACTGCCGCCCGCTGACCAGGCAGTTCACCCTGCAGAGACAGGATGAAAGAGGTTCACTGTCACACCGTGACGGAACCGGAGGGGCACCACAAGCCGCCCTGCTGTTGGGGGGTACCTCTACGGGGTTCGTCAAGGAAATCGGGCTGCATTTGGGTGGGGTGGCCAGGCAGCATGGCGAGATGCCAGATCTGCTGTGGGACGACGTCAGGGACTTCTTCGACCCTGACCTGATGGGGTCGCTGCCGGATGCGTGTGTCGCAGACACCTCGGTCGAGGACTGGCAGGCAGTACTGGATTTGGTGCGGTCGAAGGGGTGGTCGTGCGAGTACTCCGAGGACGGTGCCTTGGTCCGGCTGCCACGAGCTGTGGACATGCTGGGCCGCAGCCGGAACAGCGACGCGTTGTTGAGGGTCTGGCCCGCCCCCGGATTCCTGGCGATCTTCCGGGCGTATGAGGCCAGCTCCATCGACTTCGACGTTGACCTGCGGGAGTTGCAGGGCCAGGACGGCGTCAATCTGCTGTGTCGTCTGCTGCGGGCGATCGGGCGGCGGCTCGGCAAGCCGGTGACGTTGACTCCCGAGTCGGATCTACTTCACCCAGTCCTAGCGTTCGATGTCGAGGCTGATCGCGTGGTTCTGTTGGCGGATCCGCAGTTCAGCTGACCGCCGTAGCCGGCTTCGACTCGTGGAAAGTCCCATCGCGGAGCATGGCGAACAGGGCGTCGGCCCGGCGTCTGACCAGGGGGTTCGCGGCGTTGTCCAGGGGAAAAGCGGTGTCTGCCGGGCCTGTTCATCGAGCAGGCCCGGCACCTGCCGGACCTGTCCACCGCCACCGCCGTTCGGGCCGAGGCGGGCGGGTCGGCGCGAACGGGGCCGGCTACCCGTCTCCGGCGCCGAAGGTCCTGGCGCAGGTCCTGGCCTGAGTCCCGCGCCTCGGGTGGGTCGGTGGGTCAGTTTCCTGGTGCGGTGCGGATGGCGGCCTCCAGGGTGTGGGTGAGGGTGTCGAGTTCGGGTGGGCAGTAGCCGAGGACGGTGCCGGGCATGGCGGCGGCCAGCACGCACACCGTTACCACCGTGACCTTCTCGGCGTCGGTGAGTTCCGGCAGCGTCTGCCGGCCTTCCCCTTCGCCGCGGTCGTAGTCGTGGTTGTGGGTCGGGCCGATCACCTCTCCCGACGACAGCCAGGTGCGGTGCAGCCCGTCCAGGGCTTCCCCGTCCCCGCCGGGCACGATCGCCGTCGACGTGGCCGTCTCGATCGCCTCGGCGGCGTTCAGCAGGCTTGCGTGTGGCCCGGCTCGGTCTGCCGTCCTGCCAGTTCCCGTACCCAGGCGGCGGCCTGCCGCCCGGTCTCGGCTGCCTGCTCCAGCGCGTGATGGGGATTCGGGATTTCCCCCGCCCTTGCTCCCGTTCCTCAGATCGTTGGTCGTTCAAGCATCTGAGGAGGCTGAGGAGCGACGGGCGTTGGGCATGCAGGGCCCAGCCCCTGGCCGCATCCGCGGTCTGCTGCTGTGGCGCGGATCCCGGGAGCTGTGGTTGACGGTGGCAGCGGTTACGGTCCGCTCGTCTGTCTCCTGCTCCGTCGAAGGACGGTCTCAATGGCCCGTACCACCCCGCCGCGCCGCATGGACATCGCTGCGGTCTTCCCGGAACTGGCGCTGCTGGCCCGGCAGGCAGTCCGCCTGCACCCTCGGCTGGGCGTGCCGGCCGTTCGCGACAGTTCGGTCGGCGGCCCGCTCCTGTGGCCCGCCGACGAGCCGTGGCCGGCCTGTGGGGGCCCGCACCCGGAGGACGACCTGCCGGTGTCACCGGCGGACGTCCGGCGTCGCCGCGAGCTCCACAGGACGAACTGGGCGGGCGGGAGTCCCACCGTGCAGGAGCAAGAGGCGCTCGATGCGACGTACGTGGGTCATCCGTGGAGCCAGGAGCCGAATGCCCTGCTGCCGGTGGCCCAGCTCTACGCAAGAGACATCCCCGGGCTGCCGTGCTCTGCGGATTCGGACCTGCTGCAGGTGCTGTGGTGTCCGCTGGAGCACGACCCGAACTGGATGCCAGCTGCCCGGGTGGTGTGGCGCGCCTCTGCCGCGGCGGGCGCGCTGCTGGCGGAGCCGCCGCAGCCCGCGGACGCGTCGAGGCGCGGCGACTACCTGCCCGAGCCGTGCGTACTGCACCCCGAGGTGGTGACCGAGTACCCGGCTCTGCTGGAGCTGGAACCGGACCTCGCGCAGCATGTGGGGGATTGGGGCGAAGAGCAGTTCACCGGCACTGACCCGAGGTACCTGTACGAAGAGGAGGCCCGGGCCTACTACCAGTACGAGCTGTCCGTCGCCCCGGGGTGGAAGGTGGGCGGCTGGGGCCCGTGGAGTTTCAGCGATCCGTCAGTCATGCGGTGCACGACCTGCGAGTGCGCCATGAGGCCGCTGCTGACGATCAGTTCAGGTGCCCTGGACGGCAGCGGCTGGGATCCGGTCGAGGAGCGGGACTCCGCCGAGGACATCGGCATCGTGATCGGA
Source organism: Kitasatospora sp. NPDC090308 (assembly GCF_044769485.1). Classification (NCBI taxonomy): domain Bacteria; kingdom Bacillati; phylum Actinomycetota; class Actinomycetes; order Kitasatosporales; family Streptomycetaceae; genus Kitasatospora; species Kitasatospora sp. NPDC090308. The sequence continues at coordinate 3,308 of NZ_JBIVXY010000004.1, read as the reverse complement.
CGGAGCTACGACATGCAGCTCTACTACTGCCCCGCCTCCTTCGATCACCCGCACCTGGAGGTCATGCAGTAGACGGCCGGCGCGTTCCATGGGGGTTGTGGCGTTCGTCCGGTCCGGGCAACCCCCGTGGGGAATCAAGGTGAACAGGTCTGGCCAACCCTGTAGCACGGGTGGCCGTTTTCGGGGAGCGTCATCAGCGCCGAGCGCCACGGCGGCTGGGTCGCGTTCGTCGGCCTCGACGCCCCGCCCACCTACCTGGTCGACGCCCATGACGTCCCGGTCCGGCACGCCACCGCCCGCCGCGCCGCCTGCAGCATCTCCCTGGCCCTGGCCCTGGCCCTGCGCCAAGACCGACCCGGACCTGACCCGCCTCAGCGGCCCGGGTCGGCGCCGCCCTGTTCGACGGCCACGCGCAGCCGGGCCGCCGTCGCCACCGCCGCTTCCCGGGTCACCGGGTCCTCGCTGTCGGCCAGCAGGGTGAGCAGCTCCACCGCCACGGTGAGCACCGGCACCGGCACCGCCGCCTCGCGCAGCAGCAGGAGCTGCTCGGCCGCGCGGTGGCCGGCGGACCCGGCGGAAGCGCCGCCTCGACTGGGTCAACCGCCACAGCGGCACCCACCGGATGGCCACCGGCGGGGACCGGCTGTTCCGGCAGCCCGCCTTCGCCCGGTGGGCGATACGCGGCCGCTACCGCCGTCGCCTACGCTCTCGAACTCCCGTCCGGGCAGCCGCCCGGCGGCCGTACGAGAGTGGAGCGCAGCACCGCATGCACCAGCGAAGCAAGCGAACCGTCGCCCGGGCCGGAGTGCTGGCCCTGGTGGCCGGCGGCATCGCGACAGCCGTACCGGCGACCGCCCAGGCGGCCTCGTACAACGGGGTCTGTGGATCGGGCTACAGCACCATCGACCACCGGGACCTCAACTCCGGCGGCACGGTCTGGCTGACCTACAGCAGCTCCACCGGCAAGAACTGCGTGGTGACGATCCGCAACAACCCGGGCCCCGCCCTGCAGATGCTCGCCGGGCTGAAGAAGGCCGGTGCCTCCAAGTGGGCGGTCCTGGACGAGAACTACTACACGACGTACGCCGGCCCGGTGTACCTCTACGCACCCAACTCCTGCATCGACTGGGAGGGCGGGATCGGGGAGAACGTCAGTGGCGGCTTCGACTCCCACTGCGGCTGATCCCTTGATCCCGTGGCGCTCCGGGGCCCGCTGCCGTCGGTACGGCTGCGGGCCTCCGGTGCGGCTCCCGACACCGGCCGCCGACGGCGTACCGTGGTGGGCCGGGCGGTGAGAGGCGGATTCCAGCGATCGTCGCAACACAAGACCGGTCGTTGACGTCCCGTGACAGCAACAGGCAGCCCCACTTCGTTCTACCGCGGCGACCGCGCCCCCCCCAGGACGAGCGCGACAAGCTCCGCCAGATCATCGGCCTGGCCGCCTACCTCGCCGGCCGGGCACCGCACGACCGGCCCGTGCCGCGCTGGGTCGGCGTCGGCCCCACCCTGCTGAACCGCCCCGCCCCTGCCACCCGCTGAACTGCGGCGGCGCGACGCCCCGGGGGCCGGCAGCTCGCCGCTGCCCGGGGCGTCGTCACAGCGAGCCGAGGGTGTCCAGTTCATCCGGCGCGCCCGGCCCAGTGCACGCGCAGTACAGGTCAGGGCATGAGCAGCCCCCGCACTGCGGGCAGGGTTCATCGCCGATCAGGAACCCCTGGAGGAGCGCGAGGGGGACCGGGTAGGCCAGCTCCTGGAGAGTTTGGCGACCTCCTGCCCGGCAGGCCACTGCCGGGTATGTGCCCAAGAAATGCCGTCGACCGCCGCCAGCCGCTCCGACCGCTTCTGCACCGACTGGTGCACCCGTAGGGCCCCGGAGCTGCAACGGCGAGGACGGCTCCTCAACCTGCTGCCCGCCCTCGCTGCCGTGCCCAGCGCGCAATGGACAGCTCCAGCAGCACACGCTTGTGTCGATGGACAGGCCGTGCTGAGGGCTGGCGGAGCCGACCGGCGGATGCGTTTCTCCTGGACACGCCGCCCAGCGGGCCCGCACCTGGCCGCGCCGGAGGACGCCACCGTACTGCCCCGCCTGCCGGGGCTATGGCGTCGGGCACGGGCACACCGTGAGAACAGGGCCCTTGGCCGAGGTGATTCGGGCGGGACAACCGGGCCGGACAAGGGAGTTGTCCAGACGGCGGTCAAAGGGGGCTGATGCAGGCCCGGTCTGCCTGCTGCTCGGATGTCGGGCGATCCGGTCCTGTCCTGGCGGTCCGGTCCTGTTCCGGGTGTCTGTGGTTGGGGCGCTGGCTGGGGGTTTCGTGGCGGGCTGTTTGTCGCGGAACTCTGCCCGGCTCCCGCCCCCCGCCCCCCGGCCCCCCGGCCCTGCCCCGCCGCGCCTCCTTGCCCCTTGCGGGCGGGGGCACGTGCGTGCGGCGGGTGCGGCGCTGCATAGTGCGTGGGTAACTGTGACTCCCGATCGAGTGGACCTGCCTGCGCGGTATGCTCCCCCCCTCACCGCCCCGGCGTCGGGGTGCACGCTGTGGGGGAGCCACGTGCGACAGGGACTTCATCACGCCCTCGGGGCGGCTGCGCTGCTGGCCGTCCTGACCGCCTGCTCACCGGGGAGCGCGTCACCCGTTCTCCCCGTCCCCGCTCCGTCCTCCGCCACGGCCGCCACGGCCGCGACGCCGTCCGCCTCCGCCGCGAGCCTGGACGAGGTGATCAGCCGCACCCGCACCGCGCTGACGACGGCGATGGCCGGAGAGGCCGAGGCTCCCGACCCGCAGACGTTGATGCTGGTGCAGGCGTGGCCGGGCGGCGCCGCCTACGTCTGGGAGACCCCGGACCAGCGGCAGTGCTTCGCGGAGGTCCACCAGGTCTCGGTCCGGGTACGGGGCTGCGCCGACCATCCGCTGGACCCGCCGCTCGCCTCCCCCGCAGGGGTCACGATGCTCGACACCTTCTTCACCGACGGCTGGGTCCGCCTGATCGGCGCCGACCACCAGGAGGTGACCTCCGCGGCCTGCGGCGACACCCCCCTGACGGTCCGCCGGATCGGCACCCTCGCGGACGGCGCCCGGACCCTGTACGCGCTCTGGTTCCCGACCTACACGAAGGGCGACGTCACCTTGACGACGCTCGACCGCACCGGCGCCACCGCCCGGGCCACCCTCCCGCTCGGCGATATCGGCGACCGCACCTGCACTCCCGCCTCTTACGAGTTGGTGCGTGATTGCGGCGAGTTGGACATGGCTGCCTCGGACGGCATGATCTTCGTTGTGTCGATCATGGTGAACCGTGCCGTCGTCGGG